>JAGAMK010000032.1 GCA_017624735.1 Clostridia bacterium
AGTTTTAATCCATATAATTTTCGTTTAGACAAAATGACAAAAACCTCACTAGGCTGACGCCTTGTGAGGTTTTTTCGTGAAGTATTAACGGAAAGGATAGGATTAAAACCTATTAAATCCCTAATTGAGAGACCCCTTGGGTGGTTTTTTCAATTATCTTACGCTATCATAAACGTCATAGAAGTTTTTAATGAATGTTGTTCCTGCATGTTTACCATAAGAAATCAAACACCATGTGTCACTATCAAAACCACCGGTTAATTCATTATATTGATAACCAGCCATAACATAATTTGCTTCATTTGCAACATAACCAGCTGCATCATTCATGAGGTCCATTATAATAATATCTTCACCTGTGTATTCTCTAATTGTAGGCATTGGGAATCCGTTTGCGCCATTACCACCAAAGAGAAGTTCTCCGAATGTTTCGCCAGGGCTCATGTAAACCTTCATATTGTCACCAATTTCCATGTATCCAACCTCAGAAACAGTGTAGTAATTATTTCTCATATCCTTTAAAACAAGGTTATCAGCAACAGATGTTTTACCTAAAAGAGCGATAAGATTATTTTCAATTTGAACAGTAAACTGCTTGGATTTAATATTAAGAACTGGTTTAACTTCTGTTTTATTTACTGTAGGAAGACCATCATACCAAATAGTATAATCTTCATTATCCTTGTATTCTTCAACACCAAGTTTATCGCCAGTGATTGTATTAAGAACAATTCTCTCACTCTCGCTCATACTCATACCAAGAAGAATATAACCAATTTCATAACCATATCTCATTGCACCAAAATGAGCTGAACCATCAAGTTCATCATTTGAAAAATGACGAGATGAGCTAACTGTTGAAACATTACCCTGAATGAAAATAAAGTTAAAACCAGCAGAATTCATGAGTTTTTCTGTGTACCAAATAAAGTCAGCTGTGAACTTTCTGTCAAAGTTTAATGGGTCACTCTCGTCCTGATTCCAGTCAAAGCTTGCTGATTCTGGGTGACAACCAAATGTTGCAACTACAGTAGGTGTTTTATTTGCATTAAATGGTACAAATTCAAGTTTATAAAGATTTGTGTCAAAAGAAATAGGTGCTGTTCTGTCAAAAAGGTATTCTTCAATATCAATTGATGAATAATACATTTTACCTGTTGTCATATCACCGAGTGCTTCTTCTACTGCTTCTACAGAACCTTTAACCAATGATTCAATAAACTCTCTAGGCACACCGTATTTAACCGTATCAGTTAAAGTGTTGTTAAGAATACAACCTAATGGGTCAGTCCATACACCTTGTGAGTCAATACCTGTATGAATATGCGTGCATGAAACATTGATGCTTACTATATTATTCTTTTCAGCAATTTCTTTAAGAGCTGCACGAATTAAACGAACATCAGAGTTTGCAAGACCCATTGCATCAACAGAGAGGAATAAAACATTACCTCTTCCCGAACCGTCGTTCATAATGATAACACGTACCATTAAATCTTCATAATTGCCATCATCATCTTTATACATTTCATTACCATATACATAAGGAAGATATGCACCTTTAGCATAACGCTTTTCACCAAAATCTTCTGGTAAAATTGATGCTTTACCGTATCCAAGGCTCCATACTTTGTCACCTTGTGGCTCATTTATGAAGTTTTCCATTCCAGGATAAAAGTTGTCATAAGCATCAACATCAAAACTTTCATAATCAATAACAGCTGCTGAATCAGGAATAGACAATTTTAATACCTTAGCAACAACGTCATTAATAAAGAAATCACTTACTTTGTTTAAAATTTTATACAACAGAATCTGTGTTTCAATATCATCTCCATTATCAACAGTTGTCTCAGATGATAAAACATATTCCTCAACAGAATCATATGTATTGCTTGCACTTACAGGTATATAAAGCAAGGGCAAAGAAATACATATACACATAAAAATTGCAAGAAACTTTCTTACGTTCTTTGTCATAAAAATACCTCCACCAATCATTGTATTTTATTTTTTATTTCATCTTTAAAGATAAAATGATAGCCATTATTTTCTAGTAAATCGTTATTTAACATTAATTTACCAATACCACGAATTTTTGCTTGTATAGGTTCACTAACGCCTTCACAACGTATTCCTAATTGATTTGATAATCTTTCAGCAATATCAAATATTAAAGAACCACCACCACAAAGTTTTATACCGTGGTCAGCGGCATCTGCTAAAAGTTCGGGTGGTATTCTAGAAATCTCATCTTTTATATCCTGAACTAAAAAATTGATTTGCTCATCCACATAGGGATAAACTTCAGTTGAAGTAATCTCAAATGAAATAGGCATTTCATCGAGGTTGCTTTTTCCAGACACAAAAAGTGCAGATTCACATTCTCTTAAATTAGCAGATGTGATTTTATTCTTAATTTCTCTAGCAGTATGTGGTCCAATGAGGATGTCTCTATTTTGTTTCAAATGGTTAGAAATAGCTTTATCTATTTCATAACTACCCCTTTTGATAACACCACTTGCAACGACACCACCCATAGAAACAATTGCATATTCAGTTATGTTGTGCCCAATATCAATTACCATTCGTCCGCCTATTTTATCGGTCGCAACATCACAACCAAAAGCCGAAGCTAATATTCCATCTACTAAGCAAACACGACCAGCACCTGCAAGAGTAACAACATCAAGAAAAGTTTTCTTTTCTAAATTTGAAGTGTTAGAAGATAATCCAATTACAACATTAGGTTTGTAAATTCTGTTTCCACATACATGCTGTAAATAATATCTCAACATTCTTTCTGCCATTACAAAGTCAGATACAATTCCATCCCTGATAACCTTAGTAATTCCAATGCTATCCGAACAACGTCCATAAACTTTGTCGGCAGCTTGACCAAATGCAATAGGGTTTCCAGTTTCATTATCAATTGCAACTACGGAAGGTTCATCAACGACGATGCCTTTTCCTTCAGCAAATATTTTCAGAGAAGATGAACCGAAATCAATTCCAATTTTCATGCCTTTCAAGGAACCATCCCCTTTGCATTAGTTTTTCTTAAATTGCTGTTTGAGTCTTAAATCCTTTGATAAAATCATTTTACGCAATCTAATATTAACAGGAGTTACCTCCATGAGCTCATCGTCTTTAATAAATTCCATCGATTGTTCCAAAGATAATACAGTATGTGGAACAAGTCTTAAAGCATCATCAGAGCCTGAAGCACGGGTATTAGTAAGATGCTTTGTTTTACATACATTACAAGTCAAATCTTCATTTTTAGAACATTCTCCAACAATCATTCCTTCATAAACCGGAACGCCTGGACCAATAAATAATCTACCACGGTCCTGAGTGTTAAAGAGACCATACGCAGTACTCTCACCTGTTTCATGAGCAACAATTGAACCTCTTTCACGTGTCTCAATCTCACCTTTAAACGGTTCGTATCCAGCAAAGAGATTATTCATAATGCCATTACCATTTGTATCAGTCATAAACTCTGAACGATAACCAATAAGACCTCTGGCAGGAATCTTAAATTCAAGATGCGTTGACCCACCATCTCGAGTACCCATATTTTCGAGTTCACCACGTCGTGAGCCAATCTTCATCATAACAGCGCCAACATATTCTTCAGGAACTTCAACAATAAGCAATTCCATAGGTTCGTATAAAACACCATCAATAACTTTTGTAATTACTTTTGGTCTTGATACTTGGAATTCATACCCTTGACGTCTCATTGTTTCAATAAGAATGGAAAGATGTAGCTCTCCTCTACCGGAAACCTTAAATGTATCCGTTGATTCGGTTTCTTCTACTCTCATGCTAACATTTGTCTCAACTTCTTTAAAAAGCCTGTCACGAAGATTTCTTGAGGTAACAAATTTGCCTTCTTTTCCAGCAAAAGGGCTGTCATTTACAATAAAATTCATTGATATAGTTGGCTCGTCAATTTTAACAAAAGGAAGTGGTTCAATACATTCTGGTGCACAAAGAGTTTCACCAATGTTTAAATCAACAATACCTGAAACACATATAATATCACCAACAGATGCACTTTCAACTTCAACTCTTTTGAGTCCGTCAAATTGGTACAAACGAGAAATCTTTACATTCTGTTCTGTGCCATCCGACTTACATAGCACAAGATTATCATTTCTTTTAATTGTTCCTCGCTCAACTCTGCCTACACCAATTCTTCCTATATAATCATCATAGTCAAGACTTGAAAATAAAACCTGTAGCGGAGCATCTTTGTCACCAGTAGGAGCATCAACATATTCAACAATTGCATCAAATAAAGGTCGCATATCACCTTCACGAACAGTTGAATCCATTGATGAATACCCATCTCTTCCTGATGCATAAATAACAGGAAATTCAATTTGTTCATCACTTGCACCAAGTTCAATAAACAAATCAAGAACTTCATCAATAACTTCTGCTGGACGAGCACCAGGACGGTCAATCTTATTTACTACAACAAGGACTTTTTTATTAAGACCTAATGCTTTTTTTAAAACAAATCTCGTCTGTGGCATACAGCCTTCAAAAGCGTCAACAAGAAGAAGTACACCATCAACCATTGTAAGAATTCTTTCAACTTCACCACCAAAATCAGCGTGTCCTGAAGTATCAACAATATTTATTTTAATATCCTTATATTGCACAGAAGTGTTTTTTGAAAGAATTGTAATTCCACGTTCTCTTTCAAGGTCATTTGAGTCCATAACCCTGTCTTGTACAACTTCATTTGTTCTAAATATACCACTCTGTTTCAAAAGTTCATCAACAAGTGTTGTTTTACCATGGTCAACGTGAGCGATAATTGCTATATTTCTAACATCTTCTCTTTTTTTCAAATATTTCACCTTCGCATATTATATCTCATATTATTTTACCACTACATTTTAATTTCTGCAATATTAAATTACATATTTAGCTACTTTACAAAAATAAAAAAATAAGATAAAATCTATAAAGAAATTGTGAGGTGATAATAATGAATAATAATGTTAAATTACATATATTATCTTCACTTGAAAAACTCTATCATAATGATAAAATTCCTAATGATGAGTTTTCATCTTTTTCAATGTTACGAAATGAAAAAAAGTCTTTTCAAATTGTTGTTGAAAGTAATAAAACATTTAATGGAAATTTTATTATAGAGACAGGCTTAGAATATTCTGTTTATTCAGTTGAATACATAAAATCAGATTTTCCAATGGCAGAAGAATCAGACGATTATTATAGATTTTCTGATGATGGTTATTATCCTGATTTACTTATTCCGGTAAATGGTACAATTAGTATTCAAAAAGGCAAAAATATTTTTTGGATAGAAGTAATCTCAACAAAAAAACACATCGGCAATAATGATGTTAAAATTACAGTGAACGATGAATCAAATTATTCAATCACTAAAAATATTTCGGTTGAAGTTATAAATTGTGACCTTGATTTTAAAGATTTTATTTACACAAATTGGTTTCATACAGACTGCTTAGCATCATATTATAATATTGATGTTTTTTCTGATGAATATTGGCGTATTACAAAGAACTTTTTACAAACTGCTGCTGAGTATGGAATGAATTGTGTTTTAACACCTCTATTCACTCCCCCACTTGATACTGAAATCGGTAAAGAAAGACCAACAGTTCAGCTTGTTGATGTAACAGTATCTAACGGAAAGTACTCTTTTAATTTTGATAAGCTCGATTATTGGATAAAGATGTCAAGGGAATGTGGTATTAAATACTTTGAAATGTCACATTTTTTCACCCAATGGGGTGCTAATTATTCACCAAAAATAATGGCAACTGTTGATGGAGAATATAAAAGGATTTTCGGTTGGGATACAAAGGCAACTTCTAAAGAATACACTACGTTCCTAAAAGTTTTTTCAGTAGAATTAAAAAAATATTTAGAAAAAAACAATCTTAAAGATTATACATTGATTCATGTAAGTGATGAACCTAATTTATCAATGCTGTTCAGTTACTCAAAGGCTTCAAAATTGATGCATAAGCTGTTTGATGGTTATAGAATTGTTGATGCGTTGTCAAACCCATTGTTTTATACATTAAAAATCGTCACATCACCTATTCCATCAAATGACCATATAGAAAATTTCCTGGGAAAATGTAAAGATTTATGGACATATTATTGCAGTGCACAAAATAAAAAATATGTTTCTAACCGTTTTTTCTGTAATGACTTATTAAGAACACGAGTTATTGGTTATCAAATGTACAAATTTGATATTAAAGGATTTTTACATTGGGGATACAATTTTTACTATACTCAATTATCCAAATCACTTATTGACCCGTTTGAAGTCAGCGATGCAGGTGGAAAATTCCCATCAGGCGATAGTTATGTTGTTTATCCATCAAAAGATGGTACTCCATACCATTCAATAAGATTAAAAGTATTTTATGATGCATTACAGGATATGGCTGCGTTAAATGCACTTGAAAAACTAACAAATAAGCATACATGTCTTGATATTATTGAACAAAATGTAAGATACCCATTGACATTTACAGATTACCCTCATTCCAATGAATGGATGATAACAACAAGAGAAAAAATCAATTACACTATTAAGGAAAACTTAAAATGAGATTATTTTTTAAAACAATAAAAAATTTCATAAGAGAAACAGACAAAATCTTATTTTTATTATGTGCTGTTACATCAGCCTTTGGTTGTGTTTCTGTTTTAAGTGCAACACTTTGGAGTGCTTCTGAGGGTTCAAAAGTTACTCGTGACTTTCTTGTTATGTTGTTTGCTGTTTGTGCTGGATTAACTATTGCATTAATCATTTCTCTTATCGACTATGAATTTATAATCAAAATGGCACCGCTAATCGGTTTATTCTGTATTGGTATAATGATTATAACACTTTTATTTGGTGTTGGACCTGCAGAAAGACCTGATGCAAAAACATGGCTTAAAATCGGTAACACAGGTATCTTTTTTCAACCATCTGAAATTGTTAAAATTGGCTTTATAATAACTTTTGGTGTCCATCTTGAAAAACTCAAAGGCAACATCAATCACATTTTTTCTATTATTCAACTTGCAATTCATGCACTCATTCCTATTGCACTTGTCACAATTTCCGGTGATATGGGTTCAGCTCTTGTATTTATCATTATAGCTATTGCAATGTTATTTGTTGCAGGACTACATTGGGGCTATTTCTTAGGTGGAGGGTTATTATTACTTGCTTCCCTCCCATTAGCATGGATATATGTACTTGATGATATACAAAAGGACAGATTCTTAGCATTGATATATCCTGAGCAATACCCAAATATCATCTATCAACAAGAACGAGGATTAGCAGCAATCGGTGGTGGTGGGATTACCGGACAAGGTTTATTCAAAGGAAAACTTACACAAATTCCAAATGCAATTCCTGAAGCAGAAAATGATATGATATTTACGGTAATTGGTGAGGAATTAGGTCTCATAGGATGTATTGCTGCACTTTTATTACTTACTGGCATTATAATAAGAATTATCAGAACCGGTCGTCACGACAAAATTGGCAATACAAAAGTAATGTGTTATGGTGTTGCTTCTATGATTGCAGGACAAGTAATAATTAATATTGGAATGTGTCTTATGCTATTGCCTGTTATTGGTATTACACTTCCATTCTTCAGTGCTGGTGGTTCATCAAACTTATGTATATATTTTTCAATTGGATTAATAATGAGCTTTTACAGATATAATCAACAAAATGAATTTATTCATGTAAGTCAATCAAATATTTATAATCCATTTGCCGATATATAAAAAAGAGGTCAAATGAAGTGAATTTTTTGGGGTTCACTTCAAAATGACCTCTTTTCATTTTTACGCTTTTTTAACAGCACCCATATTCGCCATAATTTTCTTGGTACCTACTTTTTCAAAGGCAATTTCCATAAGTACATCATTACCCATTGGTCGTAACGAAACAATCATTCCTTTACCAAAAACACGATGTACAACTTGTTCACCAATAACAAATTGTTCTGATGTTTTCTTTGCTTTTGAAGCAAAATCTGAACCAAAGCCATTTGTAATTGGCTTTTTAGATGGTTGAAAAGTCTTTGATTGTACAGGTTTTTTAGGTTTAGCCAATATATCACAACAATCAGATGGTAATTCATCTAAAAACCTCGAAGGACTGTTGTATTTTGTTGAGCCAAATATCATTCTTGAACGTGTGTTAAGTAAATAAAGTTTTTTCTTCGCTCGTGTAATACCTACATATGCAAGACGTCGTTCCTCTTCTATTTCAGATGGGTCATATATAGCTTGCATGCCTGGGAAAACGCCTTCTTCCATACCCGGTATGAACACAACAGGAAATTCCAAACCTTTTGATGCATGTAGTGTCATTAGAACAACTGCATCAGCATCAGCATTATAATTATCAATATCAGTTAAAAGAGCAACATCTTCAAGGAAATCTGACAAATCACCCTCTGGATACTCTTCCTTGAATCTAACAAGGTTGAAGTTAAGTTCATCGAGGTTTTGTAGTCTTTCTTCACCTTTTTCTTTATCAGCAACCAACGATGCTTTATATCCTGTTTCATCCAACAAGGAAATAAACACAGATGATAGCGATTCTCTGTTTA
This sequence comes from Clostridia bacterium, assembly GCA_017624735.1. GTDB lineage: Bacteria > Bacillota > Clostridia > Oscillospirales > Acutalibacteraceae > Fimenecus. The sequence continues at coordinate 8,658 of JAGAMK010000032.1, forward strand.
ACAAATCAGAGAAATTCTCAATCATTGTTGTAAACTCTTTTAATTTTTCTGAGTTTCTTTTTAGTCTTTCATATTCATCAGAAGTCTTTAAAACCTGAAAAAGGCTAATACCAAGTGCATCAGCTATTTCTTTAGCCACACTTATAGTAGTTGTGCCTATTCCCCTTTTAGGAACATTGATTATTCTTTCAAGCCTGTAATTATCATCGTGATTAGCAATAACAGATAAATACGCAAGTGCATCTTTTATTTCCATACGTTCATAGAATTTATGACCACCTATAATACGATATGGAATACCACTTCTAACGAAACAACGTTCAATTGAGTTTGACATAGAATTCATACGATACAAGATTGCATAATCACTGAATTTACCGGTCTCTCCCATTGTTTTCATTATCTCATCTGCAATAAATTTTCCTTCTCCGTATTCATCTTCAAGAGTATTAAGAATGATTTTATCACCTTTACCATTAGATGTCCAAAGATTCTTGCCTTTTCTTTGTTCATTATTTGAAATAACAGCATTAGCACCATCAAGAATATTTTGTGTTGAACGGTAATTCTCCTCTAATCTTATTACCTGAGCATTTTTAAAGTTCTTTTCAAAACTTAAAATATTTTCAATAGTTGCACCACGGAATTTGTAAATACTCTGGTCATCGTCACCTACAACGCAGATGTTATTGTATCCTTCAGAAAGAAGTTTTGTTAACATAAATTGAGCATGGTTAGTATCCTGATACTCATCAACAAGAACATACTTAAATTTATTTTGATAATATTCTCTAACATCATCAAAGTTTTCAAGCAATTTGACAGTGTTGAAAATTATGTCGTCAAAATCCATAGCATCAGCTTTTTTAAGCAACTGTTGATACTTGACATAACACTCTCCGATATTTTTCTCTCTATAGTTACCGCTACCTAAGGATAAATACTCATTTGGAGGTACAAGCATATCTTTTGCACGACTGATTTCAGACAAAATGTATTTGTAAGAGAGAAACTTCTCGTCAACATTTAATAGTTTTATACACTCTTTCATTACTCTCTTACTATCATCAGTATCATAGATTGTAAATCTTGATGAATAACCCAATAAATCAGCATGTTTACGCAGAATACGTAAGCAAATTGAGTGGAATGTACCAGCCCAAATATCATTAGCCTCTTCACCTATTCTTACTGTCAATCTATCTTTTAACTCATTTGCCGCTTTATTAGTAAAAGTGAAAGCAAGAATTTCCCATGGTTTTGGTGCATCGACAGAAATAGTTCTTTTTATATATGGGTATAAATCATTATTGCCATTATAATATTGATTTAGCAAGTCTAATGTGTCATCTTCAACTCTTGATTCAATAACATCAGAGTTATATGCTTGACCATATTTTATCAAATTAGCAATTCTATTAACAAGTACAGTAGTTTTACCGCTACCAGCACCAGCAAGAATTAAAAGCGGTCCGTCAATTGATAAGACCGCTTTTAACTGCATTTTATTCATTCTTTCAAATTCTTTTAAAATAATTTTATCTCTTAACTCACATATTTGTGAATACATCAAAATCACCTATTATATAATTATTCATCATAAGAAATTGTAATGAATTCATCATTTGTTTCACTGTCATCAATAACAACTTCAGTTTCATTACATGATTCAACAAACGAATTATATTCAAAATTTACAGGGTTTAACTCAGCTAAATCTGTGTGAAGATTTAATAAATTTGATGCCGATGAATTTAATTTTGAACTAAGAGCATATACATCTCTATGAAGCTGTTCAATTGATGTATTAAATTTATTAGAAATCACATCAACATCTCTTAAAAGACCTTCAATTTCAAGACACTCACGTTTAATATCCTGTGATGCAATAGCGCCAATATCTTTAGCCTTGGAACGTGCATTTTCAACTAAATCATCAGCATAACGTCTTGCGTCAATATATACAGCACCGATTTGTTTTTCAGCACGCTGAAGCTTTTCAGATTTATTATCAAAGTCACTCAGTTTATCATTTAAATCTTTGTTTTCACTAAGCACCTTTTCTAATTCTTCTGCAAGTTCCTGATTTTCTTTCTCTTTTGCAAAAAGAAGTTCATTTACTTCATTAAGTTTTTCTAATTTTTCATAAACATCATCAAGTTTTTCTCTTAACTCTATTACTTCTTTTCGTTTTTCATCAAGGAGTAACTTTGTTTCAGCAGTTTCACTTTGCAAATTTTCTATCAATGAAAGAACATCTGATTTTTTAAACCCACCGAAAATAGCAGTTTTCATAATAGTAATATCATTTGACATAACATATTTTCCTTTAAATTATTTATGATTAAACATTTTAACAGATTTATCAAAATAAAACAACAAAAAAACAAAAAAATAATAGACAAAAATTGTAAAAAGATGTAGTATAGATTATAAGGAGGAGTTATTATGAATGAAAAACAAAAAAAGTTGCTTAAAACAGCAGGTGCTATTGTTACAGCAGCAAGTGCAACATATTTTTTAATAGGAAACGCTTTTTATTATGTTACACTTACAAGAAGTGGTATGAAAAATCCTTATGTGGCAAAAGTTGCAAGTGGAACTAAGAAAAAAGATGATGAAAGACTTCGCCTTGATGCAATTAAAGAAGAAGGAAAATATTGGTTTGATAGTGTGGACAAAGAAGAACTTATAATTAAATCGTCTACAACTAATAAATTCCTTCATGCAAATTACATTTTCCCTAAAAATCAAAGTGACGTTTTCGTGCTTATTATTCATGGATATACTTCCAGTCCTCGTGGCATGGGAATGTACGCACAGAAATATCATGAATTAGGATATAATGTAGTTCTACCAAGTCTTAATGGCCATGCTGATAGTGAGCAAGAAACTATAACAATGGGCTGGCAAGACAGATTAGATGTACTTGATTGGATTAATTTTATTGTCGAAAACTATCCTGATTCTAAAATAATTATTCACGGCGAATCGATGGGTGCAGCAACAACAATGATGGTAACTGGAGAGAGTTTACCTGATAATGTGAAGGTTGCTGTTGCAGATTGTGGTTATACATCAGTTTGGGATATATTCAGCAATAAAATAAAGAATAACTTCAAAATGCACGAATTTCCAACATTATACTGTGCAAACACAGTTAATAAAATATACTCTGGTTTCGATTTTAAAGAAGCATCTTCTATTGAACAATTAAAAAAATCAAAAACTCCAACAATTTTTATTCATGGTGAAAAAGATACTTTCGTTCCTTATGCGATGTTAGACAAGGTTTACAATGCAGCTGCTTGTGAAAAAGATAAAGTTACCATTCCAAATTCCCCTCACGCAAGAAATGCTTGTGCTAACCCAGAGTTGTATTGGTCTTCAATACTTAATTTCATAAAGAGATACTTATAAAAAAATTGTCCGTAATACAAAATGTATTACGGACAATTTTTTAGATTCCTGCTGCTATTTGAAGTATTTTTCTTGCATCAATTGCAGTTACTTTACCATCATTATTAATATCAGCACACTTTAATTGTTGAGAATTAAGTGATTTTATTCCGGCTGCATATTGTAATACATGTCTTGCATCAATTGCAGTTACTTTTCCGTCGTTGTTAACATCGCCTATTATATAATCACCAGTAACAACAACTTTGCATGCAGCTGAAAGATTACCTACTTTTGCGGTAACAATAGCTTCACCTTTACCAACTGCTGTTACTTTGCCGTTTTCCACCTTAACGACATTATCGTTAGATGACAACCAAGTCACTGTCTTGTCATCCGTAGTGTCAACAGGATTAAAGGATACAGTTAAATTTTTAGTTTCACCTAATGATAAAGTCAAAGTTGCTTTATCTAAAGAAATAGATTTAAGCGGAATTTTTTCAGCTTCTCCGCGAATAATTTCTATGCTATAAGTTCTAACATCACCATTTTCGGCAGTTACAATTATCTTAAAATGATTAATGCCTTCATTAAGCGAACACTTGCCCACGCCTTTAATTGTAGCTTTTGAGTTAACTGCTTTAGCCGAAATATTAACTGATGAAACATCATGTGACACACTCAATGAATAACCAGTTGTTTTGGCAGCATCAAAACTCAAACTATAACCTTCTATTGAAAGCGAACTTAACCAGTTATTAGGATTAGCATTAGATGCTACAGGTAGTTGACACGGTTCTGCAGGCATATTTTTATAATATGGGATAATAAATGTAAAGCTATGGTCTAATATATCTAAATTGGAATATGTTTTTCTAATATGTACGGATTCTGTTGCGGGAGCTGTAATATTAGCCATATACTGATGATTCCAGTTCTTATTTACCACATTAAATTTTTGATAATATAATGTGTCTTGATTATTGTTTATATACCCATTACCTATCCATTTTGCACCACCGACAATTGCTTTATATGGTGAATCCCAAGGTAAATTATACTTGGATTTTTCAGATGATGATGCATTTACACCTGATGCGTATTTAAGCCCTTCACCTATTGGATTGCTACCGGATGCAGCCATAATATTGTAATAATTATAATAACCGTTATAGCCGGGATATGTACCACTTGTTGAGCCACTGCCGTTAGTACCTACTTCTTGAACTGTTCTTGAAGCAAGATGGAATGGACTGACACCGGAAATCTTTGCAGCCTCAATATATGCCTGTGCATAAGATATTTGATTACCATTAGTATCGGTAATCAGTTTATCTTCCATGAAGGTTCCTTTTAATATCTTTTCAACACCATCAATTGTTTGAGTCTTTTCATCATAAGATAAAGCTTCAAACATAAAGATATTATTATCATTCAGGAAATTTCTTGGGTCCATGTAGTGGAAAATGGTTTTATCGTTTGCATGGTACCATCCACCGCTGTCCGTTGCAATCCAACTATCTGTTCTCCAGTTATAACAGTCTTTTTCAGTTGAACGATAGGACAAAGGAAAAGTTTTATAAATCATACTCTTTAAACGGTCGCCTTGTGCATCATCTGATATCAAAGTTGACCATTCTATTCCTGTATCATAAAACTTAAATTTCCAATTTGGATGTGTCTTTGCAAGATTTTCAATATATTCCTTATAAATCTCCGGTACATCTTCAGGTAATTCAATATCACCTGACGGTGTTTCAACAACTCGTACAAAATTAGCATAAACATATCCTTCAAATTCAATACCGTCATATTTAAATTTAATATGATGCCAAGTTTTATAAGTCGTATCACCATCACTATCAACAGTTTCAATAATTGAAACCTCGTGTCCTGTATCCAGCATTATATTACTGCCATTATGTTTAAGCTTATTATCCTTAGTAGTTGTTGGACCTTTTCTAACAAAAACATTATCATCAATAATATATCCCTTTTTTATATCAGAACTTGCATATGCCGAAAAGAATCCAGAAAAAGACATTAAGGTTGAAACAACTAATACTAGAGATATAAGTCTGTTTAAAAACTTATTCTTCAAAACTTTCACATCCTTTTTACTAATACATAATATTTTAACAAAAAACACAAAAATCGTCAAGATTCATATATTTCCATTATTTTCATAATATTTTCTTTTTCAGTTTCCAGTACTGAATTATCTGTATTTTTTGTTAAAAAGGATGAAGAATATATTGAAAATCCTTTTAAATTATTATTGATGACATCTGATATTTGTCTTGATATTATATCAGAGTTATTTAACCATTCTTGTTTTCCCGATTTAGCATACGAATCTGTTTTACCTGACTTATAAATACCTAAACCAATTATAAGTTTAGAATTATTTATAGACATCCATTTAAACAATGTATTTGCAAACGGTATATCCTCATTTTCATAACCGTAGTATATTTGAGGTATAATATAATCAGCATAACCATCTTCGGTTAACCATTTAATTACATCTGCATAATGATTATTATAGTTTTTATCTATATCACCACTTGGGCTAATACTAAAACATAAATCTTCATTAAAACTTTTTACTAATGCATAAATTGAGGTTACTAATGAGTTTATATTTCGCCTTCTATAATCATCTAATTTTAGATTACCGCCTATCTCTTTATAGGAATTATATATTTCCTTATCAATATTCTCCGATGTAGTTGGATAAAAGTAATCGTCAATGTGAATACCATCAACGGAATAATTATCAAGAATTTCTCGAATTCCATTTAATATATATTTCTGCACTTCAACATATGCAGGATTGTAATATATGTTATTATCTGTGACAATTAATCTATCATTATATCCATCATTTAAATATCCATATGCTAAGGTATTTTCAGGAATTTTTCCTGTGTCATTGTCATTTCTTATTCTATAAGGGTTTATCCAAGCATGTACTTCTATTCCTAAAGGTTTGCAAATATCAATAAAATTTTGTAAAACATCAAATTTGAGATTTCCTTCTTGATTAGCACAATATGTACTAACAGGATAAATTTTTGATTTATAAAAACAATCATCGAAAGCTCGTACATGTAAAAAAACTACGTTAATATTATATTTTTTTAATGTGCTTACCATTTCGTGTATATTAATTTCAAATTCCTTCTCATTGTTAGAATTATTAACAAATTCTTTTATTTCCTGATATGTAATCCATGTTGCAATAATTTTTTTATCTTCTGCTTCAATAATTATATCGTCTTTTGAATCAAGTTGTATATTTGAACATGATGAAATCATAAATAAACATATAACAATCAAATAAAAAATTTTTTTCAAAAACTCACCTTTTTTCAAAAAACATATTGACAATATAACTTTTTATGTTATAATAACAGTAATCATTACTGTTAGTGAGGTGAACAAAATGGCAATTGAAAGAAAAAGCAAACAACGTGATGCAATAATTAATGAATTATGTTCACGTTACGACCATCCAACAGCTATGGAACTTTATCTTTCAGTAAGAGAGGTAATTCCAAACCTTAGTTTAGGAACGCTTTATAGAAATCTTTCCCAACTTGAAGAAAACGGTATGGTTTTGAGAATACCAGATGGTTCAACTGACCGTTTTGATGGAAATGCTCACCCTCATGTCCATTTTAAATGTTCAATCTGTGGTAAAGTATATGATTTAATGTCATTTAAAAATGACTCTATCACCTTTTCTGATGAGATTATAGGTAAAGTAAATAATTACAGTTTAATGGCTTTCGGCGAATGCAAACACTGTAATCAAATAAATTAAATTTTAAATTTTTGGAGGAAAAAGAAATGAAAAAATTTGTATGTTCAGTATGTGGTTATGTTCATGAAGGAGATTCAGCACCAGAAAGATGCCCTCAGTGCAAAGTTCCTGCTGACAAATTCAATGAAATTAAAGAAGATGAAAGAACATGGGCAGCAGAACACGTTGTAGGTGTTGCTAAGGGTGTTCGTGAAGATATTATTATGGACCTTAGAGCAAACTTTGAAGGAGAATGTTCAGAAGTTGGTATGTACCTTGCTATGGCAAGAGTTGCTCATCGCGAAGGCTATCCTGAAATTGGTCTCTACTGGGAAAAAGCTGCTTGGGAAGAAGCAGAACATGCTGCTAAATTCGCAGAACTTCTTGGTGAAGTTGTAACAGACAGCACAAAGAAAAACCTTGAAATGAGAGTTGACGCTGAAAATGGTGCAACTGCAGGTAAATTTGACCTCGCTAAACGTGCTAAAGAACTTGGTCTTGATGCAATCCACGATACAGTTCATGAGATGGCTCGTGACGAGGCAAGACACGGGAAAGCATTTGAGGGACTTCTCAAGAGATATTTCGGTTAATCCCCTTTCTCTATAAATATACTATTACGAGTGGCTGAAAAGTCACTCGTATTTTTTTGTTTGTAAATACATAAGTCGTCAAAAAGTAGTCAATAAGACTTTAAAACACTTCTATTATCACCCAAAAGTGGTCATAAGAAAAAGTGGTCATCCTTGTAACAACATATTAACAAAATTTATTTAACTATTCAACAAAATATTAACAAGTTTTCTACAACTTTTTTGAGAAAAATATTAACTTGTCGTTTTTAAAGCACAGGTTACTTGTTTTAGAGTGATATAATATAGACACAACAAAGGGAGAGACACCAAAACAAAAAACCAAAAGGAGTGAGTAAACAAGAGGTAAATGGTTAATCCCTAAGTTAAATAAAACAATATTAAAATAATAAAAAATAAGGTGACGACTTACCGTTTTAAGAAAGGAAACTTCAATATGAAAAATACTATCAGAGAAACAAAAATTGACCTTGCAAACAACCTTACAATCGACCACGCAAACAAAACAATTACAGTGACAAAACAGTTCCAAAAGGCTTCAGGAAAATATGGTTCAGAAGAATATTTAGTTTGTGAAGAACTTATGTCAAAGTTTAAAGACTATCGTTTTGTAGTAAGAACACAGAAAAAGAGAAAGTCAACAACACTCTCATATGATGAAATGACAAAATACATTTCAAAGCACGACGATAACGGTGAAATCATGAATGAGTTCCTTGTTATGAGAGGCTTAAAAGCAAATGAAAACAATGAAAAGACATCAGAGTCACCAAAAGAGATTAGAAATTGGTTTTTCACAAAATATCCTGAACTCAAGAAAATCAATGAAAAAAAAGTTGCTTAATTAAGAAAGGAAGGTAATAAATTATGGCAAAATCAAGAACACCTGTTAAATTCGACCATGCGAACAATAAAATAATTCTTTACAAATGGTTTGAGGAAAAAGCACGATACCCTAAGAATGATGAATATACAATGCTTGCTAATTTTATAAAAAGTTTTCCAAATTATACTATAACTGTTCGTGATGATATAAAAACAAACAGTAAACAGGAACACTACAAAGGGTTAAAATACGATTATATGGAAAAGTATATAAGAAGGTTTGAACCTGAAGAAACAAGAGAAGAAGTTCTCAAAGAACTTGAGGATAGAAAATTCATAAGTCAGTGTCATTCAAAGGGGCATCGTTATCCCACAATAAAGAAATGGTTTTTAGAAAAATATCCTGAGGTAACAACAAATGGTATGCCAATTATTACTGATACACCACTCGAAAAAGTTGCATAAAAGGAAGAATAAATAATGAAACTTAATAAGATAAAAACACCACTGAATTTTAAAGAGTTCAGTGGTGTTTTTGTTTGCGTTCGACCGTCCTTTTTGGACTTTATTAAAAAAAATTGTTATAATATATTATAAGGTCGGACAATGTCTGATACTTTATTTACAAGAAATTTTATATATTAAAGGAGTAGAAAAATGTATAGTAAAAAAACTAAAAAAATTGATGTTCGCCTAACTGCAAAAGAGAAAGAGGAAATCCAATAGTAGGCAAAAAAGTATCACATGAACACAAGTCAATACATTAGGTTTATATGTGAAATGTGGAGGATTTGCGAAAATGGGCATAATCAATCAAGCACCAATATTGAAGTCGAAGGGTGAAAAAAACAGAGATAAAAAATGGGGTATGGCAATAAGAACACATGAACTTGAAACAATACTTTTTAATGGTCTGACAGGAAAACAAGGTGCATAGTTAAAACTGATGTTATTTTTGACAGGAAATGCAGACAACGGAAGTTTTGCAATCGCAGAGGCAACAGTTATGAGCCGTTGTGGAATGTCAGAAACAACATACAAGAGTGCAAGAAAATCATTGGTAGAAAAAGGTTGGATAATCCACAAACCAAGTGTAAACGGTCAACAGGGTGAAATCATTGTGGATTATGATACAATTTATAAAAGTGCAGAGAGGGATGTTGATAATACCCCTTCCCCTGACATTGAAAATACCCCTTCAAATTCTGATTGTTCCTCGGCAGGGGTTATTGAATATACACATAATAATAAAGTTGAAAAAACAAATAATAATATTATAAAATCAAATATTATAAACAAACCAAAAGTAAATGATGAGTTCAGTGATGAGAAAGAAAACTTCATATTTTAAGAAAAAGGAGAATTCAAATGAGTAAATATGCAGACTATATTTACAACAAATATTTAGAATAGGAATGGTCAAAAGAATTTGACTGTGCAGGGGTCTATTCAATAACCGTCAACAATAAAATTGTATATGTTGGTAAAAGTAAAAATATACTCTACAGAATGGCAGAACATTGGATTTCAATGGCAAATCCAAAAGAAAACAAATACAAAGTATTATCAGAGGCAAGAAGTAGAAAATATAAAATTCGATTTAATATTTTACATACTGCATCAAGTCGCACAATGGATGAAATTGACGAGGAAATAGGAGAAAGAGAGGGTTATTTTATTCGTCTCTACACTCCCCCTCTTAATTATCAAATTCCAAAAGAGGAAAATTGGAGAAAATTTAAAATTAACAGGGGTGCATTGAATATATCCCTTGATTAGATTTTGGAAGGAGAAATTATATGAATAAAGAAATGTTAGAAACATTACGAGACTTAGGAAAAGTCCCTGACTTATTCTATTATCAACTCAATGGAAAGTCGGCAAATGAAAATTTTAGAGAATAGAGAAATAATTTTCTTGAATTATTAGAAAATTCTGATGAACCTGAAACCATAAAAATCATCACGGAAAGTAAGGTGAAAGAATAATGGCAAACATAAAAGAAAGAAACAAGAAAAAACAAAAAAAGAAGAAAAACATACTCGAGTCAGAAATTCTTGCAATTTTGCAAAAAAGTTTAAAAACTGCACTCGATATGGCACTTGATGAATTATTAAAAGACTTCAAGTAATACAAACGGCAAACCAAGAGAAACAATCTCAAGGTTTGCCGTATTTTGCGTTTATACCCCTTTTGGCTCGTTTGACGAGTAAAACATCATTCTATCCTTTACAGTCATAAAAACCGTAATTCAGAATGAAATACACACTTAGACGGAGAATGAGCCACGCACAATTACAAATTGAGTGGCACAAAATTTTTATCCTGAAATATACCCCCTACTTACCTGTTCATAAAAACAAATGATTTCATGAACATTATTAGGTGACAAATAATGTAGTAAATTTAACCGTCAAAACACAGGATTTTGTTCACGAAATAACTTACCCCTTTTCATGAACATCAGAGTCTTTTACATACTCCATAAGGTCGGCAGGTTGACAATCAAACTTTTCACAAAGTCGAGAAAGGGTTTTGCGGTCTAATCCACCTGTTCCGTTCTTTAATGCAGTCAATGTTCCCTGCCCTATCAATTTGTCTTGACGGATTTTGTATGTTGTATAACCATTATCCTTCAAAAGTTTGAATAGTTTATCATATATTATTGGCATATAAAAAGCCTCCTTTTCCATTGTCCATATTATATCAAAGAATATGCACAAAGTCAAGTGTATAAAATAAACAAGTATATGCACCTAACTTTGTGCATATTGCCGATTGACTATACACTTAACTTAGTGTATAATTAAGACATCAAATAAAACAACAAAGGAGACAACAATTATGTCAAACAACGAAATCATCAAAAATATTGAGGCACTCACAGAATGGGAAACAATCATTGAGGATGCAAAGGCAGAAGCCGAAGCAATCAGAGATATGCTAAAGGCAGAAATGCTCGAACAGAACATTGAAGAACTTGAGGCAGGAACATACATCATCCGTTGGACATCAGTTCTTACAAATAGATTTGATACAACGGCATTTAAGAAATCTCATGGTGATATGTATAAAGAGTTCACAAAGCAAGTTAGTAGTCGTCGTTTCTCAATTTCATAAAACAATAAAACTGCCCCATAGTCTGACTGTGGGGCAGAGAAAGGATATAACAATGAATTATGGATACGCAAGGTGTTCCACTAACGAGACTAAACAAGACATTCAGAGGCAAGTCAAGGAACTCAAAAACGCAGGGGCAAAAGAAATATTCCTTGAATACGAACATGGTGACAGTGCAATAAAACAAGAACTTTCATTCCTTTTGGAACAGGCTCGTGAGGGTGATACAATTTACACTCTTGAAGTCTCGAGACTTGCACGAAGTACAAAACAACTTTGTGAGATTATAGAAACAGTCAAAGACAAAAAACTTAGACTTGTTATTGTTGGAAGTATCACGGTTGATTGTTCTAACGGTCAGATTGACCCAATGACAAACGCGTTCATTCAAATGTCTGGAGTGTTTGCGGAACTCGAACTCCGTATTATCAGGGCAAGAGTGCGTTCAGGCGTTGCAAATGCGAAGGCAAAAGGGATTAAAGTCGGGCGACCGCAAACAACAACAGACCAAATCCCACCAATATTCTTCAGACATTATCCTGCGTTCAAATCTGGCAGTCTGAATCTTTCAGAATTTGCTCGCGTCTGCGGTCTGAGTAGAAACACAGTTTATAAATATCTTTCTCTTTTGGAGACACAAAAACAGGGAACGAAATAATCCGTTCCCTGTTATAATTTTTATAACCCTAATAATTCTTTTTTCTTTGCATCAAATTCTTCTTGTGTGATTGCACCCATATCAAGAAGTTCTTTGAATTTTTTAAGTTCATCCGCAATAGAAACGGCAGGCTGTGAAGTCGCCACAGTCTGTGTTTTAATAGCCTCAAATTCTTCATCGGAAATTATAGCAAGGTTTGTTGAGTTACACTGAGGGCAACGATTGAAATCAACAATTTTATTCAGACTGTTCTGTGCGTTTGTCTGATTAACAGCACTTGCAGTATACGCACCGCCTAAACCACCTGCAATTTGTCCAATGCTTGACCACATAGCACTTTTGGCATTACTTATGTTTTTCTTAATATCAGCCTGATTATAGCAAAAGATATGTCCGCAAACATTACAACGTTTTCTTATTTCCTTATTAGGGTCTGGTTTTTCCACTTTAACTTTTTCAATATCATATTCACCTGCATAAGTTTTTTCAGGAACATTAAAGCCATTTTTCTTTTTAATTTCTACATTTCCTAAATGTTTTTGAAGTCTGTTGGCAAGTGATTCAATAATATGATACTTATCTTTTGACGGTGAATTTAAAATAAATGTGTAAACACCTTGTCTATTGATATATCGAGTACCTTTAATAATAAATCCAATTTGTCCTACTGTAAGAAGTCCAGGCTTTAACAATTCTATACCTGTAATATCAGAGAATGGCACTTCAATAATAGTATCAACACCAACACTGTTAGTAAACAAACCTTTTACCGTTGACCTGAAACAATTCTCATCGAAATCAAATTCATACTTTTGCATACCATTGTTAATCGTCACTAAATTTTCACTCATTTTTTTCATTCCTCCAAAATAAAAAAGTGTGTGCAAACCGAAGTTATGCACACACGAAAAACACAAACTCCGTTTTGCTACCACACAAAAATTTCATTCTAACAAAAGGAATATGAAATCAAGAAGTCTGTGTTTTTACCGAGATATAAACACTTACTCCTTCTGTTAGAACAATATAGAATTTTTGTGTGGTGTTTTTATTATAACAAATAAAAAAACACTATTCAAGTATTTTTATAAAAATCCGCCTTCACTCTTTTGGTTTTATGTGCTATAATCAAGCCAATAGACACAAGAAGGTGAAATCATGTCCAAAAGACAAAATCAAAAACTAAAAACATTATATGTTGCACAATACTTTCTTGAAAACTCTGATGAAAATCATTCTGTTAATGCAAGTGATATTAGAGACTACCTAATGGATGAGCATAAAATTATATGTGAACGCCGTTCCATTTACAGTGATATTTCTGCTCTGCGTGATGAGTTCGGCATGGATATTGAGTCTGTTAAGGGTGGTAAATACAGGCTTTTATCAAGACAATTTAACTTTGAAGATTTACGGCTTTTGGCTCAGTGCGTTTATGCCACCAAATTTATTTCTGAAAACCGAGCACACAAACTTGTTGAAACCATAGGTGAATTTTGTAGTATATATCAAAGAGAAGAACTTGAGGCAGAAGTTTTTCTTTGCGACCGTGTTAAAACAACAGAAAACAACCTTTTATTTCCTCTAAGTGAAATCAATTATGCTATGTCAACAAGGTATGAAGGCAAACCAAGAAAACCATCAAAAATAACATTTAAATACACAAAATACACCATTGACGATATACATTCTCAAGTAGAATGTCGCAAAGGTTCAAAATACAAAGTAAGCCCCTACAAACTAATAATCAATGAGGGAAACTATTATTTATTAGCCTATGATGACCGATATAAAGATATGAGAACTTTTCGTGTTGACCGTATGCAAGAAGTAAAAGCAACCGAAGAACCAAGAGAAGGAAATGAAATCTTTGACGGTGTTGACCTCAGAACATACACAAAAAGAGTTTTCTCTATGTTCAGTGGTGAAAACAAGCGTGTTAGTATGAGATTTAATAATTCACTTATTAGTGCAGTAATCGAAAGATTTGGTAATAAATCTGATGTTACTTACAGACCTGACGGCAAAAGCAATTTCATAGTAATTGCTGATGTGGAAATCAGTGACCAATTTTACGCATGGATGTGTGGTTTTCGCAAGAGAGCAAGTATTGTTCATCCCCCTGAAGTTGTTGAAGGAATGAAAAATTTCTTAAAAGATATTGAAAGTAAATATTAAAAAATGGCAGGAAGCAAATTAAAACTTCCTGCTATTTTTTATAACTTATTTAGATTATCACGCAGTATTTCAATACCTGTTTTGGACATTGAGATATAGTATTTTTCTGTTACTTTTGAACTACTGTGACCCATTTGATTACACAATAAATGCGTTGGTGTGTTCATGTCTGCCATAGCCGTTCCGTAAGTATGTCTTAAATAATGAAATTTAAAAGTTAAATTATGTATTTCTTTTAACCTGCGTGTATGATATTTCATTGAATTTACAGTCTGAATTTTACCATTATCAACTGTATTAACTAATTCAAGAGAAGAAATCATTTGACCGTCAATATCTGTAATAAATATCTGATTTTGAAGTCTGACTTCTTTCAGATTTTGTTCTACCTCTATCCTCTTTTCTGATAGTTCTGATAAATATCTTTGTAACATATCATTCATGTATATTGTTCTTTTGGCGTTCCTTGTTTTTAAAGAAACAAGTTTAATTAGTCCATTCTGATATTGCATTTGACGGTCAATGATAATCACACCTTTTTCTACATCAACATTATCCCACTTCAGACCGTAACATTCATTTATTCTCAAACCGCTGAATTTACCAAGATAATACGCAGTTTCTCCATTACTACCTGAAAAATAATCATCAAGTATTCTGATTTCTTCTTTAGAAAATGTAACAACATCATCCTCATCATCAGTTTTTCTTTTAGGCATATGAATTTTTGTGCCTTTATTCAAACATAGTTTACTATAAATTTCACTATCAAGATAATCTCTTGAATATGCTTGACCGAAAATAAGATAGAACATTTTGAGAAATGCTTCCACATAACCATATGCCCTGCCCTCATTGTAATAAAGATATGAAAGATAATCATTGATTTCTGCGACTGTAATATCATCAATATATCTATCACCGAACTTATCACAAATATGATTTTTCCATAAAGAGTCCTGCTTTTTAATTGTTGTATATGCTTTGTCATATCTTCCTTTTTCACAGTATTCTTCATACACCTGTCTAACTGTTACTATACCAAGAGAACTGCGAACAGAAAGATATTCTGATTGTCTATATTTTTTTATTGCTTCTGTTCTTGCCCTCTTGGCTTGAGTCTGAGTTCTAAAAACATTTCCATTTTCGTCTTTTCTTTTACGATAATGAGTTTTTTTACCACTTTTAGTAACGGTAAACCTATATTCCCAATTACCATTATTAAGTTGATAAACGCCTGTTTCCTTCTTTTTCATCAATTATCACTCCATTTTTGACTACTAAAGACGGTCACTATTTCTTATAAAGTTGTTAAAAAGTGGTATAAAAGTTGTTAAAAAGTTGTTATATACTTCTTAGAAAGACTTATGTTTTTTAGTAAGAACTAATCAGATACAGTTCACGAAATGGCTCGTGACGAGGCAAGACACGGTAAGGCATTTGAAGGTCTTTTGAACAGATATTTTAAATAATCCCCTATCACAATAAATACACAAAAAACCTCTGCATTAAATGCAGAGGTTTTTCTAATTTTGTTTACGGATAATCGTATGTAATGTGTTGTTCGTTACCAGCAACACAAGTTACTTTAATTCTATAGTCTTCGAAGATATTAATTAGTCTTGTTTCTTCAAGAGTGAGATAAGTACCATTAGACTCAAATGCTGACCATGTTTCAATTGTTTCATAGCCTGTTGATTTTAATTTTTGTAACTCAATCTGAATAAAAAGATTAACAGTAAATTGTGATGTAAGTAAAACAGATGAGGTTGAGTTTATTCCACTGATAGTAAAAGATGTTGCAACAGTACTAATTATCGACCAACAAGGCATAACCCCATACTCATCTTCTACCGTTTCAGCGGAAGAATTTATTGCTAAAAGAGAAAAGAGCATTGTGATAACCAACAATATACTTAAACTTTTTTTGACAAATGTTGACATATTTTTTCACCCCCTTAATAAGAAACAATCGTATTAAAGAGATGTTTTATTACTCTACTCTACACTTCCTGCAATTCTCAATAACTCGTTTTTATTAAGATGAGCCTCAATTTGATATACATAATCATGTTTTATCCATATTATTTTGTTAAGTCCTAAATCACCTTCACAATACACAAATTTTATGCCATCAATGATTGTTACATCTGAAGACAAATTTTCTGTATCATATTCAACTTTTACAGATGAAGAATACATTATAATTGAAAAAAACTCACCCTTACTATTTACATATCTGTTTATCGTGTTTTTTCCTTCAAAATTACAGCTATCAAGCACATATCCTTCAGGTATGTAACCAACTTTAATATCTGAATTAACATAGTTGTTATTATCTCTTGTAATCTTAAAAAGACTAAACTCATCAAAGGTATCAACAATTGCTTCACGGGATGATGGGAATACAAATGCTGACATTAACAAAGCACATAAAATTGCTGCAACAAGCATAATTTTTATTGTTTTTGTTGTTAAAACATGGTAACGGTCGTTACGCATTTTATTAAACAACTTTTTCTTCCATTTTTCATGTTTGGGGCTACATTCTGCCTTGGGCATTGTTTCAGGAAAAGATGATACCCATTCTTCAAAGGACAATGCACATGCTTCTGCTAATTTACTCATCCTTCATTGCCTCCTTAACATAATTTTTAACAAATTGCATTGATTGCATACTTCTTTTTCTTACCATAGGCTCTGTCATATTGAGTTCTTTACTTATTTCTATTGCACTCATTTGATAAATATGTTTAAGATAAAATACTTGTTTGTTTAATTCAGGCAAAGCATCAATTGCTTCTTTTAAGAGCATTGTGTCGCAAATGTCAAATTCTTCTTCACCAATGCTATAAAAATCTTCAAGGTCGTAATCAACTACATTATTTTTGTGCTTTCTCTCTTTTCTGTACATATCAATTGCTATACATTTTGATATAACCATAACATAGTTTCTAAATTTCTTATCGTCAAAATCTTGTGTTATGTTATGAAAATTTTTCGCAAAGTGAATTAGTACTTCCTGTGAACAGTCTTCCGCTGCCTCTTTAGTTTTTAAATGTTGCTTTGAAATATAGAAAATAGTGTCATAAAACTTATCATAGAATTCTTCAAAACGAGGCTTGTCCTCCGGATTTTGAAGTAACATTAAGCATAATGAAATCATTTTAATCTCTCCTTGACTTTTTACAAATTATACCTTAAAACGACATATTTGGCAAGATATTACAATCAACAAAAAGTCCCGATGTTGTATCGGGACTTTTTACTATTCTTTTTTTATTCCAAACATCAGCCTTAATAAACCACTAATAATTTTAGGATTTTTAATAACAACTACTTTCAAAAAAGCTGCCTCCCCTAGCCTTTACAGAGGGCAAATCCACATATCACAAGCGCAATTGCAAGTAATACGATTATGACTTTTTGGGGAAGAATTAAAGATATTAGTAAACTAAGTCCTAATGTTACAAAGATTATTCCCCTATTATTCTTTCTTCTTCCCATAAAAAATCCCCCCTGTATATGTATTTTACTACATTATACGTGGGGGATATTTTTTTGTTACATCTGAGTTTCTATAATAATCAAAGTTCCTTTTTCAACAGAAATTTCACCGAAATCACTAACAATATCATTACTTATTCCAATTGGGATAAATGGATTTAAAGTATAATTCTCAATGGAATAATGAAAACCTTTCTCCGTTACACCAAACGCTTTATCTCCAAACGCAAAAACTGATATCTGTTTATTGGGTGAAAATGAAATTTTTATAGATGAATCCGTAATGGCATAAAAAATATGTTTGTCGTCAATTATTCTAAATTCATTACCATCCTTTGAAGCATTTGCCATAACAGAAATATTGGCAAAAGTGTGTTCAAAACGTCCACCGGTACCACCTAAAAGCAAAAATTTAGTAAAGCCCTGCTTAATGCCCTCGTTATAGGCAGCCAAACAGTCTGTAACGTCTTTTTCGACTGGCAAAGTAATCTTATCTGCATTTTGTACAAAGCCCTTTACAGAGTCAAAATCGCCAATTACAAGGTCAGGCTGAATTCTTGCTTCAACAGCAATATCATAGCCACTGTCTGCACAAATAATATAATCATCAGTAGAAATATTCAGTTTTAAAAGTTCAACAGAACAATCTCCGCCACCAATTATGACGCATCTTGTTTTTATATTTCCCATTCCTTAATTTCCTTTGCCTGATTATACATTTGAATATAACTATTATGTCTCGATTCGCTGATTTTGCCGTCTTTCACAGCTTGGCATATTGAACATCCCTTATCGTTCACATGAGCACAAGAAGTAAATTTGCATGTTCCTAAATACTCTTTGAATTCACGGAAACAATATTGTAATTCGTCTTTTTTTATAATTTCAACTTTTTCAAAATCAAGTGAGGAAAAACCAGGAGTATCAATAACATATCCACCACAAACACGGAATAATTGAGCTTGTCTCGTTGTATGACGACCACGTCCTAGTTTATCGCTAATCGCTCCTGTTGAGAGATTGAGGCTACTATCAAGTTTATTCAACAAAGTTGTTTTACCTACACCTGAATTACCTGTAAACGCACTGGTTTTATCCTTCATTATTTCTTTTATCTTTTCATAAGACTCCTCGCTATCAAGGACAATAAGATTTAAACCAGCATCTTTATAATTATTTACAATTTCTGAATAAGAAGATAAATCAGTTTTTGAAATAATAATATAAGGTTCAATATTTTTATGCTCTGCTACAGCAATCAATTTATCAATAACATAAAAATTTGGTTTTGGGTCAACAGTTGAAACAACAATCAAGAGATTATCAATATTTGACACAGGAGGTCTGATTAGAGAATTTTTTCTCTCCAATATTGAATCTATTGTATTTTCTGCATTTTCATTAACAGAAATTTCAACAACATCACCTACGAGTGGTGAAATTCTGTTTTTCCTGAAAATACCTCTAGCTTTACATTCATATATCGCATTGGCGACTTCAACATAGTAGAAGCCGCCAATACCCTTTGTAATAATTCCTTTTAAGTTCATATAACTTACACACTCGGTCCTGTACTTACAGTTAATGTTATTGATTCTTTTACGGAGAATCTTGATGCGCCATCGGAAACTGGAATTTGTGCAATAACAGTTCCTGCAGAATATGTATTACTTGGTGAGTTAATACATTCAATGTTTTTAAATCCTGCAGCATTTAATTTAGATATCGCTAGGTCTTTATCCAAACCAACAACATTAATAAGAACAACTATTTCTTCAACATCACTTACGACTGCCGGTAACTTGGTAAAGTCTATTTTACCTTTTTGAACAGGTGCATCATCAATAGTTACAGTATATTCGTTGTTAGAACCACTACCTGTAACATTTATAATCTGTGTTGAACCACCGAGGTACAATTCTGCAGATGTATATGAAAGTTCATTGTTAATATACACCTTCAAAATGCCAGGTTTATTTACAGCTGGAAGCTTAACAATAATTTCTGCTGTAGAATTAGATGGAATTCCATTACTGATTTCTACATCAATAGCAGAACCTGCAGGAACTTTCTCTCCTTCTTGTGCAGATTGAGTTACAATCACGCCTGCTTCTAAATCACTATTCACCTCGGTGACCGTACCCAAAGTCAAACCTGAACCGATTAAAAGTTGTTCCGCTTCGTCTTTGCCACAACCAATAACCTTAGGAACTTCAACTTCTTCCTTAACATTTGTTGCTATATAAACTTTTACTGTTGAGCCAGACTTAACAGACGTACCTGCTTCCGGAACAGTTTTAATAACATTTCCAGGTTTTACAGTATCCGAATATTCATTAATATATTGTGGTTTAAGCTTATTTGAAATGAGGTATTCATCAGCATCGGCTTTTGACATACCAATAATTGATTTATCGATAAGTTTTAAATCTTGGTTGTTAACAATTGTTAATGTAACCTTTGAACCAGGTTTTACTTTTTTATCTTCTCCTGGATTCTGTTCAATAACAGTTCCGTTTTCTCGGTTACCATCTTCAGCAAATTCAGTTACAAACTCAAAGTTTTCATATTGCTTATTACCTTGAATATCATTGTAATAATTCATACCGTTAAAGTTAGGAACTTCAACTTTATTCTTCATATTAATTCCAAAAAGAACAACACAGATTATTGCAGCCAAAACAATTACACCTGCAATAGCACCAACCATTATTGCTGATGATTTATTCATTTCTGACTTCTCTTCTTGCTGTTTTTCTCTATTATTATACTTTGTTTCTCTAATAACTGAATCAGATGTTGAACGAATGTATTTAGTTGGCTCACTATCAACAAAATATGAATAATTAAACTTAATCGATGGATTACGTTTAAACTCGTTAATATCCATAAGCATCTCTGCTGCTGAACGATATCTGCTCTGACGTGATTTTTGCATAGCTCGAATAGTTATCTGTTCAAGACCTAATGGAATTGATGGGAAAATCTGACTTGGTCTTACTGGTTCTTGTTGAACCTGCATCAAAGCAACGGAAACTGCACTGTCTGATTGGAATGGCAACTGTCCTGTGAGCATTTCGTACAAAACAACACCTACAGAATATATATCAGCTTTTTCATCTGTCATTTCGCCACGTGCTTGTTCGGGACTAATGTAATGAACAGAGCCAATTGCTTTATCTGAAATTGTATTAACATCTGAACGACTGAAACGAGCAATACCAAAATCAGTTACTTTAATTGTGCCATCTTGTAAAAGCATTATATTTTGAGGTTTTATGTCCTGATGAACAATCCCTTTGTCATGAGCATGCTGCAATGCTGCTAAAATTTGACCAACAAAATGCACTGCTTCTTTCCAATTTATAACACCTTGCTGTTCAATATATTCCTTTAAAGTAATACCATCAACATATTCCATAACAATATATTGAAGTCTATCACCAAAACTAACATTATAAACACGAACAATATTAGGGTGTGAAAGCACCGCAATTGCCTTGGATTCATTTTTAAATCTGCGCTTAAATTCTTCGTTAGAAAGATACACTTCTTTTAAGATTTTTATTGCTACAATTCTATCATCAATATTGTCATAGGCTTTATAAACAACTGCCATACCACCTACGCCAATAATTTCTCTTATCTCATATCGTCCATCAAGACGTTTTCCACAAAAGTTATCCATTCTTAAAACTCCTTTCAGCAAAATCAATACGAAACAGTAACAACTGTAACATTGTCACCGCCACCGTTGTTATTTGCACGATTGACAAGTCTTTCAGCATACTCGTAAAATTTACCATCTTCAGTTAATTCGTAAATCTCATCAGGTTCTACATAATTAGTTAAACCATCAGTACATATCAAAAGAACATCATTTTCTGATATATCTTCTTCACAAAAATCAATTTGCAAATCTTCAGAAACACCAAGTGCACGTGTAATAAGATTTTTTCGAGGGTCTTCACGGGCCTCATCAACAGTGAGCTTTCCACTATCAACCATTTCCTGAACAAAAGAATGGTCCTTTGTAAGCTGATGAAGTTTTCCTGAAGCCAAAATATATGCCCTTGAATCACCTGCATGCGCAACATACACTCTCTCATCAGCAACAATTGCAACAACAACAGTTGTACCCATTCCTGAAAGCTCAGGATTCTCCTTGCTCATATCATAAACGCAAACATTAGCAGCAATTATTGCTGACATAAACATATTTTTTATAGATGAGAAAGACATTCCTTGACGATATGATGACGATATACGTTCAGAAATAATCTTAACTGCAGTTGAACTGGCAAGATTACCACCATTAGTACCGCCCATACCATCGCACACAACAGCCCAAGCCACAGAACCTGGCAATTCACCAGCTGCATATGAGTCTTGATTACTGGTTCTTGTTAACCCAATATCAGTTTTTGCAACAATTTTCACTATAATCACCTACTTATTGCGTTTTGATGCTCTAAGTTGACCACAAGAAGCATTTATATCACTGCCGAGCGTACGACGAACTGTTGCAGTTATTCCTCTTGAAGACAATATATCTATAAACTTTTTCTGTCTTTCAACAGAACTTTTAACGTAACTAGTTTCTCTGACATTATTAACAGGAATCAAGTTGACATGACACAGCATACCTTTTAATTTATCTGCCAATTCTAAAGCACAATCATCACTGTCATTAACGTCTTTAATCATCGCATATTCAAATGAAATCCGTCTGCCGGTATACTCAGAATAGTATCTACATGCTTTCAATAACTCATCAATATCATAGGATTTGTTAATCGGCATAGACATTGAACGAATACGATTATTTGGTGCGTGTAATGATATTGATAAGGTCAGTCCATATTTCTTTTCTGCCAAATCATAAATTCTTGGAACAATCCCACAAGTTGAAAGTGAAATATGACGCATACTCATATTTTGACCTTTCTCATCCGAAATTAGTTCAATCATTTTTATAACATTATCATAGTTATCCAAAGGTTCACCAGTGCCCATGAGTACAAGATGATTTATTTTTATTTTCAAATCGTTCTGGGCAGTATAAATTTCCGAAAGCATTTCTCCAACAGAAAGTTGACGAACAAATCCACCAATAGCTGATGCACAAAATTTACAACCCATTTTACAACCAACTTGTGTTGAAATACAAATAGAATAGCCGTATTTATATTTCATGACAACACTTTCAACATATTCACCGTCTGGAAGAACAAACAAATATTTGACAGTATCATCCAGTTTTGAAATAAGTTTTGTATTCACATTAAGTCTAGTGATATAAAAATGGTCAGCTAATTGACTACGCATTTCCTTAGACAAATTTGTCATTTCATCAAAAGATTCAACACACTTCTCATGGACCCAAGAAAAAATCTGATTAACCCTGAATTTCGGAAATCCAAGGTTAATAATTTCTGTTGACATTTCATTATAATTTAACGAGCGTAAATCTTTTAACATCAAATCTATTCCTTAATAAATTTTGCAAAGAAAAATCCATCAGAATCTTTGTGCGGAATTAAAGTCACCATTTCATCTAATTTAAAATCACTATGTTCAGACAAAAATCTCTCACAAATATTTTCATTTTCTTTCTTACTTAAAGAACAAGTGGAATAAACTAACACACCTTTTTCTTTTACATATAGAGACGAATTATTTAAAATATTATATTGCAAATCACATAATTTGTCAATAAAAGCGAAATCCTTGTACTTGATTTCAGGTTTTCTTCTAATTACACCCAGACCTGCACAAGGTACATCACAAAGGACCTTATCAGCCTTTGGTAACTTATGATTAAAAACAGACGCATCACCTATCTGTGCATCAATTATATCAATACCAAGCCTTTTTGCTCCATCATTAATAAGTTTAATTTTATGCTCATATAGGTCAAATGAATAAATTTTACCTTTATTATTCATTTTTTCGGCCATTGTATACGATTTTCCTCCAGGTGCGGCACAAAGGTCAAAAACAACATCATTTTCCTGTGGATTCAAGTAATCAATACATGTCTGTGATGCCAAATCTTGAGCATGAAAATAACCTTTTTTGTAACTTTCAGATTTAAAGGGAGAACCATTAATAATCTCTATCGATGTTTCATTATTTTCAACTTGTTTTGCTAACACACCTTCTTGTTTTAATTGAAAAATCAATTCTTTAGATGTAACTTTCAAAGTATTTACACGAACAAACAACGGAGCTGAGCCTAGCGAAGATGATAGTATTTTCTCTGCTTGTATGTAACCATAATCGTTAATATAATGCTCAACTAACGATTCTGGACATGAATATTTTATACTTAAATCATAAATTTTATTATCCGTTTTAGGTAATTGAATTTCATTTGAAGCAATTTTTCTTAAAACAGAGTTTATCAAACCCGATGCAAAAGAACATTTTACTTTTTTTGATAATTTTACACTTTCATTAACCGCTGCAGAATCAGGCACCTTATCCATATATTTTATTTGATAAACGCCCATTCTTAAAATAGTCAAAACTTGTGGATTAAGCTTTTTTATTGGCTGTGCAAGAAATTCTGAAAGAAAGAAATCAATTGTTATTTTTCTTTCAATTACGCCATAGACAAGTGCACACACAAAAGGAGCCGATGTTGCCTCGTTTTCACTGAGGACAACATCAACTGTAATGTTTGAATATGCTTTATCTCGTTCTATTTTACTTAAAATCTTATAAGCTAAAAATCTATCATCCATAATTTATTTTCTTCTTCTGTTAACTGTAAGAATTAAACGTAGCAAACTCGCAACACTAACTGCTAGTGAGGCAACATAAGTCATTGCAGCTGCAGATAATACTTTTTTTGCACCATCTTTTTCTTGTTCACTTAGAATATCTGTTTCCCCAATAACTTGAATTGCTCTCTTGCTTGCATTAAATTCAACCGGAAGTGTAATAAGTTGAAATAAAACAGCAAATGAGAAAAATATAACACCTGCATAAGCTAAAGGAGTAAATCCAAGAAAAAAACCAATAATTGCCAAGGGAATTCCCAACTTTGAGCCGAGGTTTGCCAAAGGCAAAACTGTGTTTCTCATTTTTATTGGTACATAACCCTGTGCATACTGTGCAGCATGGCCTGCCTCATGACACGCAACTCCAATTGCAGCAACCGATATTGAATTATATACATTATCTGATAATCTTATAACATTAGTTCTTGGGTCAAAATGGTCAGTAAGATTTCCATTAACCCGCTCAATTTTAACATTTGTTATTCCATAATAACGTAAAACTTCAAAAGCCGCCTGTGCTCCAGTTAATCTTCTTGATGACAACACCTTTGAATACTTTTTAAATGAAGAGTTAACCTTTGCAGATGCAATCATAGATAACACTATCATCGGTAAAACTAAAATAATATAGTAATAGTTTGAAAGATAGTAGTAATCGAAATATCCACCCATATTTATTCTCCTATAATAATACCCTTATCAATTTTATGTCCTCTTAAGAAACTTGCAGTATCTGTTTTTCTTTTTCCTTCTGCTTGGATTTCAAGTATTTCTATTGCTTTTCCATCCCCACACATACAAACAAGTCTGTTATTATTATCTACTATTTCACCAAATCTACCAACAAACTTCTCTGTTAATACTTGGGACGAGTGAATTTTGAATTTTTTTCCCGAGATGACAGTTGTAGCAACAGGCCAAGGACATAAACCGCGTATGTGATTATGAACCTCCTCGGCAGGTTTGCTAAAATCAATAGGACATAATTCTTTAGATAACATTGGAGCATAATTTGAAAGTGCATCATTTTGTTTTTGTGGATTCAAATTACCCTTTTTAAGTTCAATAACAGTTTCTAATAATGTTTCGGCACCAATTATTGAAAGTTTATCGTGAAGCATTCCTGCATTCATATCATCTGATATTTTTAATGATTTTTTTAAAAGCATATCACCTGTGTCAAGTCCAACGTCCATCTGCATTGATGTAACACCTGTTTCTTTTTCACCATTGATAATACTCCATTGAATTGGTGCAGCACCTCTTAGTTTTGGAAGTAATGAGGCGTGAATATTTATACATCCAAATTTAACACTTTCAAGAATTTCTTTTGGAAGAATCTTACCAAATGCAACAACAATGATTAAATCTGCATTAAGTGAATTTATAATTTCTAGTGCAGTACCATCTCTCATGGAATTTGGTTGAAAAACAGGAATATCATTCTCTAATGCACAAACCTTGACAGGAGGCGGAGTTAATTCATATCCTCTACCCTTTGGTTTATCCGGTTGTGTAAATACACCAACTACCTCATCTTCACTATTTATAAGAGCTTCTAAACAAGGTACAGAGAATTCAGGTGTACCCATAAAGATTATACGCATAAAATCAGTCCTTATTGTATTTTTCTATTTCTTCCTGAGAACATAATTTGTCAATATACAAAGTACCATCAAGATGGTCAATTTCATGGCAGAAAGCTTTTGCTTTCAATTCAGTGCCTTTATAAACACACCAATTACCATTTCTATTTTGCGCTTTTACCTTAACAGCCATCGGTCTTAATGTATAACCTGACTTACCAGGTAAAGAAAGACAACCTTCAACACCAAACTGTTCTCCCTCAACCTCAATTATTTCAGGGTTAATAAGTTCAATTAAGCCGTCTCCTACATCAACAATAACTACTCTTTTTAAAATACCAACCTGAACCGCAGCTAATCCAACACCTTCTGCTTGATACATAGTATCCTTCATATCGTCAAGTAACAACCAAAGCTTTTCGTCAAAATTTTCAACAATTCTACTTTTTTTTCTTAAAATCGGGTCATTATCAGTTCTTATATTTCTTATAGCCATTTTAGAACTCCTTATAATAAACTTTCTGGATTAATATCAGCATAAATGCTGACATTATCATATTTATTTTCTTTGGTAAATTGTTTTAGTAATTCGCTTATCATTCTCCTAAATTCAACTGAATTTTTACACTTAATAATTATTCGTTCATGATATTTGCCACCAACCTTTGAAACCCTAGGGGTAACAGGTCCAAGAACAATAATATCGTTATTCTTATATTGTTGAGAATGAACAGTTTTTAACTGATTTAAAAAATCGTTTGCTGCTCGTTTTGATGCAATTTCAATATCTGATGTGAAACCTATTACACACAAATCACAGAACGGTGGATATATCATCGCTTTACGTATTGGCAACTCAACATTATAAAATGAATCATAATCCTGTTCTTTAGCCATTGTAACGATTTCACTATCAGGAAATGAGGTTTGAATATAAGCTTTACCGGGTGACTCACCTCTGCCACTACGACCAATAACTTGTGTAATTAAGTCAAATGCTCGTTCACCACTTTTATAGTCATCGTTATATAACATTTGGTCAATATTCAGAACACCAACAAGAGTTACATCCGGAAAATCTAAACCTTTAGCAACCATTTGAGTTCCAATAAGAATATCATAATCATGTTTACCGAATGAATTGAAATTCTTTTCAAAAGAATAACGTGAAGAGGTTGTATCAGTATCCATACGCAATATCCTAGCATCCGGCACAATTAAACTTAATTCTTCTTCTAATTTTTGAGTTCCTGAACCGGTAAATTTTACTGATTCAGTATTACAATTACTACATTTTTTTGAAAATGGCACAGAATAACCGCAATAATGACACATCAGTCTACCATTTTTAATATGATATGTCAGTGAAATACTACAATTCGGACAAGTTAAAACCGTACCACATTCAGTACAATGTGCATAAGTATTATAACCACGTCTGTTAAGTAATAAGATTGACTGTTTACCTTTTGCATAGTTATCTTTAAGTTCATCAGCAAGGTGTTTGCTTATGTTTTCAAGAATCATATCACTTTGATATGTGGTATCAATTAATTGAACCTCGGGAAGAACGGCATTACCATATCTGTTTTGAAGCATAAAGAGTGAATATACTCCGTTTTTGGCTTTGGTGTATGTATCAATAGATGGCGTAGCAGATGACAAAACAAGTAATCCCTTGTGACAACCAACACGATAACGAGCAACATCTTTTGCGTTATATCTTGGCGACATTTCAGATTTATATGTGTGTTCTTGTTCTTCATCAATAATAATGAGTCCAACATCATCAAAAGGTGCAAAAACAGCAGAACGAGTTCCAATTGCAATTTCTGCATCACCATTTTTTATGCGTTTCCATTCATCAAGACGTTGACCAAGAGAAAGTGCACTATGAAAAACTGCTACCTTGTCACCATATCTGCTATAAAACAGTGAAAGCATCTGTGGTGTTAGGGAAATTTCTGGAATCATAACAATGATTCCCCTATCAGTTTTTAAAGCATCATCAATAAGTTTTAAATAAACCTTTGTTTTCCCGCTACCAGTAACACCATACAGCAAAGCACCATTGGCTTTATCTTCATTATAAAGATTGAGAAGACCGGCATAAGCTTTTAATTGTTCATTTGATAGATTAATAGTAGAATCATCCAATTCTTCCTCATAATCATAAGGTTTACGAAAGATTTCATCATCAAATGTTCTGATAATATTCTTATTCTCAAGAGCAGATATTACTGCCGAAGAGTAACCAGTAAAATAACAAAGTTCTTTAATTGAAACAACACCAACATCAGAAAGTATTCTTACAACTTCTCTCTGTTTTTTTGTCAATTTATCAATTTCCGGACTTTCGGGTTGAATCGCAAGTTCTACCATTTTTATGGTAGCATCGTTCATTTTACGTTGTGCATCAACATTCTTCAAGAGAATGCCTTTATCAACCATTTTATCGAGATAACCGATATTTTTGAGATTACATGATGATATCACCAATTCGCTTTTTACAAAATTCTTTTTTGTCTTTAAATACTCACACACCTTTGATTCGCATTCATCTAAAATACCGTCAAAATCAGGATTAAGTGCATAAAATGTGTTAACAGACAAAAGCAAACCATGTGGTAAGAATAGCTTACAAGCATCAAAATATGTACAAAAACACATATCATGTATGAAATTTGATGTTTTTAACATTTCTCTCGTTAGCAAAGGTTCACAATCAATTACAGAATCTATTTTTTTTAGTTTCTTGATTGTTCCGGCACAAGAATCTTTACTAAAAACAATACCAACACGTTTTTTTGATGAATTTCCAAAAGGAACAAGAACTCTTTTACCTGGAATAACATCATCAAATAAAAAATCGGGCACAGAATACTCAAATAACATGTCAAAAGAATATGCTGTATTTTCAACAGCAACTTTTGCAACAGTTAAACTGCTCATACTCTGCCCCCTCTCATTTATAATATTTAGTTTTTAATTAAAAATTTTGAAGTTCTTCTGATTCAACTACTTCAAATTTACCATTAATAATTTCATCTAACGCAATGCTTACTGGTTTTTCATTGAGAATCTCACCATTTTCCTGAGCTTCTGATGAAATTTCTCTTGCTCTTTTTGCAACAGCTGTTACAAGTGAATAACGGCTTGTGTTGTTTGCAAGTACTTTTCTTAAATCTGGATTAAACATTATTTATTACCTCACTTACATAATTGTTCATTCTTTTATATGAAAAATCAAGAGACTTAACAATGGACAAAACATTGTTAGAGACACTTTCTAAATCATCATTAATTACAATAAAATCATAGTCTTTGCTTCGTTTTATTTCTTCTCGAGCAATGTCTAATCTTTTCTTAATATCATCCTCTTTTTCAGTACCTCTAGAACGAAGACGATTCTCCAATTCTTTCATAGATGGAGGTAAAACAAAAATAGCAACTGAATCAGGATACAATTCTTTAATCTTTGTTGCACCTTGAACTTCAATCTTTAAAATTACTGTTTTTCCTTCACTAAGCCATTTGTCAATAGGAGCTTTTGGTGTACCATATAAATTAGAACCATATTTAGCAAACTCAAGAACTTTTCCTTGAGCAATCATATTTTCAAATTCATCCATGGAAATAAAATAGTAATCTTTTCCATCAACTTCATTTTCACGAATATCTCTTGTTGTTAAAGAAATAGATTTTTGTAAGCTCTTATCTTTATTCAAAACAATATCAAGAACAGCATCTTTTCCTACTCCTGATGGTCCTGAAAAAAGGATAAGCATACCTTCCTTATTCGCCATAACCTGACCCCTCTGTTTCGTCAATGTTTTCTATTCTGTTCAAAATTGTTTCAGCCTTAAGATATGTAGAAACAACATGGTCACTATCCATAATGAGTACTGCCTGTGTTTTTCTGCCTTGTGTTGCATCAATCAGCATTCTCTTCTCTTTTGCTTCCGAAACAATTCGTTTGATTGGTGCAGAATCTGTTGAAACAATAGCAACAACTCTATCCGCATTAACTGCATTACCAAACCCAACATTGATTAATTTCATTAAAATACCTCATTCAATATTTTGAATCTGTTCTCTGATTTTTTCAATTTCAGCTTTAATATCAATAACATTTCTTGCTATTGAAACATCTTGCGCCTTTGAACCAATTGTGTTTGCTTCACGATTCATTTCCTGAACAAGAAAGTCAGTTTTTCTACCAACTGCATCATCACTTTCAAGAAATTGTCTTAACTGGTCAATATGACTTCTGAGTCGTACAGTTTCTTCAGCAACTGCAACTTTATCAGCAAAAATTGCACATTCAGTAAGCAATCTCTGTTCATCAACCTGAACATCTGACAAAAACTCATTAATTCTTGCAAGTAATTTTTCATTATACTCTTTCACTGTTTCAGGTGAACGTTTTTCAATAGATGAAACTTTTTCTAGAATCAAATCAGCTCTCGAAAGAACATCGTCTTTAAGCTTTTTACCCTCTGTTTCACGCATGAAAATAAATCTATCAACAGCAGAGCTAACAACTTCTTTCACTGCATTCCATATTTTATCTTCATCTGCTTCTTTTTTATGTACAGCAAACACATCGTTGTATCTTGCAAGTGACGACATAGCCAAATCATCTCTAAGATTAAGCTGATTTCTTTCAGCAAGTTCTTTCAAAGCATTAAGATATGATTCAGCCAATGAGTGATTAACTAAAATCTCAACATCATCATCCTCAAGATTTTCCACTGAAACATAACACTCAACTTTACCACGAGAAACTCTTGAACCAATATAAGTTTTTAACTTTTCCTCAAGAAATCCATAACTTCTTGGCACACGTGAGTTGAATTCAAAATATCTGTGATTAACACTTTTAATTTCAACTGTAATACTCATTGTTCCGACAACAGCTTGTGCTCTACCGTAGCCCGTCATACTTTTAATCATTATATCACTCCAAACGAATTATTTACAGCAACTACCCTTTAATAGACTTGGGATATCACCACTATAAACGTTATCGTTATTTTCAAATCCAAGATGAGATAAAACATCCGATATTTCATGAATTTTACAATATGCCATATAGGCATTTCTGTTTGCACAATAATTAAGTGCAGAACGTAAAAAACCTTCTACAAGAAGTTTATCAGAATAATCACATTCAATTATTTCAATATTACACTTGTATGTGTCAATGGACATAAGGCAAGAACCAACCTGGTTCCCTTCCTCATCAATCCCCAAGTATGCACCATAAGTAATCTCATTGATAAATGTAAAATCAGTGAAATTTTGTTTTATATCATCAAGTTTAATTATTGGTTTAAAAAAAATCATTACTTTAGTTTCTTTCTTTCATAGATGCTGCAACAGTCAGTTTGTGTACTTCATCTTCAGTTAAATGACGCCAGTCGCCTTGTTTAAGCATACCAAGTTTAACTGAACCAATTTGTGTTCTTTTTAATCTTGCTACTTCAAGTCCTAATGTCTCACACATTTTACGAATCTGTCTGTTGCGTCCTTCATAAATAATAATTTCTAAAACAACTCTGCCTTCTTTTTTCTCAAGGACTCGAACTTCAGATGGCATAGTCATTCTACCATCAATTTCAATACCAGTTGTCAATGCTGTAATCTGGTCATCAGTTATAGTTGGTCTTATAGTAACACGATAAGTTTTAGGAACGTGCTTTGTCGGATGAGTCATTGCGTTTGCAAATTCACCATCATCAGTAAGCAATAACAAACCTTCAGAATCTCGGTCAAGTCTGCCAACCGGATAAACACGTGTTCCCACATCTTCAATTAACTGAGCAACACATTTTCTGCCCATTTCGTCATTAAGAGTTGTAATAAACCCACGTGGTTTATGAAGCATAATATATGTGTTTTTCTTATTACTCTTTTTAATCTTCTTTCCTGCGACAACAATTGTGTCGTGTTTAGGATTAATTTTATCACCGATTGAAGCAGGTTTACCATTAACTTTAACTTTACCTGCTGCAATCATCTCTTCAGCTTTTCTTCTGGATGCAACACCACATTCAGATAAATATTTCTGAAGTCTGACTGAATTATCTGCCATATTTTCACCTAAATAAAATATCTTAAATATACAAAATCATCGTTGAGAGAAAGAACTCTCTCAACGTTGATTTAATAATTTTTGTTTAATTATACATTTTCTTCTGCAGAAACAGGAACAACTTCGTCATTAACGCTGTTTACTGCATTATTAAATACTTTTTCCATCTTTGTTTTGTTAATAACATTTGTAACTTTGTCAAACATTTCTGGAACAAGGCTTACTGCTCTTTCTGCAACATTATCAAATGCAGTAATGTGTTTGATATCAACATTACCATAAGCATCAACAATTAAAAATGCTACAGGAAGAATGGTAACACCTGCACCACCACCACCGCCAAAAATGTCTTTATTATTCTTTGATGGGAAATCTGAACCACCTGATGCAAAACCATAAGTAACTTTTGAAACTGGAATAATTGTTACTCCACCTTCAACCTTCATTGGTTCGCCAATAATTGTACTTACATTAACTAAGTCCTTTACTTTTTCTATTGTTGATTCAAGAATTCCTGCTGCTGATGATTTATCTTTCATCATTTGCACCACCTTCATTTTGATTTATATTTTTATTTGATTTATTTTTAATTCCTAAAAGGAATTTTAGTACAACTTTAAATAATAGTCTAAACACCAACACAATAATGGCATTCAAAAAGAAAATAGGTCTAATATGTATTGATAAAGCAAACTCTGCACTGTTTTTTAAACCAATAAAATCAGGTTCAATTTCACAATCGTATTTTTTCACTGGCAACTGAGTGCATATGTATGATAATGCTGGAAAAATCTTTTGGCACATTCTTCCATATTCCAAAGCAGTTTCTGCCGCATCACAACCACCAGTAATAGTCATAAATAAATATAATTCACGAATTACAATGTGCTTTTTAAAAGAACCAAACATCTTTTCAAGTGAACTAACAGCATTATTAATTAACTGCACAACTCCATCAAAGCCTTGATTGTTATAGAATTTTACAAAGATATTTTCTTGCTTTTCAGTCGGTGTTTCTTCTGACTCTAGTGTTGGCTCTTTCTTTTCTTCTTTTGGTTGCTTTTCTTTTTTCACTTTTTCCTTTTTAGGCTTGTCACTCTTCTTCGCAGGAAAAATTGGAATCTTAATAAACAACCATGAAATATTTAGTTTAAACTCTTCAAAATACTCTGCATTAATTGTAATTCTAAAACTAAGAATTAAAACAAAAAATGCAATTATACCAATGAAAATGAATAATCCAGTCATAAAAACACCTCCTTATTCAAGTATGATAACCATTTTAATTCTCTATTTCTTCTTTGATTATGGATTCATCCGTATTATCTGCAACCACTATCTCTTTTTCAGGAAGTTCAGGCAACTCATCAAGTGATGAAATTGAGAAACAACGTAAAAAGTCAGGTGTTGTGCCATAAACGAGTGGTCTGCCAGGAAGGTCAAGTCTTCCTTTTTCTTCTATAAGTTTTTTCTGACAAAGAGTAGAAATTACACCACTACAATCTACTCCGCGAATCTGTTCAACAAAAGATTTAGTAACAGGTTGGTTATATGCAATAACTGCCAAAACTTCAAATGCAGCAGAAGATAATGGTGTATTTTTACGTAACTCCAAAACATCTCTTATAATCTCAGCATATTCTGTACGAGATGATAACTGATACATATTATCAAGTTTAAGAACACAAATTCCACTATTTGTTTCATCAAGTTTAGCAGATAAGTTTAAAATAATTTGTTCACATACATCAGGTTCTATTTCAAGAGCTTCTGCGATTCTTTCAAGTTCAATGGGCTCACCGGACGCAAAAAGTATTGCTTCAACTGCCGCTTGCAATTTACTTGCTTTCATCAATTCCACTCCTCACTAATATTTGTAAAATCAGAATCAATCAACTCAATTTGAGTTTCCTCACCACCACCTGTTACTTTAACTTTTTTTGATTTGGTAAGTTCAAGAATAGCTAAAAAAGTTGCAACCATGTCTGAACGAGACTCTGCATCATCAAAAAGTGATTTCCATCGTGTCTTTTTTCCTTTTTGTGACAGTTTTTTAAATATTCCCGAAATTTTTGAGCCAACAGATACAACTTTTTTTACGACAATTTCGCGAAATGCTTCAATTGGTGGTGGCAATAATCTCATCTTCTTGCCAGTTGCAGAAACATATGCATTAAAAAGTTCATCAGGTTCATGAAGTCTTTGATATGTTTGGTCAACTTCAATTTTTTCCATATTTCTTATAAATGTTGAAAAACCGTCTGTATTTTCGGCAAGTTTTTCAGCCATCAATTTCATATCCCGATACTCAATTAATTCGCCTTGAAGTTCTTGTTTAAGCTCTTCTGCTTCATTATAAACTGGTAAAAGTGAAACAGATTTTAAATACACCAATCGTGCTGCCATCTCAAGGAATTCAGATGCAACATACATATCTTCCTCTTGCATTTGACGAACATAATCAACATATTGCTCAACCAAAGTAATAATTGGAATATCGTTAATATTCAATTTATGTTTTGAAATAAGATGCAAAAGCAAATCCATTGGACCTTCAAACACATCTAATTTATACGATATTTTCTCCATAAACTGTCCTTAAATTAAAATAAACGGTAGATTTGCAATATTGGTAAAAAGTCCAATAATTAAACCTGAAATATATGAAAGTGGTCCAGATAGAACACCACTAAAAATTAACACAAATACGATGATTACAATATACCTTTCATATTGCATAAATTTGAAATAGTATTTTGCAGGAATAAGCAATTGTAAAATTCTTGAGCCATCCAATGGTGGTATAGGCAAAAGATTAAAAACTGCCAAATTTACATTTACAACACCAGCAAAATATAAGAAATAATATATTGCAAGAAAAATTGTTGTCGGATTATTATAATAAATTCTTGCAAATGCCGTAGAAACAAAAATAGCAACAAAGCCCATAATTAAATTTGAAATTGGACCAGCGATAGCAGTAAGAGCCATACCTTTTTTAGGGTCTTTAAAATTTCGTGGATTAACATTAACTGGTTTCGCATAGCCAAATCCACAAAGAAAAATCATAATAGCACCCAAAGGTGAAATATGAGCCATAGGATTCAGTGTTAATCGACCATTATATTTAGGTGTGTTATCACCTAGTTTTGTAGCTATTAATGCGTGAGCATATTCATGGATAGGCATTGTGCAAAAGATTACAAAAAGCCTTGAAAAGAATGTTATAATAAGTTCGAGAGGCTCTCCACCTCTTATCAAGTCTATAATCATAAATAATCCAATCTTTCTCTAAAATATTATTATATTCTAAATGTGACAATTCTGTCAATATTATTAAAATCAAAAATTATATTTTTGTCTTTATATAGTCCATCAAAAATATTGATTATATCTTGAGTTTGACCATCTCCACACTCAAAAGCCATTAAACCATTTTCTTTTACATTACTAACCCACTTTGAAGCAAGGCATCTATAAAAATCCAATCCATCTGTACCACCATCTAAGGCGGAAATAGGCTCGTATAAAACTTCTTTCTGTAAATCACATATTTCCGATGATGGAATATATGGAGGATTAGAGATTATTATATCTGCCATGGGTAATTCATCTAAATCAATTGTAAATAAATCATCATTCAACAGTTTAACGTTATCAAGCTTACAATTTTGAGCATTTTTATTCAAATAATCAAATGCTTCTTGTTCTTTTTCTAATAAAAAAACTTTAGCATTTGGAAGATGTTTTGCAATTGTGAGACCGATACAACCTGTACCGGCACACAAATCATAAACAACAGGATTAACAACACCTTTAAGATTAGTTAAAGCAAAGTCAACCAAAAGTTCAGTTTCAGGTCTAGGTATCAAAACACCTTTACCAACTGAAAAAGTCAAATCATAAAAATCCCAGTTGCCCAAAATATATTGTAACGGCTCCCCTGCTTTTCTTCTTTTTATAATATTATCAATAATTTGAATTTCATTTTCTGAAGCTAGCATATCGTTGCAATATAATTTTTCTTTTTTTATGTTTAGTACATCTTCAAAAATGCACTGAGTTTCAAAATTGCCACAATCACCAAAGGATAGTTGATTGCTACAATATGTAAACAATTCATTTAATGTCATTTAATCATATCATCCTCAGGATTATCAGTTATAACAGCCTTCATTGATTCAATAGCAACTTCAATTATATCATCTGTAGGCTCAACAGTTGTGATTTTCTGCATTAAAAGACCAGGATAAGATAGAATTTTCACAATGAAATTATCATGTTTACCTGCAAATTTTATAAATTCATATCCAATACCCATAATAATTGGCAAAATAGCTATTTTAATTATCATCCAAAGAATCTTGTTGATTGATGCCAATCCAGGGAATATAAGAACTAATGAAAACGAAATAATCATACTCAAAAATAACATTACAAACATAAATGCTGTGCCACATCTTGGATGTAAACGTGACATTTTTCTTACGTTTTCTACTGTTAATTCAAGTCCATTTTCATAGCAGAAAATAGTTTTATGTTCAGCACCATGATACATAAAGACTCTTCTAATCATCGACATTCGTGATACTGCAACCATGTATAAGATAAAAATAATTATTCTCAGGATTCCTTCTAATAATGAATGATATTTTGAAATATCAACTGAAGTTAAAATATATTTATCAAGTAAATCAACAGCTTCAATTGGAATATAAAGGAAAATAAACATAGCAATTAAAACACCTAAAACAGATGCCACAGTTGTAACAATGGATGTCATTTTTTCGCTTAAATGTTCTGAAAGCCATTTATCGAGTTTAGACATATCTTCTTCCTTTTCTTCCTCTGTTAAGGCTTTATCTGCTGATTTCATAAGGTATTTGTATCCCGTTATCATTGATTCAGCAAAACCAACCACACCACGTACAATTGGTAATCTTAACATCTTATGTTTTTTTCCAATTGGAATATACTCTTCAACTTCAGTATCAATAGTCCCATCAGGGAGACGCACTGACATAGCTGAACCTTTTGGTCCTCTCATCATTATTCCTTCAATTAACGCTTGTCCACCGATTGATGTTTTATGTTTTGTACTACTCAAAATATATTACTCCTTATTTTCTTCTTGGAAGGAAAATCGTTACAGTTGTTCCCTTACCAAGTTCACTATCAATTTGCATATTACCATTATGCAGTTTAATTATTTCATCAGTAACAGCAAGTCCTATTCCACTGCCACGAACACTATTATTTGCTTTGTAAAATTTTTCTCTGACTCTTGGAAGGTCATTTTTTGATATTCCGCATCCATCATCAGATATTACTATTTTTACATTTTTATTTTCAGCGATTAATGATACCTTAACAGTACCACCTTTTTTTGTGTATTTAAAACTATTATCAATAATATTTACAAAAGACTGTTTTAATCTATTTTTATCACCATAAATTATTATACCGTTTTTAGGAATGTAGGTTTGTAACAAAATTCCTTCTCTTTCCGAACGACTCACAAAAACTTCAAGAACCTCTGAAAGTTCTTTAACGACATCTATCTGTGAAGACTTAAGTGATAATTTACCACTTTCCATTCGAGAGAAATCCAACAAATCCTCAACCATATCCGATAAACGCTCTGATTCATTAACAATAACATCTAACCCCTTATTAAGAAGAACATCATCATTTTGAGATTCTTTGATTGTTTCTCCCCAACCTTTTATAGCTGTCAAAGGAGTACGCAACTCATGTGAAACAGTTGATATAAATTCATTTTTCATTCTTTCGGCTTCACCAATTTCAAAAGCCATATTATTTATTGTCTCACATAGCTGACCGATTTCATCATCATACTTATGTTTTTCAATTGAAACATTGAAATCGCCCTTTGCAATTTTTGAAGCAGTTTCATTAATCTTTCTAACAGGATTAATAATTGAATTAATAAAGAATGTGCCCGATATAACAACAATGGCAATAATCAAAATAATAATCATTGCTATAATAAACCAAATAATTAGTATTTGTTTGTCAATATCATCAAGAGAAATTATATACCTAATTGCACCGGAAATGGATTGTTCACCGTCAGGGATAATGTATGACAATGCCATAATTTTTTCACCATTATTCATCCTTCCGACCCATTCAGCCTTACCAGTTGAGGAAGATTTAGCATAATCAAAATCAGGAAAAACTTCATTCTCAACAGAAAATCCAGTTGAAGAAACTACTATAGCACCATTCTTATCAATGACCCAAACTTCCATTACATTTTTATCGGAAAAACTATCTACGAAGCGTTTTGCCATTACATTAAAACTCTCACTATCTACCGGTGTTGAAGAATTAAAATATGTCATAACAAGAGATGTTGCGCGGGAATTGAGTGTCATACTAACTGAATCGTAGTATTGTTTCTTTAGCATAGCACCAGTTAAAACACCAACAACTACTATAACAGAAATTGTGCTTGCTAAAACAGACATTGCCCAACGCTTTATTATACTGTTTTTCATTGTACAATGTCACCTACCAAACAAATTTTATACTACCCACTTATATCCCATACCCCAAACAGTTATCAAATGTTTAGGCTGTGATGGTTCATCCTCAACTTTATTTCTTAGACGATGAATATTAACATTAACTACTTTTTCATCACCAAAATAAGAATCGCCCCATACAAACTTCAAAATATCATTTCTGTCAAGGGCCACATTAGGGTTAGTGAAAAAATATTCAACAATTTGAAACTCCATTTGTGTTAAATCAATATTAACTCCATTTTTTGTTAGTGTATGGCTTCTTAAATCAAGAACAAACTCATTTAAAGAAAGTACATTAGTATTATTCTTTTCATTAGCATTTCCTATTGTTAGTGAAACACGTCTATAAACAGCATCTATTCTTGCCATAAGCTCAGATGGAGAAAAAGGTTTTGTAACATAATCATCAGCACCAACCATCAAACCAGTTACCTTATCCATTTCTTGTGTTCTTGCTGTCAACATGATAATGCCGATTCGTTTGCTTTTTTCGCGTATATATTTACATACCTCTAATCCATCAACGTATGGCATCATAATATCTAAAATGACAATGTCAATCTTATCACTGTTTTCATCAAACAATTTTATTGCTTCGTCACCATTTGTTGCTTCTATTACCTCATATCCATTGCGTTTAAGATTAATAACAACAAAATCTCTGATTGATGATTCATCCTCAGCTATAAGTACATATTTCATATTATTATCTCCTAATTATACACATGAAAATTCTGTTTAATATAATCATCATACTTTGTTTTCTCATCATCATTAAATTTGACTGCATAGACGTATGAAGAAGTATCAGCTAATTGCGAATAATCTGAATCATTTTTTGACCATTCAGGTGAAGAAAAAGTTCTTATGGAAAAAATCTCTTTTCCAAAACCACCATTTTGTTCAACATAATAAAAAGTCATCGTTTGATTGTTTGAATCATAAACTAAAGAAATTCTTTCCATCCAATTATCATCAATAATCAAAAAATATCTGTAAGAATTATTATGAACACATTTTTTATCAACAAAAAGATTGTTGCCATCCAACTCATTCCATACAGTAATATTAAAAGGCACTCTCTCGTTTGTACCCTTTGAAATATGTTCAGCATATGGGAAAACAGAAAAAGTAGGTATTTCTATAATGTTATCCCCGTCAAAATCCATTGAAAGGCTTTTAGAATCCCTTAAGGTAACCGGCTGATTAGACTGATTATTCTCATAAAGGGGTAAAGTTATTTCAAAATTTTCATGAGAAATATCTACGACTTCAGTAATAACTCCACGTTCACTAATAGCACCATCAACATAAATTCTGGTATGCTCAATTTCTTCACTAACAAAAGTATCTGTTATAATATTATAAACTTCTAACATACCAGTCAAAAAAACACTTTTATCTTGTTTAACAGAATAGTCTTCATTATAGCTTAATATTCTACTTATTGTCTTCTTTTCTCGGTCAGAAAGATTTATGTTAAGTAAAATTAAATCATCAGCATCATCATTATTTAAATCACCAATATGCAAGTTAGAGTACATTTCTGTCATTAACAGTGTAGTTGATGCATCACCAAAACTATATACCGAAAGAACCTTATTTCCCAAAGTACTATACTCTGTTATATTAACAGTTTGCATATCTTCTGTAATTTTATTGCTTAATAAAATCTCGTATGTTTCATCACCATTAATATCAGCAAAATTCACTTCATAGATTTCTTCACTTTGACATTTGATTTTTGACACAAACGACCAGTTGTTATTTATATTTTTAAATACACTCACACATGCTAAATTGCCTTCGGATAAATCCGAATAAAAAACAAAAGCTTCTTCTTGTCCATCATTATTAATATCAAAAAACAAATATGTTGATGTATACTCACCGCTAAGAGGATTTTTCATCACAATTCCATCGCTATTTGATACTGTTTTTTCAAATGCCTGTTGAAGCAAACGGTTTTCACCACTTAGTTTAGGGGGGCGCATTAAACTTTCAAATGATGAAATATTTAAAAACGAAAAAGCAAGTGACAGACATATGGCTAAAAGAATAAATACAATTGCAGTTTTTTTCATCATCTGTCACTCCTTTAATTATTGTTCACTAATTGAAACTTTTATATCACAATCACCAACGGACCAACACTGTTTATTTGAGGGCGAAGACACCTTACCTTTTAATGTTTTAGTGTTAATGGTTATATCCTGTTCTGAGGTATCAACAATTATATAAAAATCATTACCCGTAATAGATGAAAGGACATCCTCTGAACCAACAATTGTAACTATTTTGCCTGAATCAATATTTAAACTAACATTCATTGTGGAAATATCATTTTTTATGCTAATATTTTCTTTTGGAATTGTTATTGTTTTTGATGACATAGCTGACGCATCAATAGTTACTGAAAAAGAAGATATGTTTTCATCCAAAAATTCAATTGATTGTGATTCTTTTGAATTAATCACGTAAGTATTTTTCTTATTATAAATATCGGAAAAATCAATCGTATCAACAACATATGCTTTTGTTGAATCAACCAAATCAACAGGTACTGCAGCTGTTACTGAAGATGGATAAATCTTATATGAAATAGGATGATTTGCATAATATGATGGGATATTTTTAAATTCAACAATTGTTGGTAAAGTAACAATTTTTAAAACCGGTAACGTTACTGTTATGTTATTCTCACTAAAATCAACTAATGATGTATCAACAACAGTATTGTCCTTTGATAAAGCTACAATATTGGCTTGTTTGGTTGTAGTTTTTGTTAAAACATCATCAATAATTATATTGGCATTTAAAGAATCAATCTGATTAACAACTGTAGTCGGACCACTTACAGTCAACGTATTAACAGAGGATACTGCATCTCCGATTTTATGGTTTTCTGGAACAACGTCAGTTAACGAAGTCTCAACATTGACATTAATAGGAATCTCAACTTCCTTAAATCTATCAAAAAATACTTCAATTTCACTATCAGAGTATGATGATATATAGAAATCTGAGTTTTCTTCTTTCGCTTTAGCGGTGATTTTCAATATTTTTTCACCACTACTATCTGCATTATTAGTATTTGCGATTACTGAAAAATCTTCAGGCTTTAATGACGACACTATGTATTTTTTACCAGTTACTGTTATATCAATAGTAAAGTCCGATTTTCCAAATATCTGTAAACCAAGTTTTTCCGGAACACTATTCTCATATATTATAGAAACAGGAACATCATTAATTACTCTTTGTACTTCCGGACTTTGCTCGATAGCAACCCAAATCCATAAAACACAAGAAATAATCATTGATATAACCAAAAGAAATCTATTATTAGCTAATAAAGAGGATAATGTATATTTTGTATTCTTTTTACTTTTCTTATTCATTCTTATTACCTCTATTTTTTCTCTTGATTATCTTGTTATCCTTATTAACAGGTTTAATAAACTCCTTGGAAAGGAACTCACGCAAATCACCTACAGAAATATCCCTTTTAAGAACACCACGTTTAGCAAAGGAAATTGCACCTGTTTCTTCAGAAACAATGACAACAACCGCATCACTTGACTCGCTCATACCTATTGCTGCTCTATGTCTTGTTCCAAGGTCACTACTAATACCATGATGACTTGTCAGTGGAAGAATGCAACCTGCACATAAAACTCTTCCATCTTTAATTATTACAGCACCATCATGCATTGGAGCTTTAGGAAAGAAAATATTTGAAATCATTTCAGTTGTAACAACCGCATCAATTATCGTGCCTGTTTTAGCAATTTCTCCTAGTTTTGTCTCTTTTTCAAATACAATTAATGCACCAATATTTTTGTCACTCATATCAACACAAGCTTTACATACAGCATTGATTGATGATTTTATAATTTCTTCTTGCTCCTGTTCATCACGTTTTTTGAAGTTTAGTAAACTAATATTTGACACAGAACTTCTTCCAACGCTTTCAAGAGCATGTCTAATTTCAGGAGAGAATATAATAACAAGAATAATCAACAAATTGCCAAAGACAAGACTCAATATATATTTACTAGTTTCCATATTAAAAAGCGAAACAAAGAAATAAACAACAGCAAGTAAAATAACACCTTTAGCCAACTGAATAGCTCTTGTTTCTCGTATTAACTTAATACCACTATAGATAACAAATGCGACCAATAAAATATCAAGCAAATCACCAATCGTATTAAATGAAAGAATTGCTCTTTTTATCTGTTCAAAATATTCACTAAAATTTTCAAACATATACCTCTCACTCTTTTCACATAAAAATACAATATATTGTAAAAAACCCAATTATCAAAGATTGATTCATTCGGATATACATATTCACAATATATTGTATCACAAGTAATTTCATTTTGCAATTTTAAATAATGAATTTATTGTAAAATCTATTTGAATTTTTTTAGTAAATATTGACGGAGAAACACGAACTACGCCTATTTTATCAGTATTGTATTTTTTATGTGCTAATGGAGCACAATGAAGCCCTGCTCTAACACAAATAGAGTCTTTTGATAAAAGTGCTGCAACTTCTTCACTAGGCTTGTTAACGACGTTAAAAGAAAAAACAGGAACTCTCCTTATACCTTTATCGAAAAAATTTGTATAAACTATTATATCATTACTAAACTCAATATTTTTCTGAAGATATTTAATCAGTGAAATTTCGTGATTATATATCTTATCTACACCTTTTTCTTCAATAAAATCCATTGCCGATGATAATCCAATAATGCCGGATATATTTGGCGTTCCACTCTCAAATCTATCAGGTAATAATTCTGGTTGTGTTGCACTTAATGAATTACTGCCTGTGCCTCCCTCAACAATCGTATTCAAATTGATATCATCGTTCAAAACAAACACGCCTATACCTGTTGGTCCATATAATCCTTTATGACCAGCACAACAAAGTATATCAATATTATCTTTCTTTAAATCAATTTTACGAACTCCAGCAATCTGTGAAGCATCTAGGATTAATTTCAAGTTATAACGATGTGCAAGACTACCAATATATCTATATGGTGGAATGATGCCAAAAACATTTGATGCACCAGTACAAATAATCGCAACAGTATTCTTCTTTATTTCTCTTTCAAAATTTTGAATGGTTTTATAAACATCACGTTCAACCTTCGCAATACTATAATCGCAAATTCCACATTTTTTCAAGGCCTCTAACGGTCGTAGAACTGCATTATGCTCTAAATCAGAAATAACAAAATGACAACCGTTAAACGCAATACCCTTTATAGCCATATTAAGTGCCATTGTACAGTTATTTGTGAAAATAACTCTTTCCGTAGAAGCATTAAAAAATCTAGCAACCTTTTTTCTACAGTTATATACTTTTTCTGTTGTTTTAAGCGCCATTTCATAACTACTTCTGCCATAATTACCGTACATCATCATTGATTCGTTAACTGCATCAATTACACATTTCGGTTTTGGAAATGAGGTCGCACTATTATCAAGATAAATCATATATAATCATACCCAACAATCTTTATACTGTTGATTTTTAGAATT
This sequence comes from Clostridia bacterium, assembly GCA_017624735.1. Classification (GTDB taxonomy): domain Bacteria; phylum Bacillota; class Clostridia; order Oscillospirales; family Acutalibacteraceae; genus Fimenecus. Next base: position 53,336 of record JAGAMK010000032.1, read on the forward strand.
TTCATTATTTTTTCTGCTTCACCGATAACTATTAGAAAATATCCACAACCTTCATTCATTCCTGGGTTAGTATTCTTTCCAATTGAAACTCGTCCACCGTTTTTTTGAATAATATCCTTTGCATTCATAGCATGTGTCACGGAGGAAAATTTTATTTTTACTCTTTTCATAAAAACACCTCATTGTATTCTATGAAAAAGAATTATAAATGATAAAAAAGGTCCGTTTGAAACGGACCTTTCATTATATGAATTTAATCTTTTTATCTTCAACAAGACAAACACAATGTGCAGAAATTCCCTCTTTAGCACCTGTAAAGCCAAGTTTTTCTTCTGTTGTTGCCTTAACAGAAACATAATCAACACTAACACCGAGAGCTACTGCGATGTTCTCTCTCATCTTATCAATAAAAGGTGCAAGCTTTGGTGCTTGTGCTATAACTGTTGCATCAATATTATTAACCTTAAATCCTTTAAGTTTAATTAGTTCAACAACTTTCTTCAAGAGAACAAGGCTATCCGCATCTTTAAAAGTTGAATCCGTATCTGGAAAATGCTTACCAATATCACCTAATGCACATGCACCGAGGAGAGAGTCGGAAATTGCGTGCAAAAGCACATCCGCATCTGAATGACCTAAAAGGCCTATGCCATTATTCTCAATTTCAACGCCACCGAGAATAAGTTTTCTACCTTCTACAAGTTTATGGACATCATATCCATGGCCTATTCTTAACACATTCATTCTCCCCTTCTTTTAAGATAACTTTCAGCAAGTTCAACATCTTCTGGTGTTGTAATCTTAATATTTTCATAATCTCCATCAACAAATTTAACTTTTTTACCGTATGCTTCTATTAACATACAATCATCAGTAAAATCTTTGCTATTTTCAACTGTTTTTACTGCATCCAAATATAATGATTTATCAAATATTTGTGGTGTTTGAATAAATCTTAAATATGTTCTGTCCGGTGTAGCAACAATATCACTATCATCATTAACTTGCTTGACAGTATCTTTCACTTTAACACCTGTTGCAGCTGCACCAAATATAATTGCTTGTTCAAGTGTATTATTGATTACACTTTCCGTTACAAGAGGTCTTGCGCCGTCATGTATTGCAACAAACTTTGAATTATCAGATGTTGAAACTACGCCATTTAAAACGCTTATTTGACGAGTTTCTCCACCTTTAACAATTTTTGATACTTTTTTCAAATCATATAAAGCAATCAAAGATTTAACATCTTCAATATCGCTTTCACGGGTGACAACAACTATTTCGTCAATACAATCTGCTTTATCAAACACAGATAGTGTATGAACAAGTACAGGGATTCCTCTTATTTCAAGAAACTGCTTGTTAATACCACCCATTCGAGTTGAGTTACCTGCCGAAACAATCACGGCAGAAACAAAATTATTTTCTTTTTCCGTAACTCTCGACATAATAAAGACTCCTTTTATACTAATGCTTCAACTGCGGCAAGTTTTGCACAAAGACAGAATACTTCCATTGCTTTTCTCAAATCATCAACTGGCGGGAAAGATGGCGCAATTCTAATATTCTTATCTGCTGGGTCAATACCATAAGGATATGTTGCACCAACTGTTGTAAGAATGAGACCTGCCTCTTTGCAAAGTTCACCAATTCTCTTTGCGCTACTACCAACCGTATTGTAGCTGATGAAATAGCCACCCTTAACTTTTACCCATTCACCAATGCCGAGTGGTGCAATTTCTTCTTCAAGCACATCAAGAACTAGGTTAAATTTTGGTGCCATAATTGCTGCATGTTTATCCATATGAGCTTTAACACCATCTGCATTCTTGAAAAACTTGACATGACGAAGCTGATTCAATTTATCATAGCTGATTGTCTGGAAATTAAGTCTTTTCTTAATTTCAGCAATATTGTTATCAGATGCAGCAATTGCAGAAACACCTGCACCTGGGAATGAAATCTTTGATGTTGATGTAAATTCAATAAAATTGTCTTCTGTGCCAAATTCTTTACATGCTTCAAAAATGTTCATAAGAACATCAGGAGTATCTGTCAATTCGTGAATAATGTAGGCATTATCCCAGATAACTCTGAAATCTTTTGCAGCAGGTTTTAAAGCAGCAAGAGCCTTAACTCTTTCATCAGTATAAGTTACACCATTTGGATTTGAATACTTTGGTACGCAGAACATACCCTTAACCATTGGGTCTTTAACAAGTTCAGCAATCTTTTCAACATCAGGACCAAATTCATCCATTTCAACTGAAATCATTTCAATTCCAAAAAATTCTGTAATTGTAAAGTGTCTGTCATAACCTGGTGTGTTACAGATAAACTTAACTTTGCCCTGTTTACTCCATGGTTCACAACCAGCAACGCCCAAGAACATACACTGGTTAAGATAGTCATACATAAGATTAAGGCTTGATGCACCTCCGATAATAATATTCTTTGTATCAACATCAAGAATGTCAGCAAAAAACTTTTTACACTCAGGAATACCATCGAGAACACCGTAATTTCTGCAGTCAAAACCATTTTCTGCTTTACAGTCTTCAACAGTTGACATAACATTGAGCATATCCTTTGTTAAATCAAGCTGGTCTGCACTTGGTTTACCACGTGACATATCAAGTGAAAGTCCGAGTGACTTTACTTCCTCATATTTCTTTTCAAGTTCACCTTTAAGTGACACAAGTTCTTCTTTACTCATCTTATTATAAAGCATAGAAAATCCTCCAAATCAAAATTCGATATATTATATACTATTAGTGTGTGTTTTGCAAGTGAATAATTAAAAAACTGCATTTTATTCAAATTACCAGTAAAAATTTAATCAATTTTGAATAATTTAACAATATATCGTTGCAATTATTATAAAATTACCATGAAAATTCAACTGAATTAATTGTACCACATTAAAAATGTTTTATCAATCATCTTATTGAAAACACAAAATCTATATGTTAGAATAAATTGAAAACAAATAAGGAGAAAAAGTTTATGTATATTTTAAAGTTGAATCCTGTTTTTAAAGACTATCTTTGGGGAGGCACAAAACTCCGTGATGAATATGGTTTTGAATCAAATCTTGACAAACTTGCTGAAGGTTGGATGCTTTCATGCCACAAAGATGGAGAAAACACAATTTCAAACGGTAAATATGAAGGTAAAACTCTTACTGAATTTGTAAAAGAAAATCCAGATTCTCTTGGAGAAAACGGAAAAAAATTTGAATATTTTCCCATACTTATTAAACTCATTGATGCTAAAAACGATTTATCTGTTCAAGTGCATCCGGACAATGAATATGCTATGAGAGTTGAAAATGAATATGGTAAAACAGAATGCTGGTATATTCTTGACTGCGATGATAATTCAGAGTTGATTTACGGTTTTAACAGAGAAATCAGTAGTGATGAATTCAAAGAAAGAATTGCGGATAACACCTTCCTTGAAACTGTTAATAAAGTTAAAGTTAAAAAGGGTGATTTATTCTTTATTGAAGCAGGTACACTTCACGCTATCGGTAAGGGAATCTTACTTGCAGAAATTCAACAGAATTCAAATACTACATATCGTGTATATGATTACGGTAGACTTGGTGCAGATGGTAAACCAAGAGAATTACATGTTGAAAAAGCAATAGATGTTACAAAATGCACCCCTCCTACTCGCTCAACAAATCCTGAGGGCAAATTGATTGTAGAAAAAGGATATAGTTCTCAGATACTCACAAAATGTGATTTGTTTAATGTTGAAAAAGTATCAGTTACAAACAGATTTATATCAATCGCTGATAATAAATCATTTGTTTCAGTTTTAGTTACAGATGGTAAAGGTGAAATTGATAATATTGAGATAAAAAAAGGAGATAGTCTTTTCATCCCTGCAAATTACGGTGATTTCACTGTATCAGGAAATGTTGAGATTATAATTACACGAGTATAATGAAAAACAGAACTTTTACCGGAACTAAAATTGCATGCTACACAGGATACATTGTACAGGGAATAATCAATAATATCGCTCCCCTTCTTTTCGTTATATTCAGCGATAAATTTGACATTTCACTTGATAAACTTGCATTGTTAATTACAATAAATTTTGCCACACAACTTATTGTGGACACACTTTCTATAAAGTTTGCAGACATCGTCGGCTACAAAAAACTTGCTGTTGTTTCCCAGGGAATTGCATTCATTGGACTTGCTTGTCTTGGTATTCTTCCAAATATTATGAGAAATGAGTATTTAGGAATAGTTATTTCAATAGTCCTTTCTGCAATAGGTAGTGGTATTACAGAAGTTATCATTAGTCCAATTATTGAAGCTATACCGGGTGAAAAGAAAACTGCAGAAATGAGCCTTCTACACTCATTCTATTGTTGGGGACAGGTTACTGTTGTTTTATTAACAACAATAATGATAAAGATATTTGGAAATGATTTATGGTATATTGCACCAGCAATATGGTCAATTATTCCGTTTATTAATACTATTAACTTTATTAGTGTGCCTATCCAACCAAATCTCACTAAAGAAGAAAAAACTCCCTTCATTAAACTTTTATTTTCAAAACAGTTTATCCTTTGCATTATGATAATGATTTGTGCTGGTGCATCTGAAATAGGAATGTCACAATGGTCATCATATTTTGCAGAAACTGGACTAAAAGTCAGCAAAATAACTGGAGATTTATTAGGTCCTTGTCTTTTCGCAGTTCTAATGGGAACGGGCAGAATGATATTTGGTTTTGTAGGAGAAAGAATCAATCTCAAGGTTGCACTTTGCATTTCAGCAGGACTTTGCGGATTATGTTATTTAGGAACATCAATCATAGATAATAATGTAATTTCATTGCTTATATGTGCCTTTACAGGTATAACTGTCAGCATCATGTGGCCTGCAACATTGAGCCTTGCTGCAAGACTATTCCCAAAGGGTGGCGGCTCAATGTACAGCATTCTTGCCCTTTCAGGTGACACAGGATGTACAATAGGTCCATGGTTTATAAGTTTTATGACAATTAAACTTTCGCAAGATATAAACACGGGAAATGCATTAAAATCAGGACTTGGATTTGGCGCCGTATTCCCTATCTTAATGATTTTTGCAATTTCAATGTTACGACTAAAAAATCTATTGACAAAAAAAGTGACAATGTTATAATAAATTCATAAGATATATTAGTTGTCTTCAGGGCGGAGTGAAATTCTCCACCGGTGGTTAAAGTCCACGAGCATTTGCTGAATGGGTGAAATTCCCATACCGACGGTATAGTCCGGATGAAAGAAGATAAAATACTTTTTTGTATTTTACACCTGCAGATGATTTTGCAGGTGTTTTTATTTTTAATAAATTTAAGGAATGGTATTTATGGAAAAACAAAATAAGAAGTCAATCACTAAACTTAGTGTAATCGCTATGCTTTCTGCTGTAAGCTTTGCTTTATTTTTACTTGAATTTCCGGTCATCCCGTCATTAGGTCATTTGAAATTAGACTTTAGTGATATTCCTGCTCTTATTGGTGGAATAATATATGGACCATTCGCAGCAGTTGTCGTTGAATTTATCAAAAATTTAATTGAATTGCTTGTTAAGGGTGTTGGTACACAAATGGGTTTTGGCAACCTTATGAATTTCATTGTTGGATGTGCCTATGTTGTACCATTCACTGCTTGTTACAGAAAATTTGCAAAAAATAGTAAAACAATAAAAGCAATTTTAATTGGTTCAGTTTTAGGCTTGGTTTCAATCCTTATATTTGGTTTTATTGCTAACTACTTTATTGCACCTCTTTTCTTTAAGTACTTTTTAGGTATCAACCTTACATCAGAGGGTCTTTGGACTGCAGTATGGGGTGCAACTGCAATCAATGCAATTAAAGGTGTTATGCTATCTCTTTTCAGTTTTCCTGTCATTAAAGTTGTTAATGACAGATTAAAAAAAATCATGAAATCATAAATAGTTATATTTATACTATTGACATAAACGAAAACCACTGCTATACTATTTTAGTAAATTAAATAATATCCCTTATGCAGAGTGGTGGAGGGTCTGGCCCTATGAAACCCGGCAACCTGCTTTATAGCAAGGTGCTAATTCCTGCGGATTTTCCGAGATATAAGGTTGTTTTTTACAGCACCCTTATTATGGGTGCTTATCTTTTTTGGAGGAAAAATTATGGCAAAATTTTTATTCACATCTGAATCTGTTACAGAAGGACATCCTGATAAAATCTGTGACAAAATTTCTGACTCTATTCTTGATGCTATGCTTAGTCAAGACCCAATGTCACGCGTTGCTTGTGAAACAACAGTAACAACCGGACAAGTTCTTGTTATGGGTGAAATCACGTCAAAGGCTCAGGTTAATATTCCTGAAATCGTAAGAAATACTATTCTTGAAATCGGTTATGACGACAGCTCAAAGGGCTTTGATGGTAACACATGTGCAGTACTTGTAGCACTTGACAAACAGTCACAGGATATTGCTCTTGGTGTTGACAACTCAATGGAAATTAAAGAAGGAAACGATGATGCATATAACCTTCACGGTGCAGGTGACCAAGGCATGATGTTTGGTTTTGCTTGTGACGAAACTCCTGAGCTTATGCCAATGCCGATTTCACTTGCTAACAAACTTGCAGTTCAACTTACAAAGGTAAGAAAAGACGGTACTCTCCCCTATCTTCGTGCTGACGGCAAAACTCAGGTTACTGTTGAATATGATGATAACAGAAATCCCGTAAGAGTTGATGCAATTGTTGTTTCATCGCAACACAGTGCGGATGTTGAACTTGAACAAATCCGTGAGGATATTAAAAAGAATGTTATTGAACCAATTGTTCCTGCAAATCTTATTGACGAGAATACAAAGATTTTTGTTAACCCGACAGGTAGATTTGTAATTGGTGGCCCTATGGGTGACTCCGGTCTTACAGGCCGTAAGATTATCGTTGATACATACGGCGGATATTCTCGTCACGGTGGCGGTGCTTTTTCAGGTAAGGACCCAACAAAAGTTGACCGTTCAGCTGCTTATGCTGCAAGATATGTTGCTAAAAACATTGTTGCTGCTGGTCTTGCAAAAAAATGTGAAATTCAATTGGCATATGCTATTGGAGTAGCAAAACCTGTTTCTGTTATGGTTGATACTTTTGGCACAGGAGTTCTCAAGGATTCTGAACTTGGAGATATTGTAAACGAAGTATTTGACCTCCGCCCCGCTGCTATTATTGATAACCTTAAACTCCGCAATCCCATCTACAAACAGCTTGCTGCTTATGGTCATGTTGGTAGAACTGACTGTGATGTTGTTTGGGAAAAGACTGACAAAGTTGAAATTTTAAAAGAAAAAGCAAAAATTAAATAATTTATTTTTTGAATAAAGCATTTAAAAAAACTCATAATAACAGTGCACATAAAATGATGCTTTTATTAAGGAGTGAATATAATGCTTGACAGAATTTCTTTGATTCTTGTTGTTATCGGTGCTATTAACTGGGGTGCAATCGGAATTTTCCAATTTGACCTTGTTGCCTGGATTTTTGGTGGTCAAGATGCAATCATCAGCAGAATAATTTATACGCTTGTTGCACTTGCAGGTGTTTGGTGCTTGTCACTTTTATTCCGTCACAATGAGATTTTAGTTTCAAATGATGAAATGTAAATGACATAAAATTAACTCTCCTGAAAAATCAGGAGAGTTTTTTATTGTCTTTTAAGTTTTTCAACCAATTCTTTTGTTGGTGTGACATACAAAGTGTTGTATGTGTTATAAACTACTTTACCGGGTTTTGCACCTGTTGGTTTTTTGACGTTTTTTATTAATGTATAGTCAACCGGGACTGAAGATGAATTCTTTGCTTTACTGTTATATGCAGCAATACAAGCAGCCTCATAAATTGCAGTTTCTGTGATTTCTTTTCTGTCTGCAATTATTACAGTGTGAGAACCTGCATGTTTTTGTACGTGCAACCACATATCATAATTCATAGCAGTTTTCAAGGTCAGAATGTCATTTTGCACATTGTTTCTGCCGACTAAAATTCTGAAACCATCACTTGATGTAAATTCCATTGGTGGAAGTGGCTTTTCTTTTTTATTCTTATTACCTTTTTTACTCTTGATATACCCACCCTGCTCTAACTCATCACGAATTTCTGTAATTTCACGTTCTGTTTCTGCACGGGTAAGATTATCAATTACAGTATCAAGATAGACTAATTCTTGTTCACCTTCATCAATTAAATTGTATAAAAGCTTTTCTGCATTTACAGCCTTCTTATATTCTTTGAAATACTTCTGTGCATTCTGCAAAGGACTTAATGCAGGGTTAGCGGGAATTTTTATAATATTATTGTTATCATAATAGTTTTCCAATTCATAAACTGAAGATTTCGCCGTCAAACGATACTGATTAGCAGTAATAAGCTCGGCATAAATACGAATCTGTTCTCTATTCTCACTTTTTTCAAGTTCAATTCGTCTGTTGTTTATTTTTCTTGATGTACGCTCCACTGCACTGTTAAGAAGTTTAAATAAATCGGATGCCTTACGTTTAATTCTATTTAGTTTATCCTTTTCAAAATAAAAATCATCAAGCAATTCTGAAACTGAATCATATTCTTTTTTAGTTAAAGAGCTGCCATATTGACGAATGTTTGTAAATGAAAAATCAAATGGTACTCTGTCAGCAGATTCCAACATATAAAACTTATTTTCATTGATTTCAGTTTTTATTATGTTGATTTCATTTTCTAATCTTTCTTTTTCTATATCTGACAATAAACCAACCTGTTTATCTCCAAAAACTGTTCTATGTGCAATTTCTCTTCCAACAATTGGAGAGAAACCTTCAATATTTTCTAAAATTGCTTTTGAAAGCATTTTTTCAGGATGTGCAAGAATACTTTTTGTAATTGACTGTGCATCATCATTAAGAATATCGCATTTTTCTTGTAAAGGTGGTAATTCGTACTTTAATCCTGGCAAAATTTCACGAATTGATGATTTTTCTTCATCCACCCTCTTAATTGCATCAATGGTTGTATAATCATTATCACAGAGAATAATGTTACTGCGTTGTCCCATTATTTCACATATTACATAATACTTTGTTCTATCACCAATTTCTGTTGTGCCATCAAAATCAAAAACAAGAATTCGGTCATTTTTGATTTGATTTATGTCTATAAGAGTAGCACCACAAAGGCGTTTGCGTAGTAACATGCAAAGCATTGGTGGGACTTTGGGATTTTCAAGATTATATCGGGTTAAATGTACACGTGGACTTTGACCATCACATGATAAATATAATCTGTATCCACCATTTCGGGTACGCAAAATGAACACCAACTCATTTCGTGAGGGTTGGTGTATTTTTTCGATTTTAGAGCCTAAAATATAAGTTTTAAGCTCATTTTTAATAAGTCCTAATGTAATTCCGTCTAGTGCCATAAAACCTCTTAAATCGTGATTATTGGTGTATTTTGATTAGACAATAAACATTCAATATTAAATTCGTCTGCAATTTTATTTGCCAATGGTTTAATTGCAATATTTTCTGTTTCAAAATGACCACAAGCAAACAATGCTATACCTATTTCATTTGCATCAAGGAATGCGTGATGAGAAGAATCCCCTGTAAGTAGAGCATCACAATTTAACTCTTTTGCAAGCGAAAGATAATCACTACCTGACCCACTACAAACTGCAACTTTACTTACTTTTTTATCAAGTAAATTATATCTTACAACGCCACCTAATTTACCTCTTAAATACAAGGCAAAATCTTCAGATAAAAATTCATTTTCAATGTATGCAATATTAAGGCATGTGCCTTCTATTTTTTCATATTTTGATGCACAAATCATTTTGCAGAGTATATCATTAACACCACCAAATGCTTTATCATAATTCGTATGAGCTGAAATGATGCTTATTCCATTTTCAATGAGTTTATAAATCAAACTGTTACTCAACACATTAGAAACAGGTTTAAAAATTATTGGATGATGAGTGATTATTAAATCTGCATTACAATTAATTGCTTGATTTACAACATCAGATGTTATATCAAGTGCAAAGAGTATTTTTCTTACTTCTTTATTTTCATCACCAACAAGAAGACCTGAATTATCCCATTCTTCCTGAGTTGAAAATGGGGCTATTTTATCAATAAAACCGTATATATCCTTTACTATTGCCATTGTTTCAACTCCCCTACCAATTGTTCAAGTTCAGTACATTGTTTTCCCGCATTTTTAAGTGCAATAAGTTTTTTATTATACTTATCGTATATTTTTTCGAGATATTTTTTTGACAATGAATCATCATTATGTGGTAATTTACCAACTATCAAATCTAGTTCTGTATATGCGGTTGCATCACCATAGTAATACGCACTTAAAACTATGTAAAGTTTATCATCATCTTCTGCAACAACTTCTTTATCAACAATAAATCCATTATCAAAAATTGTTTTTCTCAATTCTTCTACATGAGTCATTGGTTGAAGAATCAAGTGAATATTTTCATTTTTAAGCCACCCAGTTCGCTCAATAAACTGTGAAATCAAGAGTCCGCCCATACCTGCAACAGCAATTTCATCAACTTCGTTTTCTTTGAAATTATCAAGTCCATCGGACAAACGAAGTTCAATTTGCTCAGTGAATCTATATGAAACAACAGCATCTCTAGCATTTTCAAGAGGTCCAACTCTCAAATCCGCAGCAATAGCCCTTTGAATTATTCCTTTTTCAACAAGATAAACAGGAAGATACGCATGGTCCGTACCTATGTCCGCAAAAGCCTTATCTTTTCTCACTAAATTTGCAATAGCCATAAGTCGACAATCAAGTTTCACACAATTCACCTCTTTTGAACAAAATCCCCCTAAAATATAGGGGGAAATGTTTTAATTATTTGTTTGCGTTTTCTTTAAGGAACTCATTGATACCTGCAACAAACTCGTCTGGGTCAACACCATGAACCATACAAGCCTGTTCAACTGTTTCGCCTCTTGCTGAAGGACAGCCAAGGCAATGCATTCCAAGATTTAAAAAGAATGGAACAGTTTCTCTTGCATTATCAAGGATTTCGCCGATATTCATATCTTTTGTAACTTGAAACATCTTTTATTCTCCTTTAACAACTGAAACAGAAATCTTCTTATCATTTACACTGAATTCACTTGTGTAATCTGCTGTCATTTCTTTATTAATAAGAACAGCATCAGCAAGAAGTTCACCTGCAATATAAGAAATCTTTTCATTAAGTGCATTTACAACAAACTCATCATCAACTGTAATTGCAACATTGATTCTCTGTTCAACCTGATAGCCTGCATCCTTACGAGCTACCTGACATTGACGGATAATATCACGAACAACACCTTCTTTAAGAAGTTCATCAGTAAGAACAATATCAAGTGCAACAACGCTATTTTCAGCAAATTCAGCAGATACAACACCAGCTTTTGTCTTTGACTGAACTGCGAAGATTGAAGCATCAAATTTATCTTCCCAACCAGGAACTGTAACCTCACCACCAGCAATAACTGCAGCTGTGAGCGCTTTCATATCATCAGCAGAAAGACCTTCAAGTGTTTGTTTCATCTTGTTTACATTCTGCTTAAGAACTGCACCTGCAACCTTAAAGTTTACAGTGAGGAACTGGTCTTCAAGAACATTGATATCATCAATATATTCAACTGCTTTGATGTTGAGTTCATCAAGAATATTTTTCTCAAAAGTCTTGATTTTATCAGCCTTATCCGCATCACAGCAAATAAAGATTTTTGAAAGTGGCTGACGAACTTTAATCTGCTGTTCGTTACGAAGTCTCATAGCAGTAGCGATTACGTCACGAACAAGAGCAGTCTGTTCAATAATGCCATCATCTTCAATACCTTCAACAACTGATGGCCAATCACTAAGGTGAACTGACTCTGCAACTGTTGAATCACATTTCTTAATGAGATTCTGCCAGATATACTCTGTCATAAATGGCATAATTGGTGCTGTTGTCTGAACACAAACTTTAAGAGCATTAAAGAGTGTCCAATAAGCAACCATCTTATCCTGCTGGTCCTCTGTTTTCCAGAAACGACGACGATTTGTTCTGATATACCAATTAGAAATATCATCAACAAACAATTCAAATTCCTTGATAAGAGCAGCAGATTTATAATCATCCATAGCTGCAGTTGCTTTTGCAAGATATTCATTTGTTCTTACAACAAGCCATTTGTCAATTGGATTGAACTTTGAGAAATCTACTTTGTAATCTGCAAAGTTTGGTTTATCGAGTTGTGCATAAGTATCAAAGAATGTATATGCATTCCAGAAACCAAGCATTTTTCTTCTAGCCTCGTCACCAAGATTGTAACCGAAACGAACATCATTATTAGTTGGTGCACTTGCGTAAAGATAACGAACAGTATCTGCACCGATTTTTTCAGCAGCCTCGTCAAACTTAATCATAAAGCCTGTTTTTGAGAACTTTGAGCCATCTTCAGCAACAACCATACCATTAGTAACAACTCTTTCATATGGTGCTTTGCCAACAAGAACAGTACTCATGAAGAGCATTGAGTAGAACCAAAGTCTAACCTGCTCATGCATTTCTGTAACCCACTCTGCAGGGAAATTCTTCTCCCATGCTTCACGGTCTGTGAAGTAGCCAAGTGTTGAGAATGGAACAATACCGGCATCAAGCCAAACGTCACCGATATCTGAAATACGAGATACTTCTTTTCCACAATGTGGACATTTAATTTTAACTTCGTCAACCCATGGTCTGTGAAGTTCAGGAAGAGCATCAACCTGAGCAGGGTCAACAGCCTTTTCACGAAGTTCAGCTTTTGAGCCAACAACAGTAATATGACCACAATCACATGGATAGAAAGGAAGTGGCATTCCGTAGTAACGTTTACGAGAAATATTCCAGTCACCCATATTTGTAAGCCAGTCATTCATACGCTTGCCGTTTGAAGCGGGCTCCCATTTAACTGAATTTGCACATTCAATAAGTTTAGGTTTAATTTCACTTGTCTTGATGTACCAAGCAGGAACAAGACGGAAAACGATTTCGCTCTTACATCTCCAGCAAACAGGATAACTGTGTTCGTGTGGTTCAACTTTATAAAGCTTATTCTGCTCGTCAAGTTTTGCGAAAACTTCGTCAGCGATTGTGTGACTGTCTTTACCAGTCATAAAGCCAAAGCCTTCAAGATAAATACCCGTATCGTCAATAGGCATAACCTTTGGAAGACCAAGTCTTTCACCAAGTTCAAAGTCTTCGATACCACAACCTGGAGCAATATGAACAACGCCTGTACCTTCGTCAGCAGCAACATCTTCCCAAGCAACAATTTTGTGTTCAAAGCCTTGCTGTGCAGGAATGTCTGCGAAACATGTTTCATAGTGAAGTCCAACAAGTTCTTCACCCTTTAAAGCACGGATAACTTCAAGTTTATCATCACCAAGGTACTTGATTGCGTTCTTTGCAAGAATCAATGTTTGGTCATCACTCTTGATTTTAACTTCAACATAATCAATTTCAGGGTTAACTGCCAATGCAACGTTTGAAGATAATGTCCAAGGAGTAGTTGTCCAAACAAGGATTTTTGAATTAAGTTCTTCGATAGGTAGTTTGAAGAAAACTGAATTATGTGTCATCATCTTATATGAACCTGTCATTTCATGTTCAGAAAGAGATGTACCACAACGAGGACACCAAGGCATTGGTTTGTATTCACGCTGAATCCAACCGTGATTATCACATTCCTTTAAGAAATGCCAAATACCCTGAATGTTAAGGTCTGTATTTGTATAGTATGAGTTATCCCAATCCATCCACATACCAAGTCTCTTTGACTGTTCAGTAATGATACCTGAGAAATGCTTTACACGGTCAACGCACTGACGTGTAAACTTGTCCATACCATAATTTTCAATGTCTTTCTTTGTTTTAAAGCCAAGTTGTTTTTCAACTTCAACTTCAACCCAAAGTCCCTGTGAGTCAAAACCATTCTGACGACGGCAATCATAACCACGCATAGCCTTGTAACGGATAAAAGTATCTTTTGTACTTCTGCCCCAAGCATGGTGAATACCCATTGGGTTGTTTGCAGTAATAGGACCGTCAAGGAAACGGAACATTTTTTTACCCTTATTTTTTTCAACAAGCTTGTCATAATATTTCTCTTTTTTCCAGAGCTCCATCACTTCGTGTTCGAGCTCAACAAAGAGATTTTTCTCGTCTGCCACTATATTGTCCACCTTTCAAGTGATATATGTACATATTTTTACACATAGTATTATACACGAATATAGTTAAATTTCAAGTGTTAAAAGTAAAATTATGCACATTAAATCACTTTTTAGACATATATTTTTCTTTAGTAGCTAAACCACCACGGATATGCCTTTCTTCTTTGTTAATATCAAGGACTTTTCTCACCTTTTTATATAAAATCGGATTAACTGTTGACAATCTTTTTGAAACATCCATATGTACCGTACTTTTACTTATTCCAAACACTTTTGCAGTCGCTCTTACTGTCGCATTATTCTCAACAATATATTCACCCAACAACGACGCTCTTTCATCAACTAAACTTTTCAAACCAAGCCCTCCTATTCTGTCATAAATTTATATGACACGGAGAATGAAAATATACTTGATATGAAGACATAAAAATAGAGCGAGACAATTTGCCTCGCCCTTGGATATTAAATTGTGATTAGTCAACACAAGGAACCGTCCCCTTGTGTTCCCATTTAATCAAACCTTTTTCTGACAACACCAAAGCTTATTCCAGTCAGTCTACTGATTTGTCGAATAGAAAGACCATTTTGTTTTAGAATTGCAATGTATTCATCACGAAGTTTTGAATCAAGGCTTTGAAATTCTGTTGAATTCTCACATTTTGACACAGTCTTTATAATCCGTTTTGCCTGTTCGTCTGTTACACGGATTTTTGGAGTATCTTCAACCTCAAGACACTTATCAAAATTCGCCTCATTATTGTATCTGATAAATTCTTTCTTTGAAATCATATCAAATACAAAATCCGTATCTACCAACCAAGGTTTTGTAATGTACTCTTGATAACTGCTGTATTTGTAGTCTTCAATATTTTTACAAATTCCCGCTTTAGTTGGATTTTGATGAATATATCTTAAAACCATTAAGAAATATGCATCATCCTCAACAGGTTCACTTTTAAAGCGGTCTTGAAACAAATGACCAACTCTTTGATACTTCACATTAAACCAATACACATAACGTGCACCAATTCGTTTAAAAACCTGTTCAATCGGTTCTTTTTCAGGCTTAATCAACAAATGTATATGATTATTCATAAGGCAGTAAGCGAACAACTTGAATTCACTTACTGCCTTACATTCATGTAGTATTTGAATAAACTTATTACAGTCTTCGGTATCTTCGAATATCTGTTGCTGATTTATTCCTCTTAGCATTACGTGATATATTCCGCTTTCACTTTGTCTGCGTGCTTGTCTTGGCATATTTCATCACCAAGAGAATTATATCACACCATACTATTTCCGTCAACACAAGGAACCGTCCCCTGTGCACTCATTATAAAAAACAGGGCGAGGAGAAAAATCTCTTCGCCCTTTGGTATTAAGTTGTAATTAATCTAACACAGAAGAACCGTCCCCTTGTGTTTTGGGTATTAAGTTGTGATTATTAGGATACAGAATTGTCCTGCTGTCTTACTGCTAACACAAGGACCCGTCCCCTGTGCACTGAAACTGAATCTGATGACTTCATTTTAGAAATTGAAGTATAATATTCGGTTAAGTGCAAAAAACAGGGCGAGGGGAAAAACTCCTCGCCCTTTGGTATTAAGTTGTAATTAATCTAACACAGAAGAACCGTCCCCTTGTGTTGCTTAAGCTACGGATTTAGTTTAATTTCATATCCTTCCAAACAATCTTTTAACTTAATCAAATTTTCGCAAAAATTCATTAATAATCCATACTCTGTACTAACAAAAAAGCAACAGTTATGTTTGGCGTAGTTACCACCATCATCTAATTCTGCAAACACTTCTATAATGATATGTCCAAGCTTATCTTTTTTTATAAATCGCAAAGCAACACACGCTGTTGAATCGTTTCCTGTTTCTTCGTTAGCCCATAACCCTTCTTCAATATTACCATTAAGAAATCGTCCAATTTGATTAATCAATTCGTCAATTAAATAATCCGAAACATAAATCTTTGATACGGCTGCGGCTACAGAAGAAAAGCACGTAACTTTTAATTGTATTACTTCACTGTCTTGCCACATTTTTTTTATTATAATATTATCATTCATTGATTAACTCTCTTTAAATTATGGTTTAAACTTAAAATCATCAAATATGTTCAAGCTCTGATTATAAACATAATGAATATTAATATCGCCTTGCGATGTAGAAACAATCTGTTGCATTTTCACCCATCCTTCAGAAGACGGCCATCGGGGGTCATTCAAATTAATATGTGTTAACTGTGTTCCTGCGTGCGGATTGGATTTAACTTGTTTCATAGCTAATTGTTCGTTCAAATTATTGGGTATAGTTCTACCTGTTGAACCTCTTGAAGAATTGATGTTTGTTGAATAGTTAGTGGTGGCCTGTGTTTTAGACATACCATATCCATAGTATCCACCAAACAATGCTCCACCAGTAGTTATCGCTACTGTTCCCCAATTTCCTTGTGCGTTGAACTCTTGTATTGTACTTGAAGTGCAAGCAGCCGATAAAACTGCCATACCGTAAACAGATGCTGAACCTATAAATGCTCCGGCAGCAATAGTTGATGCAGTCGTAGCGGCCGCGACACCACTACCTACCATACATACTGCCGATGCGGCAGCTGCAAAACCACCACATGTGACAACTGTTGCTACAGCACAACCAGCTACAACTGCCGCACCAAGCGCCCAATGCCACCATGCTTGCCCAGTAGAATCAGTTCTGTTAACCGGATTATTCCCACAATACGCAAAAAGATTTGTGCCGCTTAAATCAGAGCCGGTTGTAACCAACCCATCCGCATTAATAAACCTACCAATTTCAGGGTGGTAGTATCTTGAATTAAGATAGTAAAGACCACTTTCTTCATCGTAGTAGTAACCACGATATCTGAACGGATTAGCAGTAGCAAGTCCAACTCCACTTGTATCGTCAA
>JAGAMK010000005.1 GCA_017624735.1 Clostridia bacterium
ACCTCGGTAGGCTTTAATTTGTTCTTTTTAGACCACTCCTGAGCCAACAGGGGCTTCAATGTGGCTAAATCATTGATACCCTCTATTACTCTCGCTCCTGAGCATATCGGGCATTTCTCGCCCTTTGAACGAGCTTTGACGCTCGTTTCCCACTCGTGTCCGCAAGCACCTTTCCACCACACTCTTTTATTTGAACCGAAGGTTATCTTATCCGGCGTTAGCGGTAAGTTCTTCTCTGACCATTCAGGAATAAGCTCCGGATGAACGCTTGCTAAACTGCCCGTCATAGTACAACCACCCCTTCCTTTGTGATTATCCCAATTATATTGAGAAAATCGGGATTGGTGTAGTTTGCGAATAATAAGAAAGACCTTGGGAGAAAATATCTCTCAAGGTCAATAAGTGATTCCTCAGTTAGAATTTTATCTTTCCTGTCGGGCAATAAGAGTGGTTACACTATAATAAATCATCACTAAACCCGCACTTAAAATTGCCCCGCCAATAATATCAGTAATCCAATGAACACCGGATATCAACCTGCCAATTACCATAAAAGCAGTAAATGCAATTAAAGCAAAGGCAAATGCTCTTTTCATTTTTGTATTTCTAATTCTACTGTTTAGCTGCATAACAGCTGTCGGCATAACACACATAACAAGCAAGGTTGTCGATGATGGATACGAAGCTTCAAGAAAACCGTTAATCAATACCGGGCGGTAATTGACAACATAAAATTCAAAAAACAAATATGCCGCCATTACAACAATATAGAATGCTCCCAACACCAAAATACTGGAATCGACCTTGAATAAGCTTTTTCTTTTAATAAGCTGTATAAGTCCAAGCAACGCAAATCCCAAAATAAAGCAAAGCGGTATCAGTCCTAACCAGTCCGTAACGGTATATATTGCCATATGCACACCTGTCAGGCTGTGGATAAAGCCGTTCAAGGTTGCAAATCCAACAGAAGAGTTTTGTGGCCCGATGGGCTGAACATCAATAAGGCTTATTGCCACTGTCCACAAAATAAATAACACTACCATTGCTATTCCTGAAAGCAATACTTTTTGACTTTTTTCTTTTTTCATTTTTATCAATCCTTTGCCATAATTATTTGGCTTTCGCCTGTTTACAATATAGGTGGAATGAATAAAAATGAAAAGAATTTCACCGTCACATTGGCGACACGCTTCGTATCATCGCCATTTTATCAGCATCAGAGACTTTATCGCCAAGAAAACAAAAGTGAAAAAGGCTGCATAAGGTTGAAGTGTTATCATAAATTCTATTGTAGCAACTGTGCTTAACACAATGGATATTTGATGTTTGTGTTTCAACCAAAACACTGCTTCATAATTTTGTAGAGCGAGAAGCAAAACACCTGTAAGTACAATTCCAAATACAATAATTAAATACGGTATTTTGATATACTGCGGGGTACCTGTCAGCGAAAGTAAAGATACCTCTTTTATAATCTCATCACCCTTTTGTCCAAAGAAAGGCAGAAACAGAAACATAATCAAACTGCAATCGAGTAAACCAAACACTAAGTCTCTTGTATGTTTTTCCTTTTGCTTATTATCCTCGTCAGCAATTTTAAGTATTTCTTCACCGGACAATAACTCATCTATTGACACTGAAAAAAACTTTGAAATTGCTTTTAATGACTCGATATTGGGAACTCCTCTGCCGGATTCCCACTTAGAAATTGCAGTGCGAGACACAAATAACGCTTCCGCAAGTTCTTCCTGCGTGAGTCCTTTTTCTTTCCTCAACTCTTGTAATTTTTCACTTAATTCCATAATAAACATTCCTTTTGCACTCAGATACGAATGTATCCTTTATTAGAAATGGGCAATCCCACTATGGGACTGCCCATTCATTCCGTAAATTATGCGATTTTTTAGTCTCTGCACCGTTTTTAGCACCGATTGGTGTAAATTTGGTGTAAAGAGGTAAATTTATTCGGTTTGGAAAGTCCCGAAACCCGCATAAATACTGGGGTTTTCTTACTTGTCGTTCGGTAAGGACTTCATTGTCGGGAAGAGGATAACGTCACGGATTGCCTGACTGTCTGTTAAGAGCATTGTCATACGGTCAATACCGAAACCGATACCGCCTGTTGGTGGCATACCGAGTTCAAGAGCATAAAGGAAATCTTCGTCAGTTGTGTTAGCTTCTTCGTCACCGAGGGCAAGAAGTTCTTCCTGAGCCTTGAATCTTTCTCTCTGGTCGATTGGGTCGTTAAGCTCTGAATAAGCATTTGCCATTTCCCAACCGTTCATGAAGAACTCGAAACGTTCAACATAGTTAGGGTCTTCAGGCTTTTTCTTTGTGAGCGGAGAAATCTCAATCGGATGGTCCATAACGAATGTTGGCTGAACAAGATGTTCTTCAACAAATTCTTCAAAGAAGAGGTTAAGGATGTCACCCTTCTTGTGATGTGGTTCAAACTCAACGTGATGCTCTTTTGCTACTGCATGAGCTTCTTCTGTTGAGTTAATTTCGTTAAAGTCAACACCTGAATACTTTTTAACTGCGTCAAGCATTGTAATTCTCTCAAATGGCTTACCTAAATCCATTTCAATTCCGTTGAATGTGATTTTTGTTGTGCCGAGAACTTCCTGTGCTACATAACGATAGAGATTTTCTGTTAAGTCCATCATACCGTGGTAGTCAGTATATGCCTGATAGAGCTCCATAAGTGTAAATTCAGGGTTATGACGAGTGTCAAGACCTTCATTACGGAAAACACGGCCGATTTCGTAAACTCTTTCCATCCCACCAACGATAAGACGTTTTAAGTAAAGTTCAAGAGAGATACGGAGTTTGATATCAGTATCAAGAGCATTGAAATGTGTTTCAAATGGTCTTGCTGCTGCACCACCTGCATTGTAAACAAGCATTGGTGTTTCAACTTCCATAAAGCCTTCACCGTCAAGGTATTTACGAACTGCACTGATAATCTTTGAACGGTTAATGAGAGTCTGTTTTGACTCCTGGTTCATAATAAGGTCAATATATCTCTGACGATATCTCATATCAGTATTTGTAAGACCGTGGAACTTTTCAGGAAGAATCTGCAAGCTCTTTGAGAGAAGTGTTACCGCAGTTGCGTGGATTGAAATCTCACCTGTTTTTGTTCTGAAAACTTCACCTTCAATACCGATGATATCGCCGATATCGAGTTTCTTGAAGCCTTTATATTCTTCTTCACCGATGCTATCCCTTGCAACGTAAGACTGAATGTTACCCTTTAAGTCCTGAATATTGCAGAAAGATGCTTTACCCATAACACGTTTTGACATCATACGACCTGCAACACGTACAGTTTTACCCTCAAGCTCGTCAAAGTTATCTTTAACGTCTGCACTATGATGAGTCTGGTCATATTTTGTAATTACAAATGGGTCCTTACCTTCTTCTTGCAAAGCCTTTAACTTTTCCTGACGGATACGCTGTTGTTCGCCTAAGTCAAGTTCAGGCTGATTTTGCTTAATGTTATCTGCCATTTTAAATCTTCCTTTTATCTTGTGATTTCTACGATTTTGAATTCAAGTGTGCCTGATGGTACATCGATTGTAACCTTATCGCCTTTTTTGTGACCGATAAGTGCTTTACCAACAGGGGATTCGTCTGAAATCTTACCTGCAGCAGGGTCAGCCTGTGCAAAACCTACGATTGTGTATGTGAAAGTCTTTTTCTTTTTATCTGTAAGTTTAACAGTTGAGCCGATATGAATGTTTTCGTTACCAAGTGATTCAACATCAAGAACTTTTGCGTTTTTGATGATGTACTCGATTTCGCTGATACGTGCTTCAAGTTTTGCCTGGTCGTTCATTGCCTCGTCATATTCACTGTTTTCTGACAAGTCACCGAAGCTCTTAGCAAGTTTAATTTTTTCTGCTGCTTCTTTTCTACCTTCAACTTTTAATTGTTCAAGTTCTGCCTCAAGTTCTTTGAGACCTTCAATTGTAAGTAATGTTTCTGCCATTTTAAAAACTCCTTTGAATTCGGATTTTGGGCATAACTAAACAAGCAGTTATACTGCCCCAATTAGAATATATTATATTAAATATTTCCATTTATGTCAAGAGAAATGAACATCTGCCACACTCTTTTTTTCGTTATTTATACTGATTGTTTCAAAAACACAATCTGCAAGTGAAAAAACACCACAAAGTTCATAAAGTGCAGAGTAAAAATCATACTTATTTATTTCTTGCGGTTTAAGGTAATTGTATATTTCAGGCACAGTAAAATCATCGCCATTTTCTATTATACCTGTCCCCTTTTCACTATGTATAGTCATAGTATTATCATCAAGATTAATTATTATATTTTCATTGGAGACATTGTTTTTAAGTATTGGACAAAGTCCTGTGTTTTCAGTTATTTCTTCACAGACTGAATTGTATTTTTCTGTTTTATCAGTAACAATCGTCAAGGTTGATGAGTACTCACAAAGTCTTTGTGCAAAATCTGTGTTTATAGCTTTTCTATCAACTAAACAAACAGACACAGGGTTCTTTTTCAGACCATTAACCTCAAGAATTTCAATAAAGGTATTTTGTATCATTTTACTATATAATTTATTGCTTTTAAAAAGACCAAAATTATAGTTTTGCGGTAGCAAATCAAATCTATTTGTAACAAGTCTTCTCGAACATTTACCTACGCAATCAATAATTCTCTGGGCGTCTACTTTCCTCTTACCAACGGATACATTCAACTCATAAAAAGGTGCACCTTTATAAACTCCCACAGTCCTCACGTTATATTCGTCTTTTATGAAACAACCAAACAGTTTCTCAAAGATACTATTTTTTCTTTTGGTGATGTTAAGAACAGTAAACATAAAAATCCCTCCACATTCATCTTATGTGAAGGGATTATCTTTTATTTGTTAGTTATAATATCCATTGCTTTTTGATACTGCAAATCTTCCTCAAAAGAAAGCATTTCAAGTCTTGAATTCTGCTCTGCAGAAAGCTCTACAATATAATCAGGCTCAATACCGATATCATTGTAGCTATCACTCTTATATGGAAGAATTTTCGCAACTGTCAAAGCTACTGCACTTCCGTCATTCAATTCAAAGATTCTTTGCATTGTTCCGTTTCCGGCTGTTTTTGTGCCAACAAGACGTGCAAGGCCAAAATCTCTCAAATCACAGGCAAACAATTCGGCTGCACCGGAAGTATTTGAATTGACAAGAACAATCATAGTAAAATTAACACTATCGGAGTCCGATGTGAACGTTTCTATAATGTTTCCGTTTTTATCCACAGCAGTTGCGACTGCATTTGTTCCGTCTGTTGCAACGGGAACAATCAAGTCAATACATTTTACTACATTTGAAATTAAGCCGGTATTATTGTTACGAACATCGAATATTACTGAAACGACGTCGTTCTTTTTCATGTAGTCCAATGCTTCTTCAAGTTCTTTTGCAGTTGTACTGTAAAAAGCATTGATTTTAATATATCCGACCTCGTTCATTGTACTGTAATAAACAGTTTGTGCCGAATATCCTCTTGCAACTGAAACTGTCTTTTCAGCACCATTATGAGTAAATGTAACCTGAACGTTAGTGAGTTTTGCACCCTCAAGGCTCTGGAGCAATTCTTTATGGTTTGAGGATGTTACCTTGACACCGTCAACAGCAGTTATAACGTCGCCCTTTTGGATTCCCTGAATGTGTGCAGGCGAACCTACGGACACCTCGGAAACATAGATATTATTATTTTTACTGTCGTAAACAGCAATAACACCTATACCAACCTTGTTACCCTTTTCTTCTTCCTTATGCCTTGCATATTCGTCAGGAGTCATATAATAACTGTATCTGTCACCGATACCTGCAACATAACCGTCAGACATCATTGTGTTAAGCAAATTCTCGTTGATTTCACCATAATAATTTTTACGGATTAAATCGTCAATTTCGGAGATATTTGAATACACTCCCGAACGTGCTGAAACGTCCTTTATAATGTCATTATATATACCCATGGCAACCATCATTGTAACTGTGATTGTCAATGCGATAGCAAGGAAAATTAAAGAGATAGCAAGTCCTAATGATATTTTTTTACTCAAAGGACATCATCCTTTACAATTAATAAACAAGTGGTGATGGTAAATAGATTTCAGGGTTAACTCTATTACCATTAAGACGCATCTCGAAATGGAGATGTGAACCTGCAACCGGGTTAGCAGCTGTAGGACGTGGCCAACAGTTACCTGTGTTACCTAAAATACCAATTACCTGACCTTGAACTACTTTATCGCCAACATTAAAATATCTTGCATCCATATGAGCATAAAGTGAGCTC
Organism: Clostridia bacterium; assembly: GCA_017624735.1. Taxonomy (GTDB): domain Bacteria; phylum Bacillota; class Clostridia; order Oscillospirales; family Acutalibacteraceae; genus Fimenecus. Next base: position 6,339 of record JAGAMK010000005.1, read on the forward strand.
AAGCCATTACCATGGTCAATATTTATGTAGTGGCCATAACTTGATGACGAATAAGTTGATTTTGTTACTGTTCCCGATGCAACAGCATAAATCTTTGCACCCTTTGATGTGTAATATGTCTGTCCGTTAACAACTCTGTTAGCAGGAGCACACATATCAACTGATGCAGTACCACGTGAAATGTGCTCTGAGAAAGTTGCAGAATAATAAACACTCTTATCCTGAATTGGGCTGATAATTCCCTTTGAAGAAACCTTGAAATTATGGTTTACGTTACCATTATCAACAACACCGTTACCTGATGAACCCTCGTTAGCAATATCCTTATCCAACTGTGCAGAGAATTCAGCCTTTTCCTTTTCAGCCTGTGCTAACAACTGTTGATAATATGCACTATTCTGATTATAAGTAGCAATAATCTTGTTTTGCTCTTTGATATTCTTCTCGTTTCGTGCCTGAGTTGCTTCCAACTCGTTCATCTTACCTTGAAATACCTTCATTTCTTTATTATATACTTCACGGTCACTGATGATTGCTGCCTGTTTTTCTTCATTTTCAGCACGTTTTGAATCAAGGTCTTGTATGATTTTGTTTAATTCTTTAATCTGTTGCTGTAAATCTTCAACAACTGCATTGTCGTGCTTTGAAACCTGACGAAGAAGCTCACTACGTGCAAGGAAATCAGAAAAGTCAGTAGCATTAAGGAAAATTTCCAATTCAGATGTCTCACCTGCTATGTATGCAGCTCTGAGACGCTTTGCAAGGAGCTCACGAGTGATTTCAATACTTTTATCCTGCTCGGCTTTTTTATCTTCAGTTTCTTTAATTTCCTTTTCAAGAACCTTAATCCTTGCTTCAAACTCGTTAATTTGTTTAGTTAACTCGTTAATTTTAGTGCGGATTGGAGCCATTTCTTTTTCAAGAGCCTGAACCTTTTGGTCAATAGCCTTACTCTGCTCCTGAAGTGCTTTGAGTTTTTCTTTAGCATTAGCCTGACCCTTTGAAGCGTCAGCAATCTGCTGTTCATACTTATCAATTTCAGCTTCGATTTGTTCAATTGTTTTTGCTGATGCACCAAATGGAATTGTTGTAAGCAACAATGTCAATGCACAGATTACAGAAAATATTTTTGTACTAATCTTCACTTACAACACTCCCTTGCTCTTTAAGATATTTGCCCATTGAAATAAGGCTTCCTACTGAACCGGTAAACATACCGATTACCAAGAATAATAACAAGATATAACCTGCATACTGAAGGAATCCGATAGGTGTAAACAATGCTAAAAGGTCTTTGAACACATAAACTACACCCTGATAAAGTCCTGCCAATACACCAAATGACACAAAACTTGAAATAATACCGATTACAACACCTTCAACCATGAATGGCCAACGGATGAACCAGTTTGTTGCACCAACAGCCTTCATAATGCTGATTTCAAGCTTTCTTGAGAACATTGTAATTCTGATTGTGTTTGCAATAATGAACAATGAAACAATAAAGAGAAGTGCAACCATACCTGCAATAACAATAGTTACAGCCTGACGGATATTCACAAGTTTATCTGCAACGTCGCCGTTTTCACGGACTGTTTCTACATTGTCAAGCGAACACAAATCAGTAACTGTATCGTTGAAATAAGTCATATCCTTTACTGCGACTTTAAATGCGTCAGGAAGTGGGTTTTCCATATCCTTAAGCAACTCTGCATCGCTTCCCATGTCCTCTAACTGTGCTGCAAATGCTTCTTCTTTTGAAACAAAGACGATACTCTGAACATTTTCCATGGAGTTAATATCAACTTCCATCTTATTTATGTCATTATCACTTGTTCCGTCCTGAATATATACCATAATAACGTTCTGGCTTTCAATATTATCAAGCAAAGCATTGATATTGAAGAAAAGCATTGCTCCAAGACCGATAATAACAAGACACGCCATAAGAACTGTAATTGACGCCAATGACATAAGTCTGTTTACCCAGACATTACGGAAGCCCTCTTTTGTAAGATAACCTAAACTTGCACCTTTCATTGAGCGTCACCTCCATTCACTTCATCTGCATTGTCTGTTGAAACAGGCTCGTCCACACCATAAGTTTTCATAAATTCTTCCAACTCACGGTCACTGTTTGGCTGAATATAGAAGGATGTTGTAGGTTTTTCTTCAACATATTCAACGGATTTTACTTCCTCACGGAATTGAGTAGCATCCTCAAGGAGTTCCTGTTCAACCGCCTCTTTAAGTTCTGCCTGAGTTTCATATACTATTGTTTCCTCAACAACCTCACGATTAACAAAGTCTTCTCTCTGTTTTTCGGCTGTATCAGAAACCACCTGTCCTTGATTGATTGTGATTACACGATGGTTAAAGCGACGAACAAGCTCATGTTCATGAGTAACCATAACAACAGTTGTACCGTTGGCATTGATATGGTTCAACAAATCAACGATTTCATAAGACATTTCAGGGTCGATATTACCTGTTGGTTCGTCGGCAATAATTATTCCCGCATTATTAACAAGTGCACGAGCCAAAGCAACACGCTGTTGCTCACCGCCTGAAAGCTGAGTTGGTAACTGTCTTGCCTTTGAGTTAAGTCCGACAAGACTCAAAACATAAGGAACTCTCTTGCTGATTTCCTTTTCCTTTGCTCCGATAACACGCATAGCAAACGCAACGTTATCGTAAACTGTCATTGTAGGGATAAGACGGAAATCCTGGAAAACAATACCCATTGTTCTACGGAATTTTGGAATATCTCTTTTCTTGATTTTGTTAAGGTCGAAATTATTGATAACAACAGAGCCACTGTTTGGCACCTGTTCACGCATAATTATTTTAAGAAATGTACTTTTACCTGCACCTGACGCGCCGACAATAAACACAAACTCACCGTCATTGATTGTTATTGAAACGTCTTTAAGGGCATTTGTTCCATTGTCGTATGTTTTTGAAACATGCTTAAATTCAATCACGTTATGCACCTTTCCTTTATAATTTATTTTAAAAAAATTAACTGATTTTGAAGACAATAACACATAATTAGTCATTGTTGGTCACATTATACCACAAAATATTGTATTTGTAACGATTTTTAAACAAAGTTAATATTTATCGTCGTTTTGCACAAATGATACAGTACATCATTGTGCATTTTATATAAGGATACAAAATAAGGCGAAGTTCATCACCTCACCATATCGTAATAATTCGGTTTATTGAATTTATAAATTGGGGTTTGTCGGGATGTACTCCGTAGGGGCGATACTCGGCTCCCCTTGTCAGGGGAGCTGTCAACGAAGTTGACTGAGGGGTAGTTAGTTTATCTGTTCACTATCTCTCCCTCCGTCATTTTCTTGCGAAAATGCCAC
>JAGAMK010000033.1 GCA_017624735.1 Clostridia bacterium
AAAGGGGAGATGTCACGAAGTGACAGAGGGGTTATAATAATGTGCAAATAAACCCCTCAGTCTTGCCTTCGGCAATCCAGCTCCCCTTTCAGGGGAGCCGAGAATAACTCAATTAAACAATTCTACAAACTCCAATTTGTAAAACAAAATGACCACAAACCTTTTAGGAATGTGGTCATTATTTTTATTGTTTATGAGCATTACAATTCGCACAGTTGCCGGTGCAACCACCGAATTCTGCTTTGCCTTCTTCGGTATCACGATAATACTGTGTGTGAGTTTCTCTGTGCTTTGTGCTGTTCCAGATTTCTTCTGCAACAGGAGCCCATTCTTTTGCGTATTCGTCGCATTTACTACAAAGCTCTTCTGCAGTTTCCTGATGCTGCAAATCTGAAGATTTTGCACCTGTTTGTTTGATAATCTCACGTAGTCTTTCGGGATTTTCAAGCATTGGGCATGGGCGAAGATGATTATCGTTAAATGGCTGATTTTTATAATATGTCATAAAGAGAGGACGTTGTAATGCTTCTAAAAGTGTGTGTGTACGGATGTTTGAATCGGAGAAGTGGATGAACACACATGGCTCAATATCACCGGCAGAGTTAATGTGGAAATAGTTTCGTCCACCTGCGATACAACCACCAACATATTCACCGTCATTCTGGAAGTCCATAATAAAGATTGGCTTACCTGTTTTACCATTACGCATCTTCTTGTTCCAGAAGTAGAGTTCTCTTCTCTGCTCAGGTGTTGGGATAAGCTCTTTATCTCCACCAAAGCCTACTGGCATATAGTTGAAGTTGAGCATATATTTAGCACCTTTTTCAATGGCAAAATCAACAAACTCGTCACTTGTAACAGTTGCGAGATTTTTTCTTGTATAGCAAACAGAAAGACCGAAAATACACTTATTCTTTTTAAGCAAATCCATAGCTTTAAGTGTTGTTTCATAAGCACCTTTGCCACGACGCCAGTCGTTAGATTCTTCGTTACCTTCAAGGCTCAATGCAAGGGTGATGTTGCCGATGCGATTCATTTCTTCACAGAATGCTTGGTCAACAAGAGTGGCATTTGTGAAAATAAGGAAAATACAATCCTTGTTATCCTCGCAGATTTTTAAAACCTCTTTTTTCTTGATAAGAGGCTCGCCACCTGTAAGCCAATAGAAATGACAACCTAACTCCTTGCCTTGAGTAACAATGCTCTGCATTTCATCAAGGGTCAAATTCTGTTTATGACCATATTCTGCAGACCAACAGCCTTTACAGTTAAGATTACAAGCACTTGTTGGGTCAAAAAGAATGTTGAAAGGAATATTACATTTATATTTCTCACGATTTGCCCTTACTGCCTTTGTGCCGTATAAACCTGCATCAATACCAAATGAAAGAAGCATTTGTTTAAGCACATTTCTGTCAATATCATTTACAAGACTGATGGCAAACTGAGTCCAGATATTGTCCTTATCCTGTGCCACTTCCTGAAATTTTTTGAAATTTTCAGGTGGGAAAATCTTGTTAAAGATAGGTTCAATCTTTTCGCTTAATTTTACAATATTAGCTTGTGGGTCTTTGTCGATATATTTAAGCAAACGGTCAAGAGCAAGGTTGAGACCAGCCTTTTGAAGATTGTAAACTACTTTCATAATGCTTCCTTTCATAATATTCTGGTTATGCAAATATACAATTTATTTTAGTCCAAATTGATGATAAAGTCAATGACTTTTAACCACGTATAATTATATTTTAATGGAAAAACGATTAATTTATACCAAAAAGGAAAAAATAATTGAAATAAAAGGAAAACTAAATTCTTAAAACAGTAGAAAAAAATAGTAATTTATGGTATATTTTAACTATCTATATAATAAGGGTGACAAACTAATGAACAAAAAGTCATATGCAGAGGTTTCAAAAGGTGTAAAATTACTCTGTGTCAATAGTGATAAGTTTAAAACTAACTGTATTAAAGTGGATTTTTATTTGCCGATAAGCGAGTATTTCCCTGCACAGAACGTACTTGCATCATTTATGGGACACACATCAAAGAATTATAGCTCAGTAAAAGCTTTCAACTCAAAGGTTGAGGGCATGTATGATGCTTGCTTTGATACAACTGTTTCAACTATTGGTGAAAAGGTGAGAATAAGATTCTCAATGGAAATCCTTGATGATAAATTTAGTATCGACGAAAACTCCATCTCGGAAGAAGCAGTTGATTTTCTTATTGATATTCTCGAAAACCCAAATGCGACTGAAAATGGCTTTGATGAGGGCTTTACTGCTCGTGAAATCCGATTTACCCTTGAAAATCTTGAGGCTATGAAGAATGATAAAAGAGCTTATGCTGTTTCTCGTCTTCGTGAGCTTATGTGTAAGGATGAACCTTACGGAATTGATAATAAAAAGCTTGAAGAGGGCGTAAGAAATCTTGATAGTAAGCAACTTTTAGATGCTTATAATAATATGCTCCAGACAGCAACAGTTGTGATTACTGCATGTGGTAGTATCAATGGCAAAATGATTACTGAAAAATTCAAAGCGTTTGCTGATAAAATCGAAAACAGAAGCCCCGCAATTCTTGAAACTATTTTCGTCACAAAGGCAGATGAAATTAAGTATTTCAAAGAAGAAATGGACGTTAATCAGGCAAAACTTGTAATCGGTCTTCGTGCAGGTATGGAAGACGCAAATGACAACTATTTCGCATACAGAGTTATGACAGATATTTTTGGTGGTGGACCGTATTCACGACTTTTTCTTAATGTCCGTGAAAAAATGAGCCTTTGCTATTATTGTGGTGCAAGACTGATTCGTGAAAAGGGGATTATCCTTATTCAGAGTGGTATTGAAGAAGAGAATTACGAAAAAGCACTTTCAGAAATTCTTAATCAGCTTGATATTATGAAAAAAGGTGAGTTTACCGATGAAGACCTTAACTCATCAATTATTGCTCTTTGTGACGCCTTTAAAGGCGTTGAAGATTCACCTGTTGCAGTTTGTAATTTTTATAGTTCACAGGAATTTGACGAAGAAATTGTCAGCGGTGAAGAATTTGCAAAGAGAATCGGTGCAGTTACCCGTGAACAGGTAATTGAATGTGCAAACAGAGTAACAGTTGATACAGTTTATTTATTAAAAGGGGAGGACGAAAACAATGACTAATATCAAAGAAATCAAGAATGACCTCCTCAAGGATTCCTATTTTGAAATTGACCATCAGTCAGGCTTTAAAATCTTTGTTTACCCAAAAGAGAATTATTCTTCATCCTATGCAGTATTCGGTACAAAATACGGTTCAATAGATACCTGCTTCAAGCTTCAAGGAAATGAGAAATTTACAGAAGTTCCCGAAGGTATTGCTCACTTTTTAGAGCATAAACTTTTTGAAAGTGAAGAACTTGATGCCTTTGCAAGATATGCAAAAACAGGTGCGTCTGCAAATGCCTATACATCCTTTGACAAGACTTGTTATCTTTTCTCTTGTACAGACAATTTTGAAGACTCCCTTGAAATTCTTCTTGACTTTGTAAGTAACCCTTATTTTACAGAACAGACTGTTCAAAAAGAGCAGGGTATTATCGGTCAGGAAATCAGAATGTATGAAGACGAACCCGGTTGGGAATCACTTTTTGTGTTGCTTCGTGCTATGTACCACGAGCATCCCGTAAGAATTGATATTGCAGGTACAGTTGAGTCAATAAGTCATATTACCGCTGACTTGCTCTATGAGTGCTATAACACATTCTATAACCCTGCAAATATGGCTCTTGCAGTTGCAGGTAATGTAACAGTTGAGCAGGTGCTTAAAATCGCAGATAAGATGCTTAAACCAAAAGAGAGCAAGGAGATTGAGCGTAAATTCTGTAAAGAACCTGCAAATGTGGTTGAGAATTTTGCTATGAAAAACTTATCCGTTGCAATGCCTATTTTTGCAATTGGCTTTAAGGAAGATATCAAAACTCCATTGAGGACACTGAAAGAGTCAATGGAAAGTAATATTTTGCTTGACATTATCGCAGGTCCAACATCTTCACTTTATGAAGAAATGCTCAACGATAATTTAATCAACACAACCTTTGACACAGAATATTTTGAGGGTTACGGGTATTCTGCACATATCTTTAACGGTGAAAGTGCAGATTACGAAAAAGTTCGTGAAAGAATCAATCAGGAAATCACAAAGCTTATGGAAACAGGTGTTGATGAGGAATCATTCCAGAGAATCAAGAAAAAGCACTACGGAAGTCTTATTATGGACTTCGATAGCGTTGATTCAATCAGCAATTCCTTAATCGGTGCATATTTTAACGGAGAAGGGCTTTTTGACCAGCTTAAACTCCTTGAAAGTATTACAATAGAAGATGTCAATCGTCGTCTAAAAGACGCATTTAACATTGAAAACTCTTCAATGTCAGTAATTAAGAACAAGGAGGAAAAATAATGAGATTTTTAACAGGCCACACTCTTGTCTCATTTCCGGGACTTGGATGGGAATTTGATGTGTATGCAAATTTGCTTGAAATCCCAATGGGTGACGGAGTTATTACAATTAAATTCTATGGCGTGCTTATCGCATTGGGACTTATCCTTGCTGCTCTTTTTGGTGGGCGAAAGGCTTACACTTGGAAAATGAGCCTTGACAGTATGATTGATGTGCTGATTTACGGCATTATCGGTGCGGTTGTTGGCGCAAGACTCTATTATGTTATTTTCCAATGGGATTACTATAAAGATAATCTCGGAGATATATTCAAAATCTGGGAAGGTGGACTTGCCATATACGGTGGCATTATTGGTGGAATTATAGTTGCATATTTTGTTTGTAAAAAAACAGGGCTTAAATTTATCAAATTACTTGACCTTTTCGGAATGAGTTTGCTTATCGGTCAGGGAATCGGTAGATGGGGCAATTTCACTAATCAAGAAGCGTTCGGTACAAACACAACACTCCCTTGGGGTATGACAAGTGACAAGATTGTTGCTTACATAAACAACAATCAGGCTGATTTTATAAAAAACGGAATCGAAATGGACCCTAATTTGCCTGTTCACCCAACATTCCTTTACGAGTCTTTGTGGTGTCTTCTTGGTTTTGTAGTCCTTTACATTGTTTGCCAGAAATTCTATAAATTCGACGGACAGTTATTCTTGGGCTACGGAATCATCTATGGTATTGAAAGAACAATTGTTGAAGGACTTCGTACAGACAGCCTTTATATCGGTGACACAAATCTTCGTGTATCACAGGTGTTGTCACTTGCAATAGTTGTTGTCTGTGTAGCACTCACAATCTATAAATTCATTAAACTTAAAAAATCTAAAACAATGGAGGTGCAGGAAAATGTATAAAATTATTGATGGTAAAGAAGTTTCTGCATCAGTAAGAAATGAAATAAAGGCAGAAGTTGAAAATCTTAAAGCACAAGGCAAAAAAACAGGGCTTGCAGTTGTAATTGTAGGCAATAACCCTGCTTCAAGAGTGTATGTAAATAACAAGAAAAAAGGTTGCGAAGAAGTGGGAATGGAGTCTTTTGAACATGCTCTTCCCGAAGAAACAACCACAGAAGAATTGTTAGAATTAGTTGAAAAACTCAATAATGATGATGCTGTTGACGGAATTCTTTGTCAGTTGCCATTACCAAAACAGATTGACGAGAAAAAAGTTCTCAATGCAATCGTGCCACATAAGGATGTTGATGCATTCCACCCTGTAAACACAGGTCATATTATGATTGGTGACCACTCATTTTTGCCTTGCACACCCGCAGGCATTATGGAAATGCTGAAATATTATGATATTTCTGTTGAGGGCAAAGAATGTGTTGTAATCGGCAGAAGTAATATTGTCGGTAAGCCTATGGCTATGCTTTTGCTTGGTCAGAATGGTACCGTTACAATCTGTCATTCTCGAACAAAAGACCTTGCAGAAGTTACAAAGAGAGCAGATATTCTCGTTGCAGCAGTTGGTAAGGCATATTTTGTAACACCCGATATGGTAAAAGACGGTGCAGTTTTGATTGATGTTGGTATGAACAGAAACGCAGAGGGTAAGCTCTGTGGTGACGTTGATTTCGAGAATGTTAAAGACAAATGCTCATTTATAACCCCTGTCCCAGGTGGCGTAGGACCAATGACGATAACAATGTTACTTAAAAACACACTCACAGCATCAAAAGAACATTTTAATAATTAAACTAAAGACACAAGTCATTCTGAGGAGTGTAACGACGAAGAATCTATGCTAATTTTATTGTTTGGTTTTGGAGAAATTTTTCGCTTTGCTCAGAATGACACGAAATTAGTACATTGTAGGGGATGATGTCCACATCGTCCCGAATTTAATAAGAAGGTGAGAAAATGACACAATTTAATATTACGGGTATGAGCTGTGCTGCCTGCGTTGCAAGGGTTGAAAAAGCCGTTAATGCGGTTGAAGGAGTAGATTCCTGCTCTGTCAGTCTTCTCACAAATTCAATGGGTGTGGAAGGCTCTGCAGACCCGCAAAAAATCATTTCCGCCGTAACGGAAGCTGGTTATGGTGCAACACTTAAAGACGGCAAAAAAACACCGTCAAAGGCGAATGACGAAGTATTAAAAGATACAGAAACTCCAAAACTAAAAAGAAGATTGCTTGCTTCGTTAGGATTTTTGATAATATTAATGTACATTTCAATGGGACACGTGATGTGGGGCTGGTATTTACCGCCGATTCTCGCAACAAATCCTCTTGCAATTGGTCTGTTGCAGTTGATTTTAACCGCAATTGTAATGGTGATAAACCAAAAATTCTTTATCAATGGCTTTAAAGGACTTTTGCACCGTTCACCCAATATGGATACTCTTGTGGCTCTCGGTTCAGGAGCATCCTTTGTGTATAGTGTTTATGCACTTTTCAAAATGACTGCGAATGTGGAAATGGCTCACCATTGGTTACACGAGTTTTATTTTGAATCTGCCGCAATGATTTTAACACTTATTACCGTGGGCAAAATGCTTGAAGCACGCTCAGAGGGTAAAACTACAAACGCACTCAAAGCCCTTATGAATTTAGCGCCAAAAACGGCGGTAATTCTTAAAGACGGAACAGAAACAGAAGTGCCGATAGAACAAGTGCAAAAAGGTGATATATTTATAGTTCGTCCCGGTGAGCAGATTTCTGTTGACGGCAAAATTTTAGACGGACATACAGCTGTTGATGAGTCCGCACTTACGGGTGAGAGTATTCCTGTTGATAAGTCGGCAGGGGATAGAGTGTCGGGCGGAACAATAAATCAGTCAGGTTTTATTAAGTGTGAAGCCTTGCGTGTTGGTGAAGATACAACTCTTTCACAAATTATAAAAATGGTAAGCGATGCCGCTGCCACAAAAGCACCGATTGCTAAAATTGCTGATAAAGTGTCGGGAATTTTTGTTCCTGTTGTAATTACAATTGCCATAATTACAATTGTGGTATGGCTCATTACGGGAGAGTCTTTGGGATATGCTTTAGCTCGCGGAATTTCAGTTCTTGTAATCAGTTGTCCCTGTGCTTTGGGACTTGCGACTCCTGTTGCCATTATGGTTGGTAATGGTATTGGAGCTAAAAACGGAATTTTATTTAAAACTGCCGTGTCATTGGAAGAAACAGGCAGAGTGAATACTGTTGTCCTCGATAAAACGGGTACGATTACCGAGGGCAAACCCAAGGTTACGGACATAATTCCAATAGATGCAACAGAAAATGAACTTTTAAGTCTTGCATACTCACTTGAAATAAAAAGCGAGCATCCGCTGGCAAAAGCTATTATCGAAAAAGGCGAAGAAATGAAAATCACCGTAACAGAAGTGCAGAAATTCAAAGCACTTTCGGGAAATGGTGTTGTTGCAGAATTAAATGGGAAGACTCTTTACGGTGGTAGTCTTAAATTTGTCAGCGAAAAGGTATCACTTGATGCTGAAACTGCTAAAACTGCGGAAAACCTTGCCGAAAATGGCAAAACACCACTTTTGTTCAGTATAGATAATCATCTTTTAGGAATAATAGCCGTAGCGGATGTCATTAAAGAAGATAGTCCACAAGCAATTAAAGAATTGCAAAATATGGGTATAAAAGTTGTAATGCTTACGGGGGATAATGAAAAAACCGCCAATGCAATAGGCAAGCAGGTGGGTGTTGATGAGGTTGTTGCCGGTGTTATGCCCGAAGGCAAGGAAAAAGTTATCCGCAAACTGAAAGATAAAGGAAAAGTCTTGATGGTTGGTGACGGAATTAACGATGCACCTGCATTAACAAGAGCAGACATCGGAATTGCAATTGGCGCAGGAACAGATATTGCCATTGACTCGGCTGATATTGTTCTTATGAATAGTAAGCTTTCCGATGTACCTGCATCAATTCGACTCAGCCGTGCAACCCTTAAAAATATCCACGAAAACCTTTTCTGGGCATTTTTCTATAATGCAATTGGAATCCCACTTGCCGCAGGTGTTTTTGTACCCCTTTTCGGTTGGGAGTTAAATCCAATGTTTGGTGCGGCGGCAATGAGCTTATCCTCTTTCTGTGTAGTATCAAATGCGTTGCGACTTAATTTCTTTAATATTCACAACAATTCAAAAGATAAAAAAATAAAATCTAAAATAAAGGAGAAAAAACCTATGGAAATCACAATGAAAATTGAAGGTATGATGTGTCCGCATTGTGAGGCACACGTTAAAAAGGCACTTGAAGGAGTTGCCGAGGTTCGTGAAGCAATCGTAAGCCATAAAGATGGCACAGCAATCGTTACTCTTGATGCTGACGCAGCACCTGCAACTCTCAAAAAAGCAGTAGAAGAGCAAGGATATAAGGTTATAGAATGAAAGTAGGGCGGGGTCTTGACCCCGCCGTTTTCTTGCAATTTCGTAATAAAAATCTGCAGTTTTGAATGAAACTTGACAAAAAAGCTTATTTGTGCAATTATAGAATTGTAATAAGATATTTATTGCAACCAATTTTTTGAGATAAGAGGTGACACAATATGACTAAAAAAGAAGGCTTTAAATTATTCTTTTCTAACAGCTCTTGGGGCTTCTATGGTTGGAGTATTTTCAATCTTATTTTTGGAATTGCTTATTTTATTGTAGGAGATTTAAACGACCCTTTTGAAATACCAACGGGTCCCGAATTATATGAGTGCCTGATAATCTATATTGTTCTTTATATTGTGGCACTCATTCCATCATTCCTTATTGGCTTTTTTTGGATGAACAAAACATGGAATTCGGTAACAGATTTTGTTTCCCTGTTGCCAATAAGAACTTTGACAGTAGTTTTTTCTATTTGTATAGCGGGTTATCATGGCTATCATATTTTTGCAAACCTTTCCGTTGCAACACTTGATTCCATGATGAATATGGTGAATGAATACCGTCTATATGCCTATAATGATTGGGATTATAAATATTTTGATACCGACCCTATATACTATTATCTCATAAGCATAATTCCATTTATAATAATGTTCATCGGTTTCCAATTTGGTAAAAGGAGAAAGAAGAATGAAAAATAAAGGGTATAAGATTTTTTCTGTTATAAGTTTGGTTATTACTGTATTTTACTGTGTTGTAAATTTGTTTACAATAATATTACTTAACATGACTGTATCAGAAAATAATATTGCATTAGGTATTATTGGTTCAGTTTTTTCTCTTGATGTATTCACATGGCCTGTTTATGTGGCTTTTGCAATAGTAACTCTTATAATAAAGTATCTTAAAGACAAGAAATATAATGCAAATACAATTCTTCATGCTATATTTATGGTGCTAAGTTTTGTCGAGATGTATCATATTATTTCAAAGGGATTTTAACTGTAGCCATACAAAAATAAACCGAACAGAGTAATTTCTGTTCGGTCTTTTTTTATTTAATTTCATTAACGTCGTAAGGTGTTCGTTGATACACAAAGTAGTTGAGCCAGTTTTGGAACAATAAACTGCCTGCTCCTCTCCAAGTGAGTGGGGGAGTAAGTCGTGTATCATCGTTAGGGAAATAGTTGTATGGAATTTTAATATCCAGTCCCTTATGTAAATCTCTGAAGTATTCACGTGCAAGTGTGTCACTATCATATTCACTATGACCTGTACAGTAGAAATTTCTGCATTCCATATCTGCAACAAGGTGAACACCTGAAATTTCGGAATAAGAGAGAATTTGCAAGTCCTTAACTAATGCGATATCCTCTTTTTTAGTTTCTGTGTGACGGGAGTGTGGCACATAGAAAAGGTCACTGAAACCACGGAGTAATGGATGATACATATCAAGTGGTTTGTGTGGAAAAATGCCAAACATCTTTTCAGGCAACTTGTATTTTGGAATACCGTAGTGGTAATAAAGTGCTGCCTGTGCGCCCCAACAAATGTGGAAAGAGGAATAAACGTGGCTTTTTGCCCAATCAAAGATTTTGCAAAGTTCTTCCCAATAGTCAACCTCTTCAAAAGGCATCATTTCAACAGGCGCACCTGTGACAATCATACCGTCAAATTTTTGGTCCTTGATGTCGTCAAATGTCTTGTAGAATTTAAGCATATGCTCTTTGCTTGTGTTTTTGCTTTCGTGAGAAGCCACTTGCAAAAGTTCAATTTCCACTTGCAAAGGTGAGTTACTCAAAAGCCTTAAAATCTGTGTTTCTGTTTCGATTTTAGTAGGCATTAAGTTAAGAAGAATAATTTTAAGCGGACGAATGTCCTGAATACTCGCTCTTTGCTCTGTCATAACGAAGATATTCTCCAATTCTAAGTTATGTCTTGCAGGTAATTGGTCATCAATTTTAATAGGCATTTCGTCCACCTCAATTCGTTTTAGTATTTGTGTCGTGCACAATTTGGTATTTTAACATAATCAAAATATAATGTCAATGCAAGGGAAACCGATTATATCTCATCTTCGGGATATACATCTTCTTCATAGTCGTCTTTGTCAGTTTCTTCTGTGACAGGATAACGAGTTTCCATTATGCCGTTTACAGTACGCATAAGACTTATTCTGTTAATTTGAGGGAAATATTGCATTGGAATGGAATACTGGATACCTCTTACGTTAAACAATTTTGCAAGAATTTTTCTGAAAAATGGCAATTCGTCGACTTCTTCATTTAATCCTATGCTAAAAGTATTTGTTTTTGCTCCATAGCTACCACTAATAGTTTTTGTCCCCATTTCATTAACCTTTTCCCAAATAACACGTTTTTTGCAGGTTAATGTTCTGAAATATAATTCACGGTCATCAATTTCTATTTTTCCAAGTTTTAAAACACCATAGAATATCCATTGTGTTAAAGTATAAACACAACAAATTCCACATAATACTGTAAAAATAATGATATTGATTGACTGGTAAAAACTAAAATACATTGCGAGAATAAGAGATACGACAATTACAAGAATGTGAAAGATATGAGTAGAGAAACTCATATTTGATGTGAATTCTATAGGAAGATAATATTGTTCATTAGAACTACGTTCATAACTTTCCATTTTTAACACCTTTTATAATCCAACTGTATATTCAATATCCATCCATTCGTGTTCAGCATAATTTCTTACACGAACAAGAATTTCATTTTCATAAACCTCAACATAAAGCCCCATACCCTTATCCTGAATATCTGCATTACCAACATTGTTATCTGCACCAAAAGCGGGAACGCTGATATATGTTACATTACCTTCCTTTATACTGGAAACCTTGTCGTCATAAAGTCCCATATGTAAATGACCTGAGAAATAAACAATTTGGTTGTTACTCTTTCTCATGAGAAGATGGATTAATTCACTTTCCAAACCAACGTGACCTTCAGTCCATACAAAAGGCCATGTGTGATTAAGTGGATAGTGGTTGAAAATGAAAACAGGGTTGCCCATGCTTTCAGCAGATTTTAATTCGCTTTCAAGCCAAGCAAGTTGTTCTGCGGAAATGTATTGTTGCACCCCAGCATCGGATTCTGATGCTAAAACGATGAATTTATAACCGTTGATTTCACGGCTGTAATATGCTTTTTCAATATCTTCGTCTGTAAAAGTGTTATAAAAACTGATAAACTGATTAGCTTGTGTGTTATAGTCACCTGAATTCTGTTCACTTGGGCAAAGGTCATGGTTGCCGGATGTAACAAGCACATTTTCAATGTGGTTATATCTGTCAAGGAGTCCATAGAAGAAAGTGTGCTCAATATTCTGCCCATTCATTGTGTTGTCGCCCAAAAATACAAGGGCGTCGTTTCTTGTGGCAGAGTTTACATCACGAATTCCCTCGCCGAAAAGGTTGAATCTTTCAGTATTGTTGCCTTCCATATGTACATCGGAAAGCACAGAAAATACCAATTCAGGGTCTTCATTTTTTGGTGAGAAATCCGCAATATTTCCCAATGGGAAATAAACGAAAACCGCAAGTATCGTTGCAATTATTTTGTAAAAGATATTCATAATTTTCCTCCTATAATATTTCTGCTAATATGCTGTTTGACATTAAAAAACCTTTTTGGGTTAAAGCTAAACCTTTTTCGGTTATAGTCATATATCCGTTATCAATGAAAATTTTTGATTTTTCATAGATTTCCTTTGGGATATTATGGCCGAAACGGTCAAGGACTTTGTTTTCACTCAAGCCCTCAATAAGTCGTAAATTCAGCATTGCATATTCTGTAAAATCTCCACCATTGCCGTCTTGAATAGGGGAGTTACTGTTCATAAAAGCATTAAAATCACGGCCGAAATAGAATCTTTTGCCATTTAAAAATGAATGTGCCGACGGACCTAAACCTAAATATTCTTCACAATGCCAGTATTTGAGATTATGACGACTTTCGTAATTGATTTTTGCAAAGTTTGAAATTTCATATTGCATTATGCCGTTGTTTTCAAGAGTTTCGCACATCTGCAAATACAAATCTGCTGTGGCGTCATCGTCAGGGAAACTATATTTATCCTGATTTTTATAAAAATAAGTGTTTTCTTCAAGCTTTAACATATATGCGCTGATATGTGGCACACCGAGAGAAACACAGAAATCAAGAGTTTCATTCAGACTCTTTTCTGTCTGGTTGGGCACACCCAACATAACATCGAGAGTAATATTCTCAAAGCCCGCTTTTTGAGCAGTTTTAACAGCCTTTTCAACTTGTTTTCTGTCACTTAATCTACCTAAAATTCGTCTTTCGCTGTCAACAGCAGATTGCAGTCCCATTGAAATTCTGTTTACACCACAATTATATAAAACCTTAAAAAAGTCTTCATTAAGTCCGTGGGGATTACATTCGACAGTAATTTCAGCATCATCAGTTAAAAAATCTTTTTTACAAGTATCAACAAGAGTTTTAAGATTGTCTGCCCCTAAAACAGACGGAGTACCACCACCAATGTAAAGCGTGTCACCTTTACATTGTAAAGTGGAAATACGCAGAATTCTGTCTTTTAAAATCCTTGTATATTCGTCTTTTTCTGTGTCTTTACCAGAAAATGAGTAAAAATCACAGTAAGGACATTTTGACTTACAAAAGGGAATGTGTAAGTATAAACCTATGTTTTTCATACTTTTATGTAAGTGATTGTGTGACCACAGGATTTAACATATTTCACAAGGTCGTCGAATTTCAAGAATACTGTTGCTGTATTGTCGTTTGGATGGCAACCAACAATTTCTTCCTTTTTCAAATCTGCATCAAAGTAGATTTCAAGTTCTTTTTCAGTATCATAGATAATACCAAAAGGAGAAACAGAGCCTTTTTCAACCTTTAAGTATCTGTCCAATCTCTCATCGGAAGCGAAACTTAATTTTGTTGAGTCAATTTCTGCACGGATTAACTGTAAATTTGCTCTTTTGTCGCCGTGAAGAACAACAAGCATATTACGAGTACCTTTAACATCACGAAGAACAAGATTTTTTGGAATATGACCATTTTCAGTAAGGCGATATTCGTCAATTTCTTCCATTGTGAAAGCGGCAGGATGCTCAACCTTTTTATATTCGATTTCTAATTGTTCTAATCTTTCAAAAATTTCCTTATTCATCATCGAGTTTAAGCACAGCCATAAATGCCTCTTGCGGTACTTCGACAGTACCGAAGTGACGCATGCGCTTTTTACCTTCCTTCTGTTTTTCAAGCAATTTCTTTTTACGAGTAATGTCACCGCCGTAGCATTTTGCAAGAACGTCTTTTCGCATAGCCTTAACGGTTTCACGGGCAATAACCTTGCCACCAATAGCCATCTGAATTGGAATTTCAAACATCTGACGTGGAATGTTATCTTTGAGTTTTTCAGCGATTCTGCGAGCCTTTGCATAAGCCTTTTCAGAGTGAATCATAAATGAAAGAGCATCAATAATGTCACCATTGAGAAGAACATCAAGTTTGATGATGCTTGAACGCTGATAATCACTCATTTCGTAGTCGAATGATGCATAACCACGAGTACGTGATTTAAGCACATCGAAAAAGTCGTAGATAATTTCGTTAAGTGGGAGAATGTAGTGCAAATCAACTCTATCGCTTGCAAGGTGTGTTGTATTAACATAAACACCACGTCTGTCCTGACATAGATTCATAATTGAGCCGATATACTCAGGTGGAGCATATATGTGAGCCTCAACTGTCGGCTCTTCGCAGTAGTCAATAACTGCAGGGTCAGGGTAATGACTTGGATTGTCGATTTCAATAACTTCACCGTTAGTAAGGTGAACTTTATAGATAACACTTGGAATTGTTGTAACAAGGTCAAGGTTATATTCTCTTTCAAGTCTTTCTTGAATAATTTCAAGGTGTAAAAGCCCCAAGAAACCACAACGGAAACCGAAACCGAGAGCACCCGATGTTTCAGGTTCAAAGGAAAGGGCAGCATCATTTAACTGTAATTTTTCAAGTGCTTCACGCAAGTTTTCGTAGTCAGCTCCGTCAGCGGGATAAACACCACAGAAAACCATTGGATTAACTTTTCTGTATCCTGCAAGTGCTTCGGATGCCGGATTTTCAGCAGTTGTAACTGTGTCGCCAACTCGAGCATCGCTGACAGTTTTGATGGATGCAGTAATATATCCAACCTCACCCGATGTGAGTTCCTTTTGTGGCTCCATAGCGTTTGGACGCATATAACCAACTTCAACAACATTGAATTCTGCACCTGTTGCCATCATTCGCATTGTGTCACCCGGTTTGATTTTACCATCCATAACACGAACATAAACAATAACACCTTTATAGCTGTCATAAACAGAGTCAAAAACAAGCGCACGAAGGGGCTTGTCGTCGTGATTTTCAGGTGGTGGCACAAGGGATACAATGCTTTCAAGAACCTGTTCAATATTCTGACCTGTTTTTGCAGAAACGCGGGGAGCTTCATCGCAAGGAAGACCGATAACTTCTTCAACCTCGTTTGCAACTCTGTCAGGGTCAGCGGCAGGAAGGTCAATTTTGTTGATAACAGGTACCAATTCAAGGTCGTGGTCAAGTGCTAAATATGTATTAGCAAGCGTCTGTGCCTCAACGCCTTGTGATGCATCAATAATAAGCACGGCACCCTCACAGGCAGCAAGTGAACGAGAAACCTCATAGTTAAAGTCAACGTGACCTGGGG
>JAGAMK010000034.1 GCA_017624735.1 Clostridia bacterium
ACCTTAAATCTTATAAGTTTGAGTGCAAAACAAGGCATAAATGCGAAGGAATCCTGACGGATTTCAAGCATTTTAACGAAGTTTTGTGCCAAAATCATTGATTTAAGGCTGTTAAATCCCTAATTGAGAGACCCCAAAGGGGAGCCAATTTTTCGTTTTTCTTATTATTTCACAAGGTTGATTATAGTAAGTACAGCACCTGCATCGCCGTCAACAACAACTTTACCTTTGTTATATGCTTCAATCGGGTCAAGTTTACCTTCAAGAAGTTTCATAAGGTTTGTTGGATTAACTGTAACGATAGCATTTCTGTCATAGTATTCATAAGGCTCAACATTTACGTTGTGGTCTTTAACTTCAATATAAAAAATGCCGTTTACATTCTTACCTTCAAGGTTAATTTGTAAAGCAACGACACCATCAATGCTTGATGCGTCAACGTCTTGGAATTTAGCCTTAACCTTTGCTACAACCTGTTCGTATGTCATGGTTTTCACCCCTTATTTTTAATTTTTTATAATATTATCATAAACGAATTCTCTTTGCAAATTCACACATTTCCATAATTTATGAAAACAACACGTAAAAATAGGTCGTAATAGGAAAAAACAAGGAAATTATTTAAATAAATTAGATAAAAAATTAAAGAAAAAAATATGATAAATAGTGAAGCTTACAAAATTAAAAAAATTAAATTTTTTATTATTTTTTAATGACAAAAAAACAGTTTTATGGTACAATTAAACCATTAATATGCAGAAGTCTGCAATTTGGAGGGAAAATTATGGCATTGGTAAAAAAAGAGGCTTATTTTAACTCATCAAACGGCTTAAATAAGATAAGAACTCTCATCTGGGAAGACGATGAATTAACACCTATCGGTATT
The DNA here is from genome assembly GCA_017624735.1 of Clostridia bacterium. Taxonomy (GTDB): domain Bacteria; phylum Bacillota; class Clostridia; order Oscillospirales; family Acutalibacteraceae; genus Fimenecus. Next base: position 887 of record JAGAMK010000034.1, read on the forward strand.
GTTCAGTTAACACATGGTATGGCTGAACATATTGCACGTTATGACGAGTTTGCACGTTTTCTTGCGGGGAATGGATTTGTAGTTTGCGGTAATGACCACTTGGGTCACGGTAAGAGCATTGAAGACCGTTATCAGATTGGTTATATGGGAGATTATGACGGTGATAAGCGTCTTGTTGACGATATGCATATTCTCACAAAAATTATGAAAAAGAGAAACCCTGATATTCCATATTTCCTTTTTGGACATTCAATGGGTTCATTCTGTGCAAGAATTTACGCAGTTCATTTTGGCTATGAACTTGATGGTGTGATTCTTTGTGGCACAGGAGATATGCCTGACCTTATCAACGCAGGTGTTGACCTTATTGACATGCTTGTAAGCAAGTATGGTCTCATGAGAAGAGTTGACAAGATTGCTGAGATTATGAACAAAGGTTTCTCAATGTTGGGTACTGATAAAGAAAGCGCTCTTGCATGGCTTTCAGAAAACAAGGAAAACAGACTTAACTACTCAAATGATGAACTCTGTGGATTTACATACACACTTGCAGGTTATCGTGATATTTACAATATTATGCGTGAGGCTTGTGACTCTGCTTGGGCACTTAGAATGCCAAAAGATTTACCTGTTATGATTATTTCAGGTGCTAATGACCCTGTTGGTATGAATGGTAAAGGCGTTTTAGCAGTTGCTGATAGTCTTGCAGGTGAAGGAATTGAACCAACAACAATCCTTTATCCTGGAATGAGACACGAAATTCTTAATGAAACAGACAATGATGTTGTATTTAAAGATGTTCTCTCATTCTTATTATCAACTTATACTAAGGAAGTATCATTTTGACAAACTTTGTATCAAACGAACAGATTGAATTACAAAAGAATATAGCAGGTGAAGTAGCGGAACTTTTGCTTCACCGTCACGGTACAAGTCCCAAGGCATTTGTTCATACTTACGGCTGTCAGGGAAATGTAGCAGATAGCGAAAGAATAAAAGGTCTTCTTTCATTAATGGGTTACACTATGACTGAAGAAAAAGAAGAGGCAGATTTAATTCTCTATAACACTTGTGCAATTCGTGAACATGCCGAGGACAGAGTTTTCGGCAATGTTGGTGCAATAAAGAAGTTAAAGCAGACAAATCCCAATCTCATAATTGCACTTTGTGGTTGTATGATGCAACAGGAGCATATCCGCGAAAAACTTTTCAAGAGTTACCCATTTGTTGATATTGTTTTCGGCACTCATAATCAGTACAAAGTACCTGAAATATTTAAGGCATATTTAACAAGAGGTAAAAGATTTTTTGCAGATATGACCGAGACAAATGAAGTTGCCGAGGGCATTCCTGCACTTCGTGATAACTCTGCAAAGGCATGGTTACCAATAATGTACGGCTGTGATAATTTCTGTACTTACTGTGTTGTACCTTATGTAAGAGGTAGGGAGAGAAGTCGTAAATCAGCGGATATAATTGCAGAATTTAAGCAGATAGTTGCAGAAGGCTATAAGGATATTACATTACTTGGTCAGAATGTTAACTCATACGGAAAAGGTCTTGAAGAGGATATTAATTTCTCAAAACTTATCCGTCATTTGAACGAAATTCCAGGCGATTTCACAATACGATTTATGACCTCACATCCAAAGGATTGCACAAAAGAACTCATTGATACAATAGCAGAGTGTGAAAAGGCTTCAAAGCATATTCATCTTCCCGTGCAGTCAGGTAATAATCGAATTCTTAAGGAAATGAATCGTCGTTATACTCGTGAAAAGTACTTTGAACTTATAAATTATGCAAAAGAAAAAATTGAAGGTCTGTCCCTAACAAGTGATATAATCGTTGGTTTCCCGGGGGAAACTTACGAGGAATTCTGCGACACATTGTCACTTGTAAAAGAGGTTGGGTACACTTCACTTTTCACATTTATTTTCTCATCAAGAAAAGGTACTAAGGCATCTTTAATGGATGACCCCGTACCTTACGAAGAAAAAAATAAATGGTTTAAAGAACTCTGTGATTTGCAAGAGAATATTGCAGCAAATCATAGTGCAGAAATGAAAGGTAAAACCTACCGTGTACTTTGTGAGGGTGAGAGTAAAACCCTTAAAGGTTATATGGCAGGTCGAACCGATGGAAATGTTATTATTGAATTCCCAAGTGATGACCAAGGTTTAGTTGGAAAATTCTGTCATGTAAAAGTAACAGAATCACTTAACTGGTTAGTCCGTGGAGAACTCGTTAAATAATAAAAAATTAAAGTTAGAATAAAGGAGCAAAAACAAAATGTCACTCGAAAAACTTACAAGAGAACTTGGTAAAGCAATTCAGCAGGATGAAAGATATCTTGCAATGCAGAAAGCAATTGAGGCTAACGAAAAAGATACAGCACTCAACGAGCTTATGAGCAAAATTCAGCTTATTCAGGTTTCATACCAGCACGAAGCATCAAAGGAAGAGCCAAACGAAGATAAAATGAAGGCTTACGATGAAGAATTCCGTGGTGTTTACACAGAAATCATGATGAACCCAAATATGCAGGCTTATGAAAAAGCAAGACAGGATATCGACGAGCTTATGAATTACCTTACAGGTATTCTTGCTATGTGTGTTAACGGTGATGACCCTGACACATGTGACCCTAAAGCACATCAGTGCGGTGGCGACTGCTCAGGCTGTCATTGTGACTGTGGCGACGAAGGCTGTAACCACTAATTAACTAAAACAATTAAACTCGGCTCCCCTGAAAGGGGAGCTGTCACCGCAAGGTGACTGAGGGGTTAATCAAAAAATTTGAACGAGAAGGAATCAAAAATATGGCACTTTCCCCAATGATGCAACAATATTTTCAAATAAAACAGAATTATGAAGACACCATATTAATGTTCCGTCTTGGTGACTTTTACGAGATGTTCTTTGACGATGCTAAAACAGCATCAAAAGAGCTTGAACTTGTACTTACAGGTCGTGACTGTGGTGAAGAAGAACGCGCACCAATGTGTGGCGTACCGTTTCATAGTGCAGACGGTTATATTGCTAAACTTGTGTCTAAAGGCTATAAGGTTGCAATCTGTGAGCAGATGGAAGACCCTGCAACTGCAAAAGGTATTGTAAAACGTGATGTTATTCGTGTTATTACTCCGGGTACTGTAATCGAAAGTTCAATGCTTGATGAATCAAAGAATAATTATCTCGCATCTGTTTGTGCAGCCAACGGAAATGTTGGTATGTGCTTTATCGATATTTCAACAGGCGAGGTCAATTTAACAGAATTTTCTGAAAATATCGAGCAAAGAGTTATAAACGAAATGGGCAGATATAATCCAACGGAAATTATCCTTAACAAAGAAGTAGTTTCATTTAATTCTCTTGCCGATTTTATATCTAAAAAACTTGAAGCGTCTGTTGAGTTATTGATTGAAGAATTTGACTTTACTAATGCAGAAAACATCTGCAAAGAGCATTTTAATACTAATGATTTAGGCACAATTTCTCTTAATCAAAGAAATACTGCAGTTTGTGCATTGGGTGCAGCACTCTCTTATCTTCGTTCAACTCAAAAAAGAGATTTAGAGAATATCAAGGACATCAATTTCTATACTGATGCAAAACTTATGAGCCTTGGTATTTCTGCAATCCGTAATCTTGAACTTTTGGAAACAATGCGTGATATGGATAAAAAAGGCTCGCTTCTCTGGGTGCTTGATAAGACTAAAACTGCTATGGGTAAAAGAATGCTTCGTTCATTTATTGAACGACCATTGTATGATTGTGTAGAAATCTCAAAGCGTCTTAATGCTGTGGACGAGCTTTATAAAAATACAGAACTTCGTGAGAGCGAAACAGAACTTTTAATAAGTGTTTATGATATGGAACGTCTTATGACACGTATTGTCTATAACACAGCCAATGCGAAAGAGCTTCTTTCTCTTAAAACGACTCTCGAAAAACTGCCAGAAATTAAAGAAAACCTTAAAGAAGCAAATTGTAATTTGCTTAAATACATTTTCAATGAAATTGATGTTTTAGACGATGTCTGCTCACTTATTGATGTTGCAATTAAAGAAGATGCACCATTCTCTGTCCGTGAGGGCGGAATGATTAAAGATGGATTTAATAAAGAACTTGACGAACTCCGTGACATTGTCAATGGCGGTAAATCTGTTCTTGCAAAACTTGAAGCCGACGAGCAGGAAAAAACAGGTATTAAAAAACTTAAAATTGGCTATAACAAAGTTTTCGGTTATTACTTCGAAGTCCTTAACTCTTATAAAGAGTTAGTGCCAGATACATACATACGAAAACAAACACTTTCAAATTGTGAAAGATATATTACAGAAGAACTCAAAACTCTTGAAACAAGAGTTTTAGGTGCACAAGAGCGAATTGTAGGTCTTGAATATGAGATTTTTAATTCCATCCGTAAAAAGATTGCAGGGGAGTATTTAAGAACACAACGTACAGCCCACGCAATAGCACTTTTGGATGTTCTCTGTTCATTCGCAACAGTTTCGGTTAAGAATAACTATACAAGACCTGATATCAACGATAAAGGTGTTATCCGTATTAACGAAGGTCGTCACCCTGTAATAGAAAGTTTACAGAAAAAGACAATGTTTGTGCCTAATGACACCTTGCTTGACTGCGAAGAAAACAGAATGGCAGTAATCACAGGTCCTAATATGGCGGGTAAGTCCACATATATGCGACAGATTGCAATTATAACAATTATGGCTCAGATGGGTTGTTTTGTTCCTGCAAAATCAGCGGATATTGGCATTGTTGACAGCATTTTCACCCGTGTTGGTGCGTCCGACGATTTGGCATCGGGTCAGTCAACCTTTATGGTTGAAATGAATGAGGTTGCTGAAATTCTTAAATATGCAACAAAGAACAGTCTTATTATCCTTGACGAAATCGGTCGCGGTACATCCACCTTTGACGGTATGAGTATTGCTCGTTCAGTTGTTGAGTATATTGCCGATAAAAAGAAAATCGGTGCAAAAACACTTTTTGCAACTCATTATCACGAATTGTCCGAATTAGAGGGCACGGTTGACGGTGTTAAGAATTATAATATCGCAGTTAAAAAACGTGGTGACGATATTACGTTCCTTCGTCGCATTGTCCGTGGCGGTGCAGACGGCTCCTACGGTATTGAGGTTGCAAAGCTTGCAGGTGTGCCCGATAATGTTATCAAACGAGCAAAAGCAATCCTCAAAACCCTTGAAGATAATGACTTAATGAAACCTAAAATGGTTAAAGATATTCCCGAAGAAAAAGAGCCCCAGTTCCAGATGTCCTTTGAATCAAATTCAAGAGAATACATTATGGATAGACTCCGCACAGTGGATATAAACACCCTAACCCCAATCGAAGCAATGGGACTTCTCTACGAACTCATCGACAAAGCAAAGAATTAATTCGTAATGCGTAATTCGAAATTCGTAATTGTAGGGAAAATGTAGGGGACGACGACTCGGCGTCCTAAAATATAGAAATTTTATTTGGTGATAATTATGTCTTATCATGAATTTGGAATTATAGAAACTCCACCCAAAAAGGGAAAACGATATGATAAATATGAAGCCAAAAAATATAAGTGCATTTCAGTCAATGATGACGACATAGAGAACATTATTAAAAAGCTAAGTGATATTGATTTCTATTGGCATACACTTGATGTTGCTGGAAAAGGACTTGCATATTGTGGTATTACACTTATCTCACCATCATCAATGCAAAGTTTTATCTCTGTAATTGATGATATACCCGAATTACACTCGTTAAAAGAACTTTTACTAAAAGCTCTTAATGAAAATAAATGGATAATCCATTTTGGATTATAAATTAAAATGATGAAAATTGTAGGGGACGACGACTCGGCGTCCCGTTAGAAACACACCAAACTTTGTAGGGGCAGGTCTCCGTGCCTGCCCGCAAAAACGGAGAAAACCAAATGAAAAAATACGAATTAAATGATATTGACAAAAAACTGATTGAAATTGGTTTAGAAGTATTAAAAGACAATTTTGATGATGGTATTTATAATCACACTGTTGGTTGTGCAATCCTTTGTAAAAACGGCAACATTTACAAAGGTGTGAACTGTGATGGATTGCACGGTTCCTGTGCCGAATATATAACAATGGGAATTGCTATTTCAGCAGGAGAACGAGATTTTGACACAATCGTAGCAGTACACGAAAAACACTTAAACAGTGTTATATCACCTTGTGGTAATTGCAGACAAATGTTGCTTTCCTATTGTTCTGATATAAAGGTAATCGTAAATGACGAAAACGGTAAACTCATAAAAGTCAAGGCGAAAGACTTATTACCTTTTGCTTGGCAACCGTCAACTTATTAATTTGTAAATGTTGTAGGGGTCGGCGTCCTCGACGACCCACAAAAATCCACAAACTTTGTAGGAGCGATTCACGAACTGCCTGAATTATAATAAAAGAGGTAACATAAATGTTAGAAATAAAATTCTATGATAATATAGATGATGAGTGTTTAAAGTTCGCAGTTATTATTTCTAAAACCAACGGCAAATGGGTATTTTGCAAACATAAAGAAAGAGATACCTATGAAATCCCTGGTGGTCATAGAGAAAATGGTGAAAGTATTTTAGATACAGCAAAACGAGAATTGCAAGAAGAAACAGGAGCGACTGATTTTACAATTAAACCTATTTGTGTATATTCTGTAAAAGGAAAAACAAGGGTAAGCAATGAAGATGAAGAAAATTTTGGAATGCTTTTTATAGCAAATATAGTTTCTTTTGAAGAATTGCATAGCGAAATGGAAAATATTTTGATTACAGATACATTGATTGATAATTGGACATATCCTTTAATTCAGCCCAAACTCATTCAAGAGGCTATGAATAGGGGATATTGTTGATATAACATTAAAATAACATAACAAACTAAAACGAGGTGAACATCAATGGCAAAAATCAATAAACTCCCAAAACATATGGCTGATTTAATCGCAGCGGGTGAGGTGGTTGAACGCCCTGCATCCGTTGTAAAAGAACTTATGGAAAATGCCGTTGATGCCGGTGCTACCTCCATAACCGTTGAAATTCAGCACGGCGGGATTTCATATATCCGCGTTACTGACGACGGTTGCGGTATTGAAAGAGAAGACGTAAAAACTGCATTTGTAAGTCACGCAACAAGTAAAATTAAAACTGCCGAAGATTTGAATACAATCTTAACGCTCGGTTTCCGTGGTGAAGCCTTGCCGTCAATCGCCGCAGTTTCAAAAGTGAATATGATTACCAAAACTGCAAGCGAAGAAATGGGTACATCACTTGCAATTGAGGGTGGAATTATAACTGATTTCTCCGATGCAGGTTGTGCAGTTGGTACAACTATGATTGTCCGTGAACTTTTCTACAACACTCCTGCAAGGATGAAATTCCTTAAAAAGGATGTCAGCGAGGGTAACTATGTAGCATCCGCAGTTGAAAAACTAGCTCTCTCTCATCCGGAAATCAGTATTCGTTTTATCCGTGACGGTAAACAGGTATTCACAACCAACGGTGACGGAAATCTTCAAAATGTTTGTTATTCTGCATTTGGTAAGGATTTCTCAAACGGTCTTCTGAATGTTGATGTATCCGTTGGTGCTGTGTCAGTTTCAGGTCTTGTGACACCACCATTTAATTGTCGTGGTTCTCGTGGTATGCAATATTTCTTCGTTAACGGACGAAGTGTTAAGAATACAACAATTATGGCAGCCTTTGAAAATGCGTACAAAAATAGCGTTATGGTTGGCAAATTCCCGGGTGGTGTGCTCTTTATCACATTACCACCAACACTTGTTGATGTTAATGTTCATCCGTCAAAAATTGAAGTTCGTTTCTCCGACGAAAGAGCAATTTTTGATGCAGTTTATCACGCAGTTAAATCTGCATTAAGTGAAAACACAGCAGTAAAACAAGCAGTTTTACCCGACAAGAAAACAGTATTTAACGATATTTTTGCAAAGCCACAACAAGAATTTAAGCAGACAACAGTGCAAGAAAATATAGCCTTTACAGAAAAGATTTTAAAACCACTTTCTGCAACAACTTTGTTCGTAAATGATGTTAAAACAGAATATGTTGCGGAAGACGATGATGACCCATTCAACATTGAATTCCCTATAACAAAACCTACTCAAAAGGTAGTAGAAGAGTCGATTCAAACACCAAAAGCAGAAGAAATCAAACCCGAAAATGAAATCCGCCTTATTGGTGAAGCATATAAAACCTACATATTTATTGAATTAAATGGCAAACTTTGTGTTATTGATAAACACGCTGCCCATGAAAGAATTCTATTTAATAAGCTTAAAGCAGAAGGTGGACACTGCGGTAGTCAGATGTTGTTAATGCCTGTAACTGTAACACTCGGCAAAGAAGAATATATTGCAGTAACAGAAAACATTGATACAATCGTAAAAGCAGGGTTTGACATAGAGGATTTCGGTAACGGTACAGTAATTGTCCGTAGCTGTCCTATTGACCTTGATAACCAAGAAATAGCACCACTCATTGACGAAATCGCACAGTATCTTATTAAAAATCGCCGTGATATTACCAATGAACACCTTGATTGGATTTATCATAACGTTGCTTGTAGAAGTGCAATAAAAGCAGGGGACGAAAGTTCCGAAATTGAACTTTTAGCACTTGCAAAAAAGGTTGTAAACGACAACGAAGTTCGTTTTTGTCCTCACGGCAGACCTGTGATGATAGAAATTTCAAAATATGAATTAGAAAAACAGTTTGGTAGAGTATAGTATGAAAAAAATTCCAGTAATCGCAGTTGTGGGACCAACAGCCTCCGGAAAAACATCTTTGTCAATTGAAATAGCAAAGCATTTTTTGGGACAAGTTGTGTCAGCCGACTCAATGCAGATTTATGAAAAAATGAATATTGCAACGGCAAAACCCACTGACGATGAAATGCAGGGAATACCACATCATTTAATCGGTTTTCAGCCAATTGATAAAAAGTTTAGCGTTGCAGAGTATGTAACACTTGCGAAAGAGTGTATTGAAAAAATACATAACCAAGGTGGTTTACCCATTGTTGCAGGTGGTACAGGACTTTATGTTGACTCACTTATACAGAATATTCAGTTTTCAAAGGAAGACAGCAATACTGAATTGCGAAATGAATTAACTAAAATGTTTGACGAAAAAGGCGCAGAGTTTATGCTTGAGTTGTTACGAGAAATTGACCCAGAAACAGCCGAAAAACTCCACCTTAACGATAAAAGTAGAATTATTCGTGCTCTCGAAATCTTCAAGGCAACAGGTAAAACAATGACTGAACAGAAAATTCTCTCACGTGAAGAAGAATCACCATTTGATGTTCTCTATATTGGTATAAATTACCGTGACCGTAATGTTCTTTATGACAGAATAAATCGTCGGGTTGACATTATGGTTGAAAACGGTCTTTTAGACGAAGCGAAAGATTTTTATAATACAAGCCGTGATACTACCGCTTGTCAGGCAATAGGCTATAAGGAGTTAGCACCATATTTCAATGGTGAAAAGAGCCTTGAAGATTGCCTTGAAAGTCTAAAAATTGAAACAAGACACTATGCAAAAAGACAATTGACATGGTTCAGAAAAAATGAAAATATAAACTGGGTTTATCCTGATGATTATGAAAATGCAGACGAAATGTATAAATCAGTTTTTGAAATAATTGATAAGTTTTTAAAGGAGGTACATTGATAATGAAATTAAATAAAAACCAGACAAAACAAATATTTTTTTCAGTTGTTGGTGTACTGATTATTGCTTACTTTATTTATCAGATTGTTCAGATGAACACAAATCCGTATAAAACTGAAATTGCACTTGAAAGACCAATTCAGAGTAAAATTACAACAAAAGCATTTATTGTGCGTGATGAAACATATATCACGGCAACAAACAGTGGTGGTACAGTTGTTTCAATTGCAGAGGATGGAAAACGAGTATCAAGCGGTGATGGTGTAGCTGTAGTTTTTCAGGATGAAAACAGTGCTGCAACATATGTTCGAATTAACGAATTGAAGAAAGAGATTGACTACTACAAACAGCTTAATAACAGAGTTGGACTTGGTGTAAATGCTCCTTCTTCTTACAATAAACTTATAGATGATGCTTGTATTTCATTTATTTCAGCATCACGTGACAAAATTAGTAGCGACTTTGATGATGCGTTAATTGATTTAAGAGATGCAATTACAACTCGTCAGTTGGCTGTTGGCGAAAAAGTTTCCGTTGAGTCAAAACTGGCTGAATTAGAGGCAGAACTTGTTTCATTAAACCAGAAGTCAGTTAACTATTCAACAGTAACGTCACCGAGTTCAGGATACTATATCGGCTCAGTTGATGGATATGAGGATTCAATTGTATATTCTGATGTTATGAATGTAAATTGTGAAAAAATTTCTTCACTTCTTTCATCACAACCAGGTTCGTCACCAACTGATGTTATGGGTAAGCTTGTTGATAATTTCGACTGGTATATTCTTTGTAATGTGCCTTATAATGAGTCAGGTAAGATTAACGTTGGTTCAATTATAAAGGTAAATGTGCCTAATACAACTGTTGGAACACTAAAATGTACAGTTGTTGAAAAAGGTAACAGAGAAGGTGAACAGGTTGCAGTTGTGTTAAAATGCAATACAATGAATCGTGATGTTGCAAACCTTCGAATTCATGAAGTTGAGTTGGTTACAGAAGATTATATCGGGGTAAGAATTCAGAATACTGCAATTCGCGAGATTGATGGACAAAAAGGTGTTTTTGTTAAGAGTGGTAACATAATTCAATTCAAAAAGATAAATATAGTATATTCAACTGAGGATTTTTCTGTTATAGAGATTGTTAACGATTCCTCATATGTAAAACAATATGATACTATAATAACAGAGGGGGTTGATTTGTATGATGGAAAAGTCATATCTTGAACAACGTAAAGCAGATATTGAATATAATTTAGATGTAATTAACGAAAAAATTGCTGAATCTGCAATAAAGAGTGGTAGAAATCCATCGGAAGTACAATTGATGGCAGTAACAAAAACCGTTGACCCCATTTTCATAAATTATGCATTGGATTATGGCGTAAAATTGATTGGTGAAAATCGTGTTCAAGAGATGTTAAGAAAAAAGCCTGATTTACATCTTGATGGTGTTCAGAAACATCTTATCGGTCATTTACAGACCAATAAAGCTGGACAAATTGTTGGCGAAGTTGATATGATTCAGTCAGTTGATTCATTGAAAATAGCAAAGGAAATCGGAAAACAGTCATTGAAAAAAGGGATAATCACAGATGTTCTTCTTGAAATAAATGTTGGTGAAGAAGAATCAAAAACGGGATTTTCTACATCAGAGTTTTTTGAAAACCTGTATGCGATTTCAGAAATTGACTCAATTCGTATTAAAGGGCTCATGACAATTCCGCCGATTTGTGAAGAAAACACAATTCTTTGTAAATTTTTTGAAAATATATACAATATCTATGTTGACATAAAGGCAAAAAAGATAGATAATATAGATATGAGTATTCTGTCGATGGGTATGTCGGGAGATTATGAACAAGCAATTTTAAACGGTTCAAATCTTGTTAGAATTGGTTCTTCAATTTTTGGACTAAGAATATATTAATAGGAGGATTTCGCAATGAGTTTTTTAGACAAAATCAAAAGTATTGTTAATGTAGATGAGGATGGATATTATCCAGATGACGATATTGATACAGGTGCATTCATTGGTTCAGATAGTTTTGATGAACCAGAAGAAAAGGCTGCAAAGCCACAGCGTCGTGTAGTACGTAATGCTGATGATAGTAAGGTGGTTAATATTCACACAACTGCTCAACTTCAAGTTGTTCTTTCAAAGCCTGAAAAGTTTGAAGAAGTTCGTGGTATTGCGGATAACCTTAATGAAAAGAGAACTGTTGTGTTAAACCTTGAGTCAGTAAGCAAGGAAGTTGCTCGTCGACTCATTGACTTCCTTACAGGTGTTGCTTACGCTAACAATGGTCAGATTAAACGTGTTGCAAACAGCACTTTTATTATCACTCCATATAACGTAGATGTTATGGGCGACTTGTTAGACGAACTTGAGAACAACGGAATGTTCTTTTAATTGTTTTACCAAAAATAGAATGGCCATCGGGCAGAATGGGAAGGATATAAATGCTTACACCGGATAGAATTAAAGAAAAAGTTTTCCAAACTACAGGACGTGGTTCATATCGTTCTGAAGATGTTGATATGTTTATGAGCGAAGTTCATGCTTCTTATGAACAGATGTTTAAAGAAAATGGTGACTTAGTTAGAAAAATCAGCATTTTAGCAAAGAAAGTTGAAGAATACAGAGCAGATGAAGAAAGTCTTAAAATGGCACTTCTTAATGCACAAAAACTTGCAGATAGAATTGTTGCAGAAGCAAAAGAAACTGCAGCTAATGAAGTTGCATCTGTAAAGGGTGTAACAGACAAACTTCGTGAAGATGCGGCTGCTGAAGTAGAAGGGCTTATATCTAATGCAAAAGCTGAAGCTGAAAAAATTCTTGCTGATGCTAATAATGAAGCAAAGGATATTCTTGGAAATATTAACCGTAAGGTTACTCATGAAAGTCTTGTATATGAAATGATTCAGAAGGAAGCATCTGATTTCAAATCAAAGCTTATTGCAATGTACAGAGAACATATTACTCTTATTAATGACCTTCCTGAAATCGTTGAAGAACAGCTCAATGAAGAATCACAGGTAGAAGAGGTTGTTGAAACTCCTGTTGAACCAGCATATGAGGAAGTAGTTGAAGAAACAGTAGAGGAAATTGATGAGACAACTGAAGAAGTGCAAGATGAAGCCCCTGAAGTAGAAATTGAAGAAGATTTTACTGTTGTAGAAGATGAAGAACCTGTTGTTATATTTGATGAAGTTGACGAATTTGTTCCAGTGGAAGAAATTACTGACAAAGTAGTAGAAACAGAAGTTGTTGAAGAATACAGTGAACCTATTAGTGATGAAGTTTTCAAGAATTTTGAACCAGCAGATGACGAACCTGTTTTTGCAGAAAAGAAATCATTCAAACTTGATTTAAGTCAGATTGATTTTGCAGACGATGATGATTACAATCCAGCTCCAGCAAAATCGTTGTTTGATAACGTTGGAGTAATCGAGGATGACTCTGATGATTCTTCTGACGAAGCTCCATCTTCTCCATTTAAAAGCTTTTTCAAAAAGAAATAATATAGTCGAGGTATTTTAATGCTTCAAGTAATTACATTAGTATCTGTTGTCGTACTGGTTGCAGTTGACCAAATTATAAAATTACTTGTACTTGAACATCTCAAACCTATAGGCAGCTTTCCATTGATAGACGGTGTACTTCAGTTGAACTATGCCGAAAACACAGGGGCTGCTTTTGGTTCGTTTAGTGCACATACAGATTTATTATCAATCTTTACATTTGTAATTATTGTAGTTGGTTTTTTGTATTTATTCTTTAAAAAACGTAAATTGGATGTTGAGTATATCTGCATATCATTGATTCTTGCAGGTGGAATAGGTAATTTAATTGATAGAATATACCGTGGATTTGTTGTGGACTACATTGAACCACTTTTTATTGATTTTGCCATATTCAATTTTGCAGATATCCTTGTAACCTGTAGTTCAGTAGTACTTGTTATTTGGTTGTTATATGAAATTTACCGTGACGGAAAAGAAAAGGAACAGAAATAATGAATGAAATTTTGATTGATGTTCCTCAGGAGTATGAGGGTGAAAGAATTGATAAGTTCTTGTCCATTCTTATAAAAGATTCATCACGTAATTCCATACAAAAACTTATTGAAGACGGTAAAGTTCTTGCTAGTGGAAACATAGTTAATAAAAAGTATAAAGTAAAAATCGATGATGAAATTACAGTTCTTCCAAATGAACTTAAACCACTGGATGCAGAGCCCGAAAATATTCCACTTGATATTGTCTATGAAGATGATGATTTGTTAGTTGTGAATAAACCACGTGGAATGGTGGTTCATCCTGCACCGGGAAATTGTAGTGGAACTCTTGTAAATGCTTTGCTATATCATTGTAAAGATTCATTGTCAGGTATAAACGGAATTTTACGTCCTGGTATTGTTCACAGAATTGATAAGGACACAAGTGGACTTTTGATTGTAGCCAAAAATGATAAAGCACACATTGGCCTTGCTGAACAGATTAAGGAACACAGTTTTACTCGTGAGTATAATGCTGTAATTGTTGGTCATTTAAAGGAAAATGAGGGGATAGTTAATGCTCCCATCGGCAGAAATCCTAAAGACCGCAAGAAAATGTGCGTAAGTTATCAAAATTCAAAAAATGCTGTTACTCATTACTCTGTAATAGAAGATTTTGATGGATATTCACATATTTCATTAAAGCTTGAAACTGGCAGAACACATCAGATTCGTGTTCATATGGAACATTTAGGTCATCCTGTTGCAGGTGACCCTGTGTATGGTAATGATAAAAAGAGTGCTTTTCTTAATGGACAGTGCTTGCATGCAATAAAAATTGGATTTATCCATCCGATAACGGGAAAATATTTAGAATTCACATCTGATTTACCTGATTATTTCATGGATTTTATTAAGAGACTAAAAAACACCTGAGGAGGTGTTGCGATATGGAAAATAAGGACTTGTCAAATTGGCTTGTTGTTTCCGATATTGACGGAACATTAAACAATAAGTTCAGACAATTACCAAAAAGAAATTATGAAGCAATTTGTCGCTTTGTTAAGGAATACAATGGTCATTTTACTTTGGCATCAGGCAGAAATGTTCAGTCAATGAGAAAGCATTATGAGAGACTGCCTATTTCAGGTACTCCTGCTGTTGTTCTTAATGGTGCAGGTGTATATGATTATTCACAGGAAAAAATGCTTCATTTTGACGCGATTAATGACCACGCGATGGATTTGGTCTTTGAGATTTATAAACGTTTTCCATCTGTTGAAATCGAGATTTTAACAGATAAAATGATATATACACTTAATTCCAAAATTTTTGCTCGTGTAATGGTTCGAGCAGATAAATTACATTATAAAAATTGTAAACATCCTGACGAAGTTCCAAGAGAAAACTGGGGTAAAGTTATTTTCCTTGGTATGCCTGATTTGATTAGAAGAATTAGGAAATATGTTGATACTTTGGCTGACACAAGGGCAAACTTTATGTCAAGTTCAATTTCCTCATTTGAAATGCTTAATGAGGGTGTACATAAAGGTTCTGCACTTATGAAAATTGCAGAGATGTACAATATTGAGCAGAAACATACTGCCGCAATCGGTGATTATTTCAACGACTACGATATGCTTAAAACAGTTGGACTTCCTGCATGTTGCGGACAAGCACCAAAGGCGATGCACGAAATCGCAAAATTTCATGCGTGTCATTGTAACAATGGTGCGGTTGCAGACTTGCTTGAATACATAATGAACGATTACAAAGAATAATAAAAAATAGGGGGAGTAAAAATGAATGCTTCTTTGAAAAAGGAACTTGAAATTTTTGCAACAAAAGAAAGACTTCTCTTGTTAGAAGGTATTTTCAATGCAAAGGCTGGTCATCCAGGTGGCTCACTTTCAATTGCTGAGCTTATGGCTTATCTTTACAATGTAGAGATGAAAGTTGATGCTTCAAATCCAAAATGGGAAGACCGTGACAGATTTGTTCTTTCAAAAGGACATGCTGCACCTGCTCTTTATGCAACACTTGCACTTAAAGGCTTTTTCCCAACAGAGGATATGAAAACACTCCGTAAAGCAGATTCTTATCTTCAGGGACACCCAAGTATGAAATGTGTTCCCGGTGTTGATATGAGTACAGGCTCACTCGGTCAGGGTATTTCTGCAGCAGTTGGTATGGCTCTTGCAGCGAAACTAGATAACAAGGATTTTAGAGTTTATACAATTCTTGGTGACGGTGAAATTGAAGAAGGTCAAGTTTGGGAAGCAGCAATGTTTGCTAATGCAAAGAAACTTGATAATCTTGTTGTAGTTGTTGATAACAACAATCTTCAGATTGACGGTACAATTGAAGAAGTTAACTCACCATATCCAATCCCAGAAAAATTCACAGCATTCGGTTTTAATACAATCGAAATTGATGGTAATAATTTTGATGAAATTGAAAGTGCATTTGAGGCTGCAAAGGCATGTAAGGGTAAACCTACTGCAATCATAGCAAAAACAGTTAAAGGTAAAGGCGTTTCCTATATGGAAAATCAGGTTAACTGGCACGGTGCAGCACCAAATGAAGAACTTTATAATCAGGCAGTAGCAGAACTTACTGCAAAACTTAATGAATTGGAGGGTGTATAAAATGAGCGAAGTAATTAAAACAGCAACTCGCGATGCTTATGGTAAGGCACTCGTTGAATTAGGTAATACAGACGCTAAAATTCTTGTTCTTGATGCAGATTTAGCTGCTGCAACAAAAACAGGCATGTTTAAAAAAGAACACCCTGAAAAATTCATTGACTGTGGTATTGCAGAAGGTAATATGATGGGTGTTGCTGCTGGTCTTGCAAGTGCAGGATATACAGTTTTCGCATCATCATTCGCAATGTTCGCAGCAGGCCGTGCATTTGAACAGGTTAGAAACTCAATCAGCTATACAAATCTCAATGTTAAAATCGGCGCAACTCACGCAGGTATTTCTGTTGGTGAAGATGGTGCAAGCCATCAATGTTGTGAAGATATCGGTCTTATGAGAACAATTCCAAATATGGTAATTCTCAATCCTGCTGATGATGTTGAAGCAAGACTTTGCGTTATGGCAGCAGCAGAACACGAAGGACCGGTTTATATGCGATTTGGTCGTCTTGCAGTGCCAAGAGTATTTGATGAAAACTATAAGTTTGAAATCGGTAAAGGCTCTGTTCTTAAAGAGGGTACAGACGTTACAATTATCGCAACAGGTCTTATGGTTAATGAAGCACTTATGGCTTACGAGACACTTAAGGAAGAAGGTATCAATGCAAGAGTTGTTAATATGGCAACAATCAAGCCTATTGACCGTGAACTTGTAATTGAATCTGCGAAGAAAACAGGTGTTATTGTTACTGCAGAAGAACACAATGTGATTGGTGGTCTTGGCTCAGCAGTTGCAGAAGTAGTTTGTGAAACCGTTCCTGTTCCAGTACTTCGTGTAGGTGTTGAGGATACATTCGGTAAATCAGGTCCTGCAGTTCAACTTCTCCACGAGTTCGGACTTGACGCTGCAAATATTGTTGCAAAATGCAAACAAGCAGTGGCACTAAAAAAATAATTCAATATCTAACGATATGGCGGGGTCTTGACCCCGCCGTTACTTTTTTTCAGAAACTTAATAAATTATTGATTTTTATGAGAAATAGTGGTAAACTAAATTTGCCAAACAAAATTGTATATTATTCCTACATAGCACAAGTGTTTTTATTTTTGGTAAAAATACTGATGCTCTATTTTGCATGCTTGTGTTTAAGTAGGATGTAGAATTTTGTTTGGCGACAGTTGGAGCTATGTATTTTTCGTGCGTTTGCTTCGGCTGACGCACTTTTTTATTTTTAGGGGAGATTTTTATGAGATAATGCAGAATAGTTGAACTGCATAAAACTCACAATTTTGCATTTCCTATTGTAATTATTTTCAAAATGAAATATACTGTAATTGGGAAAAGCATCATTTTATAATATAGGAGAGAAATATTATGAAAAAAGCGACTAAAATATTATCAATCATCCTCGCAATTCTAATGGTGATATTTATCATTCCAATCACAGCAAGTGCAACTACATATTCAGGTGCTTGTGGTGAAAATGTAATATGGATTTATGATGACACCACTTGCACTTTAACCATTTCAGGTACAGGTGATATGTATGATTACAAATCTACCAATCGCCCTTGGGAAATTTATAAAAACAAAATAAAGAGTGTAGTTGTTAATGACGATATAACAAAAATTGGTGCTTATGCATTTTATCGTACTGGTAAAGTTGAAAGTATAACTCTTCCTGTAAGTATAAGTGAATTGGGAGAAAAAGCGTTTTATGGTTGCGAAAGTCTTACTAGCATAGTACTTCCGGATAAGATTACATTAATTGATGATTGGACATTTGCTTACTGCGAAAATCTTACAAGTATCACAATACCAAATAAGGTAACAACTATTGGTGATTATGCATTTTCTGATTGCTATAATCTAGTAACAGTAACAATTTCTGACAGTGTTACAACAATTGGTGATAGTGCATTTGCTAGTTGTGAAAGCCTTGAAAGTGTAATTATCCCCAAAGGTGCATCTTCAATTGCAGAAAATGCATTTTCGAACTGTTATAGCATTACAAGTATAACTGTTGATAAGGATAATCAACACTATTCAAATGACGAACATGGAGTGTTATTTAATAAAGATAAAACAACGCTTGTTAGATATCCTATAGGTAATAATAAAGCAAAATATACGATACCCGATAGTGTAACAGTAATTGGAAATTCTGCATTTTCTTCTTGCAGTAATCTTACTAATATAACAATGCCTGATAGTGTGAAAAAAATCGAAGAGGAGGCTTTTATTTCATGTTCAAATCTTACAGATTTTAAAATTAGTAATTCTGTAACGACGATTGGAGAATGGGCATTTGCGTACTGTGATAGTCTTACAAGCATAGAGATACCCGATAGTGTAGCTGCGTTTGATGTTTCGGTATTTCGAAATTGCCACAATCTTACAACCGTGATAATCGGTAAAGGTATGACAACGATTCCGGCAACTACATTTATGTATTGTTACAATTTAACAACTATAGTAATTAGTAATAGTATAATGTCAATAGGTAGTGCAGCATTTGATGAGTGTTACAACCTTAAAGATGTGTATTATATGGGCACAGAAGAATCTTGGAAAGCACTCTCTATAGGTGGTTCAAACGACCCTCTTCGTATGGCAAAAGTTCATTATAATTATCACATACATAAATACAATTCAGTTGTTACAGAGCCAACTTGTACAGAAAAGGGCTACACAGCTTACACATGTGAATGTGGTCACAGTTATGTTGATGATTATGTCGATGCATTAGGCCACAATTACAAAAACGGCGTATGCGATATTTGTGGTGTTTTCACAGGATTTAAGGATAATCATATCTATAAAGACGGCGTAATGCAGAAAGCATATCAGCTCGTTGAGGTTGACGGAGATATCTATTACATAGGTGACCGCCACGAAATAATCAAGGGCAGAAAAGCTTATGTCAAAGAAGACCGAATCAATGGTGTTACTTGTACAGACGGCACACCAATTACTGCAGGATGGTATGAATTCGATGAAAACGGCAAGATGGTTGTTTTAAACGGTGTTGTTGATAATCATATCTACAAAAACAACACTATGTTAAAGGCATATCAGCTCGTTGAGGTTGACGGAGATATCTATTACATAGGTGACCGCCACGAAATCATCAAAGGTAGAAAAGCTTATGTCAAAGAAGACAGAATCAATGGTGTTACTTGTACAGACGGCACACCAATTACTGCAGGATGGTATGAATTCGATGAAAACGGCAAGATGGTTATTTTAAACGGTGTTGTTGATAATCATGTCTACAAAAACAACACTATGTTAAAGGCATATCAGCTCGTTGAGGTTGACGGAGATATCTATTACATAGGTGACCGCCACGAAATAATCAAGGGCAGAAAAGCTTATGTCAAAGAAGACCGAATCAACGGCGTTACATTTGCAGACGGAACACCGATTAGTGCAGGGTATTATGAATTTGATTCTGACGGAAAACTTATTATTGAATAAACACAAAAAAAAGCCGTGCTGAAAAGCACGGCTAAATTTTTGTGTAATGTTATAGATTAAAGAGCATTTACAATATCTCTTGTATCTCTTGCAATAGCAAGTTCTTCGTTTGTAGGGAGAACATAAACTTTAACCTTTGAGTTTTCAGTTGAAAGTTCGCCTTCTTTACCCTTAACAAGAGTTCTACCGATTTCGTTGTTGATTTCAATACCAAGGTATGAAAGTTCGTTACAGATGTTGTCACGAAGGTCGTCAGCATTTTCACCGATACCACCTGTGAATACGATAGCATCAAGACCATCCATAGCAGCAGTATAAGCACCAATGAATTTCTTAATCTGATAGCTAAGAATCTTTCTTGCAAGTGCACATTGCTCGTTTCCTTCAGCTGCGGCAGCCTTAAGGTCTCTGTCGTCAGAAGAAAGACATGAAACACCAAGAAGACCAGACTTCTTGTTAAGAAGAGTATCCATTTCTTTAACTGAAAGATTTTCTTTTTCCATAAGGAAAAGAACAACTGATGGGTCAATAGCACCACAACGTGTTCCCATTTCAAGACCATCAAGTGGAGTAAGTCCCATTGTTGTGTCAATTACTTTACCATTCTTAACAGCGGCGATTGATGAACCATTACCAAGGTGGCATGTAACAATTTTAAGGTCCTCAATGTTTTTACCCATAACTTCTGCACATCTTGCACTAACAAATTTGTGTGATGTACCGTGGAAGCCATAACGACGGATAGAATATTTCTTTGTGAATTCATAAGGAATAGGGAATGTATATGCTTCTGCAGGCATTGTGCTGTGGAATGCATTATCGAAAACAGCAACCTGTGGAACATCTTTGCCAAAAAGTTCAATACTTGCGTTGATACCCATAATGTTTGCTGGGTTATGAAGTGGAGCAAGGTCGTTCATACTTTCAATACCTGCAATAACTTCGTCATCAATAAGAACACTCTTGTTGAAACGTGAACCACCCTGAACAACACGGTGACCAACGGCAGTAATTTCACTAATGTCGTCAATAACTTTGTGTTCGCCCTCTGTAAGAGCCTGTTTAACAGCAGCGAATGCCTCTGTATGATTGCTCATAGGAGCATTGTATTCAATTTTCTGTCCGTCAGGAGTTTTGAAACTGATACATGCTTCAGGAGTACCAACTCTTTCACAAATACCTTTTGCAATTACACTTTCATCAGCCATATCTATAAGCTGATATTTAAGTGATGAACTACCTGCGTTAATAACAAGAACTTTCATTTTAACATCTCCATTTATAAATTTTTCTTGAAGTAATTTTAAACCTGTATTATTATATACTTATATTTATGTAATTTCAAGATTTCTTTTACCAATATTTTGAAAAAGGGGTAAAAATATGTCTGTAATTGGTATTGTTTGTGAATTTAATCCGTTTCACAAGGGACATAAACATTTAATTGACTCTGTTAAACAACAGGGTGATATTGTTGTGTGCGTAATGAGTGGTAACTATGTTCAACGTGGTGAACCTGCAATTTTGCCTAAAGATATACGTGTTGAAATGGCATTGAAAAATGGTGCTGATATTGTTTTGGAATTGCCGTTCGTATATGCAACTTCATCTGCAGAGATTTTTGCTCGAAATGCAGTGAAAATACTCGATTCCTTTGGTTGTGATAAGATTGCCTTTGGTACTGAAACAGCTGATGTTGAAGGAATATTAAAAGCAGTTGATATTTTGTTAGATAAGGGAATTGATAATAAAATAAGTAAATATCTTAATGATGGTTTAAGTTATCCTGTTGCTCGCCAGAAAGCATTCGAAGAATATAACTATAAGTTTGACATTTCAGCACCTAACAATATTTTAGCCATAGAATATGTTAAGGCAATTAAACAGACGAATTCAAAAATGATACCTATTGCTGTGAAAAGAGTTGGGGCAGGGTATAATGATATCGTTGCTGTGGATGAATTTGCTTCCGCTACATATATTCGTTCGCTTATAAACAACAAAGAGGATTACAGTAAATACATTCCCCAGAATCTTCGTGAAATGTATGAGGATGCCATTAAAAATGGTAGAAATCTTTCTTATGAAAAATTTAATCTTATCGCATTAACTCTGTTGCGTGAAAAAATCGGCTCAGAAATAAAAAATATTGCCAATATGTCTGAAGGTCTTGAAAACAGAATAGAGAGCTTACTCAAAGTATGTACAAACATAAATGATTTATATGATGATGTGAAAACAAAAAGATATACGCATTCAAGAGTGAGACGTGCAGTTTTGAGTTTGATGTTCGGCGTTACAAATGATGATATAACTATACCAGCACCTTATTGCCGAATGCTAGGATTTAATACAATTGTGTCTAATGAAATTGGCAGATTAGCTGATAATTGTAAACTGCCATTTATTGTTAATCACTCCGACTTTTCCAAGTTTGATAATCCTGAAATAAAGAGAATTCTTGAATTAGAAAACAAGTCAACTGATATTTATAACCTTATGTTAAATTCATTCGATGTTTGTTCAAGAGAAATGACTTATTCACCTAAGAAAATATAAAAATTTGCAGGAAATCTTGCAAAATTTATTGCAATTGCAATGAAAAAAAGGTATAATAATTTGAATATGTTAAAAAGAATTTTGGAGTTGTTTAAATGAAATCTTTGAATTTTTCAAATGTGGATTTATCGACAAAAAAATTGTCAAAAGGTCATAAAAAACTTGTTAAATACATATCTGAAAATTATGATAAAGCCGCTTTTATGACAGCATCTAAGCTCGGAGAAAATGTAGGTGTAAGCGAGTCCACTGTTGTTCGTTTTGCGACAGAAATGGGATTTAAAGGCTACCCTGAATTGCAAAAAGAATTACAACAGATGATTAAGTCAAAGCTTACCGCTGTTCAAAGAATGGAAGTTTCAAGTAACCTTATCGGAGAAGACGATGCCATCAAAAAGGTTTTAAACGGTGATATTGAATTGATTCGTGATACTCTTGAATCCGTAAGCGATGTTGAGTTTAAAAACGCTGTTGAAACAATTAATAAGGCAAAGAAAATATATATTCTTGGTGTAAGAAGTTCAGCTGCTTTAGCAAGTTTCTTATACTTTTATCTTAACCCTGTTTTTGAGAACGTTGTACTTGTTGACACATCAAGTGGAAGTGAAATGTTTGAGCAGATGTTCAGAATTAGCGAAGATGATGTTTGTGTTGCAATCAGTTTCCCAAGATATTCGAAACAAACAATAAATGCACTTCGATTTATAAATGATAGGGGAACAAAGATTATTGCAATAACTGATTCTGTAGTATCGCCAATTGCAGAATTTGCTGATACTTTGCTTGTTGCGAAAAGTGATATTGTTTCAGTGGTTGATTCTCTTGTTGCTCCTTTAAGTCTTATAAATGCTTTAATTGTTGCACTTACTTTCAGTCGCAGAGAAGAAGTTTATAACAATTTTAACAAACTTGAAAGCATCTGGGACGAGTATCAGGTTTACGATAAGGCTGATGGTGATGAAAATGAGTAATAAAGTAATTGTCATCGGTGCAGGTGCTGCAGGTAATATGGCAGCAGGAGTTGCTGCTGAAAATGGTGCAGATGTTTTATTGTTAGAAAGAAATGAAAAAATTGCTCGTAAGGTTATGATTACCGGCAAAGGCAGATGTAATGTAACTAATAATGTTTCGGATGTTCAGGAATTTATATCAAACATTCCCGGAAATGGTAGATTTTTATATGGTTCATTTTCTGCATTTAATTCACAGGACGTAATTGATTTTTTTGAGGATTACGGTGTCAAACTCAAAGTTGAAAGAGGCAACAGAGTTTTTCCTGAAAGTGACAAAGCAGTTGACATTGTTGATGCTTTGAATCGTTACATTACTGATTCCGGTGTTAAAAGAAAAACTGAACGAGTAACAAAAATAGTTGCAGACAACGGATGTGTTAAAGGCGTTGAAACTGAGTCGGGTAATTTTTATGAGGCAGATGCTGTTATCGTTGCAACAGGTGGTTTATCGTATCCTAAAACCGGTTCAAGTGGTGACGGATATAGTTTTGCAAGAGATTTGGGGCATACGGTTACTGAGTTAAGACCTTCGCTTTCAGCTTTGATTTGCCGAGAAGGATTGTGCAGTGAATGTATGGGACTTTCTCTTAAAAACGTTGCGATAAAGGTTTTTGACACAAAAAAGAAAAAAGAAATCTATGACGATTTCGGTGAAATGTTGTTTACGCATTTTGGTGTGTCAGGGCCTATGATTCTCTCTGCAAGTGCTCATATGAGAGATATGGTAAAAGAGAGATATGAAATATATATAGATTTGAAACCTGCATTATCCAATGAAAAACTTGATGCAAGAATTCTTCGTGATTTTGCTGATAACAGTAATAAATCAATATCAAATGTTTTGGGATTGCTTTTACCAAAATCATTAATTTCACCGGTTTTAAGAATGTCACAAATTAAAGCATCAGAAAAGGTGAATCAGATTACCAAAGAAATGCGAATGAACCTTGTAAACACTATAAAATCATTAAAACTTACTGTTTTAGATTTTAATGATATTACTGAAGCAATCGTTACATCAGGCGGTGTTAAAATCAGTGAAATTAATCCTAAAACAATGGAAAGTAAATTGTGTGAAGGTTTGTATTTTGCAGGTGAAGTCATTGACTGTGACGGATACACAGGTGGGTTTAATTTGCAAATCGCATTTTCAACAGGGCATTTAGCAGGAACTTCTGCAAGTAATAAATTTAGTGAGGAAAGTTATTATGATTAATGTAGCAATTGATGGCCCAGCAGGAGCAGGAAAAAGTACTGTTGCTCGTGCTGCCGCAAAAGAACTAGGTTTTATTTATGTGGATACAGGAGCTCTTTATAGAGCAGTTGGTGTATATTGCCTTCGTAACAATATTGTTACAACAGATATAGAAGGTGTTGGAGCAATCTTAAAAGATATAACAGTTGAACTTAGATTTATTGATGGTGTTCAGCACGTGTTTTTAAATGGTGACGATGTATCAACTGAAATCAGACTTCCAGAGGCATCCATGGCAGCATCAAATGTATCTGCGATTCCTTCAGTCAGAGCATTTTTGTTTGATTTACAGAGAGATATTGCTTCGAAGAATAATTGCTTGATGGACGGCAGAGATATTGGTACGGTTGTTCTTCCAGATGCAAAAGTTAAGATTTTCTTGACTGCTGACCCAGAGGAGAGAGCAACGAGAAGATTTAAGGAACTTCAGGAGAAGGGTAGTACTGTTACATACAAAGATGTTCTTGATGATTTGCTTGTTCGCGACTATAACGATTCTCATCGTGAAATTGCACCATTAAAACCTGCAGAAGATTCTGTCGTAATCAATACAACAGGATATACACTTGAAGAATCAATTAATAAAATTATAGAAACTGTTAAGGAGAAAATGTAATGCCAGACAAGAAATACTTTGATTTTAGCAATTATGAGACACGTAAAGGATTTAACCTTTATAGACCATTGAGCAATTTCTGTTGTAAAACTCGCGTTAAATTAATAGTTGAGGGCGAAGAAAACATTGACCGTGAAGACGGATTCATTATTGCGGCAAACCATTCAATTATTTACGACCCAATTTTTATTGCAACAGCCTCAAAAAAGAGATTACTTCACTTCGTTGCAAAATATGAAGCTTTTAAAAATCCGCTTGCAAGAGCAATTTTAACAAGTTGTAATGCTTTCCCTATTGTTCGTGGAAAAGGTGATATGCAGGCGATTAATTATGCTAGTGACCTTGTAAAAAAAGGTAAGGCTCTTTGCATCTTCCCTGAAGGCACGCGTTCAAGAGATGGATATCCTAAAAAGGCTAAATCAGGTGTTGGCTTAATCGCAAGAAATGCACAATGTGATGTTGTACCTGCTGCAATTTGTGTTGAAGAAAGAGGTAAATTCGGCACAAAAGTTTTTGTTAAATTTGGTGAAGCAATTAAATACCAAGATATGAACTTTACTGAAGATGGTGGCACAAAGGAAAACAAAGAAGTTGCAAATATGATTATGGATAGAATTGTTCTTCTTTGGAGGGAGTGCAGAAAACAATGCAAGTCAAAATAACTCTTGCAAAAACTGCGGGATTTTGCTTTGGTGTTAATCGTGCAGTTAATATGCTTTATGATTTAGTGTCTAAAGGCGAGAAGATTTCTACATTTGGACCGATTATACATAATCCCCAAGTTATCAACGATTTATCAAATAAAGGTGTTACTATCCTTGACGAGATAAAACAAGCCACAAATGACAGAAAAGTCGTTATAAGAACTCATGGTGTTGAAAAAGATATTTTGAGATATTGTAACGATTATTCATTGGATTATATTGATGCAACTTGTCCGTTTGTAAAGAAAATTCATAAAATAGTTGAAAAAAACTCAAATGAAAACATGCCAGTCCTTATTGCCGGTGATAAAAATCATCCTGAGGTAGTAGGAATAAAAAGTTATTGTTTGGGTGATTGTTTTACATTTAATTCTTCAGAAGAACTTGAAGAAATACTAAAAAACAACAGTTTCAATTCTGAAAAACCATTCATTGTTGTTTCTCAAACAACTTTTAGCATAAAAGAGTGGAAAAAATGTGTAAAAATTATAAATTTACACTATACAAATGCAATTATTTTTGATACAATATGTAGTGCGACCGAAGAAAGACAGGCAGAAGCACTATTATTGTCAAAGAAAAATGACGCTATGATAATAGTAGGTGGTAGGACAAGTTCCAATACTGCAAAACTTAAAGCAGTTTGCGAATCTAACTGCCCGACTTATTTGATTGAAACGGCTGATGAGCTTTTGGACATAGCTTTCGGTGATGTTCAATCAATAGGCGTTACTGCGGGTGCATCAACTCCCGACAGTATAATTAAGGAGGTACTAAAAACTATGTCCGAGAAATTTGAAAACGCAAACACAATTAATATGGAGGAGACAGGCTTTGAGCAGATGCTTGAAGAATCATTAAACAGTATGAGTTCTGACCAGAACGTTATTGGTACTGTTGTTGGTTTCACAGCAACTGAAATTCAGGTTGAAGTTGCAGGCAGAAAGCATACAGGCTATGTGTCTTTTGATGAATATAGCGACGACCCATCAGCTGACCCAAGAGCAGAGCTTAAAGTTGGCGATGAAATCAAACTTCGCATTATGAAGACAAATGACGTTGAAGGTACAATTAAACTTTCAAAACGTCTTTATGACCGTGGTGCAATCTGGGAAAACATTGAAGCTGACGACACTGTTCACACAGGTGTTGTTACAGGTATTGTTGGCGACAACAAAGGTGTATTTGTTCAGAGTGGTGCTATTAAAGTTTTCGTTCCAGCTTCTCTCGCAAAGATGAGAAAAAATGATTCTCTTGAAGACCTTGTTAAGACAACTGTTGAATACAAAATCATCGAAGTTAACAAGATGAGAAGAAAAGTTGTAGGCTCAATCCGTGAAGTTGCTGCTTCAAAGAAGAGAGAAATTGAAGAAGCATTCTGGGCAAACGTTACTGAAGGTGCAGTTTACACTGGTACTGTAAGAAGTCTTACAAGTTATGGTGCATTCGTTGACCTTGGTGGTGTTGACGGTATGGTACATATTTCTGAACTTTCATGGCAGAGAATCAAGCACCCATCAGAAGTTGTTAAAGTTGGCGATACTGTTGAAGTATACGTAAAAGAACTTGACAGAGAAAATAAGAAAATCTCTCTTGGTTACAAGAAGGTTGAAGACAATCCATGGGAAATTCTTAAGCGTGATTATCCAGTTGACAGTGAAGTTGATGCTAAGATTGTTAGCCTCACAACATTCGGTGCTTTCGCACAGATTATCCCTGGTGTAGATGGACTTGTACACATCTCTCAGATTTCACACAAACACATCGGAACACCTGCTGAGGTTCTTAAAGTTGGTGACGTTGTAAAAGCTAAGATTATGGAAATTGACTTCGACAAGAAGAGAGTAAGTCTTTCAATCAAAGCTCTTCTTGAAGCTCCTGTTGAAGAAGTAGCAGCTGAAGAAGTTGTTGAAGCTCCTGTTGAAGAATAATTAAATCGGCATTAAGGCCGTAAATAATCAGGTCAGATGATGCGAAAACACCGTCTGACCTGTTTTGTTTTTATATAACCACTAAATTGAGGTATTATTATGAAAAAAGGTTTAGCAGTTTTATCGGGATTAACCGCCGCAGTAGGTGGTGGAATTTTATATTTAAAGAACAAGGACATCTGTCCAAAATGTGAGATAAAGAAACTTCTTGCAAAAACTCAAATTCATTATACAAAGGATGAAATGTATAATAATGGTGCGGCTCTCACTCCACCAATGGGTTGGTCAAGCTGGAATATTTTCCGTCACAACATAAACGAAAATGTTATTCTTGATGTCGCAAAAGCAGTCAAAGAATCAGGACTTGCAGATGCAGGATATGTATATATTAATCTTGATGACTGCTGGCAGTCATCAATGCGAGACGAAAATGGAAGAATGCAAGGAGATTTTTCAACATTTCCACATGGTATAAAATGGCTTGTTGAACAAATCAATGAATTAGGACTAAAAGTTGGTATCTATTCATCAAATGGTACACTCACTTGTGAGGATTTACCTGCCTCACTTTATAATGAACAGATTGATGCTGAAACTTTTGCAGAGTGGGGCATTGAGTATTTTAAGTATGATTACTGCCACCATGTGCTTATTCCAACAGATGCACCATATATTGATAGTATTTCAATTGTTGGTAATGGTATTGAAAATGAACTCATTTTCAAGGCAAAAGATGCTACACTCAAGGGTGATGCAAAAGTTGTTAACGAAGAAGATGGCAAGACTTATGTAAAAGGTCTTTGCAGTAGTTTGGGCACAATTGAATTCAATAATATTGATGTGCCTGAAGATGGTGAATATATTTTCACTCTCATTATGCGTAAAAACACCTGTAAAGGTCAATTTTGTGTTGTTACAGTAAATGGGGCTGATAAATATGATTTCCTTATTTCTGAACAAAAGGCATTTTCTCGTGAAGGCAGACGACAGATTAAGATTAATCTTAAAGCAGGAATAAATACAATTTCAATTGCGAACCCTGTTGCTTCCCCGATGGATAGTGCTGCTATGCAGTATGAAAAAATGGGTAGAGAACTTGTAAAAGCAACTAAAAAATATGCTGAAGAGAATAACTGCGAAGAAAAGAAAATTCTTTATTCAATTTGTGAGTGGGGCTGGAACAAACCATGGAAATGGGGAGGAAAAGCAGGCAATATTTGGCGTACAACTCCTGATATCCAACCGATTTGGAGTTCTGTGCTTGGTATTTATGAGGTTAATGTTAAACTTGATAAGTATGCTTGTCCAGGTGCTTTCAATGACCCAGATATGCTTGAGGTTGGTAACGGAAAACTTACTTATGAAGAGAATAAGTCCCACTTTACATTATGGTCAATGATGGCAGCACCACTTATTTTAGGTAATGATATCAGAGCATTTATTAAAGAAGATGGTACAGTTGACAAAGACAACAAGGTATTGCAGATATTAACAAATAAAGAAGTTATTGCTGTAAATCAGGATAAACTTGGAATTCAATGTAAGAGAATTAAGGCTGGTTTGAAAGATATTCTCGTTAAACCTCTTGAAAATAATGAAGTGGCAGTATGTTTCTTTAATAAAACAAATTCGAATACATTGATGTCTTGTGATATGGCGGATATTCACAATGTTGTTGAGGTATCATTACCAAATGCAGAGAGTTATACTTGCAAAGAACTTTGGTATAAAACGGAAGAAATTATTACTGATAAAATCAGCACAACAGTTGCACCACATGGTGTTAAAATATTTAAGATTTCTGCAAATCAGTAATAATGTGAATATTTTCAAAAATAATAAAAGCAACAACAGATAGTCCATACCAACAGGCGGAGAATTGTAGTGTAATCTGTCCCATAATATTTCCAGGCATATTAGTATAATCCCATACTCCAAGAGCAAAAATCTTATTTACTATGATTCCTACTGTAAATTCTAAAGCAGTGATTACAATCATTCCCAAAAATGCTTTAATAAATATGGATGTATCGTTTAACGTGTTGTTAATAAGATATAGGGACACAAAGGCTGCACCACCGGTTAATACCATTGACCAATGAGTAAATCCTCGGAACGCAATTTCGATTACACCATATCCTAAACCACCAATAATAAATAAAAAAATATATTTTTCAAATTCTTTCATCTTATCACCAGAATACATTATACCCTGAATGATAAGTTTTATTTAGATTTTTAAGGTGAAACAAATGAGTAATTTTGAACAAAAAAAAATAAGAGCAGAACAGCTTCGCAAAGAGCTTAATCATCATATTTATCGTTACTATGTTGAAAATGAAAACGATATCCCAGATTATGAGTACGATATGCTTATGCGAGAGCTGGACTCTATTGAAAAAGAATATCCAGAACTTTTAACCGCAGATTCTCCGACACATAGAGTTGGTGGTCAGGCTGACGGACTTTTTGAAACAGTTGTTCATGCAGTAAAAATGGAAAGTTTACAAGATGCTTTTTCACACGATGAAGTTCGTGATTTTGATAAAAGGGTAAGAGATGTTTTCTCAAATGCTGAATATGTTGTTGAACCTAAAATTGACGGACTTTCAGTTTCACTTGAATATGTAAATGGTATATTTACTCGTGGCTCAACCCGTGGTGATGGTGTGCAAGGTGAGGATATAACTGCAAATTTACGAACAGTTAAAACAATTCCTTTAAGACTTAAAAAGGATATTCCGTTTATTGAAGTCCGTGGTGAAGTCTATATGCCTCGTGATGTGTTTCTTAAAATTGTAGAAAAGCAGGAATTAAACGGAGAAAAGCCATTTAAAAATCCAAGAAATGCCGCGGCAGGTAGTATCAGACAAAAAAATCCTAAAATTACTGCAGAACGTAATCTTGATATTTATGTTTTCAACATTCAGCAAGTTGAGGGTGTTGAAATTACAGGACATTATCAATCTTTGGATTTTTTAAAGGAATTAGGATTTAAAACAATTCCTTTCTATAATAAATTCAATAATATCAGCGATACGCTTAAAGAGATTGAACGAATTGGTGAAATCAGATACACATTACCTTTTGATATTGACGGTGCAGTTATTAAAACGGACGATTTTTCTATGCGTGAAGCCATTGGCAGTACAGCGAAATTTCCTAAATGGGCATTGGCATATAAATATCCACCTGAAGAAAAAGAAACCAAGCTTATTGATATCGAAATCAATGTTGGTAGAACAGGTGTATTAACACCAACTGCTGTTTTTGAGCCTGTTTTGGTTGCAGGTTCAACTGTCAGTCGTGCAACACTTCATAATCAAGATTTCATCAATGAAAAAGGTATCAGAATAGGGGATACAGTTATAATTCGCAAGGCTGGTGACATTATTCCAGAAGTACTTTCAGTTGTAAAGCACGAAGAAAACACTTGTGCCTATGAAATGCCTAAATTCTGTCCGTCATGTAATTCACCTGTGCATCGTGAAGACGGTGAGTCAGCAATCCGTTGCGATAATCCTGATTGTCCTGCACAGCTGTTACGTGTTCTTATTCATTTCTGTTCACGTGATGCTATGAATATTGAGGGATTTGGAGATGCAGTCCTTGAAACTCTTTTGAATAAAGGTTTAATAGGCAAAATCGCAGATATCTATAGTATTGATTATGATAAAATCGCAGAGCTTGACGGAATGGGTAAAAAAAGTGCCGACAATATGCGAAATGCTATTGAAAAATCAAAAGAAAATGACCTTTCAAAACTTCTTTTTGCATTTGGTATCCGTCATATAGGTCAAAAGGCTTCAAAATTGCTTTCTGATAGGTTTTTAACACTTGATAATATAATTTCAGCAACAAAAGATGATATCCTTACAATTGAAGGATTTGGCGAAATTATGGCAGATTCCGTTGTTGAATTTTTCTCGCTTTCACAGACACAGCAAATGATTGATGAATTAAAATCATTTGGACTTAATATGGAAAGTCAACGAGAAATTAAAGATAATCGTTTTGAGGGTATGACCTTTGTGCTTACAGGTACACTTTCAACTTACAGCAGAAAAGAAGCACAAGAGATTATTGAATCCTATGGCGGAAAAGCATCTTCATCTGTTTCAAAGAAAACAACTTATGTTTTAGCAGGTGAGGCTGCTGGCTCAAAACTCCAAAAAGCAACAGATTTAGGTGTAACAATAATAAACGAAGAACAATTCGCTGAAATGATAAAATAACAAAAGGACGGTTTAAACCGTCCTTTTCAATTTATTCTTTTTTACTTGTTTAATTAGCTTCCTTGACCTCATTTTAATATAATTGATTGTGTCAATGTCACCTAATCTCATCCACCAGTCAATTTCATTACACAATGCATAAAGTTCAACTTTTAAATCGCAATACTTACTAACATTTACTCGCTTTTTGTATTGTTCATACAGCTTTAGTTTTTCACCAAGTCCTAATGTTAAACAAAACAGTTCATATTCAGGCTCAACAAATCTTGTGTTAAAGGGGTCAATAACACCTGCTATTTCAGACTTTTCTGTGTCGATAATCACATTTGGTGTCCAAAAGTCACCGTGGGAAAGACAAGGTGTATTTTCTGTGTTATCAAATATCTCATCAAAGTTAATTCTAATTAGATTTATTGCTTTAAATATCTTTTTATTTAGCTCACCATTATTGTATTTGTCACTTGAGAAGGTATATATTTTATCAAAAAATTCCTTATAGTACTCTTTCCACGAATAATAAGTCGGATTATCAAATGCACCAAATTTATCATTGTGTACATTTTGCATATCAATAAAGCAATCTATTATGTTATTGGCAAGATGTTTTTTGTCTTTAATTTGGCTATATTTTAGAGTTCTGCCACTGACACCATCAATAAATTCCATTCCAAGATATGAAACACCATCTTTTTCTGTAAAAAAATATGTTTCAGGAATTTTAAAACTGACATTTTTGCGTAAAAATTCATTCATATTCATTTCTTCGCACATTAATTCATAATGTTTACTTGTCTTAACTACGAGTATAAAAGGGGAGTCAGCAATCTTAACGCAATAGCAACTTGCAGTAGCACCGTTTCCAACGGAAGAAACGTTTGTAACAGTTGTATTTAATTGTTCTTCAACTATTGCTTTAATTCTATCCATAATTATAAACCCTTATTATAAAACTCATCCTTAAACCACACATCAGTTACTTCAAATTTCTTATGGTTTAAGTATTCAAGAACTCCTGCATCCGTTGTAAAATCAAATACAAGTTTATATGAATACAAGAATTGCTTTTTATATCCATATTTTTTGTTTTGTGCATTAGTGCCATATTTTCCGTCACCAAGCAGAGGATGACCAATTGAAGCAAAATGTGCTCTGATTTGGTGTGTACGACCTGTTAAGAGTTCCACTTCAACAAGACTTAATTCGCCATCAGTATCAATTACGTTGTACTTTGTGCGAATTTCCTTTGAATCGTCCATTTTCTTCTTTGAAACAGTAACCTTGTTTTTGTTTTCATCTTTTACAAGATAACCTTCTAAAAGTCCGCTCTTTTTCTTGATTTCACCGTGAACTATGCAAAGATAGAATTTGTGCAGTTCGCGGTCTTTCATTTTTTGATTTAGTATGCGAAGTGTTTCTGCATTTTTAGCAGCAATTACAATACCGCCTGTGTTACGGTCAATTCTGTTTACCAAAGATGGCACAAATGAATTTTCATCATCAGGCTTGTATTCGCCATTTTCATATAAATAACGCTTAATTCTACCAATCAGCGTGTCAATATATTCATTGTCGTCAGGGTGTGAGAGCACACCAACTTTTTTATCACAAAGAATAATATTCTCATCTTCATAAATGATATTGAGATTTTTTGATGCTTTGAGAAAATCATATTTTTCAGGTGCTTTCTCAAAAAATTCATCATTAATATACATATCAACAACATCACCGACATTAAGTCGTGTTGAAATTTCAGCACGTTTGCCGTTTACCTTAATTCGTTTAATACGAATATATTTATATAAAAGTGTTTTTGGCAAAAGAGGAACACTCTTTGTAATGAATTTGTCAAGACGTTGGTCGGCATCATTTTTGTTTATTGTAAAACTCTTCATTTTTACACCTCATAATTATTTCAATTTAATATACCACAACATAAATTGCTTTTCAACTTGAAACTTACAAGAATTTATAATAAAATAGATGTGGTGATTAAAATGAATATAAATAAAACTCATTACAAGGTTTTAAGCGAACCAAAAAAGATTTATCTTGATATGTCAACTCTTGAAATTCGTCAGAATTTAAATGTAGCCTTTAAAAATCCGACAGCAGAAGATGATTTAACTGGTATTTTCGGAAAGTTTTATAAGCTGGACAAGATGTATAAAGTTAAATATATTTATGCTCGTAATAAACAACTTCAGCCAATGACTTTTGAAAGATATCACTATCTTTTAGATGTGGGTGAGGATAGCCAAGGTTCATATATTGAGTATGCAATGGTTTATGATAAACTCTATGACCCGGTTATAAGACTTGTCTATATTCTTGCAGTTTGTGCCGTTATAGCATATCTTTTTTATAGCTATAAGCTTGGGGCAATGAATGTTTTCTCTGCAGGGGTATTAAGTGTATTGGTTGCAGCCTCGGTTATTCTTGTGTTCAAAAAAGGAAAAGAATCACAGGAAGAATGTCAGAAAGCGGAAGAAATGCTACTAAATCTTATTAAAGAAATGTAATATCGGTTGACAAAACGCTTTTAATATTGTATTATACTAACGTATTAACACTTTAATATACTAAAAAGGAGATTTTGTTATGAAAATGAAAAAATTCCTCGCTGTCCTTTTGGCAGTACTTATGGTAGCACTTTGCTTCTCAGCTTGTGGTGGTAATGAAGAGCCTGAAGAAAAGAAACCTACTATTGTTGTTGGTTACACACTTTATCCGCCAATGAATTATCTTGATGAAAATAACGAGCTTATCGGTTTTGACACAGAACTTGCAAAGGCAGTTTTTGAAAATCTTGGTTATGAAGTTATCTTTAAAGAAATTTCATGGGATGCTAAATACACTGATTTAGCTTCAGGCACAATCGATTGTATCTGGAACGGCTTTACATGTAATACAGCAGATGATGATGGTGTTCTTCGTGCAGACAAGGTTGATTTCTCATACAACTACATGGAAAATCGTCAGGTAGTAGTTGTTAAGAATGATGCAAATATCACATCAGCAGAAGACCTTAAAGGTAAATTAGGTGTTGCTGAAGCTGGCTCAGCAGGTGAAACTTATGCTAAAGGCTTTGAAGGTACTACATATAAAGGCTTTATTAAGCAGACAGAATGCTTGTATGAAGTAAAGATGGGTACTGCTGATTTTGCAGTTGTTGATGCTCAGCTTGCTAAGAGCTATGCAGGTAAGGGCGATTATGCTAACCTTGTTATCGTTGATGCTCTTTCAAGTGACGTTGAGTATTACGCAGTTGGTTTCGAAAAGGGTAGTGAGCTTACAGCAAAGGTTAACGAACAGTTTGTAGCTTTGGCAGCAGACGGCACAATTGCAAAGCTTGCAGAAAAATATGGTGTTTCAACCACAGCAATTACAGATTTTTCTGACCAGAAATAATTAAATTTAATCTCTTGGAGTTTATTTTATGTCTTTTTTAGAAGTCACAGCATTTTTGTTTGACGGCTTTAAAATATCTCTGCTTATCTTTGCGGTGACACTGCTTTGCGGTGCACCGCTTGGTTTGCCTATAGCCTTTTGTTCAATGAGCCGATTCAAACCCTTAAAAGCTATATCAAAAGTTATTGTATGGATTGTCAGAGGGATTCCTTTGATGCTCCAGATTTTTATTATCTATTATGTTCCGGGTCTGTTGTTCGACTATCAGTTATTTGGTCAGATTGACAGATATATGTATATTGAGTACGGAATAATGGATATGGGTAGAATTGTAGCCGTTTTAATTGCATTTACAATTAACTATGCTTGTTATTTCTCAGAAATATATCGCGGTGGTATTGAAAGTATATCAAAGGGACAATATGAGGCGGGTTATGTTCTCGGCCTTACTAAATCACAGATTTTCAGAAAAATCATTTTAAAACAGGTTGTTCAGAGAATTGTGCCTCCAATGTCAAATGAAATTATCACCTTGATTAAGGATACAGCACTTGCCAACTGTATTATGGTGTGCGAAATCATTAAAAATGCAAAAGAACTTGCGGCAACAAAAGCAATGATTTGGCCTTTGTTCTTCACAGGCGTTTTCTATTTGATTTTCGTTGGTTTGCTTACAATTATTTTAGGCAGAGCAGAGAAAAAACTCAGTTATTTCAGGAGTTAAGTTATGTCAATTTTAGAAGTTAAAAATATACAAAAAAGCTTTGATAAAACTGAAGTGTTGAAGGATATAAGCTTTACTCTTGAAAAGGGCGAGGTTCTTTCAATTATAGGTTCATCAGGTAGCGGTAAAACAACTCTTTTGCGTTGTCTTAATTTCCTTGAAACAACTGATTTAGGCAAAATTATTGTTGATGATAATGTTTTATTTGATGGCAACAATAAGTTAAGTGAAGATAAAATAAGGGAAAATCGCTTGAATTTTGGTCTTGTTTTCCAAAATTTTAACCTTTTCCCACAGTACACAGTTCTTGAAAATCTTACTCTTGCTCCCACACTTCTTAAAAAAGGTGACAGTGCAAGTATTAAAAATCAGGCTTTAGAAATCATTAAAAAAGTTGGTCTTGAAGACAAGGTTGACTTTTATCCATGTCAGCTTTCAGGCGGTCAGCAGCAGCGAGTTGCAATTGCACGTGCGTTAATGCTTTCACCTAAAATCCTTTGCTTTGACGAGCCAACAAGTGCTCTCGACCCTGAGCTTACAGGCGAGGTGCTTCGTGTTATTCGCGAGCTTCGCGATGGAAATACAACAATGATTATTGTTACCCACGAAATGAACTTTGCAAAAAACGTTTCAGATAAAGTTATCTTTATGGCAGACGGCATTATTGAAGAATGTGGTAACCCTGAAGAAGTATTCGAGAACCCAAAGAGTCAAAGACTTAAGGAATTCTTAAGCTCATCATTAAAAGATTAAAAAATGACCTTCATCCAAATGGGTGAAGGTCTAAATTTTTATTTAATGGGTTCAAAATCATCAGCACCGTGCTTACATATCGGGCAAATAAAATCTTCAGGTAATTCTTCACCCTCGTAAACATATCCACAAATTTTGCAAACATAGCCTTTTTTCTTTGGTGCATCTGGTTTTGGTTTGATGTGGTCAAAGTAGTATTGATATGTTGCAGACGGCACATCTGATAATGTTTCAGCTTCAGTAACATCTGAAATGAATAAAAGGTGAGTGCCACAATCAATTATATCAGTAACCGTACAAGAAATATATGCGTTTGTACCTTCGCAAACAAAGTATGTTCCGTTTTCTGTTCGATAATGGTCGTTATATCCCGCAAACTTATCAGTATCTCTGCCACTTGCAAAGCCAAATCTCTTAATCATTTCAAAAGTAACTTCTTGAGAAAGAACAGAAACTGTGAATTTTTTTGTTTTTTCTATCATACTGCAAGTATAATTATTTTTATTTACTGCAATAGTTATTCTTTTAGGTGTATCAGTTACTTGTGTAACTGTATTGATAATGCAAGCATTATCTTTGCCATTTTCACATGCACTTAAAATAAACAAACCATAACTTAATTTAAACATTGCTTCATTTCTTATCATAACATCATCTCCAAGTATATTTTTTCTATATTATATCACATATTATTCCATCTGTACAATGTTATTATTTTAACTTTCGACAAATGTATTTTTACATTGACAAAATAATATAAATATGGTATCTTTTTCGTATAAATTGTACGTTGGGTTTTTATTAGTTTGAGCTTTAATGTGCAAAAAAAGGAGATGTAAAAATGAAAAGAAAATTAAATGTTAAACTCATTTCAATTTTCGCAGTTGCTTTAATTCTTGTTTCTGTAATGTCATTTATGTCATTTGCAAGTGATGGGAATGGAAAATCACCTGTTACAGTTGATTGTGGAACATGTAGCGGTACTGGTTATTCTTCATATTGCGAAGCCTGTGAAAGCGCTAATGCATATTGTGAAGAATGTGTTCTTGATGCTGAAAAATTAGTTTGTGCTGATTGTGCAGGCACAGGCAAGGTTGAAGCTCCAACAAAATTTTATTCAAGTATTTGGTCACTTCTTCCACCAATAATTGCTATTGCGTTGGCTCTTATTACTAAAGAAGTTTACTCATCACTCTTCATTGGTATTGTTGTTGGTGGTTTGCTCTACGCGGAAGGCAACTTTGTTGGTACAATTACTCATGTATTCAGTGATGGCTTTGTTGCTAATGTTGCAGATTCTTACAATATGGGTATTATTATCTTCCTTATTGTGCTTGGTTCAATGGTTGCAATGATGAACAAGGCTGGTGGTTCTGCTGCATTTGGTCGCTGGGCAAAGAAACACATTAAATCAAGGGTTGGTGCTCAGCTTGCAACAGTTCTCTTTGGTTGTATGATTTTCATTGATGACTATTTCAACTGCCTTACAGTAGGTTCCGTTATGAGACCTGTTACTGATAGTCATAAAGTTTCCCGCGCTAAACTTGCATATCTTATTGATGCTACTGCAGCACCAATTTGTATTATTGCTCCGGTTTCATCATGGGCAGCGGCAGTTGCAGGATTCGTTGCTGAAGAAGAAGTTAGTGGTTTCCAGCTCTTCCTTAGTGCTATTCCATATAACTTCTATGCAATTCTTACAATCATAATGATGGTTTCAATTACCGTTATGAAATTAGACTTTGGTAAGATGAGAATTCA
This sequence comes from Clostridia bacterium, assembly GCA_017624735.1. GTDB lineage: Bacteria > Bacillota > Clostridia > Oscillospirales > Acutalibacteraceae > Fimenecus. Next base: position 39,723 of record JAGAMK010000034.1, read on the forward strand.
CGAGCAGAATGCTTTAAATGGTGATTTGTTCACAAGTGATGCTGAAAACTTTGCAGATTCTGCAGATGATAACAATACAAATCCAAAGGGCAAGGTTATTGACCTCATTATTCCTGTAATTGTTCTTATCGTAGCTTGTGTTATTGGTTTGATTTATTCAGGCGGATTCTTTGATGCAACAAGTGGTTCATATCACAATGTCATTGAAGCGTTCTCAGGTGCTGATGCATCAGTTGGTCTTCTTTATGGTTCATTCTGTACACTTATTCTTTCAGTAGTTTACTTTATGATTCGCAGAGTTGTTTCATTCAAAGACTGTATGGCTTCAATTCCTGAAGGCTTTAAGGCAATGGTTCCTGCTATTATGATTCTTGCTTGTGCATGGACTCTTAAAGCTATGACAGATAGCCTTGGTGCTAAAGAATTTATTGCAGGTATCGTTGAATCAACAGCAGGTACATTTGCTAATTTCCTTCCTGCAGTTATATTCCTTATCGCAGTTGGACTTTCATTTGCAACAGGAACATCTTGGGGTACATTTGGTATTCTTATTCCACTTGTTCTTGCTGTATTCCCTTATGGCAGTAGTCCAATTTCAGTTATCGCTATTTCTGCTTGTATGGCGGGTGCTGTATGTGGCGACCACTGTTCTCCAATCTCTGATACAACAATTATGGCAAGTGCTGGTAGCCAGAGTAACCACATCAACCACGTTTCAACACAGTTGCCTTATGCAATGACAGTTGCTGGGGTATCATTTGTAACATACGTAATCGCAGGTTTTGTTCAATCGGTTATTGCTCTTCCAATTGGTATTGCACTTATGATTGGAACACTCTTTGTAATTAAAGCATTCACAAAGAAAAAAGCATAATTATGTAAACAATAAAAATCACCTTATCTGTTTAGATAAGGTGATTTTTTTATACTAAAACTTTAACCATTCATCGGAATAAGCATCTGAGGGCATTATAAAAGCGCCACGGGGTGAAAGTGAAACTGTTCCAACAGCTACACCATCAGGAATGCAAGAACGTTTGAATTGGTTATTAAAAAATCGTTTTATGAAAATTCCTAACCAATCACGTAACTCTTCTTCACTATATGTGCCTTTAAATGTGTTAACGGACATTTTTAATAATTCGGCAGGGGACTTGTGATGGCGTATAAAATGATATATAAAATAATCATGTACGTCATAAGGACCTATTGTATTTTCCGTTTTTTGCACCATTTTGCCGTTTTTATCAAGTGGTAGTAATTCTGGGCTAACTGGAGTGTCAATAACACTGTAAAGGATTTTAGAGACATTCTGGTCGCTGTTATCAGCAATATATCTTACAAGGTGGCGCATCAATGTTTTTGGAACAGAACCATTAACTCCATACATACTCATGTGGTCACCATTATATGTGCACCAACCAAGTGCCAATTCACTTAAGTCTCCTGTACCAACAACCAAAGCACCAATCTTATTTGCATAGTCCATTAAGATTTGTGTACGTTCTCTTGCTTGCGTATTTTCATAAGTGACGTCGTGAATATCAACATTATGACCAATATCTTTAAAGTGTTGTAAACAAGCATTTTTAATGTTGATTTCAATTAATGTTGCACCTAAGGATTTAACTAAACTACAAGCATTAGTATAAGTTAAGTCTGTTGTACCAAACCCAGGCATTGTAATACAAATGAGATTTTCAAGAGGAATATTTAACTTTTTCATTGATTCAACTGCAACAAGGAGGGCATGTGTAGAATCAAGACCACCAGATATTCCAAGAACAAGCTTATTACAATGAATGTGCAACATTCTTTTTGCAAGACCGGTGCATTGTATCTCAATAATTTCTTCGCATCGTTTTGATAAATCATCTTTATTGGATGGAATAAATGGGTTGATTTGATTTTTTTCAACATACTTTTCAATTTTGATAGGTGATATATCTTTGTTTGGATTACCAAGACTTACTTCCGCTATTGTAATCTCGCTGTCAAATGAAAATCTTTTACCTTCAGCAATAATTTTTCCATTATCAGCAATAAGACAACTACCTGAATAAACATAATCGGTTGTTGATTCATTTGGACCGGCAGAGGAGTAAATATATGCACAATTTCTGTCTGCAGTGAACTTATTAACAAAATTCCTATGTTTGTCGTAAGCAGTTACCAGTGCAGGAGTAGCAGCAATATTAATAACTAAATCAGTAGGATATTTGTCGCTGTAAAAGTCATCGCCAATCAATATGTTATAATCATACATATCAATACTACTGTTATAGCCTGTTGAAAACCACCTTTGTTCAGTGTTAGAAAGATTTCTTTTTGAAACTACCTGAACAATCTGACCTTTATAAATATGAAAAGCGGCATTATATAGTTTTTTACCATCATTTAATGGTGCACCAATTATGATGTGATAAGAATAAGGTTTGGAATATTCAATAATTCTAACCAAAGCTAATTCGCAAGCTTCTATTAGTGTTTTATGAAAAAATAAATCTCCACATGTACATCCGGTAAGACATAATTCTGGGAAAACAATAACATTAATGTTATCTGATTTAATGCTTTCAAGTATATTTATAATTTCGTCACCATTTTTTGTAGGATTACCAACATAAATTTTTGGTGATACTGTAGCTACACGCAGTTTTTTGTCGTACATACTTATTCTCCTTATAGGATTTTATAAATATATTATACATCATAATATAATTTTAATCAATATAAAAAGGGTTACCGTTATAGCAACCCTTCTAAAATTATTTTTCAACATTTTCTAAAACGTTAATATATGCTTTAATTGCTTCAACACAGCCATTAAAACCTAATTCTGCGCTGTTAAGACATAAGTCATAGTTACGTGCATTATCCCATTCACGGCAAGTGTAATAATGATAATGCTCACTGCGATGCTTGTTGATTTTGCGAATCTTTTTGTCAGCATCTTTCTCACTCATGCCAAACATATCCATAACAGTTTTAACGCATACATCATGTGGCGCCCAAATGAATACTTTGATTACATTGTCATAATCTTTTAAGATAAAGTCAGCACATCTGCCAACGATAATGCAAGATTCTTTTTCGGCAAGGTCTTTAATGATTTTAGCCTGATAATTGAAAAGATTCTCTTTAGATGTGAATTTGCTGTCCTCAGGTGGAATCAAAGAGCCACTGTATTTATGTGTTGAAGAATCAAACAATCCTTTGCTGATTTCTTCGTCGTGTTTTTGGAAAAGACCTAAATTAATACCGCTGTCATCGGATGCCATATAGAGAATTTCTCTGTCGTAGAAAGGAATATTCAACTCCTTGGCAAGCATTTGGCCAACTGTTTTACCACCACTACCATAGTCACGTGCGATAGTAATAACGACTTTGTTTTTCATAATAATTTTCCACCTTTCAGCAATTATTCACTAAGGTATGCTTTCTTAACAGATTCATCATTCATAAGGTCTTTAGCATCGCCAGAAAGAACAATTGAACCTGTTTCAAGAACATAAGCTCTATCTGCAATTGAAAGTGCTTTTTTAGCATTCTGTTCAACAAGAAGAACTGTTGTGCCGTTTTCGTTTATAGCTTTAATAATATCAAATATTTCTGAAACAAGGAGAGGAGATAGACCCATTGAAGGTTCGTCCATCAAGATGAAATCAGGCTTTGACATTAATGCTCTGCCCATAGCAAGCATTTGTTGCTCACCACCAGAAAGAGTACCTGCAATCTGATTTTTACGTTCTCTAAGACGTGGGAAACGGTCATAAACATATGCTAATGTTTCTTCAATTTCATTCTTATCTTTTCTTGTAAATGCACCAAGTTTGATATTATCGTAAACGGAAAGTTGCTGGAAAATTCTTCTTCCTTCAGGAACGTGAGCCATACCCATTGTAACTATTTTATGAGCAGGTATTTTAGTAATGTCATTTCCATGGTATAAAATTTTACCTGATTTTGGTTTTAGAAGACCTGTAACTGTATGGAGGGTTGTTGTTTTACCAGCACCATTAGCGCCGATAAGTGCAACAATTTCACCTTTATTTACTTCAAATGAGATACCTTTTAAAGCTTTGATAACACCATAGTAAACTTCAATGTTATCAACTTGTAAGAGTGGTGCCATTGTTATACCTCCTTAATCACCTAAATACGCCTTAATAACTTCAGGGTTATTAAGAACATCACTTGTTTTACCTTGTGCAAGTTCCTGACCAAAGTTAAGAACTGTAACTTCTTCACAAATTCCGCTGACGAGCTTCATATCGTGCTCGATAAGAAGAATTGTCATATCAAAATTATCACGCACAAAACGAATTGTATCCATAAGTTCTTGAGTTTCACTTGGGTTCATACCTGCAGCAGGTTCGTCAAGAAGCAATAACTTTGGATTTGTAGCTAATGCACGTGCAATTTCAAGCTTTCTTTGTTTACCATAGGGGAGATTATCAGCCAATGTTGAAGCTTCATTTTCAAGACCAAATACTTTAAGAAGTTCCATAGCTTTTTTATCCATCTTCTTTTCAGATGAGAAGAAACGTGGAAGTCTGAAAATACCTTCGACTGATGAATATTTCATTTGGTTATGAAGACCAACTTTAACGTTATCGAGTACGCTTAATTTTTTAAATAATCTAATATTTTGGAATGTTCTAGCAATACCACAGCGATTAATATCAATTGTTTTTTTGCCTGTTATATTTTCTCCATCGAGAAATATTGCGCCAGATGTTGGTTTATAAACACCTGTTAAAAGGTTGAATACAGTAGTTTTACCGGCACCATTGGGCCCAATAAGTCCATAAAGTTGACCTTTTTCAATTTTTACATTAAATTCATCAACTGCACGAAGACCCCCAAAAGAAATTGAAAGGTTTTTAACTTCAAGTAATGCCATTATTTAACCTCTCCTTTCTTTTTTTTGGAAACAAGACCAAAAAGTTTGTCTTTAAAAGTTTTATTTGATGAGAATAACATCATTGAAATAAGAATTATTGCGTAGAATAACATTCGATAGTCACCGACTATTGTATCTCTAAGTAACTCAGGAATTAGTGTAAGTGCAATAGCAGCGATAATGCTACCAGGAATTGAACCAATACCACCAAGAACAACGAACACGAGAACAAGAATTGACATATTATAGTCAAATTTTGAAGCTTGAAGTGTTGAAAAATTGTGTGAGTAAATAACACCTGCAACACCTGCAAGGAATGCAGTTAATGCAAAAGTTATAAGTTTGTATTTTGTAATGTTGATACCAACAGATTCTGCTGCGATTCTGTTGTCGCGAATTGACATAACAGCTCGACCTGTTCTTGAATAAACAAAGTTATAAGAAACAACAACAGTTATAAACAAGATTATAAATGCAATTATGAAGTTAGAATCTTTTGGCGTTCCATTGATACCAAGAGCACCGTTAATTAACATTTCGCCATCAGCAGCCATATTCATATCAGTAACGCTTTTAAGTGATATGTGGAAACCATTAGCATCTCTTCCAAGATAAATTGATGCACAAATATTTTTTATAATTTCACCAAAAGCAAGTGTAACAATTGCAAGATAGTCACCACGAAGACGAAGAACAGGAATACCAATAAGAATTCCAAAAATTGCTGCGCAAATACCACCAAGAAGAAGTGCAATTGGGAATCTAATCATTGCTTCAGGAATTGCAGTCTCCATAAGATTTGAAAAGAGTGAACCTGAATAAGCACCAATGCACATAAATCCCGCCTGGCCAAGACTTAATTCACCAAGGATACCAACAGTAAGATTGAGTGATACGGCAAGAATAGCATAGACACAAAGTGGTACAAGCAAATCTTGCATCATATATGACATTTCACCTGCAGCAAGCATAATCTGAACGATTACAAATGCTACAACTAACATTATGTACGTGATTAAACTCTTTTTTGTGTTGGGTTTAATCGACTTAGAACTTTTTTTCATAAGTTAAAACTCCCTTCACAAATTATACTTTTTCGTTTATTTTCTTACCAAGAATACCTGTAGGTTTAACCATGAGGATAATGATAAGAACACCGAAAACAATGGCATCAGCAAGCTGTGATGAAATGTATGCTCTGCCAAGAATTTCAATAACACCGATGAGAATACCACCAATCATAGCACCTGGGATTGAACCAATACCACCAAAAACAGCTGCAGTAAATGCTTTAATACCAGGCATAGCGCCTGTTGTGTTTGAAAGAATTGGGTATGCAGAGCAGTATAGAGCACCGGCAACTGCTGCAAGAGCAGAACCGATAGCAAATGTGAGAGAAATTGTCTTATTTACATTGATACCCATAAGCTGTGCTGCACCTTTATCTTCTGAAACAGCGAGCATTGCTTTACCACTTTTAGTTCTTTTAATAAATAATGAAAGAGCAATAACGATAAGTAATGAAATAACAATTGCGGCAGAGGTTTCGCCTGAAATAACAACCTGACCATCAAAAAGTTTTATTGATGGGATATTTACAACGGATGTAAAGTTGACAGGATTTGCACCGAAAATTACAAGAGCAATATTCTGCAAGAAATAACTTACACCAATGGCAGTAATAAGAACGGCAAGTGATGTTGCCTGACGAAGCGGTTTGTAAGCAATTTTTTCAATTGTGATACCAAGTATAGTACATGCTCCCATGGCAATTATAACAGCTAAAAGGGGATGAAGACCTGCCTTTGAAGCAGCAATATAAATTGCGTATCCGCCAATCATAATTACATCACCGTGTGCAAAATTCAGCATCTTTGCAATACCGTAAACCATAGTATAGCCAAGTGCAATAACCGCATAAATGCTACCAAGGCTGATACCGTTAATTAGGTTACTTAAAAAACCCATTATATAACATTCCTTCCATTACTTTGTGGCATAAAACACCACAATAAAATAATTCAGCATATTATAACACAATTTAAAAGTAAAAACAATATTAAAACATAAAAAAATACCGACAGCAGTAATTTACTGTCGGTATCTGTGTTAAAGATTATAGATTAAAGAGCAACGTATGTACCATCTTTAATTACAACAGCCATAGGTTTCTTTGAAACCGCACCTGATGCATCCCAAGTAAGAGCAGCACCAGCACCTGTGATTCCATTGTATGAGAAACTATCAGCAGCGATACCTACTTTAAGAAGGTCGCAAATCTGAGATGCTGACATATCAGCAGTTACATTGTTTGCTTTAAGAAGCTCAGCAATGATATAAACACCGTCGTATGCGTCAGCTGCGAACTGGTTAGGAATTTCATTGTTGTACTTTGCTTTGTAAGCAGAAACGAATTTCTGAATTGCAGCATCATCAGCATCAGCCGCAAAAGGAGTAAGGAGCATTACGCCTTCAGCAAGTTTTGTGTCAAAACCATTCATAGCGAGAAGTCCGTCAAGACCATCACAACCGAAGAATTTAGGAGCATAGCTTGCTGATTCAGCAGCTTTAAGGATAAGAGAAGCTTCCTGATAGTAAATAGGAAGGAAAATAAGGTCAGCACCAGCTGTTTTACATGCCTGAATTTGTGCTGAGAAGTCCTTGTTGCTATCTTTTGTGAAAGATTGTTCAGCAACGAGTGCAATATTTCTTTTTGTTGCTTCTGCTTTGAATGTGTTATAGATTCCAGTTGAGTAAGCATCTGATGAGTCATAGATAACGGCTACTTTTGTAGCAACGTTGTTTTCAGCAATGTACTGAGCTGAACCAATACCTTGGTTAGAGTCATTAAAGCAAATCTGGAAACAGTTGTCGTTAGCGATTACTGCGTCAGCTGATGCAGATGGTGTAAGCTGGAACATATTGTCAGCCTTTGTCTTATCAATAACAGCAAGACATGAACCTGTAGTTACTGTACCAAGGAAAACCTGCATACCTTGGTCTTTAAGTGAGTTGTATGCACTAACTGCTTTGTCGCCTGGGTCGCCTTCATCGTCAGCTGTTACAAGCTTAAGGTTTATACCATTAATACCACCAGCAGCGTTGATTTCTTCAATAGCAAGTTTGGCAGCATTAACAACTGCATTACCGTACTGAGCAGCGCCACCTGTAAGAGGACCACTGATACCGATAACGATTTCGTTAGCACTATTCTTTTTGTTTCCACCGCAAGCTGCAAAGCATGTAACAACAAGTGTTAATGCTAAGAGAACGGCAAAGATTTTTTTGAAGTTTTTCATAAAAAATTCCTCCTTAATTTGTCTGTGTAAACCTTAATATTTTATTTACACACTTATCTCTTTAAATAGATAAAGTAAATATACAACAAAAAAATGTATAAGTCAATTATTTTCTTAATATTTTCTTGAAAAAATAAAGAGAAAAGGGTATGAAACCATACCCTTTGTCAATAATGTATTAATTACTTCTTTTGAGGACCATTAAATCCGTTTGTTTCCTGGAATTTAGCAATTTTATCAATAACACTTAATACAACGTCAAATCCTGTACCAACTGTTTCCATATCGAAACGGTCAGGTGTGTCATGCCATGTGTGGTAATACCAAGTAAGCATAGGATTCTGTGCAGCAAATGTAACTGACTTGATACCAGCTCTTGTCATAGGAGTACTGTCGCATCCGCCAACCGGATTATGAATACAACCGTTTGTTTTGCTTTCAATGCCCATTTCATTAAATGTGTCTTTAAACATTTTTTCTAGGTCTGTATCAAAACGGCAACCCTGCCAGTCGTCTTTAATAACAACTTCAAAATATTCTTTGTCAGCAACGGAGTCAATGTTGATATTCCAAGCATTCTTTGTTAAGTCGTCATTTCTATGTACATGAGCAAAGTTCATTGAACCACGAAGGCCTGCTTCTTCTGAACCACAGTTAAAGTCAACAATACGGCAATTCTTAGGCATTTTATCAGGATTTTCTTTAAAGTACTTAATTACTGCATAGCTGAGCGCACAACCAGTTGCGTTGTCCATAGCACCTTTTGATGCGTTTTCTTCAGATGGGTCATTCCACATTGCAACAAAAGCACTACCAATTGCTGTAACAATAGGCAAGAAGTGTAATGCAACATAGAATCTATTAAGAGAAACTGAGTTTGAAGCAACAATTGCCCATTCAGCTTTGAGATAGAGTCCCATATAGATTACTGCCATTGCAACTGCAACACCAACTGTAAAGAAAACACAAACAGCACCAAAACCAACTTTACCATAAGTTGTGATAAGTCCATAAATTGGCTTTTCAGGGAATCTTGAAGCATTTTCAGAGTGTTTCCAGTTCCATGATGTGTCTGTGTGACCTGAAAGAATGATTGTGTAATCATATTTTCCGTCTTCAGGAACTAATTCACCATAAACATTCTGTGAAATCTTTTGTTTAAAGAACATATCAAACCAAGGTTTGTAGAGGAAAGCGCTGAACACAAGCCAGATAACCATACAAATACCAATAAGAGCCATACCAAACCAAAGGCGATGATTATCCAATGCAAAATAAGTAAGAGCACTTAAAATTATACCAACCCAACCAGCATAGGGGAGTCCGCCAATACCGGAACGTGGTGAAACAGAGAATTCCTCTTTTTTAGGTGTTATGCCGATTTCACTGAGTTTTTCTCCCATATAATCTGCGTATTCTCTTTCACCCTTTGAACCTGGAAGACGTGAACCAACTACATTAGCTGCATATTTTACAATGTCCCACGCTTCCTGGACGTATTTTTTAGATTCATCTTTCATAATATAACCTCCAACGATTGAATACATCTTATATAATATTTCATTTTTTGAATTAAATCAAGTGAAATTTCACATTTGATAAAAGTCAGGTAACATTTTGCTACCTGACTTAATTAGATTAGTTATATTTTCTTGCAATTTTAAGAGTTGTTGTTTTTGGGAATTCTTCGTCACGGATTTTAACTCTTGCAACATTTTTGAAGATTGGGTTTTCACGGTTGTACTGTGCAACATCATCATCAATTCTGTCACGAGCATCTGGGAATTCATTTTCATTAAGGAAGAATTCAGCAACAATTTTTTCATCTTCCTGATAAACGAGAACTTCTTCAACATATTCAATTCTTGAAAGCTTGTCTTCAATTTCTTCAGGAGAAACGTTTTTACCATTAGCAAGACAAATAAGATTTTTCTTTCTACCAACCATGAACAAGAAACCGTCTTCATCAATTCTACCGTGGTCACCGGTAATTAACCATTCACCATCAAAAGTAGCAGCAGTTGCTTCGGGGTCATTGTAATAACCCTGCATTACGTTTGTACCTCTTACATAAATTTCACCAACGCCATCTTCGTCAGGGTTAGCAATTTTGATTTCACAACAATCAAGTGGAGTACCAACGCTACCGAATTTGAATTTGCCGGGTTTGTTACAAGTAACAGCAGGGGAGCATTCAGTAAGACCATAACCGTTATAGATGTCAATACCAAAGTCGTGCATGCCTTTTTCGATTTTTGGGTCCAGGTTAGCAGCACCACAAACAATCATATTAAGGTTTCCGCCAAGGTTGTCAATAATTGTCTTAAATATTTTTGCTCTCTTATCAATACCAAACTTCATAAGTGTGTTACTGATTTTAAGACCCTTTTTAAGAATTTCTTCTCTACCTGTTTTTCTGGCAGTTTTCCAGATTCTGTTATAAATTGTATTAACAACAAGTGGTACACCACAGATGTTATATGGCTGATATTTCTTCATATCACCCTGAATGTTTTTGATGCCATCACATAAATAACCCCATTCAGTAAGAATGTATGATGCGAAAAGCCCACTAACCCAAGCATAAGTGTGGTTCAATGGTAAGAAACCAATTGCTTGTTGTCCGTTAAGTGCACGACATGATGCAGAACAGTTACTAGCAATATTGTAGTGGCTAAGCATAACACCTTTACTCTTTGCAGTTGTACCTGATGTGTATGCAATACAAGCAAGGTCGTCAGGTTTAACTTCAGCATCAATAAAATCTTTGTTACCTGCATCTAATGCAGCTTGACCTTCTTTGAGAAACTCCTGATAGTTATCAGTGCAGAAGTATTGCATATTAGGCATCTCTGGATTTGCTTTGAATTCTTCAACAGCCTTGTTGAATTTTGGTGTGTATACAAGAGCATCACAATCACAACGGATAAGCTGGTCACCGAGGTCAGCATAAGGAAGCTTTGCGTCCATTGGAACAGTAATATTACAACCACAGATAGTAGCATAATATGTAATCATCCATTCAAAACAGTTTTCACCGATAATTGCAATCTTTTTCTTTCCTGTAAGACCTTTTACATAGAAGAAAGTACCGAGAGCAGCGATTTCGCTCCATGTTTGGTTGAATGTTCTTTCACACTCGTTTTTATCTTTGTCAAGGAAAACGAATTGTCTTTTATCCTGGCCTTTCTGAGCGCCAGTAACAATGATTTCTTTAAGGGTTTTGTAATCAGGGATATTCGCATTACCTGCGTTTATATGTTTCTTTGCCATATGTTTACTCCTCTTTTTATACAAATGTGTAATCTAATAAGTTTGACATTTGTAAACATTTGTGGTAATATATTAACAAAATGTGACGAAATTGTCAATTAATTTTCAAAACTTATACAATTCTGGGGTGAGTGTCAATGTATGAAGGAAATAATCCAACAGCTTTAAAGTCTCAACAATGGTTAGGGGATACTTTAATAGATTTAATGGAGCAAAAACCTTATGATGATATTTCAATAAAAGACATTTGTCAACATGCAGATTTATCACGACAGACCTTTTACAATTTCTTTGAATCCAAAGAAGAATTGTTTCGATATGCGTTAAGACGTATATATGAAGATAAATTAGATTCTCTTACGGAAATTCCAAGTTCAAAAGAAGCAATTTCTTTATTTGTGTGTAGTACGAGAGAACAAAGCAGACTTGTCGAAGTTATTGTTAAAAACAATATGGGTAATATTGTTTCTGATGAAATATTTAAGTCAATAACACGTTTTCTTAATAGATTTATTCCAAACTTTGAAAATCAACCAGATTTCGCATACCACGTTGTTTTGTTATCAGGTGCATTAACACACTTTATGACTTATTACGCACGAAATAACAGTGAAATGTCCGAAGAAAAAATGACACATATCCTTGAAACTTTTTTGTCAGGCAAGGTTTTCAGACTATTAAGAGCTTCAAAATACTTAAAAAAGGTACTCAAATGAGTACCTTTAATATTTGGTGCGGGTGTTCATAAGGAGTCAAAATTTAATCTTCTCTTTGTTCTGCAAGATATATGCCCCAATCTGCAAACATTTCCGGTATATCAAAAACATTTTTACCATTAGTTTCGATTCTTTTTGCTTCTCCTGGAGTATCATGAGTAAAAGTATCCCAAGCGGTTACAAGATTATTAACACGTTTCAATTCATTCTTTTCTAAAAGTACATTATAACTGTCTGTATTTTTTGAATAAATGGTGATAATATTATATTTGCCAACCATTATTTCATCATGTGAAAAGTGGCAACCAAAACCGAAAGAAGACAATCCGTCATTTATAAGAAGGTCGCCAATTTTCTCTACAATAACAAGAGCTTGTTCTTGCGTACATCCATCAATATAGTAAACATCTTTATGTAAGCCTTCAACCCAGCAAGGTTTTACTATATTTTCATCCTCTAATTTTGAAGGAATTTCTAAGATAAAAAATAGGGGTTCATTATGCAATTTTATAAAATCTAATAACAAATCTTCTATTTTATCCGCATCTATATTTGCAATTATACAATTATCGTTAATTTCATATTCTTCGTGAATCTTTTCAGGAAATGGAACAGTACATCCTTTTCTGAATTTAAGCATAATATCTCCTCCTAAATATATTATACTTATATAAAAATTTAAATCAAGTTGTTTTGAGAATTACTAAACCCACTTGACATCTTTTCGGGTAAAATCGAAAGTGTCATAGTGGGTTACATATTTTGTTATAAAAATAAAAAATTGAGTATTCACAGGTTAAAGCCCTTATGAATACTCAATTTGGTCGGAGTAACAGGACTTGAACCTGCGGCCTCTTGACCCCCAGTCAAGCGCGCTCCCAGCTGCGCCATACCCCGATATTTTCAACGGAAGATATAATAACATAATAAAAACTAATTTGCAAGGGATAAATTTAAGTTTTTCTCTTTACCTTTTGTAATGTTATATGCTAAAATATGTGTGAGGTGATTGCTTTATGAAAAAGACAATTAAAAAGATTTTAATAGGTGTTGTATCAGCCATTCTTGCTTGCATAATTTTATGCTTTGGAGTAATTTATATTCACTATCCACACTACAAGAAAAACCAAAGTGAAATGGTAATGAGTGAAAATGTTAATACTGACGAAATAAGAGTTATGACTTATAATATCCGTTGTCATGCTCCTGATGATTTTGGTAAAAAATCATGGTTTTATAGAGCACATCTTGTAGCAGATACCATTGAAAAAGCACAGCCAGGTATTATTGGTTTTCAAGAGGTAAACAGCTGGCAGTATGATTATCTTTGCGAAACAATGACTGCTTATGATTCAATTATTACATATCGTGATAATATTCCCGTGTATTCCGAGGGATGTCCTGTGTTTTATAGAACTGATTTATACTCACTTGTTGATAAAGGCTCATTCTGGTTGTCAGAAACCCCTGATGTTATGAGTAAGGATTGGGGAGCAGCTTGTTACAGAATTTGTAGTTATGCAATTCTCAAGGACAAAGCAACTGAAAAAGAATTTGTTGTTTTTAACACCCATCTTGACCACGTAAGTGACGAGGCTCGTATAAACGGAATCAATGTTGTACTTGATAAGATTAAAGAATTCGGTGGAATTCCTGCTGTGCTTATGGGTGACCTTAATGCAGAGGAAACATCCGATACATACAAGAGTGCAACGGAGTTTTTCTATGATACAAAATATCAGACAGAAGATACAATGAAAAGTTGTACATATCAAGGCTGGGGTACACAACTTGACCGTGAATGTATTGACTACATAATGGTTTCAAAAACTGGTTTTAAGGTGCATTCTTATAAAGTAATTACAGATACTTATGATGGTGTTTACACAAGTGACCATTTCCCATTAATATCAACATTATCATTTGAACAAATATAAAAATTACATTGTAGTTGCAGGCTTACATGCCTGCAAAAAGTCCGACAGTAAGTTGATATACTGTCGGACTTTTTTATGCCAATTCTAACCAAAGATTTTCTAATTTCTCAAGTTGCTCTTCTTTAACTTTAATTTCTTCAAGTATTTCAGAAAGTCGGGCATAATCACTTGAAACATCAGGCTCTTCAATAAGTTGTTTCAACTCATCAACTTCACTTTGAAGATTTTCCATTTCTTTTTCTGTGTTCATAAGCTTTGCACGACGTTTTCTGTCCTGTGCTTTGTTTTTTCTTGATTCATCATATTGTACTGCGACATCACTCTTCTCAACGGGTTTTGTCGTTTTTTCTTTTATTTCAACTTGAACATGTTCTTTGTAATAATCGTAATTACCTTTGTAAATGATAATCTCATCAGGTTTCATTTCGATTATTTTATCCGGTACAGAGTTAAGCAGGTATCTGTCGTGAGATACCATAATAATTGTACCTTCATATTGACTCAAAGCAATGTCGAGTGCTTCTTTTGCCTTGTAATCAAGGTGGTTTGTAGGCTCGTCAAGAACCAGTACATTAGAACGTTCAAATACAATTATGCAAAGTGCAACTTTTGCTCGGTTTGCACCACTCATTTCACGGATTCGTTTGAAAACATCTTCGTCTTCTATAAGGAATCGTGCAAGCATACTACGTATTTCATATTCAGTTTTTGTTGGGAATTTGCGATGAACTGCTTCAAGAACAGTCATATTAAGGTCAAGAGAAGAAAGTTCCTGGTCAAAATATGAGATTTTAACATTTCCGCCCCAACGCACAACACCTTCGGAAGGGATTTTTTTGAGAATTGCTTTAAGAAGTGAAGATTTGCCAACACCATTTTTACCAACAAACGCTACTTTTTCTCCACGTGAAATTTCTAAATTAAAATTATTGAAAAGAACTTTCTTACTTTCACCTTTGCCAACACTTACTTTTAAATCACGACATTCAAGAATTGTCTTGTGTGGCTCAATATCAAATGGGAATGAGATGTGTAAGTCCTTAACTTGTGGATTTGGTTTGGCTTGAAGTTCCATTTTTTCAAGTGCTTTAACACGTGAACCAACACTGTTGATACTGCTTGATTTTGCAAGATTTCTTCTTACGTAATCTCGTAAATCTTCAAGTTCTTTTTGTTGCTTTTCAAATTCCTTTGTAAGTGTTTTGATTCGTTCATCTTTTTGCTTAAGGAATGATGAATATCCACCTTTATATCTTACTAACTCGCCATTTTCAATTTCACAAATATCGGATGCAACAGCATTTAGAAAGTATCTGTCATGGGATACTATAATCACAGCACCTTTATATATTGAAAGATAATTTTCAAGCCAGTTAAGCATAGAAAAGTCAAGATGGTTAGTAGGCTCGTCAAGGATAAGTAAATTCGGATTTTCAACAAGTATTTTTGCAAGTGCAAATCTTGTTTTTTCACCACCTGAAAGCACTGAAACAGGTGTGCTCATATCAAAATTTCCAAATCCCATACCATTAAGAACTGTGTTAATTCTTACTTCGGCATTATAGCCGTCTACTGCATTATAAATATTAGTTAATCGTTCATATTCAGCAGAGAGTTTTTCATATTCCGATTCACTTGCTTGTGACATTTGCTTTGAAATGATTTCAAGTTGTGCTCGTGTATCAAAAACAAGCTGTAATGCGTTTTCAATTTCTTTTTGCAAACTGTTGAATGTGTTCAAAGCTTCATTCTGTTTTAAATAACCAATACGTAAATTCTGACTTAAAGAAATAACACCATCATCACATTCCATATTACCTGAAATAATATTAAGAAGAGTCGTTTTGCCGACTCCGTTAATTCCTAAAAGTCCAATACGGTCATTATCGTTAACAGATAATGAAACATTCTTTAAAACTGATTTGTCAAGAAAAGTTTTGGATACATTACTTAATGAAATAAGCATTTTTTGGAGTAACCTTCCTAAAATTTTAAATATTTATATCATTATACATTATTTAAAAAAAATTAAAAGATTTTTTACGTAACAATTTTCTATGTATTTGAATTTTTTACAATAAAATTGTTAAAAATAAGAAAAGATTAATCCAATAATGATTAGTTGAAAATTAGGAGGTCAAGTATGAAAAAAATATTATCCATTATACTGTCGTTATCTTTTGTTGTTAGCATTTTTGCTTCTTGTAACATAAACAACACAAACAATGATACTACACAAAAGGTTACAACTATCAGATATTTAAATTTTAAACCTGAGGTTGCAAATGTTTACGAAGATATCGCAAAGGCATACGAAAAAGAAACAGGAGTTAAACTTGTTGTAGAAACTGCTGCAAGTGGTAACTATGAGCAGACCCTTACAGCTAAAATGGGCACGAAAGAAGCTCCAACATTATTCCAAATTAACGGACCAAAAGGATATGCTAACTGGAAAAACTACTGTGCTGATTTGTCAAATACTGAACTTTATAAACATTTAACAGATAAATCGTTGGCAGTTACTTCAAACGGAAAAGTTTATGGTATTCCATATGTTGTAGAGGGATATGGAATAATCTATAACAAAGAAATTACTGATAAATACTTTGCATTATCCGATAAGTCAACAGATTTAAAATCAATGGATGATGTTAAAAGCTTTGATGCATTAAAAGCACTTGTTGAGGATATGCAAAAAAATGCAAATAAGTTAGGTATAAAAGGTGTCTTTGCTTCAACGTCGTTAAAAACAGGTGAGGATTGGCGTTGGAATACTCATCTTGCAAATATTCCTGTTTATTACGAGTTTAAAGATAATAATGTTGATTTATCAGGAGACAAAACAAAAACAATTGAGTTTAAATATTCAGAAAATTTCAAAAACATCTTTGATTTATATATTAACAACTCTGTTACAGATAAAAAGGTTCTTGGCTCAAAAATTGTTGATGATTCCATGGCAGAATTTTCACTTGGTCAATGTGCGATGGTACAGAATGGTAACTGGGCATGGAACCAGATAAAAAACGTAAAGGGTAATGTTGTAAAAGAGGAAAACATTAAATATCTTCCAATTTACATGGGTGTTAACGGTGAAGAAAACCAAGGACTTTGCGTTGGAACAGAAAATTTCTTTGCAATAAATGCAAAAGCGAGTGAAGCAGAGCGAAAAGCAACAGAAGATTTTATATACTGGTTATTCTCAAGCAAAACAGGAAAAGATTTCGTTATAAATGAATTGGACTTAATTGCACCATTTGATACTTTCACTGAGAATGAAAAGCCAAAAGACCCTCTTGCAAAAGAGGTAATCAATTGGATGAATAGAGAAAATATAAACACAATTCCATGGAATTTTACTGTTTTTCCAAGTGTAACATTTAAAAATGATTTTGGTTCGGCGTTACTTCAATATTCACAAGGCACAAAAAACTGGAATAATGTTAAATCGGTTTTTGTTCAGAAATGGAAATCTGAAAGTTTATAATATTTTTTAAAGGGGAGATAAGTAATGGAAAAGAATATAAAAAAGTATTTTCCGGCTTTCGTTTTGCCTACTTTTATATCTTTCACAGTTGTTTTCCTTATTCCATTTTTTATGGGAATTTATCTTTCCTTTACTGAATTTACAACAGTTGAAAGTGCAACCTGGATAGGCTTTGAAAACTATATAAGAGCATTTACCAAGGATGAAAACTTTTTAAATGCTCTTTGGTTTACTATTAAATTTACAGTAGTTTCAGTTATTACAATAAATATTTTTGCATTTTCACTTGCATTGCTTTTAACCAAAGCATTAAAAGGCACAACATTTTTTAGAACAGTGTTTTTTATGCCAAATCTGATTGGTGGTATAGTTTTAGGATATATTTGGAATTTGCTTATAAATGCGATTTTAGGTGTTTTTGGTTTTGATATAACTTATGATGCAGATTATGGGTTTTGGGGACTTGTTTTTCTTTTGAATTGGCAGTTAATTGGATATATGATGGTAATCTATATTGCAGGGTTACAGAATGTTCCAAGAGATTTGAAGGAAGCAGCAAAAATAGATGGTGCGTCATCATTTTCAATATTAAGAAATATTACAATTCCTATGGTTATGCCTTCGGTTACAATCTGTTTGTTCTTAACACTTACAAATTCATTTAAGCTTTTTGACCAAAATCTCGCTCTAACAGGTGGTGCTCCTGCAAGAGAAACATCAATGCTTGCTCTCGATATTTATAACACATTTTACGGTCGTATCGGTTGGCAAGGTGTAGGTCAGGCAAAAGCAGTTGTATTTTTCCTAATAGTTGCAATTATTGCCTTTGTACAGTTGAAAATAACAGGCAGAAAAGAGGTTGAAAGCTAATGAACGAACGTAAAAGGTTATCAAACACATTTTCATTTTCATTTCTTTTACTTCTTTCTGTCGTTTTTCTTTTTCCATTATATCTTGTAGTAATAAATTCTTTTAAATCAAAGTTTAACATTATTAGTGAACCATTTGATTTTCCAAATGAAAATACTTTTGTAGGTCTTGAAAATTATATCAATGGAATTAATTCATCAGGAATAGTTGGTGCTTTCATAAGAACAGCAATTATTACAATCGGGTCGGTTTTAGCTATTGTTGTATTTACATCAATGACCGCATGGTATATTACAAGAGTTAAAAGTAAGGTTAATAAAATCATATATTACTTGTTTCTTTTTAGTATGATTGTACCTTTTCAGATGGTTATGTTTACTATGACGGACGTTTGTTATAGATTAGGTTTAAACTCGGTGTTAGGTATAATTCCCGTGTATTTAGGTTTTGGCTCGGGTTTATCAGTTTTTATGTTCAGTGGATTTGTAAAAAGTCTACCACGTGAAATTGAAGAGGCTGCAATGATAGATGGATGCAGTCCAATTAAGACGTTTTTCTATGTTGTATTTCCTATTTTAAAACCAACTGCAATAACCGTTGCAATTCTTAATGCTATGTGGATTTGGAACGACTTTCTTTTACCATATCTTTTGTTGGGTTCAGCCGATAAAACATTATCTGTTGCAATTCAGTTAACAATGCAAGGCGCCTATGGGGCAATTGACTGGGGTGGCTTTATGTCAATGCTTGTTTTAGCAATTATCCCAATAGTTATTTTCTATTTATTGTGTCAAAAGTATATTATAAAAGGCGTCATTGACGGCGCAGTGAAAGGTTAAGGTGATTTAGTGGCATCTATAACACTGAATAATATAAAAAAGACGTATGAAGACGGTGTAACTGTCATAGAGAATCTTAACCTTGAAATTAAAGATAAAGAGTTTATTATTCTTGTTGGACCATCAGGGTGTGGTAAATCCACTACTCTTAGGATGATTGCAGGACTTGAAGAAATTTCAGATGGCGAACTGAAAATAGGGGATAAGATAGTTAATAATGTGTCTCCAAAAGATAGGGATATTGCTATGGTATTTCAAAGTTATGCACTATATCCTCATATGTCCGTTTATAAAAATATGGCTTTTGGTTTAAAAAATAGAAAAGTACCAAAAGAAGAAATAGATAAAAAAGTAATGGCAGCGGCAAAGATGCTTGATATAGAGAGTTATCTTAATCGAAAACCACGTGCATTATCAGGTGGTCAACGACAAAGAGTAGCACTTGGCAGGGCTATGGTTAGAGAGCCATCGGTGTTTCTTTTAGATGAACCATTATCTAATCTTGATGCAAAACTTCGAACAGAAATGAGAAGTCGTATTTCAATGCTTCATAAACAACTTGGTACAACATTCGTTTACGTAACACATGACCAGACAGAAGCGATGACAATGGGTGACCGAATTGTTGTAATGAAAGACGGAGTTGTACAACAATTTGATACCCCACAAATGCTTTACAACCATCCCAAAAATATGTTTGTTGCTGGGTTTATCGGCTCACCACAAATGAATTTTATTGACTGTATGGTAAAAAGGAAAGGAGAAAACTACTTTCTTTCTTTTGGTAATTATGAAATTGTTCTGCCGAACAGAATGAATGACTATCTTGTAATGTATGATAATAAAGAAGTAGTTTTTGGGGTAAGACCTGAAGATTTATCAATAGTGAAAGGTAAGGATGAGGTTAATTCATTTGATTTATATGTTGATATTGCAGAAATGACTGGTGCAGACTACTATTTATATGGAACATTTAATGATAAAAAAATAATTGCAAATGTACCTTCAAACAACAATATTAAGAGCGATAAAAAATATAAATTCAAAATTGATATTGACAGAATTCATATCTTTGATAAAATCAATGAAAGACTTATATGTGATTGACTTTTTCTTTCAAAAATTATATAGTTTTGTCAGGTGATTTTATGAGAACAAGTGGTGTATTAATGCACATATCCTCTTTGCCGGGAGAAACTGGAATTGGTACTTTAGGCAAAGAAGCATACAGATTTGTTGATTTTCTTAAAAATAGTGGTCAAACTTATTGGCAGGTTTTGCCTTTGTGTCCTACAAGTTATGGTGATTCACCATATCAATCTTTTTCAACTTTCGCAGGAAATCCATATTTTATTGATTTTGATTTGCTTTTTGATAAAGGTCTTTTACAAAAAGAGGATTATGTTAATATTGATTGGGGCAAAAATTCTGAAAGGATTGATTTTGAAAAGCTTTTTGATAATAGATTTACAGTATTAAAAAAGGCTTTTAATAATTATATACCTGACGATAAATACAATGCATTTTGTGAGAAAAATGCTTTTTGGCTTGAAGATTTTGCATTATATATGGCTTTGAAAGACCAAAATAATGGAAAACCGTGGGATACATGGAATAAAGATTTCAAGTTAAGAAAAAAAGATACAATAAACAAAGTAAAAAATGACCTTACAAGTGAAATAGAATTCTACAAAACCATTCAGTTTTTCTTTTTTGAACAGTGGTTCGAGTTGAAGAAATATGCAAATGAAAACGATATAAAAATTATTGGTGATATTCCTATTTATGTTGCTGGGGATAGTGCAGATGTATGGGCGAATCCTAAACAATTTTTGCTTGATGATGATTGTAACCCCATTGAGGTTGCTGGTTGTCCGCCTGATGCGTTTTCTGATGAAGGTCAGTTATGGGGTAATCCTTTATATAATTGGGATTATATGAAAAAAGATAGATATTCTTGGTGGAAAAAACGTATTGAACATCTTTGCAATATGTGTGATGTTATCCGTATTGACCATTTCAGAGGATTTGAGTCTTATTACTGTATTCCTGCTGATTCAAAAACAGCAAAAATAGGTGTGTGGCGAAAAGGCCCCGGAATTGATTTTTTTCGTGAAATAGAGAAAGATTTAGGAAAAAAAGAAATCATTGCGGAAGATTTAGGTTTTCTTACTCCTGCTGTAAAAAGAATGCTTAAACAAAGTAAATATCCAGGTATGAAAGTTCTTCAATTTGCGTTTGATACAGATGAGGAAAATGATTATCTTCTTCATAATTTCACTAAGAATTCAATTGCTTATGCAGGGACTCATGATAATGACACAGTTATTGGTTATATGACTAAAACTGCACCGAGAATGACTCGCAAAAGAGCGAAAGATTATCTCCGTCTTACCCGAAAAGAAGGTTATAACTGGGGTTTTATGAAAGCAGTTTGGTCAAGTAATTCTGACACAGCCATCGTTACCATGCAAGACCTTTTAGGACTCTCAAATGAGGCGAGAATGAATTATCCGTCAACTGTAAAAGGCAATTGGCAATGGCGAGCAAAATCCGATTATATTACGGATGAACTTATAGAAAAACTTAGATATTATACAGGTTTGTATCAAAGAATACCTACAAAGAAAAGAGTAAAGTAAATGTCACATATTGTTAATGAAGCAATAATGCTTTCTAAAAGTAAATATTTAAAAGATATTAAAGAATTAAATTCCAACGAATTGCATGATGTAATTTCAAGTGCTGTTATGTCATCAATTTCAGATAATTGGAAAAATAGCCGAAATCAGCGAATTAAGAATAGAACTGCATTCTATTTTTCTGCAGAATTCCTTGTGGGACGTTCAATATATAACAATCTTGTATCATTAGGTATTTATGATGAGATTGAGAATGAATTAAACCAGTATGGTGTGTCTTTAAAAGCACTTGAAGACATAGAAGATGCTGCCCTTGGTAATGGTGGCTTAGGTCGACTTGCAGCTTGTTTTCTTGATAGTGCTGCAACACTTAATATTCCGCTTGATGGATATGGTATTCGTTATAAGTATGGTCTTTTTAAGCAGGATATTGTAAATGGGTTTCAAACTGAAACTGCAGACGATTGGACAAAATGGGGCGACCCATGGTCAAAGCGAATTGAAAATGATGCAGTAACTGTTGAATTTAAAGATATGTCTGTTAAAGCTGTGCCTTATGATATGCCGATTATAGGGTTTGGTACAGATAATATTGGTACATTAAGATTATGGCAGAGTGAGTCACTTATGCCTTTTGACTTTGATTTGTTTAATTCACAAAAGTATGACAAATCTGTTGCTTTGAAGAATAGAGCCGAGGATATTTCCCGTGTTCTTTACCCAAATGATGACAATAATGAGGGTAAGAAATTACGACTTAAACAGCAGTATTTCTTCTCAAGTGCATCCTTGCAGGATATTATCAGAAAATACAAGAGAATTCACGGTGATGATTTTATAAAGTTTGCTGATTACATTACAATTCAGTTAAATGACACACATCCTGTAATTTCAATTCCTGAACTTATAAGACTTTTGACTGTTAATGAAAATGTTGCTTTTGAAAATGCAGTTGAAATCTGTAAAAATGTGTTCAATTACACTAATCACACTATTATGCAGGAAGCATTGGAAAAATGGGACTTAAAGATTATTCGTGATACAATTCCACAGATTGTTGACATAATTAAACAACTTGATAAGATGCTAAAAAAAGAACTTAAAACTGCTAAAGTTGATAAAGAAAAAGCAGAAAAAATGCAGATAATTCAGGATAAAAGGGTTCACATGGCTTATCTTGCGATTTTCTGTTCGAAGTATGTCAATGGTGTTGCAAGAATTCATACTGATATTCTTAAAACTGATGTATTAAAAGACTGGTATGAACTTTATCCTGAAAAATTTCAGAATAAAACAAACGGTATCACTCAAAGACGGTGGTTGTTGCTTTGTAATCGTGAACTATCTACACTTGTTACAGAGCTTTTAGGTAGTGATGAATGGATAACAGACCTTGATAAACTCAAAGAGCTTGAAAAGTATGCAGATGATGAAAATGTCCTTAATCGTTTTATTGAAATAAAAGAAAAAAAGAAAAAGCAGTTAGTAGAGTTTATCAAAGTTCACGATGATGTTGTAATTGATGAAAATTCAATTTTTGATATTCAGATTAAACGACTTCACGAATATAAGCGACAGTTGCTCAATGCGCTTGCAATTCTTGAACTTTACTTTGAAATCAAAGATGGCACTCTTAAAGATTTTACACCAACAACATTCATTTTCGGAGCGAAATCTGCTCCAGGATATGCTCGTGCAAAAGGTATAATCAAACTCATTAATGAAATTGCAAAACTTATTGAAAATGATAAAGAAGTTTCAAAATATATCAAAGTTGTTTTCGTTAAGAATTATAATGTTTCTTATGCTGAAAAACTTGTTGCAGCCGCAGATGTCAGCGAACAGATTTCCACTGCAGGTACGGAAGCATCAGGTACAGGCAATATGAAACTTATGCTTAATGGTGCGGTTACACTTGGAACTTATGACGGTGCAAATATAGAAATTGTCGAAGAAGCAGGGGAAGAGAATAACTATATCTTTGGTGCTCGTGTAGAAGATATTGAAGAAATCAAAGACACCTATTCTTCAAAAGTACTTTATGAAACTGATGAGAAAATCAAACGTGTTCTTGATGCACTTGTTGACGGTACACTCAAAGACGGAAAAACAAAGATTTTCAAAGAACTTTATGATTCAATTCTTAAAGGTGCATCGTGGCATAAGCCTGACCATTATTACTTGCTTCTTGATTTCAACGATTATCTTGAAACAAAGAAAAAAGTTAATGTGGATTATAAAAACAAAAAAGAATTTTACAAAAAGTGTTGGCTCAATATGTGTAATGCAGGTAAGTTCTCATCCGACAGAACAATTAAAGAGTATGCAAGTGAGATTTGGCATTTATAAATTAAAGGACTCTTTTGAGTCCTTTTTTCTTGCATAATTTTATTTTTCAATATATAATAAATTGATTTTAATTTATTAGGTGGTGTTCATATGAATTATGATTGTGGTTTTACAAAAGAAAATCATTGGTTTAGATATCGTGCAGCGGCAATTATAGTTGAAGAAAACTGTGTTTTATTTGCAGGAAATGAAACCGCGGACTATTTTTACTCAATAGGCGGTGCAATTCATATGAATGAATCATCTGAAGATGCTGTTAAAAGAGAAGTCTTTGAAGAAACTGGAGTTCATTATGAAATTGACCGATTAGCAGTAATTCATGAAAACTTCTTTTATGGTGACGTTGCAACAAATCCTGATAGGCTTTGCCACGAGGTAGCATTTTACTATTTAATGAATCCAAAAGGTTCAAAAGAATTACATAGTAACAGCTTTACAAATGGCGGATACAAGGAAACTGTCCATTGGATATCAATTGATGATTTGGATAAATACAAAGCATATCCTACATTTATGAAAGAATATTTAAAAAATATGCCGAAAGAAATAGTACACATTGTGTCGAATGAGAGAGAATAGTTTTGGATAAGAAAATATTAGAGCAATGTTTAAACCAAAAACTGAATATCACAATCTTCCAAGAACTTGATTCTACCAACAATTATTTAAAAAAATTGGGTTTACAGGGTGAAAAAGAAACTCAACTCGTTATTGCCGAAAGTCAGACAGGTGGCAGAGGCAGAATGGGTCGTGCTTTCTATTCCCCAAATGGTACTGGAATTTATTTTTCTCTACTCTTACACCCAAAGTTTTCTGCCGAAAAATCACTTTTTCTGACAGTTATGGCGGCAGTTTCTGTTGCAGAAACTGTTATGAAATATAATAAAAATGATGTGAAAATCAAATGGGTGAATGATATTTATATTGACGGTAAAAAAGTCTGCGGAATACTCACCGAAGGTGCAATAAACAGCAATAAAATGCTCGACTATGCAGTTGTTGGTATTGGAATAAATATAATTGCTCCTGAAAATGGTTTTCCTGATGAAATAAAGGGTATTGCAACTGCAATTTTCCCGGGAAATGCAGAAAAAAACATCAAAGAAAAAATCGTTGCCGATGTAGTAAATAAATTTTTCGGTATGTACAACGGTGAAGATAATAATTACATCAAAAGATATAAAGAATATTCATACTTAACAGGTAAGGAAATAAATATTATATCAGGTGAAAATATAAGACCTGCAACAGTTATTGATATTACTGATGATTGTCATTTGCTTGTAAAAAATGAAAATGGCGAAGTGGAGGAGATTTCGTCGGGTGATGTTAGTGTGAGGATAAAATGAAAAGAAGAAACTTAATTGTAACATTAACATTGTCAGCATTATTCTGCACTTTGATATGTGTCGGCTCATTTATACGAATTCCAATGCCCAATATGATGCCAATGACCCTGCAGACATTTTTTGTTTTGCTTACAGCACATGTATTACCGTTAAAGGCATCAACCCTTGCAATTGGCGTCTATATTGTACTTGGTCTAATCGGATTACCAATATTTTCAGGCGGTGGGGGATTAGGATATGTCTTAATGCCAAATTTCGGCTTTGTAATCGGTTTTTTTATCTCATCAGTAATAATTTGCGTTCTTACACAAAAACTTAAAAATCGCAAGCTATGGCATTATATCATCATTTCTTTACTTGGTATTACAATAATCTACATAATTGGTCTTATATATTTTGCATTCATCACAAATGTATATAATAACAATTATTCAGCAATTTGGTTTATTCAGACGGCTTTCCTGCCATTTTTACCAAAAGAACTAATCTGTATAGTTTTAGCATCAATTTCAGCATGCAAAATAGGACCATATATAACAAAAATCCCACAGTAATGTGGGATTTTATTTTATCTGATAGTTTTATATATTAAAGGCAGTATTTCAGGCATTTCTTCACCAATTACATAAGATGTGTTGAAAAGCTTTTCACCGTTTTTAAGTCGTTCATCAGTTTCAGCATAAAGAATTGCGATGGTATCACCAACTGAAACCCTATCACAAGTCTTTTTATAAAGCACAATTCCTGTACTATAATCAATAGTGTCAGTTTTCTTTTCACGACCTGCACCAAGCAATACTGCACTTTCACCGACAATTCGTGAATCAATACTCTGAATATATCCGTCTTTAACTGCTTTGATTTCAAGCGATTTCTTAGCAACGGGTAGGGTAGTGAAATCACTATTTCCACCTTGTGCATTTACAAATTCAATAAATTTTTTATATGCTGAACCGTCACTTATCGTTTGTTCAGCTTTTTTATATGCTTCTTCGTAAGTCCAATCATAAGAAATGCTTAAAATTGTTGCAGAAAGTACAAGACATAATTCTCTCAACTGCTTGTCACCCTTGTTGTTGAGAATATCAATAACCTCTTTAATTTCAAGTGCATTACCAACATTTGAGCCAAGGGGAATATCCATATTAGTAATAACTGCAGCAATATTTCGACCACATTTCTTACCGATTTTAACCATCATTTCAGCAAGTTCAGTAGCACTCTGCTCATCTTTCATAAAGGCACCGCTACCGCATTTGACATCAAGAACAATATTTTGTGCCCCCGCAGCAATTTTCTTGCTCATAATACTTGAAGCGATAAGTGAAATATTGCCAACCGTTGCAGTAACATCACGCAAAGCATAAATCTTTTTATCAGCGGGTGCTAAATTACCAGTTTGACCAATTATTGATATGCCAATTTCATTGACTTGTTTAAAGAAATCGTCAGTATCAAGTGTGACGTTGAAACCTTCAATGCTTTCAAGTTTATCGATTGTGCCACCTGTATGCCCCAGTCCGCGACCACTCATTTTTGCCATTTTAATGCCAAGTGACGCACAAATAGGTGCAACAACAAGTGAAGTTTTATCACCAACACCGCCTGTTGAGTGCTTATCAGCAGTAATTCCGTCAATAGCCGATAAATCAAGCATATCACCGGATTTTGCCATACTTTCAGTAAGATTTACGGTTTCTTCTTCATCCATTCCGTTGATAAAAATAGCCATAAGAAGTGCTGATGCCTGATAATCTTCGACATTTTCTTTTGTATATTCCTGAACAAAAAAGTCAATTTCTTCTTTTGTCAGTTTGTATCCGTCACGCTTTTTCTCTATAATATCGTAAATTCTCATATCAGTCACCTAGTTTTGATTTGTCAAAAGAATAGGGGAGCAAATCGCACAATTTATACTCTTTTATGTCGTCTTCGCTTACACCAACATATACTTTAAAATCAGCATCGCAAAACTCTGCTAATACTTGTCTGCAAACACCACAAGGCATCGCATAATCAGTAATTTCACCATTTTTTCCTCCAACAACACAAATGGCTTCAAAATCTTTTTCACCATTTGTAACAGCAGAAAACAGAGCAGTTCTTTCAGCACAATTAGTTGTGGAATAGGATGCATTTTCAACGTTACAACCTTTATATATGTTTCCATTTTCGCAAAGGAGAACAGCACCTACATTGTAATTTGAGTATGGTGCATAGGAGTTTTTCATAGCTTCTTTTGCAAGGTTAAAAAGGTCCTTTTTGTTCATAAAAATCACCTTAAATTAAAATTATTTAAAATTACTTTGCTGATATAGTTATATCCCTTAATTATTCCAAGATTTTCAGGTTCAATATTTTTTGAATATATCAGTAAAGGAACTTGTTCTCTTGTGTGGTCCGTACCACTATATGCAGGGTCACAACCGTGGTCGGCAGTTATAACCAATAAATCATCACTTTGCATTTTTGGTATGAAATCACTTAACCAATTGTCAAATTCGCTAATTGCGTCTGCATAGCCGTCAATATCGCGTCTATGTCCATATTTCATATCAAAATCAACAAGATTAGTAAAAACAAGTCCGTTAAAGTCTTTTTCGAGAAGTTCAAGTGTCTTACTCATACCTTCATCATTTGAATGAGTATAGTATTTTTCATTAATGCCACGATTTGCAAAAATGTCAGCAATTTTACCAACAGAAATAACATCAAAATTGTTTGATTTTAATTTATCAAGCATAGTATCTTCAGGTGGCTCAACTGAAAAATCGTGTCTTTCTGCAGTTCTTGTAAACGGGTATTCACCACTAAAAGGTCTTGCAATTACTCGACCAACTGCGTGTTCACCGATTAAAATATTCCTCGCGATTTTGCAGTAATCATAAAGCTTTTCAACTGGTACAAAATCTGTATGTGCAGCGATTTGAAATACGCTATCAGCAGATGTATAAACGATTAGTTTACCTGTTCTAATATGTTCTTGACCATAATCAGCAATAACTTGTGTACCTGAATATGGTTTATTACATAGTGTGCCACAACCGGTCTGTTTTTCAAATTCATCAATGATTTCTTTTGGGAATCCATATGGATAGGTTGGCATTGGTTTTTTTGAGATAATACCTGTAATTTCAAAATGACCGATTGTAGTATCTTTTCCTGCAGATATTTCCTGCAAAGCACCATATTTCCCAATAGGGAAAGCATAATTTTCTAATTCTACATCGTCAATGTTGCAAAGACCAAGCTTTGTTAGATTAGGAATATTAAATTTTTCTGACTTTGAAATGCTTTTAAGAGTATTTGCACCCATATCGTTGAAATTTTCAGCGTCTGGTGCATTACCAATTCCAAAACTATCAAGTACAATCAGAAAAATGCGTTTGTATTTCATCAATATCCACTACCTTGTTCGTTTTTAACAATTTTAACAATTCTGCTCGTGCCAAGACGAGATGCACCAAGATTTATAAAGTCCTCTGCATCTTCAATTGATGCAATTCCACCTGCGGCCTTGATTTTCTTACCGTTAGTAGTATATTCAGCAAAAAGTTTAATATCTGCCTTTGTTGCGCCGCCGGTTGAAAAGCCTGTTGAAGTCTTAATAAAATCTGCATTTGATGCTGAAACAATTTCGCACATTTTGATTTTTTCATCATTGGTAAGAAGGCACGTTTCAATTATAACTTTTAATACTTTGCCGTTGCAAGCACCTTTTATTTCGTTTATTTCATCAAGAATTTCATTGTATTTTTTATCTTTTAACCAACCAACATTGATTACCATATCAATTTCATCAGCACCGTTTTTTATAGCATCTGCTGTTTCAAATACCTTTGTAGCAGTTGTTGAGTAACCGTTAGGGAAGCCAATAACTGTGCATATTGCAAGTTTTTCACCAACATATTCCTTTGCTTGTTTTACGTATGATGCGGGAATACAAACAGATGCTGTTTCATATTTCATTCCATCATCACAGATTGCTTTGATTTCTTCCCAAGTTGCACTTTGGGAAAGTAATGTGTGGTCAACTTTTGATAAGATTTCATTAATAATCATTTTATTATCCTCCACATGTTTTACATATTTCATGTCCATTTTTTATATATTCTTTCAATTCATCAGCAGAAAGTTCAACAGTCTTTTTGTTTTCTTCCTTTGTTCTTGAAAGAAATGAACAGTCAGGTTTATGTATTTTTTTACTGCTTATGTTAATAACGTATTTTTGTTTATTGCCTACAGATATTGATGGCTCACTATTTTCTTCCGTATTATCCGAAGAAGGCTGTTTGTCGATTTCGTCATAAGGATTTGGAAGAATTTCTTCAGGTGTTTTATTTTCTTCTGTGTATATGTTTAATACTTCATCATATTTTTCATCTTTTGTATGAATTTGAATTGATGGATTATCACTTTCGGCAATTATTTTGAGATACTTATTTGTCTCGTTTATTTTTATAATAAAAACAACAATTAAAACTCCAATTAAAAATAAGTAAAATGGAATTCGTTTAAGACTTGCTTCTTCGGAAGTGAGTTTTTCAATATATGTCTTAATTTTAGAATTGTTGTTGTCTGTGTTCATTATATCACCCCATGCACTTTATGATACCATTTTTTATACGTTTTTTCAATATAAATAACAATTCATTTTGTATTGAATAGAATGATTTAGATATGTTTGAAACATATTTTAAAATCAAAAGGAGATATGCAAAATGGAACAAAAAGAATGTATGTGCATTTGCAAAGAAATGCCACATCTTCCCGAATGTACGGTTGTTGCTATGGCTTACGTGCCGTTTCAGACTGATTTGATGACATATACAAGTGAAGAAGCATTATGCAATGGGACACTTTTTCCTGTGTTAAATAAAAAGTTTTATGGAGGTAAATGTTGTGAATAAATGTAAACTTATGCGTGAACTTTCTGCTGTGAAATTTGCAGCATGGGAACTTCACTTGTATCTTGACACCCATCCTTGTGATGAAAAAGCATTAGAAATGCACAAAAAATACTCGGCAAGGGCAAAAGAATTAACAGAAGAATATGAAGAATGTTTTGGACCACTTACTCATGAATCTGACAGCGGTTTAGCATGGGTAAAAAATCCATGGCCTTGGGAATATATGGAGTGTGATTGCTGATGTTTCAATATGAAAAGAAATTACAATATCCTGTAAAGATTAAAAATCCAAATCCAAAATTAGCACAAGTCATAATCTCACAATTTGGCGGTCCTGACGGTGAATTAGCCGCATCAATGCGATATTTTTCACAAAGATATGGTATGCCATTGCCAGAACTTAAAGGGCTTTTGACAGATATTGCAACAGAAGAACTTTCCCATTTAGAAATGGTTGGTGCTATTGTTTATCAGCTTACAAGAAACCTGACTATTGATGAGATTAAAAAGAGTGGTTTTGATAAGTATTTCGTTGACCATACAACGGGTATATATCCTGTTGCAGCAAGCGGAGCACCTTTTACAGCAGCATATCTGCAGTCCAAAGGCGACGTAATAACAGACCTTCACGAAGACCTTGCAGCAGAGCAAAAAGCAAGAACAACTTATGATAATATTCTTCGTCTTGTTGATGACCCTGATGTGCGTGACCCAATTAAATTCCTTCGCGAAAGGGAAATAGTTCACTATCAGAGATTTGGTGAAGCTTGGCAAACAAAGTGGAATGACTACGGCGGAGCAGCTGACAAAACCGCTTGAAATAAGGCTTTTTAACTACATAATAGGAGGATTTAAAATGAAGCTGTTTAAGTGTATTGTTATGCTGATTTTAATATTAATTACTGTTCGGACAGGCTATCTTGCACTTTTATATAAGGCCTCTACATCAACAGGCGCTTTTCTAATATGTTTAGGTATCACCTTGTTTGTTGCAAGTGATGGCGGTCTTGAAAGAAAATCAAATTGAATCATTGCTATCCTGATTACAGCATAGTTATAATTAACCTACAAATTTTCAAATTATTGTTGATTTGTAGGTTAATTTATGATATACTATTAGTAGTCAGGAGGTAGTATTATGACTGATATTATTTTTGAATACAAAGAATTACTTGCAGCAAAACTTGAAATCGAGCAAAATCTTAGTGTTTTGCCCAAAGGATATATTTCTAAAAAGACGATTGGCGGTAAGCAGTATTTATATTTGCAAACACGTAACGGAGATACTGTTGAGAGCAAATACATCAAGGCAGAAGAAGCAGAACAAATAACAAGTCAACTTTCTTTAAGGAAAGAATACGAGGCAGAATTGCCAGAAATTTTAATCAGACTTGCCGACATTGAAACCGCCGCAGAGTTGTTGGATAAAGCTTTACTTCGCAAACTTAAAATGTTAAAGCTCACAAGCGGTATGGATAGTATATCTGCTGACGAAAAAGAGAAGCGAATTTCCTTTTCCGATGCTATGACCTCAATCGAGGGTGTTCCCGTAAGCGATAGGGTAAAAAATGACCTTGCTAATTGGAAAAACGGTAATATTACGTTTTTGTCGGTGTTTGAACAAACACTAAGAAGATACGGTTTTGTAACGGAGGTATAATAAATGCGTGACCCTTATTTATATGATGACGTAAACGTTCTTAAAAATTTAGCAGATATAAAAGATCCCGAATTACTACACAAAGCAGAGGCCGATATTACCGGTCTTGCTATGGCAGCAATTTATGATTATAAATACGATAAGTTTAATACCGAAACCTTGCAGGATATTCACCGCAATATTTTCGGTCAAATATTTGATTGGGCGGGAGAATTCCGTACTATTCAAATGGTAAAATACGAAGATGTCCTTGGCGGCGATACGGTTCGTTATGCTTATCCCAAAGAAATCAAAAAGCAACTAAACGAAACAACGAAAGAAATCGCCAAGTTCAAAAGAACCGGCGACAATGATAAGGATATAGTTTTCAAGCTTGTTCGCATAATCGCAAGTATTTGGCAAACACACCCCTTCCGTGAAGGTAATACGAGAACGGTTATAGTGTTTGCTGTTCTGCTCGCAAAATCAATGGGATTTGAAGTTGAACACGAACTCTTTAAAACAAACTCTGCCTACGTGCGTAACGCTCTTGTTTGGGCTTCACAAGGTATTTATTCAAAATACGAATACCTTGAACGTATCTTCTTCGATGCAATCCTCGGCGAAGATAACGAAACCGACACCCCAACCGAAACCAAAGCAAGCAAATATGATACCATCGGCGAGTATAAGGTTAAAGACTATAAAGAAAGACCACATGAGTATTTAGATGAAAAAGTGTAATCAATTTAAAACTAAGATTTATCTTGAAGGTGATAAAATGACGGAAAACCAAAAATATGAAGTTTTACGTAAGCAAAAAGTCGAGGAGCTAACAAAACAACTCAAAGCGTTGTTGCCAAAAATTTTGGAACGATATACTTTTAATGAAGACAAACCTGATAATTTAAAATCTCAGGAATTGTCTCTTAATGCAAAAATTGGAAGTAAAAACAATACATATCTCAATATCACTAATGATGTGATTACTTCCCCAGATCAATATGTTTCGATGTGGTTTGACGGATTGCTTAACCATATTGAAGTGGTTGATAAAGGAATGGAAGAAATACGCGCTGCATACAATTTTCAGCAACTATTGGTAAATGATGATGATTTAATGCAATATACCATATTGTTTTTAAAGCGAACCTATTGGCGTAACTGTTATTCTATATCAAAAATTAGACCTACTGAAAAAGATGCTGAACTTTGGATAGGTCAAAAAAACGCTGTTTACGGACTGCTAATAACCCCAAGATTTAAAAACGGAAATTGGGAAAATGATGTTAGTGAAATACGGCGTTTTAGGCAAGATTACTTTACAATTGGTCATATACTGGAAACCGGATTAGTTATCCCATATGAAAATGATAAGATTAAATTCAACTCAGTTGACGAGTATCTTACTTTCTTTAAAAATGTTTTGGTACGCTTATCGGGTTCTCCGTATGAATTAAAAATTGCCGAATTATATTGTGAATATGTTAGAAATAGTGCTAACCCCTATAAAGTGCCGCTTCTTATACCTGAACTAAGATATAACGGATTAGAAAATAATCATGTTTATAGGCTCGATTTCACTATTATTAACCCAATAACCTTAGAGAAACATGGTTTTGAGTTTTCGCCATGGTCTACACATGGTTATCTTGGTGGTATTAAAGGGAAAACACAAAAAGAAGTTAATGAAGAGGCAAAAGCAAATTTCGAACATGAAATGAAAAAACACAAAGATTATTATCGAAATTTAAATATCTTTACTTTGATATATACTGATTCGGATTTGCAGGATATTGATAATATCTTTGCGGATATGAAAGAATATCTTGCACCTAAGCGTGAAAACAAACAACTTTTAGAATCTGTTATAGAAAGAATAAAGAATTACAGAAAAACACCATGAATATTAAGGATGTGAATCAAGTGACGTTTTTAGCTATTAAGGCTTCTGATATAGATAATTGGACCTCTAAAGAGCCACGCAGAGCCCAGGAATTATTGCCAAAGTTAATTTGGAAGTTAATTTTAGCTTCCTCAAAAACAATAGAAGATCATCACTTTCCATTTGAAAAAGCGGTTCAATATGCTGGATATGATGGTTACTTGGTAACAACAGATACT
>JAGAMK010000035.1 GCA_017624735.1 Clostridia bacterium
GTAGCTCAGTTGGTAGAGCAGCGGACTGAAAATCCGCGTGTCGTTGGTTCGATTCCGATCGGAGGCACCATTGTATGCGGATGTAGCTCATCTGGTAGAGCGCCACCTTGCCAAGGTGGAGGTAGCGAGTTCGAGCCTCGTCATCCGCTCCATAAAAAACAGGACACAGAATTCTCCCAGTTTCTTGTGTCCTATTTTTATCAAAAAAGTTAATATGGCGACATAGCCAAGTGGTAAGGCATGGGTCTGCAAAACCCTGATTCATCGGTTCAAATCCGATTGTCGCCTCCATGTGAAATCCGTTCACGCAAGTGGGCGGATTTTTGTTTGCATTATTCGTTATTCAATATTCATCTCATTCATTATTCATTAATACAGAACGGATTTTCAAATGAATAATGAATAATGAAGCCGCCTCGTTGATGAATAATGAATAATTGCAGGCGGGACACCCGCCCCTGATTGTTTATTGACAAAGTTTTTCGCAAATGCTATTATGAATTTGACAAAAGGTTTATACGGAAAGGTGGTCAGTTTATGGGTTATGAAGGTTCATGGAGCGGTATGCGGAAATACCTTGAAAAAGAAATGCTTGCCGACAGCCTCAAAGGCAGAATCAGATATGGTTGCACTACTTATGTCGGTATGGATGGTTGTAAAATTTTTGAGATTTGTATTGATGACAAACAAGTAAAGCGTTTTTCTTGGGAAACCGTTAACAGTTATTTTATTGAAAAAGGTTATAAATCAATCGAAAATCCTTATGGGAAACTTGAATATTGGGATGAATTCTGGTCTTTATTAAATAAATATCCTTTAAATGAGCGAACTGAATATAAAGACAGCGAATTTGCTGATGCCCTTGGTGAATATCGCAATCAAGATATAAAATGCAGTATTCAGTCTGATAATCCTATAGTAAGAATGTTTGCTATACTTGACCGCCGTGTAGGTAAGCGTACACTTGAAAAGCTGAAAGATACTTTAGATGAACAGCCAGAGTGGTTAAAACAGTTTTATGTTTTAAGATTTGAAGCTGAAAATCTGTGATATTATCGTGGTTTCAAAATGAGAAGCATTGATTTTTTTGAACACCCGAACCTGATTGTAATTTCAGATTATGGGTTATATAATTATAACGACAGATTTGAATTTGTTTGACATTTTATTACCGGAGTGATATTATTTAGTTGGTATAAATACAATCATATTGGAGGAGTTTAAATGAGAAAATTATTTAAAGTATCATTTGCTGTTATTCTTGTGTTTGCTATTATTTCAAGCACATTAACCTGTTTTGCTGCAGAACTTAATCAAGATGCTGTAAACGAGCATAGAGGTCAGTTTAAGAAATATGTCCTTCTTGGCGATAGTGTTGCAAGTGGTTATCGTGACGTTATGAGTGATGAGGATGATGCTTATAACAAAGCATATCAAGAGACAACTTATTGCAGAGTTCCCGGCTCTTATGCAGATGTGCTTACAAAGGCGATTATTGAAGATAACACAATGACTGCTTTTGCAGGGCCAGGCTTCAGAACTATTGAAATCCGTTATATGCTTGAGGACGATTTCACAGAAACTGATGAATATATGTTCCATCCTGCACAGTTGAATGCCGTTGGTGATGCAGGTAGTGAAGAATACAGAAAAGCATATAAAAAGGCGATTGCAGAGGCAGACCTTATTACTCTCGGTGTTGGTGGTAACGACTGGGGTGCATATCTTGGCTGGGTGATTTCTGACATTTTTGAAAAAGAGAATGTAGCAGATAAATATATGGCAAAGTTACAGGAAATTGTTGCAAATTGCTCATTTGATACGGAAATGGTTGAAGATTTGGTTGAGCTCGCCCACGTTGCAGGAGCACTTCCTGAAGTTGTTGCAACTTTGCCACAAGCACTTTCATACGGGCTTGGTAATTTCTATAAAAACTGGGATATTATGATTCAGGATATTTATGATTTGAATCCGGATGTTACTCTTATGGTTATTGGTATGAGTGACAACAGTTTAAAAGGTAAATATTTCGGTTACAACGGTGAAGAGGGTAAACCTATAAACGAAGAACCAACTGAACCCTCTGCTGTTGTTACAACAATCGTTGATTTTATTATGTCAGTTGGCAACGGACCGATGATTGAAGGCGAGGAGAAGTTAGGTTACATTTATGTTGATACTGCAGGTACAACTTATGTTGAAAGTCACCCTGATGCAGACGGTCATGTTTATATCGCAAACAAGATTATTGAAGCATTACCTTCTGTAGAGTCCCCAAGTGGCGATGGTGACGTAACACCTGACGATAATACAGGCGGGGATAATACTGAAAAACCACCTGTTGACAACAGTGAAAACAATACTGAAAATGATAATGACAGCAATAACGCAAACGGTAATAATGCAGAAACCCCTAACACTGATGCACCACTCATTGTTGCTCCTGTTGTAGTGGTGGCAATTGCTTCACTTGTAACGGGGATTGTGGTTTTCACAAAAAGAAAAAGAATTAAAGAATAATATATAATGAAAAGACTGATTTCGTGAATGAAATCAGTCTTTTTTTGTTTAGAATTTTCTCACAAAGCTACATCTTTTACAGAGTTCTTCACAGGCGGTTCTGTTGGAAAATCCGTTATAGATGTTTTGGGCTTTTTGGGAGTTGATTATTTCTTTTAAATCGTTCTCAAAAATGTTTCCAAGTTTTATTTCACCATTATTGTCAAGGCAACAGGGGACAACTGTTCCGTCAGCAAGAATGCCAATCTGGTCACGGAGTCCGTAGCAGAAAATATTTTCGTTTACATCATTGTTTTCAAGTGTCGGCCAATCGAATTTGTCGCCGTACTGCAAAAAGATTTTATTACCAACTTTTGTGCCGTTGCGTTCCATACTCCAAGGTTTCGGGAAGTATTTTTCAAGTTTTGCTAAAATTTCATCATTAAGACTATCTTTACCACCGTTGTTCCAAAGTCGCAGAACAACGATTTTTTTATTTTCGGCACTTTTTGCATATTCAAAACAGTCTTTTAAATAGTTATCAAAAGAGATTTTATTGTCATTTGCCTCAAAGGAGTGCAGAGAAATAACCGTTTTGTAATGCGATTTTGAATTTAAAAGTATGTCTTTATTTTTATTCAAAAGAGTACCGTTTGTGGTGATAATCACTTTGAATTGCATACTCTCTGCAATTCTTAAAAATTCTTCAAGGTCCGGGTGGCAAAGTGGCTCGCCAAGAAGATGAAAATAAATATAATCAGTATAATCTTTAATCTTTTCCAACACGATTTTAAATTCGTCAACGTTCATTCGGCGTGATTGACGAGTAGTTCCGGGACAAAACGAACATTTTAGATTACAAATATTTGAAATTTCAATATATACCTTTGCAAATCTTTTCATTTTCTCACCACCAACATATTGATTTGCGAACATTATACCATAAAAAGTTTAGGATACAAATAATATTTATTATTGAAAGATTTTTTTGTATATGTTAATATTTTCTTGGGTGATATTATGAAACTTATAGTTTGTCTTGATGACAATAACGGTATGATGTTCAATAAACGACGTCAAAGTCGTGACAGGATACTTATTGAAAATGCTCTCGAATATTGTAAAGGTAAAGAACTTTACACTAATGAATATTCTGCAAAGCTTTTCCCCGAAAGCTCTGTTAAGATTTGCGAAAAGCCTGAAGACATAGAAAATGGCTATTTCTTTGCAGAAAACATTCTTCCAAATGAAGAAAGAATTGAAGAAATAATAGTGTATAAATGGAATAGGGTGTATCCTGCGGATATGTATTTCAATATTTCACTTGAAAATTGGAACTTGACGGAAACAGTTGATTTTGAAGGCTCATCCCACGAAAAAATTACAAGAGAAATATATGTGAGGTAGAATATGAAAAATAATATATTTAGGATTTTGATGTGCACAACACTTATTATCTCTTTGTTGATATTTGGCGGATGTAAATTTGAAAGCGATTTTACGGAAAAACCAACAAATAATGAGCAAAACACAAATGCACCATTAAGCGAGGATGCAATTACTCTTGATAATATACCGGAGTATTTAGGTATTCCTTATGTGGCACTTTATGATAATCAACCATTATTTTCAAAGGAAGATTATACCACAAAAGCCTTTGAAAGTTATTCAAAGCTTGATGAATTAGGTCGTTGTGGTGTGACTTATGCTTGTATCGGTAAGGAAATAATGCCGACAGAAGAAAGAGGAAGCATTGGTCAGGTTAAGCCAACGGGTTGGGTAACTGCAAAATACGATTTTGTTGACGGAAAATACCTTTACAACCGTTGTCATTTAATCGGCTTCCAGTTGACAGGTGAAAATGCTAACACAAGTAATCTGATTACAGGTACAAGATATTTAAATGTGCAGGGAATGTTGCCCTTTGAAAATATGGTTGCTGACTACATAAAGGAAACTGAAAATCACGTGCTTTATCGTGTAACACCGATTTTTGATGGTGATAATCTTGTTGCAAGTGGTGTACAGATGGAAGCGTGGTCGGTTGAGGATGAGGGTGAAGGCATCTGCTTTAATGTTTATTGTTACAATGTTCAACCTGGGGTTAGAATTGACTATGCAACCGGTAAGAGTACACTTGACGAGGACTATAAAGAGCCACAAAGTGACGAAGTGAATTCATCACAATTTGTTCTTAACACATCATCAAAGAAAATACATAAACCAACTTGCTCAGGGGCAACAGGAATGAGCGAGAAGAATAAGAAAACAGTTAGCGGTACAGAGTTAAAACAGTATTTAAACCAAGGTTATGAATACTGCGGAACATGTTTGAATAAATAAAATAAAGGGCATTTACCAAAAGGTAGATGCTCTTTTTGTATGGAATGGTTTTGTTTGATAAACTGGGGGTTGTCGAAATCAATGCGTAATTCGGAATTCGTAATTATTTGAGTTTCAAGTCACCCTAAACGCAGTGAAGGGTCTACTGAATTTATAGAGAGATTCTTCGCTTCGCTCAGAATGACAATTAACCCCATTGCTGTAATTCAAATCATCCCGACAAATTCAATTTTATTTTGCATAAAATTAGCGGGGAATTAACCCCGCTTGATTTTTTATTTATTCTTCCAAAGGAAAAGGCTTGTTACTGTTGCGAGTTCCTTTGCTCTGTTTTCGATGCATTGATGTCCGCCACCGATTACATTGTATGTTGTAGCATCAGGGAATGCTGAATTCATCTGGTCTTTCATCTGAGCATTGAGTACCATATCGCCACTTGCCTGAACCAAAAGCACAGGACATGTAATTTTGTCTACATTCTCTAAATCAGTTGGTTTTACATTGTACATCATTTCGCACATTCCTGCACCGAAATCGTCATACTGAACTGCATCTGTAACACCGTCAAGGTCGTATTCGTTTGAGAATTTGCAGTCGAGAGTTGCCATGAAGATTACCATTTTTACAAGTGGGTCAATTTCTGTGCCGTATTTGAAGAAAGCATTCATAGTGCCTTTCATAATGTCGGATTGAACAAGACCTTTCATTTCTTCGGGAAACTCGCTCTGTGGAGCAGGGCAATAAAGAAGAAGTGACTTAACAGGGTTTTCTATTGCAATATTAACTGCAACACCACCACCCATTGAATGACCTGCTAAAATCCATTCGTCCATAGGAGCAATACTCTTCATAAGTTCTGTGATTAAGATTTCACGGTCAATAATTTCCATTTCAGGGTTTTCTCTTGTACTGTAACCAAAATTAGGAATGTCTGCAAGGACACATTCATAACCTTTTTTGGACATTTCGTTTGCCATATTACGCCAAGCAAAGGTTGAACACATAAATCCGTGTAGCATCATAATTCTGCCCTTGAATTTGCCCTGTGCAGGGATAACTCTGTAATGAATATCGTAGTCGCCGTATGTAAAATACTGACTTTCCTCGTAAGGTTTATAGCTTGTGTCAGCGGCGAATGCCATTATAGAAAATGTTGACAATAAAATTGCTGCAACACATAAAATACTGATTATTTTTTTCATTTTATTTCTCCTAATCTTTATTCAGCAATTGCTTTGCTCTCTGCCATTGCTCTGCGTTCTGCCAAATCTCTTTCAACCTGTGCTTTTTGTTCAGGTGTGTATTTGATGAAGAGAAGAGGAATTATGTAGAGGAGTGCTGCAACTGCAGGAGTGAGCATTACTATTGGCCAAATCCATGTTTCAAAGGCTTGAGTCTGTGTACCGAGATATACAGCACCCGGTGTGTCTTCAACTGCCACATAGCCGAGAGCACTGAGTGCAAATGTTCCGAGAGCGCCTGTAATACCACTTGAAATCTTTGTGAAGAATGTCTGCATAGCGAATGTGACACCCTCTGTACGTTTGCCTGTTTTCCATTCCATATAGTCAACGCTGTCGCAGAAAAGAGATGTCTGTGCAATACTTCCGGCACCTGCGGGGAATGAACTGATAGCAAGAAGAATTATTGTTAAAATAATATTTTTGCCCTGGAATCCGATTGCCCAAGCGAGAACTCGGCATACTATTGTGCAAAGCTGAATAAAAATAAGAAGATTTCTGTAACCCTTGAACTTGATTTTGAGCTTGTCTGCAAGAAGCATACCAAGGAAACTTGGAGCAGTAGTGAGAGCACCGAAAATTGTTGTAAGGGTTAATGGTCCGAGAACAAAACCTGCGATTGAAATTTCAGGAATTTTATATTTGAAAAAGTATGTCATAAGGTTGCCACCAAATGCAAGTGCACCGAAAAGGTTTGAAAGTGTAACCAACATAAGCATCTTGTTCTGGAAAAGGAGTTTGAAGCATTCAAGAATTGACGTCTGTTGTTGTTCAGGCTCTACAAGTCGAATTCTCTCTTGTGCTTTATAACATTTTGCACTGACTAATGCACCACCAAGACCGAAAATTGCAGCGAAAAGTACGGTCATAAGTGCCAAGGTGTTACCGGACTGTCTTGCAACGATTTCCATAACCATTGGAATAACTGAACTGAACACACCATAGAAAACTGAGCCGACTGTACGTGCCAACTGAACAAATCGATCACGTTCATTTGAATCAGGTGTAACAACAGCCGTCATACCCCAAATTGCAACATCTTGCATTGTATATGTAATATCCCAGCAGAGATACATAATTACAAAATAGCCAAGACGAAGCCAAAGTAAACTTTCTTCTGTTGAAAACACGAAGAAAATAAGGACTGTAAACACACCTACGGGTACGGGTGTGTATTTAAGCAAAGGACGTAATTTTTCACCATTTTTAAAGCGATGACGGTCAACGATTGACCCGATAATCGGGTCGTTAATTCCGTCCCATACTTTCATAATAATAAGAAGTACAGTTACATAAGCAGGTGGAAACAGTGCAATATCAGTCAAAAAGTACTGAAAGAAAGATGCACCGATAAAGCAGTAAACAATATTCTGTCCTGCAAGACCTGACATAAAGTTGAATTTTTCTTTTTTAGAAATATAATTCATGGTTTGCAACACTCCTTTAAAAGAGATTTCTATAATTAATAATTATACTATAACTAAGTGCATATTTCTATTGTGATAATCTATAAAAAAGCAGGGTGATTTTTTACATACTGCTAAAAATAGTATTTCTGTTTGGTAAAATTGTCAAATAATTGTAAACTGGTTCCCATTTGTTGACAAAAAGGCTAAACTGAGATATAATTTGTATAAGTATTGAACACTTATATAGTCAAATGTTCAATAAACAAAGGAAAAGATAGGGGGAAATTATGAACTGGAAAAAAGAATATACAGGAAAAATTGTAACTGCTGAAGAAGCAATAAAAAATATAAAAGACGGCGATAAGGTCGTTATGTCTTTTGGCTGTGGTGAGCCAAGGGCTGTTGTTCGTGCCATGAGAGAAAACTACAAGGATTTTCATGATGTTGAGGTAATCAATATGCTCCTTTTAGGTGAAACTCCTTGGGTTGATGAAGAAGTGAAAGGTCATTTTAGATACAACTCGCTTTTTGCTTCAGGAACAAACAGAAAAGCTATTGCAAGTGGTGTGGCAGATTACACATCATGCTATCTTTCTGAAATTCCCTCTCTTTTAAAGGATTATCTTAAACCGAGAGTGACAGTAATGTCAGTTACTCCTCCTGATGAAGATGGTTATGTTTCACTTGGTACAAACTGTGACTATATTGAAACAACACTTGCTCATTGTGAGGTTAAAATCGGTCAGGTTAATAAATATGTGCCTTATACATATGGTGCAACAAGAAAGCACATTTCAGAATTTGATTTCTTTGTAGAACATGATGAGCCTATTCCACAAGTACCGGCACCACCACTTACTGACGTAGAAATTCAGATTGGTAAAAACTGTGCATCACTTATTAATGATGGCGACTGTATTCAGCTGGGTATCGGCGGAATTCCAAACGCAATCTGCGAAGAGTTGAAGCATAAAAAGGATTTGGGACTCCACTCTGAAATGGTTGGTGACGGTGTTGTTGACCTTATTACAAGTGGCGTTATCAATAACTCAAAGAAAAACATAAATAAGGGCAAAACAATTCTCGGATTTGCTTTCGGCACAACAAAACTTTTTGACTACATCAGCGGAAATCCCGATGTTGAAATGATGCCGATGGATTACGTCAACAATCCTGTTGTTATTGCACAGCACGACAACATGGTGTCAGTTAACTCTTGCTTACAGGTTGACTTATTAGGTCAGGTTGTGTCCGACACAATCGGTCTTAACCAATTTTCGGGCGTTGGTGGTCAGGTAGACTTTGTAAGAGGTGCAACAATGAGTAAGGGCGGTCGCTCAATCATTGCTATGCCTTCAACTGCAAAGGGTGACACAATTTCAAAAATTGTACCTAAAATTACTGATTACTCTGCAGTTACAACAACAAGAAATGATGTTAATTACATTGTTACTGAATTTGGCATTGCTCAACTTAAAGGTAAAACAATGAGAGAAAGAGCAAGAGCACTTATCTCTATTGCACATCCTAATTTCAGGGATGAACTTTGTGAAGAATTTGAAAGAAGATTTAATGAAAAAGCTTTTTAAGGAGAAATAAGAAATGGCTGTTTACAAAAAAGAACGTTTTGGTATTGCACGAAAAATTGTTTCTAACATGACAGCAGAAAGCTGGGAAACAATTCCTCATGCTGTTGTAAGCTATGAGGCTGATGTTACTGAATTTATGAAAGAGTACAAAAAACTCAACGAGGGTTGTACTGACAAATCAAAGAAAATTTCAATCAACACAGTTGTTATGAAGATTATCTGCGAAGGTCTTTTGGCTGCGCCAAAAATGAACTGTCATCTTAAATTTGAGCGTAAGCTTGTTCGTGGTAAGCTCTATTATCACAACCGTGTTAATGTTTCAATGCCCGCACTTCTTCCTGACGGCAGAATGATGACTGTTAATCTTCGCCATATGGAAAGCAAAAGCCTTCTCAAAATGACTGAGGTTATCAACGACACAATGCGTCGTATGCAGAACACAAATATGGACGAGGCTATGTTTGAGGTTTCTATGGATAACACAATCAAGGGTCTTAAAAAAGGTAAGTTTATGCAGGCTATCTACAGACTTATCGGTTCAAAAACAGGTAAGCATAAAGTTCGCACTCTCAAGGGCGAGGCAAAGAAAAAATACTACTCAATCCCTGAAACGGACAGACTTACAAAGAAAGATATTGAGCAGGGTACAGTTACAATTTCTAACCTTGGTTCAATTCACCGTGACCAGACAGGTATGTGTTTCCTTCTTGAAATTATTCCACCTCAGGTTACTGCAATTGCAGTTAATGCTGTCAGAAAGCAACCAACTGTTGTAACGGACGAAAATGGTAATGACACAATCGCAATCCGCCAGATTCTTCCTCTTACAATTGCGTTTGACCACAAGGCTCTTGACTATTGTGATGTTCTTCCATTTATGAGACGTCTTGATGAGATTTTCGAAAATCCTTCTGTTATCCACGATTGGAAAGGCGAATAAGCAAAAATTTGTAAAAAATTGGTGGTTTGTAGGGCAGAAATGCTTTACAAACCATTATTTTTTTATTATAATACAATGGTATATTTATATAGTGGGGTAATATCCCACTATGAAACTGTATGGGAGGATGAAGATTATGACTTCAACAGCTATTATAATGATTGTTACAATTGCAGTTTATCTTTTGATAATGGTTGTAATTGGAGCAGTTTATTCAAAGAAAAATAAAAGCACGGATGACTTTTATCTTGGTGGCAGAAAATTAGGACCACTCGTTACCGCAATGAGTGCAGAAGCATCGGATATGAGTAGCTGGTTGCTTATGGGACTTCCCGGTGTTGCCTTGGTTTACGGACTTGCAGAGGCAAGCTGGACGGCAATTGGTCTTGGTATCGGTACATGGGTAAACTGGTTTATCGTTGCTAAGAAAATCAGAATGTATTCACAAAAACTTGACGCAGTTACAATTCCTGAATTTTTCTCAAAGAGATTCGGTGACAAGAAAAACCATCTTTCCTTAATTGCGGGACTTGTTATTCT
The DNA here is from genome assembly GCA_017624735.1 of Clostridia bacterium. Taxonomy (GTDB): domain Bacteria; phylum Bacillota; class Clostridia; order Oscillospirales; family Acutalibacteraceae; genus Fimenecus. The sequence goes on from JAGAMK010000035.1 coordinate 10,562, forward strand.
TGTATTCTTTGTTCCTTACACAGCATCAGGCTTTAATGCATGCGGAACACTTTTCTCAAGCCTTTTCGGTGTTGACTATTTTACAGCAATGGTTGTAAGTGCTGTTGTTATTGTTGCTTATACAACTCTAGGTGGTTTCCTCGCTGCATCAACAACTGACCTTATTCAGTCAATTGTTATGACAATTGCCCTCATTGTAGTTGTCGGCTTTGGTATCAACTATGCAGGTGGCTGGGATAATGTTGTTGTGAATGCAAATTCAATGCCCGGTTTCCTTGAATTCTTCAATACTTACGACCCGGAAGCAAATGCAAGTACACCATATAATGCATTGACAGTTGCATCAACTCTTGCATGGGGTCTCGGATATTTTGGTATGCCACATATTCTTTTAAGATTTATGGCTATCAATGATAAGGATAAGTTAAAGACATCTCGTAGAATTGCTACAGTTTGGGTATTCATCTCAATGGCGGTTGCAATCTTAATCGGTGTTGTTGGCTCAGCAGCTGTTAACAATGGCGTAATTGCACTTGACAATGCAAACTCACAGAGAATTATTATCGAAATAGCAAAACTTATCAGTGGCAATGGTGCTGTTTTTGCAATTTTAGCAGGTGTTATTCTTGCCGGTATCCTTGCCGCAACAATGTCAACATCTGACTCACAGCTTCTTGCAGCAGCATCTGCAGTTTCACAGAATATTGTTAAGGAATTTTTCCACAAAAATCTCTCACAGAAAGCATCAATGTTAGTAGCTCGTTTAACAGTTGTTGTCATTGCAATCGTCGGTGTTATCTGGGCAAAGGATGAGGGTTCAGTATTCGAAATCGTTTCATTTGCTTGGGCAGGTTTTGGTGCAGCGTTCGGCCCTGTTGTGCTTTTCGCACTTTTCTGGAAACGCACAAACAAATGGGGTGCACTTGCAGGTATGGTTGTAGGTGGCGTTATGATTTTTGTATGGAAATATGTAATTGCAAAACTCGGTGGTGTTTTTGCGATTTATGAACTTCTTCCTGCATTCATTCTTGCATCAATTGCAATTGTTGTTGTATCACTTCTTACAAAAGCACCTGAAAAAGAAATCCTTGATAACTTTGAAGAGGTTAAAGCAGGAAAAATTGACTAATTAAGTGATAAATAACCAATAATATATATACAAAGGATTGAAATCAGTTATGATTAACACAGAAAAAACTCTTGAAAAACTTGTGGCTCTCAGTAAGGGCAGAGGTTTTGTTTACGCAGGTAGTGAAATCTACGGCGGTCTTGCAAACACTTGGGACTACGGCCCACTTGGTGTTGAACTTAAAGAGAATATCAAAAAAGCTTGGAGAAAGAAATTCATCCAAGAAAACAAATACAATGTAGGTCTTGATTCTGCAATTCTTATGAATCCACAGACTTGGGTGGCATCAGGTCACCTTGGTGGCTTCTCTGACCCACTTATGGACTGCTGTCAGTGTAAAACACGTCACCGTGCAGACAACCTTATTGAAAACTTTGACGGTACAAACGTTGCAGGTTGGTCAAATGAGGAAATGGCAAACTACATTAAAGAACAAGCTATTCCATGTCCTGATTGTGGTGCTCACAACTTTACTGACATCCGTCAATTCAACCTTATGTTCAAGACATTCCAAGGTGTTACAGAAGACTCAACATCTGAAATTTATCTTCGTCCTGAAACAGCACAGGGTATTTTCGTGAACTTCCAGAATGTTCAGAGAACAACAAGAAGAAAAGTGCCATTTGGTGTTGCACAGATTGGTAAGTCTTTCCGTAACGAAATCACTCCGGGTAAATTCATCTTCCGTGTTCGTGAATTTGAACAGATGGAGCTTGAATTCTTCTGCAAACCGGGTACAGACCTTGAATGGTTTGAATATTGGAGAGCATTCTGCCGTGACTGGCTCTATTCTCTTAACATCAAGCCTGAAAACCTTCGTCTTCGTGACCACGACCCTGAAGAACTTTGCTTCTATTCAAAGGCTACAACTGACTTTGAATATCTTTTCCCATTCGGTTGGGGCGAACTTTGGGGTATTGCTGACAGAACTGACTACGACTTAACTCAGCACAGCAATACAAGTGGCAAGACTCTTGAATATTTCGACCAGACAACAAACGAAAAATACATTCCTTATGTTATCGAGCCATCTTTGGGTGTTGAACGTCTTTTCCTTGCACTCTTAACAGAGGCTTATGACGAAGAAGTTGTTGATGCAGAAAAGAACGATACTCGTGTTGTTATGCACTTCCACCCTGCAATTGCTCCTGTTAAGGCAGCAGTTCTTCCACTTTCAAAGAAACTCGGCGACAAGGCTGACGAAATATACGATATGCTTTCAAAATACTTCAATGTTGAATATGATGATGCAGGTTCAATCGGTAAGAGATATCGTCGTCAGGACGAAATCGGTACTCCATTCTGTATCACAGTTGACTTCCAGACTGTTGGTGATGATACAACTGAAGCAGATAACTGCGTAACAGTTCGAGACAGAGACACAATGGAACAAGTAAGAATGCCTATTGACCAGTTGGTTGAATATATAAACAAGAAATTGGAGTTCTAATATGTCTAAAAACCTTTTGCTGATTATCAATCCTATTGCGGGTAAGCGTAAATCTGTTGATTTTCTTCCTAAAATAGTTAAAAAACTTGAAGATGCAGATTACAACGTAAGTGTGAAATATACAGAGATTGATAAGAATGCATATTACGTCACAAAAAAATATGGTGAGGGTAATGAGGTAATCATCTGTTGCGGTGGTGACGGAACATTAAAAGAGACAATCTGTGGTGTTATGGAATTGAAGCTGGACGTGAAAATCGGTTATATTCCATTTGGCACAACCAATGACTTCGCCAATTCCTTGCATATCCCAACAGACCCTGAAGACGCTATTGAAGCCGTGCTTGAGGGTGAAACAAGAGCCATTGATATTGGTGATTTCAACGGACAGGAATCTTTTATTTATGTTTCCTGCTTTGGTAATCTCTGTGATGTTTCATACAAGGCAAAGCAATCACTTAAAAATAAAATCGGCAGAGGTGCTTATTATTGGGAATCAGCCAAAGAAGTATTTTCAATTAAAGGCTTTAAAGCAAGGGTTGAGTGCGACGATGGTGAAATTATAGAAGGTAAATTCTTCTATGGTGGAGTTTCCAACTCATATTCAGTTGCAGGATTTCCTGTGCTTAAAAAGGCAGGAGTTGAGTTTGACGACGGATATCACGAATTGGCTATGATTCGTATGCCCAAAAATCCTGCACAACTCGTTTCGATTTTAAATGCAATGTTTGTTACAAGGGAAGTCCTTGACAATAAATATCTTATTGTAAAACGGGGCAAAAAGTTTAAATTCTATTTTGACGACAAAGTGAACTGGGTTCTTGATGGTGAAAACGGTGGATTCCACGACTTTGTTGAGGTTAAAACATGCGAAAATGCAGTAGAGATTTTCGTAGATGAAGACGACTAATAATACTAAAATCTGCATTACAATATATAGTAGTGCAGATTTTTAATTAGATATTTAGGGTGATTTAATGGGCGAAAAAATTAAAAAAGCAATAGGAATTGAGGGGACATTCAAGGAAACTGTTGTTCCGATGATAAACTATTGCTACACCAATATTTTCCTTGGTGGTGCAGGATACATAATAAGTATGTATTTCAGCATTTTCTTAACAAGAGTAGTAGGACTTGACATCAGATACGCAGGTTTTATTACTATGATTGCTGTTGTGTGGGACGGAATTAATGACCCGATTATGGGTATTATTACTGACCGTACCCGTTCAAAATACGGCCGTCATCGTGCATATCTTAAATGGGGTATTCCGCTTGTATTTGTGTCATATATAATGCTGTGGAACTCCTTTGGTCTTGACGGCGAAAATCATCCATACATGACCGTCGCATACTTCGTGTTTGCTTATGTGCTTTATAAAACTGCTTATACAATTATAACTGTGCCACATACTGCAATGCTTCCAGAATTAGCACCTGAATATAACAAGAGAACGCAATATACGTCAGTAAGTTATATTTTCAACTCCTGCGGAATGATTCCGTCATACATCATCTTACTTATTTTGCTTTCTGTTTTTGGATTCTCAGACGGACTTACAAGGGATTCAAAAATGCCATTCTTGATTGCAGGCGTACTCCTTGCAACAATGTATTCTGTAGCAATTTTCGGAACATTTAAGCTTGTTAAAGAGCCAAGTTCATTGGATATGAAAACTGAGCCACTTGATTTGAAATTGGCAATCAAAGAATATATTGATGTTTTTAAAAGCCGTTCTTTCAGACAGTATTTTGGCATTAGTTTCTTTTGGGAAATGGCAAGAAGCTTTTACTCAACAACATATATTTACTATGTAACATTCCTTGCAAATCAGTATAAATTCTATCCGATTTTCAACACATTTGCAGGTGTGTTTGAAACAGCAGCCTTCCCACTCAATTATATGCTTACAATGAAGCAAGGAAAGAAAAAATGTGGTACAATCGTAACACCATTTATGATTTTAGGTCTTGCAATTGGTCTTATTGTTCAGGCAAGTCAGCCGGGCACATCAAAATCAACCTTTATGCTTATTCTTATGCTGTTGGGTGTAACATTCTATCCTTTTGGTATGAGTGGTATCGGTTTTGTTTGTAACAATGTTTTCCCCGACCTTACGGACGTTGATGAGTTGATTACAGGACGCAGACGAGAGGGCGTTGTTTCAACTTGTAACACAATGGTTAAGCAGGTGACAGGTGGTATAAATACATTTATTGTAACACTTATTCTTGGTGGTTTCGGACTTGATACAAAGAGCGAAGCAACGGAGTTTGTTGAGCAGTCTGACTCCGCAATTTTCGGTATCCGTCTTTGTGTTGCAATTATTCCTATGATTTGCGCGTTAATTTCTTACATTCTTTTAAGAAAGTTTGAAATGACAAAGGACGACCACACAATGATTCGTGCTGCTATCGCTACAAAGCATAAATACGGTAGTGTAACCCTTACTCCTGAGGAGAGGAAACGTTGCGAAACTCTTTCAGGACAGAAACTCGAAAACACTTGGCTCGGAAAAGATAACGACGAGAGTCAGGGACACACACTCGATAAAGATGCAGATGGAAATTATATTGTACTCATAGAAAAAGAAGCCGAGAAAAAAGCTCTTATGGAAAATGCGTAAGGGGGATTAATAATGGAAAAAATTGATATAACTCAAACTGCTCCAACAGTTAAAAGAAGCAAATTGTTTGATATTTTCTTTTACTTTGTTCAATGGACATGGTGTTTGCCGGTGAATATTGTGGGTGGAATAGCATACCTTATATGTACAAAACTGTTAAAACGACCACATAGTAAATTCGGCTACGCAAATATCGTTTATCTTCCTTGGAAACAGGGTGGACTCTCAATGGGACTTTTCATTTTTATGAGAGATAAGCACGAAAACGAAAAATGGACATATAATACAAGAATTCATGAGTATGGACACACTTGGCAATGCTTACTTTTAGGTCCGTTATATTATATTGTTATTGCAATCCCTTCAGCAATCTGGTGCAATTGCTTTGCGAAATACAGAGAGAAAAACAACGTTTCATATTATAAACTCTATTGTGAGAGTTGGGCAAACAGTTGGGGAGAGAAATTTTCAGAGATGAAACGTGTGCAAAACGAGAAATAATCGACAGATTTGGACAGTATAGTTTCTTGACATTGTAACTATTATGTGTGATAATATATTGGTAAATATTAATTAAAACGAGGCGAAAAAAATGAAAAAATATCTTTCTATGCTTTTAGCATTGGTTTTAGTTGTGACTGCAGTTCCTTTTACTGCTATTAACGCTTCCGCAGCAGAGACATTGTATATGGGCGACGCTGACGGTAACGGTAAAGTTACAGCTATGGATGCTCGTACAGTTTTGCAGGTTGTTGGCGGACTCAAAGTTGTTGAGCCTGATGTACTTGCTCGTGTTGACATGAACGGTGACGGTAATCTCAGTGCAATTGATGCTCGTTGGATTCTTCAGACAGCAGCAGGAAGCCGTGAACTTGTTCCGGCAACAAAAGAGCCAACTACTCAGGAACAGCTTAACGATATTCTTCACAGATTTGGTTATGTGTATGATGCTGAACAGAATATTTTCTATACACATCTTAATCCATGGCAGAGATATTTCGGTTTCACAGACCTTTATGACAATGCTGCAGCATATACAATGATGTGGTATATGACACTCAAAATTGACTTCGAATACAACGACCTTCTTTGGAGACTCCAATGGTGGAAGGGTCAGTACGGTGTTCTTGAAGGTGCCGAATTAGGTGTTTATACAAAGAAACCTGAAAATGTAAATTCACCATTCTATAAATGTGCAGAAGATGAGCATCTTCTTGAAATGTATTTCGAATACTATCATACAGCAGCTGATTATAATAATGCTAATCCTCTCTTCACAAGATATGAGCAAGAACATTGGTGGCTTACAGGATTTAAGTTCGGTGTTTGTGACCCTGAAAAGAACGTTCTTAAAGCATATGTTATAGCTTGGGATGAGGAAATGGCTGACGGTATCGAAGAAGGCCTTAAAAATGTTACTGATAAGAACGGCAACAAGAATGGTTTCGTAGAATACAAATCATGGATGCCATCAATTCTTCAGGGTAACAATTTCTACATTAGAGAAGAGCTTGATGATGGACGTGTTAAGTTCACAGTTGTTTGGAAAGATGCTGGTTATCTTAACTATGGTGACCCAGAAAATCCAGAAGGCGGCGAGACCCCGGATGAACCTGAAACTCCTGACGAACCTGACGTTCCAGTAGAACCAGATGTTCCAGAAGTTCCAGAGACTCCAGATGAACCTGAAGTTCCAGCAGAGCCTGAAGTTCCAGCAGAGCCTGAAACACCTGACGTTCCTGAAGAAAACGGAACAGAAGAATAAAAATTAAGTGGTAGGAATTGCGAGACTTCTTTGAGAGAGGTCTCGCAGTTTTATTCGCCAAAAGGCGAGTGTTATTGCTACGCAGTTCTATTATGCTTAAAGCATAGTGATATTCGGTTACACGAGTTTTCTGGTGAATAAAATATCACTACGAACAAAGTGAGTAATATCACTTTCACATAGTGAAAATATCACTCTGTGCATTAGCACAGAATATCGTTTGTTTTTCTTTTTTATTGTAAAAGAGTTCAAAGGCATTTGTACTTACAAATTTGGAGCAAGTTATATCTGTTAAACAAAAGCAAAACCTCGATTGAATTCAATCGAGGTTTTTAATCATTATAAGGAGTAGATTGATTAACTCTCCATTTTTATTTTTTAAAGCTTTGAGAAACCGTGACAGTTAATTAAAGCATCCAACTTTTTGCCTTCTTTACAGAGTGGGCATTCGTGAGCAGGACAGCTGAAATAGTCAGGTAAATCCTTTGGATTGAAAACGGAGTTGACTTCAAGGTCAGCACATTTTTCAGATGTTGCGAAGATGGATGCAATACCAACAACCTCGCCACCGTAATATTTAATTGCCTCAATAGCAGATTTTGCTGTGTTACCTGATGCTACTGAAACAGCAGTAATCAATACATGCTTACCTTTAATCATTGGAACAATATTGTCTCTGAAAATAATCTGTGAGCCGTTTATAATTTCAGGTGTAACAATATAAATTGTCTGATGAGCGTTAATATTTACATAATCGGTTTTTGTAAGCTCATCGGCAACGCAAGTTGCAATAACTTCTGTTCCGTCAAGACAAAGAATTGTATCAATTATCTGGTTGCTGTACTTGTGGTTTTTGCAGATTTCCTGTGCAACTGCTTTTGCTTCTGAAAGACGAGATTTCTGTGCAGCAACGTCAATATAATAGTTACTGTGTGCACTGCTTGTTGCAAAATGTCCTTTAGCAACACGAAGAACAAGATTCTTCTGGTGAGTTTTGATTTTCGCAATATTTGTAGTTGGCATAAAGTATCCCCCTATGTTCTTTAATAATATAATTTTATTATAAACAAAAGCAGAATTCAAGAAAAACTTGTATGCGTATATGTAGAAAAAAAGAGCGAAAATACAGTAAAAATGCCGATAAAATGTCAAGCGTAACACTTTCCCAAGCAAAGAAGAACATAAACTAACTATCCTTTTAGCCCTTAACCGTCAACAAAATACCATTAGAAAGATTTTCGCACTCACACTCATAGAATTGCATTATTTGTTTTGCATAATATTCTGCTCGTTTTTGGTTTATTATATGACCTGAGGAGACCCCAGTAGGAATAAGTACATTTCCTATATAAATGTACTTTGGCAGTTTTTCAGGATGTTCATTGTAATAATCTCTTAGTCTGCTAAGTTCCAAGACAGGTTGCCAAGCAGAATAAGTAGCAAACGGACGTTCTATATATAAATACATCCAACTGAATTCCGAAATAATCAATACTGGGTCATCAGCATTTGTGCGTGACTTGATTATATCTAAATCATCCATCATGGAAATATTTCTATTATAATTTTGTTCTTCCAACAAAAGTCCTGCATACGGTCCACTTTCCAATTCCTTGTATTCTGCTATATTTACAGTTCTTCCAATTAAATATATACAGCCTTGAAAAACCAGTTGCAGACATATTCCTGTACACAGCAATCCTTGGCAAACTTTACGCAGATTTTTAACTGTATTTTCATTAGGAGTTAATTCAGCAATAAAATCCTTCATGAAAAATACACCTGCAATATTGCTGATGGTCATTACCCACATAGTTGATAAATGCATACCAGATGCCAAGTATTGAATTACGTTAGCAACAAGTCCTGGAAGCCACATACAATAAAACAGTTTCTTGTTTTTATTTTCTGTCAATATGTAGCATACAGTTGAAACAATTATAAGGGGTAGGGCTATTGCAAGACAACGAGAGTTTTTCACGGAACTAATTGTTATGCTGATAATATAGAAAGTCGCAAGTATAAATGAAAAAAATATATAAAATAATTTATGAGTAGAATTTTTTCTTTTTTTATCAATAAGTAGAACTGTGTAAAAAACAGGTAACAAAAATGGTAGATTAAAGCTTATGGTGTTGAAACACTGTAAAGTGAACCCTAACTTCTCAATAAATGACTCCAATGGTGTACGGAAAATATCGTGACCACGATCTTCAAGAAAATACGGAATGTTGTATAACAGTTTAATGAATGTTCCACCTGTAGCATAGAAAAACACTATACTTATAGTTGCGATAATACAAATTCCTACAAAGAACATGCAAAAAGCATTTTTGCCAAAGTATTTATTAAGGATTTCACACTTTTGTGTCAGTTTATAAGCTTCATCTTCAGAAAGAGTTACAAGCTTTTTATTATATTTTTTTGCTTTGACACGCCAAATAATACAGGCAAGGATATATACTCCAAAGAGCATACATTCAAAAGGATTGTTTACACAGCAACAACCAAAACAAAAACCTGCGAAAATATATAAGAGTCTGTTCTCATTTGTATAAATCATAACCAACGTAATTGTCAGTAATAACAGGAAAATGGATAGTAATGAGTGGTGGTTAGGACTTAGAAACCGAAGGGGTACTTGCGTGTAGAACATCAAAGCTGCTGCCACAGCCCATATTTTATTTTTTCTGAAAAAAGCATATATCCCAACAGTAACTGTTGTGTGAATTACAAGATAAAAATATCTTAAAAACAGAATAATACCCTCAGTTGAGTTTTTGATTGATAACCAGATACGAACAGGAAGATATAAAAATAAAGAGGAAAATTGAGTTAAATGCCATTCATCAATGGCAAGACTGTCACCTTTTATGATACGAAGAGAAATCGTGGGGTGAAATGTTTCATCGGCAAAATGGTCGGCACTGTAAATGCAGGCGAGATGCAACAAAAGTCCACCAATCAATGCAACAATGAAAATAAAGTCTGATTTCTGTATTTTTTTTAACATATGTGATGCCCCCCATCATTTTTAAAATATATAGATTATTCCAATTACTGCTATACCATATAAGGCAATCAGCACAAGCAAAAATTTATTTTTGAAAATAATATCGATTGGGTCATCTTCGCTGTATTTTTCCACAGTTAAGCTATATGTAATACAAATAAGGATGACCAATGGGACTGTCCAAATCAACGCATTATTGCCAAAGTTTTCGATAGTTGATGTATCCACACTCCAAAGGGAATAGAAGACTATAGTGAGTGCTGAACAAACATACATATTTTTATCAAGAAAGTTGTAATTGTAAAAACTTAAAACAGAGCGGGTTTCATTGTTTTCGGCAATAACTAACTCGTTTCGTCTTTTTCCAAAGCCTATGTAAAAAGAAATAGCAATAACAGTTAAGTAAAGCCACTTTGAGACTTCAATATCAAGTATTGCAGAACCGTAAAAAACCCGAATTAAAAACCCTGATGCTATAATTGTAACGTCCAAAATTGGGATTTGTTTAAGTTTGATACTATAAAGGATATTCAGAACAAAATATATTAAAAGGAGGCTCCAACTCAATGGATTTGCACCACAGGCAAAATGATTTGTTGCGATACAAATTATAAGTAAAAAGGCCATAATTTTTATTGCGGATTTACGAGAAATACTTCCATTTGCAATTGGGCGATTGCGTTTTTCAGGATGTAACTTATCGCGTCTTACATCACATAAATCATTAAAAATATAAACAGCAGATGAAAGCATACAAAATGAGATTAAACCAAACAGCACACTTGGCAAAGAAGACAAGTCAAACAGTTGCTTACTGAATATAGCGGGTACCAATATGAGTGCATTTTTTATGTAGTTTTTAATTCGTAGAAGTTTAATATGCTTTTTCATATATAAGTCCTCTGGTTAGCTTTTTTTGTTGACATTCTGCAAATTAAGAAAACATCATCATTTTCAAAGGGAAAGTTATGTATGTTGTTTTCAACATAACTTGATTGTATCTTGAAATTTTCAGTAAATGAACTACACATTTAATGAAAAGTATCTAATTGTACAATAACTTAAAGTTTTTTTGTGCAAAAAAAAGTGCGCAGCAAAAGCTACGCACATAAAACGCACAACTCTGCTGACGCGACTCAGTATTACACCTATTTTCAAGTATGCAAAAATAGAGCATGCATTTTTAACATATAAAAATGCCTACTTGTAAATAGGTAAAATATTCAACTGAGTCGCAGTTTTAGTCTAACATTATATTGTGCAAAAAGTCAAGAAATATTATGAAAAAATCTAAATTCTATTTTATTTATTTTTTATCTGCCTTCCTGTGTGGTCAAGGGTATAATTGTCTTTGTAGATTAAATCATTAACTGAAACGAAGGAATAACCTTGTTTTGAAAGTTCTGTAAGAGTTTTGTCAAGGGCAGGGGCGGTGTTTTCCACTCCGTTATGAAAAAGGATTATGGAGCCATTTTTAGTGCCTTTCACAACACGGTTTACGATTTCGTCAACTGATATCTTGGTATAGTCAAGGCTATCGCAATCCCATTGGATAGTATGCATTCCAAGGTCTTTTGCAACTTCAAGGCTTTGAGTTGTGTAGTCACCCGATGGTGCACGTACAAGTGTTACTTTTTGTCCCGTGATAGTTTCAAGCTTCTTGTTGCAGTTTTCGATTTCTTCCTTGATTTCGTTTCTTGAACATTTTGAAAATGCCTTGTGAGTGTCCGAATGGTTTGCTATTGTGTGTCCTGCATCGTAAAAAGCCTTTACACTTTCGGGGAACTTCTCTGCCCAGTCACCAACAATGAAAAAAGTGGCTTTTGCATTGTGCTTTTTGAGTATCTCAATGAGTTGCTCTGTATCCTGATTTGTCCATGCTGCATCAAAGGTAATTGCAACTTTTTTCTCATTTGTTTCAACCGAGTAAATCGGCAGTTTTTTCTGACTGACTGATGCCCAAGCGTAATTGCCCATTAAAAGTCCGAAAATTATTGAGATGGCTAAGATTATTGAAAGCACACCTGTAAGTTTGCGTAATGTAAGAGTTTTAAACCACATAAAAAATCCCTCCCGTAGAATATACGAGAGGGACAATTTTTATTATGAATAATTATTTCATATTACCTGCTCTGATTTCAGCAATTTCGTTTTCGATGAACTGCTCAAGTGTTGGTTGTTCTTCCATTTGCTTTTTAAGTGTTTTACCAACAACAACATTCATTACAACGTTTACGATGAAGAGTACACAACCTACAATAAAGCCGAAGCCTAAACTGCATTCTGTGATGATTCCGCCACCAAGTGCAGTGCAAGCAGATGTAAACTGAATAAAGAATACGGATGCCACACCCCAGCAGATTGTTGCAAGAACATTAAGAACGATGTTGAATTTGTATTTCAACTTGATACCCGCAAGGAGAAGTACAAAGAAATTGAGAACACCAAAAACAACGGCAAGAAGTAAAAGCACACAAGCGATTACAACCATTATTGCAGCCTTGCCCAACACTTCGCCACCCATAAGAGCAATTACACTGCCAATATCTGTTTTAAGAAGGTAGTTAAGTACAAATGTAAGGAATGAAACTGATTCTTCACCCTGATAGAAAGGAAGATTGAGCTTGAAATTATAAAGAGGGAGAAGAAGCGCAAGGAGAGGAACAAAAGTAAGCACAAGACGCGCAATACGAAGTTTTGACCCTACAACTGCAGATTTAAAGTTTCCAAAATTATAGTGGAATTTTGCAAATGCGTGTTCTGCAAAATCCGCGTCGTCAGATAAACGTTTTTCCCATTGATGGTTTGGTATATTAGCACCACATTCAGGACATTCTGCTTTGAATTCCCACAATTTTAAGGTGCGTCCACATGAAGGACATTTTGCTGCCATAAAATCACTCTTTCGTTTTAAGATAAAAGTCTTTTGTTATTGTACTACAATTATTTTCTTTTTGCAAGTCTAATTACATTCCATGAAAGTGCTTTAAGGTTTGTTGTGAGATTTTTTCCGTCAAAGTCAGGTTTTGGAGCATTGAATGGCTTAACGGGAGTAGCGATTGCACTGTTTTCTTCCTTGATTCCATAACCACTCATTTCAATACATTCAACAACTTCAAAATTATCAAAGTCGAGAAGTGAAACGTCGAAAAGAACATCTTCGTCCATATTTCTGTTAACAGCAAAGATTGTAAGATTTTCCTTGTCTTCACTCATCGTTGCAATTGCTTCAATATCAGGAACATCTGTGAATTCCTTTGTATCGTGTTTAGGGGAAACAACTCTTGCATCAAGAGTGTATCCGCGACCATAATTTGAAAGGTGCATAAATGGGTAGAAAATTGTTTGTTCCCAACATTTCCCACCATTTTCTGTCATAATTGGCGCGATAACATTTACAAGCTGTGCAAGACAACCGATTTTAACTCTGTCAGCATGTTTCAAAAGAGTCATAAGCATAAGAGCAACCAAAAGTGCATCTTCAAAGTTGTAAATATCTTCAAGTTGGTGAGGAGCAGTACTCCATTTTTCAACATGAGCACCGTTTGAATGATACCAAACATTCCACTCGTCAAAGGAGAGATGAACATCATGCTTTGAACGCTTTTTAGCCTTTATGTAGTCGCATATGCAGACAACTGAACTGATAAATTCATCCATAATCATACTCTTTGCAAGGAAAGAAGGAGTATCATTTGAACGGTTGTCAAAGTAAATGTGAAGTGAGAGATAGTCAACTTTATCATAAGCAAGGTCAAGAGTAGTGGCTTCCCATTCGCCAAAGGTTGGCATACCACGACTTGCACTACCGCAAAGCACGGTTTCGATTGAGTTGTCTGTCCATTTCATAACCTTCGCTGCTTCAGCGGCTGTTCTGCCATATTCATAAGCAGTTTTATGGCCGATTTGCCAGTCACCGTCCATTTCGTTACCTAAACACCAAAGCTTAATGTTGTGTGGGTCTTCATAACCGTGTGAACGACGAAGGTCACTCCAATAACTACCACCCTTGTGATTGCAGTATTCAACAAGGTTTCTTGCCTCTTCAGGACCACGAAGTCCAAGGTTTACTGCCATCATTGGGGATGTGTTTGCTTTTTTACACCATTTTGCAAATTCATTTGTGCCGAAAAGGTTGGGTTCTGTAACACCCCATGCAAGTTCAAGCTTTTTAGGGCGAAGTTCTACAGGACCAACACCATCTTCCCAGTTATAGCCTGAAACAAAATTACCACCGGGATAACGCACGATTGGTACGTTGAGTTTCTTTACTTTTTCAATAACGTCCTGACGGAAACCATCTTCGTCAGCAGTTGGATGGTCAGGCTCAAAAATACCGCCATAAACTGCACGACCCAAATGCTCAATAAATGAACCATAAATTCTTTCGTCGATTTTCGCACCTGTAAATTCAGATGCAAGTGACATCTTTGCCTTTTTCATATAAAAAACCACCTTTTCGGGTTATTGCTATTTGGTTGTTTCCTCGGGGAGTTCCTGTTTTTCAGAAAGGAAATCACGGAGAATTTCTGCGTTTTCATCCAAATCCATTACGAGTGAAGCACCAACACCGGGGATGTTTTCATCATGCCATGTGTTATCAGCAGGAATTTGTTGTTGAACGATGTCATATGTGTACAATTTCTTTACAAGAGCATCTGTACCCATATTGAGAATCTCTCTGGAGTCAAGATTTGTTTTAACAAGAGGAATAATCTTTTTTGCAAGACTGTAAAGCTCGTCCATGCTGAGCGATTTTGATTTTTCAACAATGGCAGTAATAACTTTTCTCTGTCTCTGTGTTCTCATAAAGTCAGAATCAAGTTTTCTCATTCGACTATACCACAAAGCTTGTTCTCCGTTAAGGAGAATGTCTTCGCCGGCTTCAATCGGGACCAACTTTTCACCATTATCCGACCACTTTGAGTATCGGCTTTCTTTTTCGGTTACATCAACATTGATGCCACCGATTTCGTCAACAATTGTTGTAAAAATCTCAAAATCGACCATTGCGTAATAGTCAATATCAACCTTGAAATTCAATTCAAGAGTGTCTGTAAGAGTCTGAATTCCACCGTTAAAAAATGCGGAGTTAAGTTTTGATTTTCTGTTCTTACCTGCAATCTCAACATAGGAGTCACGAAGAAAGGATGTGAGTTTAATCTGCTGATTTTTATGGTCGAGAGTAACAAGAATCATAGTGTCCGAACGAGATTCAGTTTCACCTTCTCTTGCATCCACACCGACAAGAAGTATGTTAATTTGAGCATTGTCTTTATAAAGAAGAGAGGAGTCAATGTGATTGTTTTCACTTAATTGCTCTTCTGTATCAAATGATGAGAGCAGGTCTTGGAGTGTTTTGTATGCAAAAAGTCCTAAACATGAGCCACCAACAAGCACTATACAAAGAAGAATAATTACAGTGTTTCTGAAAATATGACGTTTTTTCTTTGGCTTAGACTCTTCACTATTTGTGTCACTATAAATATCATTCACGTCGTCATAGTTTATTTCCTGACGGACACGATTTGTAAAAGATGGTGTGTAGTTTACTTCGTATTCTTCAGCCTTTGGAGATTGAGTTGGCGTATATGTGTTTTCAGGGAAATATACGCTATCGTCATCTGATTCGCCAGAAGAACTATATATGTCTTCAAATTCATCCTTTTTGGGAGAACTACTAAAAATATCCTCAAATTCATCGTCGTTTTTAAAACGATTAATTGCCATTTCTTTCACCTTGAATTTTCATAATATATACAAAATATTGTACAACATTTCTGTGTAAATCACAACA
The DNA here is from genome assembly GCA_017624735.1 of Clostridia bacterium. GTDB lineage: Bacteria > Bacillota > Clostridia > Oscillospirales > Acutalibacteraceae > Fimenecus. Next base: position 26,343 of record JAGAMK010000035.1, read on the forward strand.
TATTTTTGAAAATATTAGGGTAATTTGAGAAAAAATTAAGAAATAATAATGTTTTACTTGAAACATAGCAAGAAAATATGTATAATAATAAACAGTTTTAGTTTTGTTGGTGTAAAATCACCAATGTATTCGGGAGAAAAAACATGTTAGGTAAGTATGTAAGGGTAAGAGTTACCCGACCCATGCACTCCTTTGACAAAGAGAGAAATCTCTCTTATGACCTGAATTTTGGTATGGTGGAAAGTGGTATAGATGCACATTCACCTGTCAAGGGTGCTTATATTATGGGTGTAACACACAGAGTCCGTGTTTTTGAAGGACGTGTTATCGCTGTAATCAAAAGAAAAGATATGGGCGGAATATTTTTGGTGGTTGCACCAAAGAGTAAACGCTATATAATTCATCAGATTGAGGATGCTGTAAGCTTTGCCGAAGAAGAGGGAACTTACGAAATTTCTTGTCTGTACGAAAGCTCATGTGGTGCGATTGTTTATCGTGTTATCAACGGTGAAACAAGATTTTTGCTCATAAAGAATAAACGCAGTGCTAACTGGGGATTCCCTAAGGGACATATTGAACGTGGTGAAAACGAAAAAGAAACAGCCTATCGTGAAGTATTGGAAGAAGCAGGGATAAGAATTCGTTTCTTGCCTGATTTCCGCTTCCGTTCAGAATATTCGATTCAGGGAAAAATTGAAAAACAGGTTGTTATTTTCCTTGCAACAACTGATGATACAACAACCAAAATCCAGCGTGAGGAAATTGAAGAATATCTCTGGCTTAAATTTGATAAGGCTATGAATTCTCTTAAATTCCCAAATGATAAGCAAATGCTTCGTAAAGCCAATGACTACCTTTTGAATATGGAGGCACAAAATGGTTGAACAGATAGTTAATAGTATAATGACTTTTTTGCAGGATAAAATTCCTGAAGAATTAGTGGCCTTTGTGATTTCCCTTTTTCCTGTGCTTGAATGTCGTGGCGGTATGATAGCAGCCCGACTTATGGAAATCCCATTCTTAAAGGCGTTTTTACTTTGCTATGTTGGTAATATGTTGCCAATACCATTCATCATTCTTTTCATAAGAAAGATTTTCGATTTTCTTAGAAGATTCAAATTCTTTGAGAAGATTATCGTAAAGCTTGAAGCAAAAACAGATAAGAACAAGGATAAGATTTTGAAATATAAGTCTTGGGGTCTTCTTCTTTTCGTTGCAATTCCACTCCCCGGTACAGGTGGTTGGACAGGTGCTTTGATGGCAGCGTTACTTGATATAAGATTTAAAAGAGCGTTACCAATTATTGCACTTGGCGTGTTGATAGCAGGTTTCATAATGTCGGCACTTACATACGGACTTTTCCAGATGAACTAAAAAATAAAAATGAAGGACAGACTAAAACGTCTGTCCTTTTTTGTTTTATAATTGTAGCGAAGTTTCGGAATTTTGCGCTTTGCACTTATTCTAAGACCTTTCCGTCTTTGATATAAATTCGTTGCACTCGTGGAGTGAACAAGCAACAAACTTCATAATTGAAGCGATATTCGGGGTCAGAAATATCTTCAACAGTAATTGTTTCTTTACCCTGTGTGCCGATGAGAGTAACTTCGTCTCCGATTTTGATATCGGGCATATGGGAAGCATCAATCATAAACTGGTCCATACAAATTCTGCCGATAATCTTGCAACGGACACCATTGACTAAGACCTCACCCCTGCTTGAAAGGTAACGAGGATAACCGTCGGCATAACCTACGGGCACAGTAGCAATTTTCATATCTTTGTCAGTAACAAAGGTGGAGCCGTAACTAACGGTGAAGCCTTTTTTTACGTCTTTTACAAAGGAGATACTACTTTTGAACTCAAGGGCAGGGTAGAGAGCAATTTCTTTACTGACGTCGTTTGACGGATAAAGTCCGTAAGCCATAATACCACAACGGACCATCTCACCTGAATATCCATCCAAATCAAGGACGGATGCACTGTTGTACATGTGACGAATTGGAATGGAATAGCCTTCATCTATGAGCTTATTTGTGAAATCAAGGAATTTCTTTTTCTGATTTTCAGTGAAAGATTTATCTTCCATATCTGCACAGGCAAAGTGTGTGAAAATACCTGTAATATTAAGTCCTTCAAGGTCAAAAAGGGATTTAACTTCACCATAACCGTTTTCATCAGTCTGGAAGCCGATTCTGCCCATACCTGTATCAATTTTAATGTGAACATCGGCTTTTTTGCCAATGCTTATTGCCGTAGCGGAAAGTCTTTTTGCGGTGTCGGCATCAGCAACTGTACAGGTAATGTCATTTTCAATGGCAGAAATGTAATCCTGAATGAAAATCTGACCTAAAATAAGGATGGGTGTTTCAATTTTATGCTGACGCAATTCAAGTGCCTCATCAATGGCAGCAACACCAAAAAATCCAACACCCGCTTCTTCCATGGCTTTTGCAACTTCAATAACACCATGACCATAGGCATTAGCCTTGACAATGCCCATAACTTTAACACCGTCACCGAATTTTTCACGGACAGTGCAGATGTTTTTCTTGATGTTGTCAAGATTTATTTTTGCGTAGACTCTTTTTGGTATCATAATGTATCCTCGTATTCACTGAACAATTAATTTTATTGATATTAAAGTATTTTTATGCTATAATTTATTATATCAATATTATAATAGAAAAAAATTGCAAAAACAAGTGAAAATCGAATTATATACATTAGGAAATTTGTTTTATGAAGAAAAAGTTTATTAATTTATCAACAACGCAGATTATAATGCTCAGCTTTTTAGCGGTAATATTTATTGGCAGTTTGATTCTCACTTTGCCCATAAGTACCGTAGAAGGTTCAAGAGTGTCATATTCGGATGCGTTGTTTACGGCTACTACCGCAACATGTGTAACAGGACTTGTAACCTTGCCCACAGTTACTACTTGGAGTTTTTTCGGACAGGTGGTAATATTATGTCTTATACAATTAGGCGGATTAGGCGTGGTTACGGTTGTTTCTGGTTTTATGATTGCGTTACACAAAAAAATAGGTATTACAGACCGATTATTGCTTCAGGATGCATTTAATCTTAATACTCTTTCAGGTCTTGTAAAATTTGTTAAAAAGGTAATAACGGGAACAATACTTGTTGAAGGCATTGGTGCATTGCTCTATATGACAGTTTTCGTGCCGGAATTTGGTGTGCGAGGTATTTGGATTTCAATTTTCAATTCAGTTTCTGCATTCTGTAATGCGGGAATTGATATAATAGCCGAAAACAGCTTGTGTAATTATGCTCACAACCCAATGATTAATTTCACAACCTGTATGTTGATAATAGTTGGTGGAATTGGTTATATAGTGTGGTGGGATTTAATCCGCGTATTGTCCCTTATAAAAAAACAAGGATTGCAATGCTTTAAAAGACTTACTATGCACAGTAAGATTGCAATTTGGATGACGGTACTTCTTATCCTTTCCGGGACACTGGCATTCTTTGTTCTCGAGTATAATAATCCCCTCACGATTGGCGAGGAAACACTTTTCAATAAATTACAGATATCATTTTTTCAGTCCGTTACAACAAGGACAGCAGGTTTTGCAACTGTGCCACAGGAAAATCTGACAAATGCTTCTGCAATGGTTTCTATGATATTTATGTTTGTAGGTGGCTCACCGGTTGGCACGGCGGGTGGTGTAAAAACAGTAACGATTGCCGTATTGCTAATTACAGCATCTTCAATGATAAAGAACAAAAATGAAATTACTGTATTTAACCGTTCAATACATCAAAAAGCCGTAAAAAAGGCAATCACAGTATTCAGTATGTCTTTCACAATTATGATGGTATCGTCAATTCTCCTTGCGTTGGTTACAGATGCACCTCTTGTTGACATCCTGTATGAAACAGTAAGTGCTACTGCGACGGTGGGACTAACACGTAATTTGACCGCTACATTAAATATATGGGGTAAGTTAATTATAATTGTTACAATGTATCTCGGACGAGTAGGACCTATATCTTTAGCACTTGTGCTTAATTCAAAAAAGGAAAAATGGAACACGGTAAAAACACCGTATGAAGAAATTAGCGTGGGTTGATTTCTTTCAGGAAAGGAATAGTATGAAAACAAATAATTCTTATGCTGTACTAGGATTGGGCAGATACGGATATGCTGTTGCAAAGGAGCTTGTTGAAAACGGTGCAGAAGTCCTTGTAGTGGATTCAAATGAAGACCTTATCAACGACGTAGTTGATGAATTCCCTATTTGCAGATGTGCAGATATAACTGATGCCGATGCAATCAAACAGTTGGGCATGGCAAATATAGATATAGCAATTGTGGCAGTTGCAAGTAACCTTGAAACAAGTGTGATGGCGACTACATTGTGTAAAGATATGGGTGTAAAAACAGTAATCACCAAATGTGCAAATGAAATGCAGTGCAGAATTTTAAGCAAGGTAGGTGCGGATAAGGTTGTATTACCTGAATACGAAGCAGGAACAAGATTGGCGAAAAACTTATTAAGTTCAGGCTTTGTAGATATTCTTGAATTGACAAGTAATGTTTCCCTTGTTGAAATAGATGTTAAGCCGGATTGGGTAGGGAAAAATCTGATTGAACTGAATTTGCGAAAAAAATATTCAATTAATGTAATTGCTATTCAGCAGGACAATAATGTTACAACTGAAATTGACCCGAATAAACCACTTGAACAAACAATGAAACTTATTGTTGTTGCAAATCGTAACAAACTTGAAAAGATGAGATAAAAAAGAAAGTACTTAAGGAAAACTCCTTAAGTACTTTTTTTCCATGTTGATGGTATAAACAGTATTATCATAGGAAGCACCTCAAGTCTTCCTATTAACATGTCCGTTGCAAGAACAAGTTTTGTCAATACAGATAAATTACTGAAGTTCTCAACAGGACCTACCAAAGATAATCCGGGACCAACATTGTTTATGCAGGTTATAACGGAAGAAAATGTTGTTGCGAAATCAAGATTATTAAGAGAAACTAAAAGCATTGAAACAGCAATTACCATCATATACACCACAAAATATATACAAGTAGCTGAAGTTGTTTCTTTGTCAAGTGTGGCATGGTCGAGGCGAAGAGCTTGCACTTTTCTTGGGTTAATGGCACGTTTTAATTCTCTGATACCTGATTTAAAAAGAATAATAATTCTTCCGACTTTTAATCCGCCACCTGTTGAACCTGAACAAGCACCAATAAACATTAAGGTAATTATAATAAACTGAGAAAGAATAGGCCAATGATTAAAGTCAGCAGTTACAAATCCGGTTGTAGTGATAATGGACACTACCTGGAACCCTGCTTGTCTTAAAGCGTTGCCGAAAGATGTGGCAAGAGGCATAATGTTTACTGTGATGATGCCTATTGATATAGCAACAATTCCTATATAGGTCCAAAGTTCTTCACTCTTGAATGCACGTTTGAATTGCTTGATGATAATAAGATAAAAAAGATTGAAGTTAATACCAAAGAGAAACATAAAAAAGGTGCAAACTATTTCGATTGGTAAACTGTTATATGCTGCAATACTTGCGTTTTTGACTGAAAATCCACCTGTACCTGCCGTTGCAAACGCAGTTGTAACACTGTCGAACAACGGCATTTTGCAACAAAGCAAAGCAATTATTTCTACCACGGTAAAAACGGTGTAGATAATGTATAAAATACGTGCCGTTACAGTTGCTTTAGAAACAAGCTTGCCCACACTTGGACCCGGTACTTCGGCACGCATTATGTGCATTGATTGCATATCCTTTTGTGGAAGAAATGCAAGAACAAACATAAGAATTCCCATACCGCCAATCCAGTGGGTAAAAGCACGCCAGAAAAGTAAGCTTTTAGGCATAACTTCAATGTTTGTCAGTATTGTTGCACCTGTGGTTGTAAACCCGGAAACTGTTTCAAAAAACGCATCAATTATTGATGGTATTTCGCGAGAAATAACAAATGGGAGTGCACCGAAAAATGAAAGGAGAATCCAGGAAAGTGAAACAATAACAAAGCCTTCACGGGCATAAATGGTGCGCTTTTTTGGTTTTGTGAGACTCATCAGTGCGCCAATACCCAACAAAAGACCTATAACTATTAAATAAACAAGAAGTAAATTTTCTTTGTAGTACAAAGAAACGAATAACGGTAAGCAGAGAAATGCAGCTTCTGCCCACAAAAGTCTGCCTACAGTTTTTAATACCATTTTATAATTCATTTATTTTCGCCTTACTCAAAAATTTCGTTAATACTGCTGATGTGGTTTGCTTTAGTAACAACTACAACACTGTCATCCTTTTCAATGCAGTCATTACCACTTGGGAAAATAACCTTGTAGTTTCTGATGATACAAGCAATAAGAGTATCATGCTTGATTTCTAAATCTTTAAGTGGAACATCAATGCCACGGAAATCTGATGAGATTTTGAATTCAAGTGCCTCAATCTGACCGCCAACAAGCTTGTAAAGTGTTTGAACGCTTGATTCTTCACCTGAATTTTCAAGAGCACGGACGTATCCGATAATTCTGTTTGCTGCGATTTCCTTTGAAGAAACGGCACTGTCCATACCAATGCTTTCAAGTACTTCGTAAGAAACACGATTTACTTTTGCAATAGTTTTACCAACACCAAGAGAAGATGCGTACATTGCGGAGATGATGTTTTCTTCGTCGATTGTAGTGAGAGCTACGAAAGCATCTTGATTTTCAATACCCTGTTCAAGTAAAACTGCACGGTCAGTACCATCTCCATGAACAATATGGGCTTGAGGTAGCACTTCGCAAAGATGTTCGCATCGTTTTTCGTCCATCTCAATGATTTTAACGTTATATCCACCGGTTTCAGAAAGCTGACGTGCTAGGTAATAGCCCAATTTACCACCACCGGTAATCATGATGTCTTTTGTGCGATGCTTATAAATCTTAAGTTTTTTCATAAAGCTTACAAGGACACCACGAGGAGCAGTAATATGAATTCTGTCGCCTGCAAGGAGAGTGAAATCACCATGGGGGATAATAACCTCATTTTTACGTTGAACTGCACAGATGAGAATTCGTGTATTGAAGGAGTTAAAAATATCCAAAAGTTTCATATTACATAATGGATTACCTTCACTGAGCTTGATTTCAGCAAGGTCAACAAGACCACGATAGAATGTTTCAATGTTGATAGCGTTAGGGAAACGTAATACCTTTGCAATTTCATTTGCAGCGTCAAACTCAGGGTTAACAATTAGATTAAGTCCTAATTCGTCCTTGAAGAATGGTGTCTGTTTAAGGTAATCGGGATTTCTGACTCTTGCAACTGTGTGTTGAGCACCAACTTTTTTTGCCATAAGACAACACAAAATGTTCAATTCATCAGATGATGTTGCAGCAATAAAAAGGTGGGCATTATCAACACCTGCTTCTATTTGCACCTCGTAACTTGCACCATTTCCACAAACACCCATAACATCGTATGAGTTTACCATTTGTTCAAGGATTTTTTGGTTTCTGTCAATAACAACTATGTCGTGGCCTTCCATTGAAAGATGCTCAACAAGTGTTGCACCGACTTTTCCGTCACCAACGATTACAATATTCATAATTTTTCTCCAAATTACAAAAAAGATTAAAATATACCAAATAATATATTACCACAAATAATTACGATTTACAATACAGTTGACCATACTTTATTTTTGTGATAAATTATGTGTATAGGATGAATTTGAATTTGTCGATTTGTTTGAATGATGCGTTGTTGCCTCCCTCTGACGAGGGAGGTGGCACGAGCATAGCGAGTGACGGAGGGAGAGATAGGCTTATATGTTTACTAAATCTCTCCCTCAGTCTCACTTCGTTCGACAGCTAAGTCTCGCCTGCCGGCTCGGTCGGTGCTTCTGCTTTGCAGAGGTCTCCACCGGAGACCCGCACCTCGTCAGAGGGAGCCGAAAAACAATAAACTAAAACAACTCGATAAACTCCAATTTATTGTGATGAATTGCCCATATGAAAGGATATGATTTTATGAATAAAAAGGTTAAGACGATAATTATATCTTCCGTTGCGTTGATATCAGCATTAGGTATCGCAACAGGTGTGTTTTTTGGTGTTTATCCAATGAAACCGGATGTGAAAATAATGTCTGCCGAACGAAGAATAAAAAATAACGACACTTTGCTCGTTGCAAGTTACAATACTGCATCTCCTTGGGGTAGTTTTATTGAAGGAACATACACAACACGCCGTGCCCATCTTTTTGCACAGCAAATCAATTATTATTTGCCCGATGTTTTAGGTGTTCAGGAGCTTAACAGTATCTGGCAGGGTAAAATGGAAGAACTTTTGCCACAATACGCTTATTATGGTGTTAAACGTGGCGGGGATGCTAAAGAAGAAACCTCTGAAATGAGTGGTATTTTCTATCTCAAAGATAAGTTTGAATTGGTTGATAGTGGTACATTCTGGATTTCCAACACACCTGAAAAAGAGTCAAAATATGAAAATGCTGCATGTCACAGAATTTGTTCTTTTGTAGTGCTGAAAAATAAAAATACAGGTAAGTTGTTAGCTCATCTAAACACTCATCTTGACCATGTAAGCACCGAAGCACAGGATTTAGGTGGAAAACTTATTGCAGAGAAAACAGAAGAAATCAAAGCAAAATATGGGGATATTCCAACAGTTGTTACAGGGGACTTTAACCAATATCCCGATGGACTTGCAATCAAAGCACTCAAAGACAAGGGCTTTGTAAATGCTTATGACACTTCTGAAAATGGTAAAATGACTGCTACTTATCACGGTTGGGGAGATATACTTGGGGATAAACCTATCGATTTCATATTCGTAAGTAAAGATGTTACTGTAAAAGACTATGCAGTCCAAGATGAAAAATGGGACAATTCATATGTATCCGACCATTTTATGATTACAGCAGAGATTGAAATGTGAATTTGAATTTGTTGAATTGTTTTCTTGTTCCGTGTGTAGCGAATAATGCCTTTTCTTTATTGACTATTTATGGCATTTATGCTATGATTTATACATATCTTGATACATGTAAAAGGAGAATTTTATTATGGCAAAATTAAAAGACATCGATAAGGCTGCTGCTGCAAAGGGCAAAGGCGTTGAAACCTTATGGCAATTTATCAAATTCATTGTTGTTAGTTTAGGTGCATTTGTTATTCAGCTTTTCTTACCATATCTTGTTAAATTACCAATGACAGAAGAGTTTCTTGCAAGACCTTATGACCTTTTCAATTTAGGTATCTGGTCTTCAGAAAAGGCTGCTGCAGCAGGTATGGATACAACAGGACTTGGACTTTTTATTGCATTGACATCATGCAACATTCTTGCACAGATTTTCTCATTCTTTGTAAACAGAGAAAAGACATTTAACTCTTGTGCAAATATTAAGGTTGTTTTCCCAATCTACCTCGTTGTTACTATTGCACTTATCGCTTTCTCAGCTTGGTTACAGCCATTCTTGGTTAATTTCCTTTCATCAAAGGGATTAGGCGATTCAGCAATTGCAATTTCAGGTGCAATTTGTGCTTGCATCCAGTTCTTCCTCTACTTCCCAATTCAGATGGTTCTTTTCCGTAAGAAAAAGGAAGACTAAGCTGAATATTTACAGTCCTTTGAAAATCTGCCCTGTGTCTTTTTGATGCAGGGCATTCGTTTTAGGTGATGCTATGAAAAAATATGAAAAAGTATATAAAATAGTTTCAATAGTTCTCTCTGCTTTACTTTGTGTTGCACTTGCTTTTAGTTTGTTTGGTGCAACCATAATCAGTGTGGGTAGGGACTATCTCTCTTCGGAAAAGTTTGATGCACAAATAGAAAGTACCGATTTATCTTCCCTCACATTCTCGCATAATGGTGAAGAGATTACTCTGGATAAATTCGTTAAAGATTATCTTTCAAACAACATTGAAGGTCAGATTAACGATAGTATTCTGGGTGGTATTGCAAATCTTCTTAATCCTTTCGCAGGGCAGATTACTGATTTTGTGGTTGACCAGACACTCTCATCAACTCAGGTAAATAAAGCTGTAAAAACACAGATTCATTCAATAGTAAATTACTTGCTTCATAGCGATGCTGATGCTGCAAAGGAGCGAATCGAAAAGGGGATTACCCTTGATACAAATCCTGAATTCGATTCCGATAACGCACCAACTTATGAGGAAAAAGTGAATATCGAAGTCAAAAAAGCAGTTTTTCAGTATATTGAAAGTGAGTCAGGATATTCAATTGACCAAATTATTATTTTTATTTCTGAAAATACTGTAAAAACATTAAAAACAATCTCTGCCATACTTGCCATTGTAATACTTTTATTAAACCTTCCACAATCATGGTATGCACTACTGTATTTCGGTTTGGCACTTAATGGATATTCTGCTATTATGTATGTGATGGAATATAGATTCAATGAAATGTACAAAGAAATGGGAAATCTGGTTTCATACCAATTTCTAAAGCCAATAATGGACGCATATTTGCCATATGGCGAAAAAGCATTTATTTATGGTATGGTTGCTTTAGTTGTGGGCGTTGTACTGATTGTAGGAATTAAAGTGATAAGCGATAAAAAAGAGCAAAAAAATAAATCTCAGGGTTAAACCTGAGATTTTTTTTATGAGTATTTATAGTAGTCAAATTGGGGTTTGTCGGGATAATTGAATATGTGACCTTGCCTCCCTCTGACGAGGGAGCTGTCGAACGAAGTGAGACGGAGGGAGAGATTTAGCGAACAATAAACCTATCTCTCCCTCCGTCACTCGCTATGCTCGTGCCACCTCCCTCGTCAGAGGGAGGTGTTACAATTGCAACGCAGTTCCGACGTTTTACACTTTGCACTTTGCGTTTTGCACTCATTATTCATCCCGACAAATTCAAATTTGTAAAATTAAACACAGAATTACAAGAGAATAATCATTTCTTAGATTTAAGGATAACCGACATAATGAAATGCTTTGTCTTTGGCATAAGATTGCTGTAAAGATAGTATTTCATTTTTTTGTTCACGAAAATATATTCGCCGATAAACTCGTAATACTTTGCACCGAAGCTCATCTTGAAATCATTGATTCCTACGAAATTATCCCTTGGGTTCATCTTACCAAGTGTACCGTCAGGGTTAATTTCAGGCTCTTTTACCATAACATAACCAAGGTCGTGGATGTGACAACCTGTTTCAATGCTCTTGCAAATTCGCAGATAGTTAAGATAATGGCTTGAACGTGTGTTGTTACGGATAATATTCCTTGTGCCACCGAAAAGACAGGATGCAACACCTGCATAACGGAGTGTAAAACCACCTGCAACAGGGATGATGGCATCCTCAGGGTAATCCTTTGTTTCTTCCATTCGTGTGTTGAATGCTTTTGTGTTGTTGTCGAGTGCTTCAATTTCGCCCTTGATTCCTTTGATTTTCTTTTCAGGAGCAGTTTCAAGAGATGCTAAAAGCTCAGCCTTTTTGTTCTGCCTTTCTCTTTCAAGTTCACAGTCAACTTTTTTGTTGTAGTAAACCATTGTGATATCGCAACAGTCAGCAAAAACCTTCATAAGATGTGTGATGTATTCGCCGTTTCTCTGAACAAATTCGTTACGGTTTGATGTGTCCTCCATAACACTCATAAATTCATCCATAATGGCAGGATTTTTCTCAACATCTTCATAAGTGTATGTCTTTGATTCGAGACCACGTGTTGTGCCGATTCTCACGGAATAACGAACACCTTTTTCGCAGTCCTTTAAAATCTTGTCAGCAGGAATCTGCTTACCGTCATTGTCAAGAAGATGAATGTAAGTCTGAACAGGGTGTTTGTATGTGTACGAGTCAATAACTGTGTTAAGTTTAAGTCCGTTTTCAATGAAAAGCTTGTGATTCTCAACGCCGTCAGCAATAATTTCATCGTTTATTCTCAATGGAATAAGAGGGTCAATAACAAGGGCAGTAGCACCTGCTTTTTTTGATTCCTTTTTGATGAAATCAAGAAATTCTTTCTGCAAATCCTTGTTGCTGTAATCACAAACAGCACCGCAGGGGATGTACCATATAATTCCTGCACCCGGCATTTTGCGTGTAAGCACCATACAAGTAAGAACTCGGCTTTCGCCATCAAAACCGCTGTAAAGAATTGAGTCCCACGCCTCTTTTACAAGATGCCAACGAGAACATTGAAGATATGAACCCTTGTTATCCCATACGAATTTGTCAAAAGCCTTTGCATCATTTTCGATTTTAAACTGGAACATAAAAACACTCCGTTTCAAATGTCATAACCCAATTATTATACCATAGAAACATAACTAATACAACCATGTATAAATAAAAAAGGCGAGGTGTTTAACCCCGCCAAGTGATTAAGCCTTAGTAAGCTCCGTAACAATACCATACAGCCAAATGAAACAATCCTTTGCTCCGTCATAAGGAACATTTTCTACAGTAACACGGTATTGAATTCCGTTGTGGGAAAAATCTGCAAAAACCAAATCAAATTCCTCGGGATTTTCTTCGGAATAGATTCCGCCTATTGTTACTTCAACGCTGTTGATATTGGATGGGGACGGATTATCCATCACATACATATAATCGTAAGGAACGCCGATTTTACTTGCATGAATGGTTATTTCCTGTTCTCCCTTGGTATAAAGATAATGGCAACTGTCAAAGGCGAGTGTTCCGTCGTTTTTGTAGTAAAATTCAGTTTCGTGTCTTCCGATAAACTGAAAACCGTCAGGCATAAGGTTGTTGAAAGTGGAAAAATCACGTCCGAAATACTCTGCCATATCAGTTAAATTTTTCTTTTTGCTGTAATAATCGGATGTGCCAAAATTTAATTTTGCACCGCTAACCTTACCGTTAACCTTGTTTATAATGAACATAGTTCTGATAGGGTCATCCGTTTCCGTTATAACTGTCTGACTGTTGCCCTGCGGATTTGAGATTTGTCCTCCTTGATTTTCCTGGCTTGGATTATCGTTTGAAATATCAGAATTACTTGCATCAGTGTTGTCGGGAGATTCGCCCTTGCTTTCGTCAAAGTAATCCTTTATACCGGGATATAAAGCATCTTCTACGGTTTGTTCAGGCGAAGTTGCTTCAAACATTCCCCCTTGCCATGCACCAACTCCAATAAGTGCAGCAAGACAAAGTGAGGTTGTGGCACTTATAACTATTTTTCTTTTTTTCTTTTGTTCTGTGACATAGTGGTCTCTGCGTTCAAGCAGATTGTTTGTTAATTCGTCATAGCTCTTCATAAACAAAGCCCTCCTTTTCAAGCTCTGATTTCAAAGCATTTTTTGCACGGTAAACAAGATTCTTCATCTGGCGGGAATTCTTTTTCATAACATACCGGACTTCTGCGTAGGATAATTCCTCAAAATAGAGTAGCCAAAGGACCTGCCTGTACTCTGTATTCAGTTTTTTCAATGCTTTGTGAACAGTTAACTTTTGTTCCTCGATGATATATAGCTTTTCCAAATCATACTCATTATGAATATAGTCTTCTAAATCATCAAAGGATGTGCCCGACTGTTTCGCATTGTGTCGGAGATAATCAATCGCCACGTTTCGTCCGATGGTGTAAAGCCATGTTTTGAACGAATATTTTGCATTGAACCTTGGCTTTTTAGTTATAATCCTGAACAGAGTTTCTTCCATTAACTCCTCGGCAACAGATATATTATTTACAATACCATTGAGATAAAGAGTTAGTCCGTCGCTGTAGTTTCTTACAATTTCTGCTAATGCTTTGTCATCACCATCAAGAAAACGGCGGTAGCTACTTGCACCGTTATCCATTGAGTTACTCCTTTCCGAAAGGTAATATCTTTACCTTTCACTTATTAAACGAATGAACACCCAAAAGGTCTCACTATATGTGTAAAAATTTTACCAATTACATTATAAAAGTCAATAATTAAAAAATGAGAGTCTTCCTATTGAGAACTCTCATTTTTGGATGATTATGCGGGCTTTCTAAACCACCTTGACCTAAGTTTTAATGATATTCCGACTTCGTCGGATTCATTTATTCACTATTCACTATTACTTCTTACCTTCCAAAAATCCTCGTAGATAAGAGGAAAGTGAAGAGTGAATAGGTAATAGTGAAAAAGTAAAAATCCTCGTACTATCGTACGAGGATTTTTGGTACGAGTGTTGATAACGGATTCAATTTAAAATAATAATCAACCGACAGTCAAACACATATTCTTACTTGTATCAGAGGATTTTATAGTTTCTTCAATAAATAAAATACAGATTGTGAGGAAACGATATGTCAAACTTTATTGAAGAATTATACTACGGCAATATAGAACCACAGGAATTAAGTACAGAGCTTTCCGGCAAACTCAAAAAGAAGTTGAGTAAGCTTTCAGAAAAGGAAGAACAGCTTACTGCAAAATTGAACGGCGAAGAAAAAGAACTGTTCTTGAATTATGCAAGTGCTTATACCGAGTTTTCAAGCATAATCAATTCTGATAGCTTTATATCAGGCTTTAGGCTCGGAGCAAAATTCACATACGACACATTTGTTAAAAATACGAAAGGGTGAAGACTACTATGAAGAATAATACAAATATTACATACAGAAAAGTTGGAGATTTCAACATCCCTAACCTTATACTACCACCCGAAGAAGCAAATATAAGGCTCGGTAAATGGGGTATGTTACATAAGGATTATCTTGAAAAACATAACCGTGTGCTTTTCAACTTATTGCTCACCCAAGGTAAACTTTATCAGCATTGCGCAGAGGTGGAAAATCAGGCAAAGGATATGTATGCTACTCTCATTGAACAGATAAAACAGGCCGAAGGTATAACAGAGAAACTGAAAGAAGAAAATCAGCTTGAATGGGTATGCTGTATGAGTAATATTGAAGCAAGAGCAAGGGAAATTATCTATAACAAATTAATTTACACATAAGAGTTAATCTTACAAACAACTCCGAGTAGATTTTTGGTCTGCTCGGAGTTGTTGTGCCTATTTAATTATCTGCTCAATGTTTTTTCTTGCATAATTAATTATCTGTTGATGCAAATTTTCATCTTCATAAAACTTGTCATCAAATCCATCAAAATCACACCTCTGTGTTTGAGCCTCATATTCATCAATATTTGAAATTTTAAAAGATGATAAATCATTCACATTAATACTGTTATTAGCGATAAAACTATCGAATAAATTTTTAAGCTCAACAGCACCAATAACATCAAGAGCTCTACTAACATAAGGCGCACACTCGCTGCTTGAATTTGCAAAGAATTGGCATAATCCTCCATTGTTTACTTCTGCTTCAAATTCGTTTAGTGAATATACAAGCTTTTGTTCCTCTGTAAGTTCAGAAGCATTAATATCATAAACTGCATCTCTGCAAACACATTCTACAGCCTCATAAAAATCTTCGTCATTTAGTGCAAGCAGTTCCGATTTGCTCATACTTCTTATTTTCTTAGCTTTTTTCATATTCTTCAAGTTGTGAAGAATAGCGCCTAAAATTCCCATATAAAATATCTCCTTGTTTAATTATTTATCAATCATAACAGTGACAACAAATATTTTTGATTCATTATCATAATCAAACGAAATATCGCCGTTATATTTTTTGAGGGTGTTTCTGACACTTTTTAACCCGAAGCCGTGAAGCTGTTTGTTGGCTTTGGTAGTTGAAGGTAAAGCTTTACCGTTCAGTATAGGGTTTGTATCGCAGGAGTTGGAAACGATTATTATAGAAAAATCATTTCTGTAATCAGTTTCAAATGTAACTGTCTTTTGTGTGGAATTTTTTGCTGCTTCAAGAGCATTATCCAACAGATTTCCAAGGATTGTTACCATATCATAAGGCTCCATCATCGACAGATTATTGTTTTTAATATCAAACTCAAAATTCAACCCGTTGATATTACACTCCGTTACATATTTATCCACAACTACATCAAGCGTATGGTTTCCGCTGTGGCAGACCTTGCTGTATTGGGCAAGACTTTCACTCATTTGGGAAATATGCATTTCTATTTCGGGATTGGTGTTGAGATTTTTTATTGCTGACAGATGATTTTTTGTATCATGGGCATAGGCTCGCAAGTTGCTGTTCTGTTGTTCAAGAATATTGTAATATGCAAGGTCGGTGTTGATTTTTTCTGCTTCTGTCTGAGCCTTATATAGTTCTTCGAGCTTCTTTTCAGTCTTACTGTAAAAAATATAAGTAAAAATTATTGAAGTGATTACACTCACACTTGCAATAGTAATTAACAGACTGTCCTGCTTTGATATATTAAATTTAGATGAAACAGACCATATCGAATAAAGCGTTATCATTGAGGCAATAGGAAACAGAATTAAAAATGCCGGAGTTTTTTCAGTTGTTTTTTTAGGTAATATCTTTCCCACAAGTAAAACAATAATTAAATACAGCATTCTGCTGATTAATGCCATCAGCAAAAAAGAATATGAAGAGGATCTATATTCATTAATTCCGCCATCTGCACCGATTGATACAGTAGCCATAACTATAAATTCAGAGGCAGACAACGCAGCAGCCAAAAACAAAGAACTAAATATAGCATCTCTGATTTTGCATTTGTAAAAGATAAATCCAAACACAAAATTAAAAGCAAGTTCTGCCACAATATTTGCTATCGAAGAATCAAATAACATATACACCGCAAATACAGCAAAATACATTATAAGTCCAAGACCGCCTATAGCGAAATGTTTTTTCTTTGGCTGAAAGACTGTGTTAAAAAATAAAAAGCAAATAAAATATTCGCACCAGTGAGCTATTGCAACAGGTAAAATCAAAATCATCTCCTCCTTAGATACGCAAACCAAAATTTATGAAAATCCGTCTGCCGTCGCGAAGCTATGGGTATTCTCACATTGTTCTGAACAAAAAGTTCGGAATATTTATAACCTGTTACATAATGCAGATTTACAATAAATGATTTGTGAACCCTATAGAAGAACGAATTTTGTAAAATCGCACACCATTCGTCAAAGGTTTCTCTTGTGGTGAAATTCCCTTGTGTGGTAACAAGTGTTACTTGACGGTTACCCCGTTCAACATAAATCACATCATCAACTAATATTTGCTTGTGCTCATTATCAGTCCATACATAAAAATCAACATAGCTTTCATCAATATATTCCATTGCTTTTTCAAGTCCGGAATATAGCCTGTCAGCATTGAAAGGCTTTTCAAAAAATCTGAATGCCCTCAAATCCATTGCCTCGTCCTGATAATCGTTATATGACGTAACGAAAAATATAACAATCTTATTGTTTCGTTCTTTCAGATTTTTCGCAAGAGATATACCGTTCAATTCATTCATTTGTATATCAAGAAAAGCAAGCTGATATATTTCATTGCTGTCAGCAACAGCTTGCGGATTATTAGCTGTATCTATTGTGAAATCCGCAACTCTGCTTTGCATAAAATTTTCAATATGTATTTTTAGTTCGTCCACATATTGCTGTTCATCATCGCAAATAAGAATTTTCATTAAAAATCACCATTATCAGTATAGCATAATTCATTTAATATAACAACTGAATGAGTCTGCGTTTCGACAAGAAAAATCCGCAGTTCGTAAAACGCTATTGCTTGAGCAAGAAATGTTTTTTATCCTTTATCTAAGAAAAAATGAAAGGTGTGTTTTTATGAAAAACAAATTCAAAAACTTTATATCGGTATTGTTGGTCTGTGTTTTGCTTGTGATGTCGATGCCCATGCAATCGTTTGCCGCTTTTGAAAATTTAAAAGTGCCTGTGATACAGGAAATAAAACTTAACGAATCTTCGCAAGCGGTTTCTCTCAAGGAGGTTGATGACCATTTTACAAGTGTTCTTGAGACACTTGAAGAAAATGATGTTGAACTAAAAAATATAAGCGATGAACAACTTTCGTTTTATCTTAGTCTTTTGAATTATAATTTGTATCTTTCTGCTTTTGAGTTTGAACTTGATGTTACTCTTTCCACTGGTAAGACGTATTCTGTTTCTGTTGATGAAGGAGAAATAGAAATAAACAGAATTTACAACATAGTAACAGAATGTTACATAAACTACAGTACATATCTTGAAGCTAAAGAAAATGGGGCAGATAAAATCGAAATCAACCTTTGTGCCACCCCTTATAATAAACTTACCAACAACTACTGTTATGATACGGAATACATAACAACAGATGAATTTCCACTTGTGGATATGTATATCAAAAGCTTAACTCCTCTGTCGGGTATTTCTGAAAAGGCTTATGCAGATGCTGATTATTGCGAAATAGATGGTGCTGAGTTTCTAATTGAATATGCAGATGGCACAACCGATACCGCTAAAGTTTTTCGTGATACGCCAGCTTATACCAACCCTTATGACTCAATGGAAAATTATACACTTAAAGGAATACCTCTCTACGCTTGCTATTTTATAAATTATGATGATGAGACGGAAGAAACGACTGCCGAATACATGGTTGCATATCTCGATGCTGTTTATACACAGTCCGTAGAAGTTAATGAAGAGTCTCTAATTGGAAATGTTAAAATTACAAACTACGTTATTGACAGCAAAACAACTTGCCTAAACTCTATAGAATATGAAATAACCTATATAGATGGTAATGTTAAGTCTTTTACTAAAAAGTTTAATCAAGAAGAAAATGAGATGCTTCATTACGGTCTCAACATAAATGCTTTTGACGGGTATATTGTTTGTGTTGATATTTCTATGGATGATGGCGATATGGAAACTATGAAAAATGATAACATCTATATTACTGTGAGTGTTGGAGAACATTACGATAGTTTTATAATAGAAAACCCAAACAAGGATATAACAAACATTGCTTTGAATATAATTGTTTTCATTCAGAATCTAATTGCTAATATCAAGGATTTTCTATTCAATTTATTTTATTGATAAGATTTTTGCCGTTGTGTAAAACAATAAAAGGATGGATAATAATTATGAATTTTGATATATCAAAAGAAACAATTCAAAACGGAATGAAAA
>JAGAMK010000006.1 GCA_017624735.1 Clostridia bacterium
ACGGAGTGACAGAGGGGTTACGAAAAAAGCCTCAGTTAGTAAGGTGTAAAACGAACAAACCCCTCAGTCAAATGCTACGCATTTGCCAGCTCCCCTTTCAGGGGAGCCGAGAATAACTCAATTAAACATCCCGACAAACTCCAATTTAACGGGATGATTAAGTTGTATCACAGTATAGGGTGGGGGCTTGCTCCCACCGAATTTATAACAATTCACCTTGACAAACCTCAAAAACATTTGTATAATAACCCTTGCAATTTTAATATGCTGCTATGGCTCAGGTGGCAGAGCACGTCCTTGGTAAGGACGAGGTCACCGGTTCGAATCCGGTTAGCAGCTCCAAAAAAAGTAGGCACTTCTTTTGAAGTGCCTATATTTTTATATATTAATTGAATCAAGATAAACAGATAACAGTTTTAATGCTGTTTCTCTTTCTTTAGGAGTACACGAATTAAGCTTTTCTATAATTTCTTCTTGTTGAATTGATATAGAAGGTGTGTTTTCTGTGAAAATACTGTCGGGAGTAATTTGCAAAGCTTTACAAATGTGTAGTAAGGTTTCTGTTCTCATGTTTGTAGAGCCTCTTTCAATATCAGCATAGGTTCTGTCCGAAAGACCTGCCCTTTCGGCCACTTGTGCCTGAGTTAAGCCTAATCGTTTGCGAGCTTGTAAAAGATTGTTTCCGATTTTTTGCATATCAAAAATAAGCATTTTTCTTCCACCTTTTTTATCTTATATAGGAATTATAATTCCTAAAACACTTGACAAAAAGGAAGAATAACATCATAATAATAGGAAGAATAGTTCTTATACAAGATTATTCTGTCAGTTATTTTGTTTTTTAATCAAAAAAGAAAGAAAAAGGAGAGGAAGAATATGGAAACAATTGCAATAATTTTAATGCTTATAGGTGTTGTGGTACCACTTGTTGGTTTGGTTATGTTGGTGATAAGCCTAATTAAGAAAAAGGCAAAGAAAAAACCACTTATAATCTTATTAGCAGGTATTTTGTGCTTTATTATTGGTGGCATAATAATGCCGACAGAACCAACAGTAGAACCCGAAGTTCAAAATCCGACTGCAAACGAAAGTGGTTCAATTTCGAAATTAATCAAAAATGCTGTTTTACAGTATCCAGCATCTAACGAGATTTTTAAGTATAATGTGTATGATACATATATCGAAATTACAGAGTATATCGGTAGTCAGGAAGCAACAAGTATAACAGTACCTGCAAAACTCGAAAATCTTCCTGTATATGTGGTTGACCATAGAGTTTTTGACATGTGCAAAGTTCCAACTATCATTTTTGAAGAGGGCATCTATGACATTAAGAGTGGTTTTAGTTCATCCTTAGTAAGCGTAACTCTTCCGTCAACTCTTGACTATGTTGGTGGTTATCAGTTTAAGAATTGTTATGCGTTAAAGAATGTTGTTATTCCCGAAGGAATTGACAGTATTCAGGTGGGTGCATTTGAAAGTTGTTCAAAATTAAAAGAAATTACAATTCCTTCAACAGTTAAAGAAATCAGCACAGGCGTTTTTGCATATTGTACTTCATTAGAAAAGGTGAACTTGTCAAATGGAATGAAAACCATAGGCGAAAAAGCATTCGTACAATGTAAAAACCTAAAATCTATTGACATTCCTGATACGGTTGAAACAATTAAGTTTAATGCTTTCCAAGGTTCAGGATTAGTATCTGTTGAAATCCCTGCAAGCGTAACAAAAATTGGTGCAAGTGCATTCTTGGCTTGTGAATCTCTTAAAGAAGTAAAAGTACACAATTCAGATGTAACTATTGAACCACAAACATACGAGTCAAATGGGGTTGCTATGGGAACTCATACAACATTGTTCGGCCAGTGTAATAAAGACCTTGTTGTTTATGGCAAACCTGCGTCAGCAATAGCAAGAACATGTGCTGAAGAAAATGTTTCCTTTAAAGCATTTTAATATTAAATATAGAATTAAGGGGTGGGAGACCACCTCTTTTTTCTTTTGCAACAAATCATTGCGTGACTTTTTCGTATTATTATGTAATAATAAGGTTGTAAGGAGGCGATAGAAATGTCAAAGGTTTCGAAAAATCTTAAAAAGATTCGAACAGAAAAGAAAATGACGCAGGATGCCTTGGCAGAAAGAATTCACGTTACTCGTCAGGCAATTTCAAATTGGGAGAACGATAAAACCAAACCGGATATTGAGTCCCTTGAAATGTTAGCGGAAGTTCTGGAAGTAGATATTGAAGAATTGATTTACGGAGAGAAAAAGGCTGTTATTGTTTCACAGGACAAGACAAAGCAGAAAAATCGTATTAAAATCACACTTGCGATTGTAGGCTCAATTCTTGTGGCATCAGGTCTTGCAATTTTGTTCTTTGGTTTCTGGCAGGATTTCAGCATTTCTTTACAAACTGCGTTTTCTGTGATTCCTATGCTTGCAGGTCAGGGATTTGCTTTATACACATACTTAAAGAAAAAAGATAGTCCAAGTTGGCGTGAAAGTGCAAGTGTTATCTGGACTATCGGCACGGTTGCAACAATCGCACTCGTGGACGGTGTTCATAATATCAGCTGGATATATACAGATTATCTTGTGGTTGATTCCGCGCTTTTGATTCCGATATTATTCATATTCGGCTCTGTTATACCACTCGCTTTTTATTACTATATGACAATTCATATTGCGACTATTGGTAACTGGCAGAATCTATTGCTTTCATTACTGTTTTTCGCGGTGGGAATATTGTTTACATATTATATGTCTCGTGATAAAGACGATACAAGAGGAAAACTTGCACAATGGATTACAATGATAGCATCAATTCCTGAAGTGATATTGTTAATTGTTGCAGGCTTCAGAGTTGGAGTTTTAGCAGAGTCCATGTCAGTTCTGTTTGCAGGATTGCTCTCATTCTTCCTGTGCATATATATCGTATCAATTGATAATACAGTTGTTACGTCACCATTCCGACCAATATCAGCAATAGGTATCTGTGGAACAATGCTTGCATTATCAATGAGCGGATTCTCCGATTCTCCTGATATAATGGGTGAAGACACAATCAGATTTGTTATATCACTTGTTCTTTGTATTGCCGTTCCGTTAATTATTACAGTAATTAAAAGAGAAGATTTTGAAGATGAACCATTTAAAATTGCAAAAATCGTAATGCCGTTTGCAATGATTGGTTTAACTTTCATATATGCAATTATCGAAAAACCAATAATAGATAATGAAATAACTTTTATGTATAGTGTTATTGATTTCATTTCAGCCATATTGACAATCGCTTTTGGTGGACTGTTAGTTTATCAAGGTGTAACAGAAATCAAAATACTGACAATCAATTTAGGACTTCTGACTGTGTTTACGCAGATACTGGGAATATATAATAATATCGGAGATGGCAACATCTTTGTATTCGGAATACTACTTGTTATTTTCGGTGCGTCGATTATCTTTATCAACTGGAAAATGCTTTCAATTAAAAAGAGTCAACAGGAACAGTTGAACGGAGGTGGCACAGATGCGTAAAAAAATTATGCTTCCGATACTCATTATCTCTATTGTTATTCAGTTGCTTGTGCCTGTGGGAATGATTGCTTACGGAAATAATGCCGAAGACGATTTGCAGAAATACGGAAAGGAATATAAATTCAGAATTAAAATTTACAGCATTTACGAGGGTAAAGTGGATTATAGTCTTTCTTATATGGCTGAATTGTATCAGGAAGGCAAATTCGGTGTAATCAGGGAAGATGAAGATGGATATGCCGTGGTTACCGAAACTAAAACAACAAGACCTGAAGATACAAATTATATTCGCATAAACAGAGAAACACGAATTAAATTGGATGAGTTTTCCGTTGTCACAGGACGAAGCTATATTAGTGTTAATGAGCAATCCGCATATCTTCTGGTTAAAATATATAAAGGCAATTTTGAAATTGTAGATTTGTATATTGACGGTATTCCTGCTCAAGAATGGGTTTTGCAATATGAACCAACTACGGAAGATTCGGTAGAAGATTTATTTGGATAAGCTTATATGGGTGCATATTTTATAATGTGCACCTATTTTTATGCATAAAACAATGTATATTTGAATAAATCATGTATAAAAATGCATTAAATACAGTCCCTGGCTGAATTTTTTTCATAAATGCTTGACTTTTTCTAAAAAAAGGATATATTATTTAGTATAAATTTTAAAAATTATTACATAAGGGGTAATTTGAAATGAAAAAATCAGTTAAAATTCTTTCAATCGTTCTCGCTCTTGTAATCGTTATCGGTTGCTTCGCAGCTTGTGGCGGAAAAGAAGAACCAAAGGATGAGAGCAAAGTTCTTGTAATGGCTACAAACGCAACATTCCCACCTTACGAGTATGTTGAGGGTGGCGAATTTGTTGGTATCGACGTTGAAATTGCAAAAGCTATTGCTAATAAGCTTGGTATGACACTTGAAATCAAGGACGTTGACTTCGGTGCTATCATCGGTGGTGTTCAGTCAGGTAAATTTGACATGGGTATGGCTGGTATGACAGTTACTGACGAAAGACTTGAAAGTGTAAACTTCTCAACATCTTACGCAACAGGTATTCAGTCTGTTATTGTTCTTGCAGATAGTGAATATACATCATTTGAAGATTTCTATACAGGTTTTGATGCAGACGAAAATCCTGCAGGCGTAAAAGAAGGCATCAAGATTGGTGTTCAGCAGGATACAACAGGTGATATCTATTCTTCAGATGTGCCAGCAAAATGGGGCTTCGGTGAAGACAATGTAATTCGTTATAAAACAGGTGCAGATGCTGTTCAGGCTCTCAAGTCAGGCAAGGTTACAGCAGTTATCATTGATAACGAGCCTGCAAAGTCATTTGTTGCTGCAAACGATGGTCTTAAAATTCTTGATGGTGAATATGCTAATGAAGATTATGCAATCTGTGTTGCAAAAGAAAATACAGAACTTCTTGAATCTATCAACAAGGCTCTTGCAGAACTTCAGGCAGATGGCACAATTGATAAGATTATCAAAAAATACATTCCTGCATAAGAAACAACTTGTGGGGTAGTATAATTCAACATTGAAATTAACACATATTAAAGGGCGGTTTACTTCCGCCCTTAATTAATGAGAGGAGCATTACATGAACGCTCTAAGTTTATGGTTTAGTGAACTTAAAGAAACTTTTATTTCGTGTTTTATTACTGATGACCGTTGGGAATGGCTTGTAGAAGGCTTTGTAAATTCTGTGATAATTACAGTATTTGCTCTTTTACTCGGACTTGTGGTAGGCGTTATATTGGCAGCTGTTCGTTCATCATACGATAAGAATGAAGAATCTATGAAAATCAGGGGTGGCATAGGTTATTATGTTCTCAAACTCCTTAATGCAATTGCAAAAATTTATATAACAGTTATGCGAGGCATACCTGTTGTTGTTCAACTTATGATATGGTATTTTGTAATTATGGTTTCTGCAGAGGATATTCCTATTGCAATTGTTGCTTTCGGACTTAATTCCGGTGCCTATGTTGCCGAAATTTTCCGTGGCGGTATTATGTCAATCGACAATGGTCAGTTTGAGGCAGGTCGTTCATTGGGATTCAGTTATTTTCAGACAATGGTACACGTTGTGATACCTCAGACAGTCAAGTCAACTTTGCCGACACTCCTCAACGAGCTTATTGCTCTTTTTAAGGAGACATCAATTGCAGGTTATGTAGGAATTCTTGACCTTACAAAAGCAGGCGAAAGAATTAGAGGTATAACTTTTGAAGCATTTATGCCTCTTATAGCAGTTGCAATTGTATATCTTGTGACAGTCGTTCTTCTTACCAAAATTGTTGCTATCATTGAAAGGAGGCTTCGTCGTAATGAGCGATAATATTATTGAAGTCAGAGGACTTAAGAAATATTATCTGGGTGGACAGGTTAAAGCTCTTGATGGTATTGATGCTGATATCAAGAAGGGCGAAGTTGTTGTTATAATCGGTCCCTCCGGAAGCGGTAAATCAACATTTCTCCGTTCATTGAATCTTCTTGAAATGCCTACGGACGGAACAATTAATTTCAATGGTGTCAACATTACCGATAAAAAGGTTGATATTAACATTCACCGTCAGAAGATGGGTATGGTGTTCCAGCATTTCAACCTCTTCAACAATATGAACATCATAAAAAATATGACGATTGCTCCCACACAGCTTCTTAAGAAAAGTAAGGAAGAAGCAAATGAGAAGGCATTGACATTGTTGAAAAGAGTAGGACTTGAAGATAGAGCAGAAGCATATCCAAGTCAGCTCTCAGGTGGTCAAAAACAGCGTGTTGCTATTGTTCGTGCCCTTTGTATGGAACCGGAAGTTATGCTTTTTGACGAACCAACATCGGCACTTGACCCTGAAATGGTTGGCGAAGTTCTTGATGTTATGAAAGACCTTGCTCGTGCGGGTATGACAATGGTTGTTGTTACTCACGAAATGGGATTTGCTCGTGAAGTTGGTACAAGAGTTATCTTTATGGATGGTGGTAGAATTATTGAAGAAAACAATCCAAAAGATTTCTTCGAAAATCCACAGAATGACAGACTTAAAGATTTCTTGTCAAAGGTTTTATAATGTATAAAGTGAAATCACCTTGGTAAAATATTACCGAGGTGATTTTTTATGAATAATATGAATATGGAAACAAAGGCCTATTTTGATGCTTTGCCAATTTCAATAAGGTCAGCCATTGTGGAATCAGGAGCAAAATTTGATACGGTTGAGCAACTCAAAGTCCTTGTTCAAGCATATACGGGACAGGTAAATAGTTGAATAAAAAGATAGGGTGGGGTCTCGACTCCACCATTTTTCATTTAAGCATACAAATTTGAATTTGTCGGGCTCATCTGATTTCTTGTCTCCCCTGAAAGGGGAGATGTCACGAAGTGACAGAGGGGTTATAATAATGTGCAAATAAACCCCTCAGTCTTGCCTTTGGCAATCCAGCTCCCCTTTCAGGGGAGCCGAGAATAACTCAATTAAACAATTCTACAAACTCCAATTTGTAATCGGAATTGTCATTTACTTATTGACTCAACGGCACAAAAGTGATAATATTCTCTTCGGCGATTTAGTTTAGTATTAAACGGGTGTGATTATATGAAGAAATTTTATCTTAAACCAAAGTTTTTCAGCACAATGAAAAACTATTCAAAGGAACAGGCTATAAAGGATATTGTAGCAGGTGTCATAGTTGCAATTATTGCATTACCATTGTCAATTGCTTTAGCAGTAGCATCGGGTGTTGAACCGGCATGTGGTGTTTATACTGCGATTTTTGCAGGCTTTATGGTTTCCTTTTTAGGTGGTAGCCGTGTGCAGATTGCAGGACCTACTGCTGCCTTTGCAACTGTTGTTGCAGGAATTGTGGCAACTCAAGGTATGGAAGGCTTAATTATCGCCACAATCCTTGCAGGTATATTCTTAATTCTTATGGGTGTGTTTAAATTAGGCTCCTTGATTAAGTTTATCCCTTACACAATCACAACGGGCTTTACTGCAGGTATTGCAGTTACAATCTTCATCGGTCAGATTAAAGATTTCTTGGGTTTGCAGTATGCTGATGGGGTAAAACCTATTGAGGCGATTGAAAAAATTGAGGCAAATATCCATGCTATTGGTACTTTCAGTTGGCAAGCACTTTTAGTTGGTGCAGTTTCTCTTGCTATACTTATTATATATCCTAAATTTGAAAAGAAAATCCCACCATCACTTATCGCTGTTATTGTTGGTGCATTGATGGTTAAATTTATTCCATCACTTGACAATGGAGTTTTCACAATAGGTGAGTTATATACAATTCCGTCAGGTTTCCCAAAATTCGCACTTTCGGGAATGGAATTCAGTTTTGCAAAAGTGTCAGCGGTTTTGCCTGACGCATTTACAATAGCAATTCTTGCTGCTATTGAATCTTTGCTTTCCTGCGTTGTTGCAGATAGTATGGTGAATTCACGTCATAACTCAAATGCTGAACTTGTAGCACAGGGCGTGGGTAATATTGCATCTGTATTGTTTGGTGGAATCCCTGCAACCGGCGCAATCGCAAGAACTGCAGCTAATGCAAAAAACGGAGGTAGAACTCCTGTGGCAGGTATGGTGCACGCAGTTGTGCTTTTATTGGTACTTTTATTTCTCATGCCTTTGGCAGGACTTATTCCAATGCCAACTATTGCAGCAATCCTCTTTATGGTTGCCTACAATATGAGCGAGTGGAAAAAGTTTGTACATATAGTAAAGACAGCACCAAAAAATGATATTATCGTTATGGTAATAACATTTGGACTTACGGTTATCTTTGATTTGGTTATTGCTATTGAAGTTGGTATGCTTCTTGCTGCTATGCTCTTTATGAAACGAATGAGCGAGGAAACAGCGGTAACAGGCTGGAAATACGTGGACAGCGAAAATGATACGGACAGTCTTGATTTGAAAGCTGTTCCAAAGAATGTCCGTGTTTATGAAATTAGTGGACCGTTGTTCTTTGGCGCAGCGGACAAAATTCTTGATATTCAGTTAAAGGAATATACAAATTGTCTTGTATTGCGAATGAGAGGTGTTAATGCAATTGATGCAACTGCAATGCACTCTCTTGAAACCCTTTATAAGAAATGCCAGAGTAAAGGAATAGCACTTATTCTTTCTCACGTAAACGAGCAACCTCTTAATGCTATGAAAAAAGCAGGATTTTACGACAAAGTTGGTTCAGATAATTTCTGTGCTCATATTGATGAAGCTCTTGCATGTGCTGCAAACAAATAGAATAAAATATAAGATACGGTAGAGAAGAAATCTACCGTATTTTTTCTTTTTCGAGAGTTTTTTACTAAACATATTATATATATGTGATTTTGGCAGTCAAAAAACATATAAATTTAGTGGTAAAAACAGACGAAAACACAAGATGTTGTGCAGATTCTATGTTGTGAAAAAAATCTGCATTTTTCACAAATTTTTTTAAAAAAGTTCTTGCAATTTTACTAAGTGTATGCTAAAATATATAAGCATTCTGCGGCTTTGGGCGAATTCTGCCCAAATCACAGAAAACGATATGCGATGAAGCGGTAGGTGGCTGCACGACGATGCAGGGAATTACCGTGGAGTATGTCTGATTTTAAATCGGGCGACCAATAATGCTTTAAAAACCTTGCGGCATACCCCAACTGTGCCGTAACGGTACTTGCAGGAGCATTCTGCGCTATTTTACGCCGTCCGAAAAATCAGAACCGATTTTTCGGTTTTAAAAACGGAAGGGTGGAAACACCCGGATGAGTTGCAAGTAAAATAACGTGCCCAGTAAATTAGGAGGAAAACAAAATGGCAGCAACAAAAGGTAAGAAAATCAGAATCAGACTCAAGGGTTACGACCATGACCTTGTAGATAAGGCAGCTGAGAAGATTGTTGAAACTGCAAAGCGTACAGGCGCTCAGGTTTCAGGTCCAGTTCCACTTCCTACAGAAAAGGAAATCGTAACAATCCTTCGCGCTGTTCATAAGTACAAGGACAGCCGTGAACAGTTTGAGCAGAGAACACACAAAAGGCTTATCGACATTTTAAGACCTTCAAACAAAACTGTTGAAGCTCTTACAAGTCTTGAGCTTCCTGCTGGTGTAGATATCGAGATTAAACTCTAATCAAAAGAAAAACACCAAGCAAGGTCAAGTCGGTGAAAAACCGACCAATAACCAAAGGAGGAAATAGAAATGAACAAAGGTCTTATCGGTAAAAAAATCGGTATGACACAGCTCTTCGACGAAAACGGTAAAGTAATTCCTGTTACAGTTGTTGAAGCTGGTCCATGCACAGTAGTGCAGAAGAAAACAATCGAGAACGACGGCTATGCAGCAGTTCAGGTTGGTTTTGGCGACGTTAAAGTTACAAAGGTGAACAAGCCAATGGCAGGTCACTTCAAGAAGGCTGACGTTGCTCCAAAGAAAGTGCTCAAGGAATTCAGACTTGCAGACACAGATTCAGTAAACGTAGGTGACGTCCTCAAGGCTGACATCTTCGCAGTAGGCGACAGAGTTGACGTTGTAGGAACAAGCAAAGGTAAGGGTACAGCAGGCGTAATTAAGCGTTGGAACTTCTCACGTCTTAAGGAAACTCACGGTACAGGCCCTGTTCACCGTCACGGTGGTTCACTCGGCGTTATCGATCCAGCTCGTATCTTTAAAGGCAAGAAGATGGCTGGTCATCTCGGTGCTGAAAAAGTTACAGTACAAAACCTTGACATCGTTAAGGTAGACGTAGAAAACAACCTCATCGCTATTAAGGGCGCTATTCCAGGTCCTAAGAACGGTATCGTTGTTATCGCAGACTCAGTTAAATCAAAGTAAGAGAGGAGAGTTAAGAAATGGCTAAATTAGCAGTAGTAGATACAAAGGGCAAGAAAGTTTCTGATATCGAGCTTAACGACGGCATTTTCGCTATCGAGCCAAACAAATCAGCAATGCACCTTGTAGTAGTTAATTACTTGGCACATCAGCGTCAGGGTACACAGTCAACTCTCACTCGTGCAGAGGTGTCTGGTGGCGGTAAGAAACCATGGAGACAGAAGGGCACAGGTAGAGCTCGTCAGGGTTCAACAAGAGCTCCTCAGTGGACACATGGTGGTATCACATTTGGTCCTAAGCCACGTGCTTACGGCTTCTCAATCAACAAGAAGGTAAGAAGACTTGCTATGAAATCAGCTCTTTCTTCAAAAGTTGCAGCTGATGAAATGATTGTTCTTGATTCATTCAACATGGATGCAATCAAAACAAAGGAAATGGCAAACGTTCTCGCAGCTATCGAAGCTGGCAAGAAAACACTTATCGTTCTTCCTGAGAAAAATGACGTAGTTTATAAGAGCGCAAGAAACATCGCTGGTGTTAACACAACTCTTGTAAACACACTTAATGTTTATGACATTCTTAACTGCGACAAAATCGTAGTTCTTAAGGATGCAGTAGCAAAAATTGAGGAGGTTTACGCATAATGAAACTTGCACAGGAAATTATCCTCGCTCCCGTTATTACTGAAGAGTCAATGATGGGCACTGCAGACAAAAAGTACACATTCAAAGTTGCTAAGGATGCAACTAAGGTTGACATCGCAAAAGCTGTTGAAACACTTTTCGGTGTAAAAGTTGAAAAAGTTAACACAATGAACGTACGTGGTCAGTTAAGACGCTACGGTCGTTTCGAGGGCTTCAAGGCTTCTTGGAAAAAGGCTATCGTAACTTTGACAGCAGATTCAAAGACAATCGAGTTCTTTGACGGAATGATGTAATGATTTTGAGGTCAGGCGGTAAGGTATGGAGTTTCGACATACTCCGCAAAGCTTCCTGACAGGCTCTAGAGCCACTCCATATTATTAAAATTAACAAAGGAGATGAAAGAAATGTCGATTAAAGTCTTCAAACCGACAACAAATGCTAGACGTAACATGTCGGTTACAGATTATTCCGAGCTTTCAAAGGTTGCTCCAGAGAGAAGTCTTCTTGCTCCTCTTAAAAAGCACTCAGGCCGTAACAGCTACGGAAGAATTACAGTTCGTCATCACGGTGGCGGAAACCGCAGAAAGTACCGTATTATCGACTTCAAGAGAGATAAGATGGGCGCTGCAACAGTATTAACACTTGAGTATGACCCAAACCGTTCAGCTCATATCGCTCTCGTTCAGTACGAAGATGGTGAAAAGAGATACATCCTTGCTCCTGTAGGCCTTAAAGTAGGCGATACAGTAGCAGCAGGTGCAGACGCTGACATCAAGCCAGGTAACGCACTTCCTCTTACAAACATCCCAACAGGTACATTCGTACACAACGTAGAACTTTACCCAGGTAGAGGCGGTCAGTTAGCAAGAGCAGCTGGTAACGCAGCACAGCTCATGGCTAAAGAAGGCATTTATGCACTTCTCAGACTTCCTTCAGGTGAACTTAGAAACGTTCCTGCAACATGTATGGCAACAGTTGGTACAGTAGGAAATGCTGACCACGAAAACGTTAAAATCGGTAAAGCAGGTCGTACACGTCACATGGGTATCCGTCCAACAGTTCGTGGTTCTGTTATGAACCCTAACGACCACCCTCACGGTGGTGGTGAAGGTAAGTCACCAATCGGTCGTCCAGGTCCTTGCACACCATGGGGTAAACCAGCTCTTGGTTACAAGACAAGAAACAAGAAGAAGAGTTCCGACAAGCTTATCGTAAAGCGTCGTAACGGTAAATAATGGGAAAGGAGCTGTCATTTAAATGAGTAGAAGTACTAAAAAAGGACCTTATGTAGAAGATAGTCTTATGAAAAAGGTCGAAGCAATGAATGCAAATGGCGAGAAAATCGCTATTAAGACATGGAGCCGCAGCTCAACAATTTTCCCAGATTTTGTTGGTCATACATTTGCGGTACATGATGGTAGAAAGCATGTTCCTGTATATGTTACAGAAGACATGGTTGGCCACAAATTAGGCGAATTTGCACCTACAAGAACTTACAAAGGTCATGCAGGTTCAAAAACATCTAACAACGGTAAATAAGTCGAAAGGAGTGTATTAAATAATGGAAGCAACAGCAAAAGTTACTTTTGTGCGAATTGCACCACGTAAGGTAAAGATTGTTCTTAACCTTATCAGAAATAAACCATGTGATGAAGCAATGGCGATTCTTAAATACACACCTAAGGCTGCGTGTGAACCACTTTACAAGCTTCTCAAGTCAGCTATGGCTAACGCAGAGATGAAGAACATGGACGTTTCAAGACTCTATGTTGCAGCTTGTTCAGTTGACCAGGGTCCTACTCTTAAGAGAATCAGAGCTCGTGACAAGGGTAGAGCTTACAGAATCAACAAGAAAACATCACATATCAACATCACACTTAAGGAAGCAGAATAAGGAGGAGGTTAAGTTATGGGCCAGAAAGTTAATCCAACCGGTTTAAGAATCGGCGTTATTAAAAACTGGGAATCACGCTGGTATGCAGACAAGTCAAGCTTCGGCGACACACTTGTTTCTGACTACGAGCTTCGTGAATATCTCCTTAAGACACTCGCTCCTGCAGGTGTTCCAAAGGTAGAAATCGAAAGAGATGCAAAAAGAGTTCGCATCAACATTCACTGCGCAAAGCCTGGCATGGTAATCGGCCGTCAGGGTGCAGAGATTGAAAAACTTAAAGACACATGTAAAAAGATGCTTGGCGGCGATAAAGAAGTTTTCATCAATATCGTTGAAGTTAAGCAGCCAGACCTCAATGCACAGCTCGTTGCTGAAAGCATTGCTTCACAGCTTGAAAGAAGAATTTCTTTCAGAAGAGCTCTTAAGCAGTCAATCGGCAGAACAATGAGACTTGGTGCAAAGGGTATCAAAACTCAGGTTAGCGGTCGTATCGGCGGTGCTGAAATCGCTCGTTCAGAACAGTATCATGAAGGTACTATTCCACTTCAGACAATTCGTGCTGACATCGATTATGGTTTTGCAGAAGCAAACACAACATACGGTAAACTCGGTGTTAAAGTATGGATTTACAAAGGCGAAGTTCTTCACGAAAGCCGCAAATCACGTAAAGAAGGAGGCACAAAATAATGCTTTTACCTAAGAGAGTAAAATACCGTCGCGTTCACAGAGGACGTTTGACAGGTAAAGCTTCAAGAGGTACTCAAGTTACTTATGGTGATTTCGGTCTTGTGTCTCTTGAACCAGCATGGATTACATCTAACCAAATCGAAGCAGCTCGTATTGCTATGACTCGTTACATCAAGCGTGGCGGTCAGGTTTGGATTAAGATTTTCCCAGACAAGCCAATTACAGAGAAACCAGCTGAAACTCGAATGGGTTCAGGTAAAGGTTCTCCAGAATATTGGGTAGCAGTTGTTAAGCCCGGTCGCGTAATGTTCGAAATCAAGGGCGTTTCAGAGGAAGTTGCTCGTGAGGCTATGCGTCTTGCAGCTATGAAACTTCCAGTAAAATGTAAGTTTGTAACTAAAGAAGAACAGGGTGGTGAGCAGTAATGAAAGCAAGCGAGATTAGAAACCTCTCTGCAAAAGAGTTGGATGCAAAGCTCTTAGAGCTTAAAGACGAACTTTTCAAGCTTCGTTTTCAACAAGCCATCAACCAACTCGAAAATCCTATGAGAATCAGTGCTGTTAAGAAGGATATCGCAAGAGTTAAAACAGTAATTCGCGATATTGAACTTCACGGCAGTGAGTCTTAAGGAAAGGGAGGGCGTTCAAAATGGAAAGAAACCTCAGAAAAACATTAGTCGGCATCGTAACAAGCGATAAGATGGACAAAACTGTTGTTGTTTCAATCAAGGACAGAGTTAAGCATCCTCTTTACGGCAAAATCGTTAACAAGACAGTGAAGCTCAAGGCTCACGACGAAAATAACGAATGCGGTGTAGGCGACAGAGTATTAGTAATGGAAACACGTCCACTTTCAAAAGATAAGAGATGGCGTGTTGCTGAAATTATCGAGAAAGCTAAGTAATTAAAGGAGGCAATCATTGTGATACAGCAGCAAACTTACCTCAAGGTTGCCGACAACACAGGTGCAAAAGAAATTATGTGCATCCGAGTTCTCGGTGGTTCAGGTAGAAGATATGCTAACATCGGCGATGTTATCGTAGCATCTGTTAAGAAAGCAGCACCAGGCGGCGTTGTTAAAAAAGGCGATGTTGTGAAAGCAGTCGTTGTTCGTTCAGTAAAAGGCGTTCGCAGAGATGACGGAACATATATCCGTTTCGACGAAAACGCAGCAGTTATTATCAAAGAAGACAAAAACCCAAAAGGTACTCGTATCTTTGGGCCAGTAGCAAGAGAGCTTCGTGATAAGGACTATATGAAAATCCTTTCACTCGCTCCAGAAGTACTTTAAGGAGGTGCCCTAAATGAATAAGGTTCATGTTAGAACAGGTGACGAAGTTATCGTTATCAACGGTAAAGACCGTGGCAAGAAGGGCAAGGTACTTGAAGTAAGCCCTTCAGAAGGCAAAGTTATTGTTGAAGGCGTAAATATGGTATCTAAGCACGTTAAACCTCGCAAGATGGGTGAACAGGGTGGTATCATCAAGGCAGAAAGTGCTCTTTACGCTGATAAAGTTCAGCTTGTTTGTCCTAAGTGCAAACAGCCTACAAGAGTAGGTCACGTAATTGAAGCTGACAAAGACGGTAAGAAAAAGAAGTATCGTGTTTGCAAAAAAGCAAACTGCGGTGCAAAGTTTGAATAAGGAGGAACAATAAAATGGCAGTTAGACTTAGAGAAATGTACAAAGCCGACGTTGTTCCTGCACTTCAGAAGAAGTTCAACTACAAGAGCGTTATGCAGATTCCAAAGATTGATAAGGTAATTATCAACGTTGGATGTGGCGAAGCTAAGGACAACGCGAAAGTTGTTGACGCAATTATCGGTGACCTTGCAAAAATCACAGGTCAGAAACCAGTTAAGTGCGTTGCTAAGAAATCAGTTGCTAACTTCAAGCTTCGTGAAGGTATGACAATCGGCGTTAAAGTAACACTTAGAGGCGACAAGATGTATGAATTCATCGACAGATTCTTCAACCTTGCTCTTCCTCGCGTTCGTGACTTCAGAGGTATCAACCCTAACTCATTCGATGGTAGAGGTAACTACTCAATGGGCGTTAAGGAACAGTTGATTTTCCCTGAAATCGATTACGATAAGATTGATAAGGTACGTGGCATGGATATTTGCTTCGTAACAACAGCTAACACAGATGAAGAAGCTCGTGAGCTTTTAACACTCATGGGTGCACCATTTGCTAAATAAGGAGGGGTAGACAGTGGCAAAGACAGCGATGAAAGTTAAGCAGCAGAGAGCTGCAAAGTATTCAACAAGAGCTTACAACAGATGCAAAATCTGTGGTAGACCACATGCTTACCTCCGTAAATATGGCGTTTGCCGTATTTGCTTCAGAGAGTTAGCACACGCAGGTCAGATTCCTGGCGTGAAAAAATCAAGCTGGTAATAGAGCAATCTAAAATTATAGGAGGTAACTCATTATGCAAATTACAGATGCAATCGGTGATATGCTCACCAGAATCCGTAATGCGAATTCCGCAAAGCATGATACAGTGAAAGTGCCTGCATCAAACATGAAGAAAGCGATTGCTCAAATTCTTGTTGATGAAGGTTACATCAAAGGATTTACAGTAGAGGAAGACGGCAAACAGGGCGTTATCGAAATCGCTCTCAAGTACGGTCCTAACAAGTCAAGCGTAATCACAGGTCTTAGAAGAGTTTCAAAGCCAGGTTTACGTATTTACACAAACTGTGAAGACATGCCTAAGGTAATGAAAGGTCTTGGTATTGCAATCCTTTCAACATCAAAGGGTGTTATGACAGATAAAGAGGCTCGCAAACTTAACGTAGGTGGCGAAGTTCTCGCATTCGTTTGGTAAGGAGGTACAGTAAATGTCACGTATAGGCAGAAACCCAGTTGCTATTCCAGCAGGGGTAGAAGTTAAAGTAGATGGCAGCACTGTTACCGTTAAAGGTCCTAAGGGTACTCTTACTAAAACAGTGCACAGCAACATGAAGGTTGAATTCGACGGCGCAGTTGTTAAAGTAACTCGTCCAGACGATTCAAACCTCAACAAATCACTCCACGGTCTTACACGTACACTCATCGCTAACATGGTTGAAGGCGTTGAGAAGGGTTACAAAAAGGAACTCGAAGTTAATGGCGTTGGTTACCGTGTATCAGTTCAGGGTAAGGACCTTGTTCTTAACATTGGTTTCTCACATCAGGTAATTATGCCTGCTCCAGAAGGAATCACAGTTGAGACTCCTACACCTAACAAGATTGTTATCTCAGGTCCTGACAAGCAGACAGTTGGTCAGTTCGCAGCAGAAGTTCGCGAAAAGAGACCACCAGAGCCATATAAGGGCAAGGGTATCAAGTATGCTGACGAGCATATCCGTCGTAAAGAAGGTAAAGCCGGTAAGGGCAAATAATAGGAGGAGAGTAAAGCTATGGTTAACAGACCAGATACAAACGCGGCAAGACTCAAGAGACATAAGAGAGTCCGCGCTAAGATTTCAGGCACAGCTGAGTGCCCACGCCTTAATGTGTTCCGTTCTCTCCAGCATATCTATGCTCAGTTGATTGACGACGTTGCAGGTGTTACACTTGTAAGCGCTTCATCAACAGAGAAGGACTTCGCAAATTACGGCGGAAACAAGGATGCTGCTAAAGAAGTTGGCAAAATCCTTGCAGAAAGAGCAAAAGAAAAGAACATCACAGATGTTGTATTTGACAGAGGCGGTTACGTTTACACAGGTAGAGTAGCAGCTCTCGCAGAAGGTGCCCGTGAGGGCGGCCTCAACTTCTAAGGAAAGGAGAAAATTAAAATGGCTATTATTGACGCATCAACACTTGAACTTCAAGAAAGAGTAGTTGCTATCAACCGTGTTTCAAAGACAGTTAAGGGCGGCCGTATTATGAAATTCTCCGCTTTGGTTGTTGTAGGTGATGGTAACGGCATCGTAGGCTTCGGTCTTGGTAAATCAGGCGAAGTTCCAGATGCAATCCGTAAGGGTATTGAAGCTGCTAAGAAGAACCTTATCAAGGTTGCTCTTAAAGGCACAACAATCCCACACGAAATTATTGGTAAATTTGGCGCAGGCGTAGTTCTTATGAAGCCTGCTGCACCTGGTACAGGTGTTATCGCTGGCGGACCTGTTCGTGCTGTTGTTGAAACAGTTGGTATTAAGGACATTCGTTCAAAGGCACTTCGTTCAAATAACCCATGCAATGTAGTACGTGCTACTATTGACGGACTTTCAAAGCTTCGCACAGCTGAGGAAGTTGCTGCTATCCGCGGCAAATCAGTTAAAGAGATTGTTGAATAAGGAAGGGTGGACAAAATGGATAAAATTCAGGTTAAACTCGTAAAGAGTCTTATCGGAAGCAAAAAAGACCAAATTGCCACCGCTTATGCACTTGGTCTCCGCAAAATTGGCGATGTATCAGAACAACCTGATAACGCTCAAACACAAGGTAAGATTAAGAAAATCTCTCATCTTTTAGAGGTTACAAAGGCTTAAGGAGGTGCACAATATGAAATTGCACGAACTTTCACCATCTGCTGGTTCAAAGAAAGACGTAAAGCGTATCGGTCGTGGTGCTGCTTCTGGTCAAGGTAAAACAGCAGGTAAAGGTCACAAGGGTCAAAAAGCCCGTGCAGGTAGAGGTATGCAGGTTGGCTTCGAAGGTGGCCAGATGCCTTTACAGAGAAGAATTCCAAAGCGTGGATTTAACAACATCTTCGCAAAGGAAATCGCAGCTGTTAATGTTTCAGCTCTCAACGTATTTGAGGATGGCACAACAGTTACAATCGAGGCACTCGTTGAAGCAGGCCTTGTAAAGAAAGCTCTTGACGGAGTTAAAGTATTAGGAAATGGTGAACTCAGCAAAAAGCTTACTGTTCAGGTTAACGCTTATTCAGAATCTGCTAAGCAGAAAATCGAAGCAGCAGGCGGAAAGGCTGAGGTGATTTAACCGTGTTCCGTACTTTTATTAATGCGTGGAAGATTGTTGATTTAAGAAAGAAACTTCTTTTCACAGCACTCATACTTTTAATTT
The DNA here is from genome assembly GCA_017624735.1 of Clostridia bacterium. Classification (GTDB taxonomy): domain Bacteria; phylum Bacillota; class Clostridia; order Oscillospirales; family Acutalibacteraceae; genus Fimenecus. Next base: position 18,625 of record JAGAMK010000006.1, read on the forward strand.
ACAGAATCGGTTCAGCAATGCCTGTTCCATTCGTTGATATCGTAACGGATGAACATGGTATTTTCGGAGAGGCTGCTGCAGGTACTTTTGTTACTTACCTTTCAATGATGACAGGTAATGCATTTAACTATGGTACATTGTTTGCACTTTCAATCACACCATATATTAACGCATCAATCATTATCCAGCTTCTTGCTGTTGCAATCCCTTATCTTCAGAATCTTTCTAAAGAGGGCGAAGAAGGCAGAAAGAAGATGAATAAGATTACACGTTATTCTGCTCTTGGCCTTGGCCTTGCACAGAGTATTGCATACTACTTCTTCATCAAATCACAAGGTTTCTTGATGACAGATACAAGTGGTAAAGAATTCACAGGTTTCTGGGCAGTGTTCCAGGCAGTAGTTGTTATTCTTTGCTACACGGTTGGTACAGCTATCGTAATGTGGCTTGGCGAATTAATCAATGAAAAGGGTATCGGTAACGGTATTTCAATGATTCTTTTCGCAGGTATCGTAGCTCGTATGCCAACAACAATTGCTGGTCTCTTCCAGTACCTTGACATGGGTGGTAGCAAGGGTCAGTACTATGTGCTTGTTCCAATCGCAGCAATTGCACTTATTGGTATGATTTTCTTCATTGTTTGGATGGACAATGCAGAAAGAAAAATTCCGATTCAGTACGCAAAACGTGTTGTAGGTCGTAAGATGTACGGTGGACAGAGCACACATATGCCAATCAAGGTAAATATGTGCGGTGTTCTTCCTGTTATCTTTGCAGGTTCAATCCTTTCACTTCTTCCTACAATCGCTATGTTTACAGGTACTACAGAAGGTACATTCTGGCACAAGCTTACAATGGTATGGCTTGGTCAGACACATCCCGTATATGGTACACTTTATTTCTTAATGATTATCTTCTTTGCATATTTCTATGCTACAATTCAGTACAACCCAGTAGAAATGGCAGAGAATCTTCGTAAGAACAGTGGTTCAATCCCAGGTATTCGTCCTGGTAAACCAACCTCAACTTATATTCAGAACATTCTTAATAGATTGACACTCATCGGCGCTCTTCTTCTTAGCGTTGTTGCTATGTTCCCAATTCTCTATTCACAGCTTGCAGGCCTTTTAGGTGCACAGATGAACCTTGCAATTGGTGGTACATCAATCATTATTATGGTTGGTGTTGCTCTTGAAACACAGAAACAGCTTGAAAGCCAGATGATGATGCGTCACTATAAAGGCTTCCTTGATTAATTTGGAGGTAAATGGTATGAACTTAATCCTTCTCGGCGCACCGGGCGCAGGAAAAGGTACACAGGCAGAAAAGATTTGTGAAAAATACAATATCCCTGCTGTGTCAACAGGTAATATCATCAGAGAAGCTCTTAAAAACGGTACAGATATGGGACTTAAAGCTAAGTCCTATATCGATGCCGGAAAGTTAGTTCCTGATGATGTTGTTATAGGTATTATCAAGGAAAGACTTGCAGAAAGTGACTGTGCAAACGGTTTCATTCTTGACGGTTTTCCAAGAACAATACCACAGGCAGAGGCTCTTGATAGCATGGGCATCGTAATCGACAAGGTTGTTGATATCGAAGTTCCAGATGAAAAGATTGCTGCAAGACTTTCAGGCAGACGTGTTTGCTTAAAGTGTGGTGCAACTTATCACCTTGAATACAAAAAGCCAGCTAAAGAAGGCATCTGTGACGCTTGTGGCGACGAACTTGTTCAGCGTAAGGATGACAGTCCTGAAACAGTTCTTGACAGACTTAACGTTTATCACGAACAGACAGAGCCACTTAAGGACTACTATTCAAAGACAGGTAAGCTTGTAATAGTAGAAGGACAGGAAGAAGTTAAAGATACAACTGCTCTTGTCTTTAAAGCATTGGAGGATTAACATGATAGTGCTTAGAACTGCAAAAGAAATTGAGATGATGCGTAAGGCTTGTCAGATTTCCGCAGAAGCATTACAGGTAGCAGGTGAGGCGGTTAAACCGGGTATAACAACCTATGAGATTGACCGTATTGCTTATAACTACATCAAAAAGCAAGGTGCTGAACCAAACTTTTTGAATTATAACGGTTTTCCTGCTACCGCATGTATTTCCATAAATGACGAGGTCATCCATGGCATTCCTTCAAAAAAACGAGTGCTTATGGAAGGCGATATTGTCAGTATCGATTTAGGGGCTAAGGTAAACGGCTATAACGGCGACAATGCTGCTACTTTCGCTTGCGGAAAAATTTCCGATGAAGCGAAGCGGCTGTGCGACACAACGAGAGAAAGCCTTTATAAAGGCATTGAACAGGCTGTCGCAGGCAACAGAATCGGTGATATAGCGTTTGCAATTCAGTCCTACTGTGAAGAAAGAGGTTACTCAGTTGTCCGTGAATACACTGGACATGGCGTAGGAACACATCTTCACGAAGACCCGTCAGTTCCTAACTACGGAACAGCGGGAAGAGGTCAAAGACTTCTCCCCGGAATGACAATTGCTATCGAACCAATGATAAACTTAGGTTCAAAAGCAATTAAATGTTTGCCTGACGGTTGGACCGTCAAAACGCTTGACGGCAAACTGTCCGCTCACTTTGAACACACAATAGCAATTACAAAGGGCGAACCAATAATTCTTACAAAACTTTAATGAGGTGACTTATGGAGTTCTGTAAAGGTGAGTTAGTCGTTTGTACGGCTGGCCGAGAAAAAGAAAGGCTTATGTGTGTGTTAGCATTTGATGAAAAATATGTTTATCTTTGTGACGGTAAGGAAAGAAAGCTTGCAAGTCCCAAGCGAAAAAATCCAAAACACGTTAAAAAAACAGGTGAACAAATTTCTGATATTATGTGCTCAACGGACAGGGCATTGAGAAAAGCATTATCGAAAGAGGTTTAAACTTATGGCAAAACAAGACATGATTGAAGTTGAAGGTACAGTCGTTGAAGCTCTTCCTAATACATTCTTTATTGTAGAGCTTGAAAACGGACACAAAGTACATGCTCGAATTTCGGGTAAACTTCGTATGAACTACATCAGAATTCTTCCAGGAGATAAGGTTACAGTTGAACTTTCACCTTACGACCTTAACAATGGCAGAATTACATGGCGTTCAAAGTAAGAAAATATTGACAGCATTTTATGAGGAGGTAAATTAAATGAAAGTTAGACCTTCTGTCAAGAAAATTTGCGAAAAGTGCAAAGTAATTAAGCGCAAGGGCAAAATCATGGTTATCTGTGAAAACCCTAAGCACAAGCAGCGTCAGGGCTAAGATAAATCGCAATGAGCTGCAACTGCAGAGCAGCTTGAATTTGTCTTAGAGCTTTCGCTCAATCGTTTCTAAAGTACTAAGGAACGATGAATTGTAAAAAACCATAAAAGGCTTATAAAAAGCCACATTTTGAAAATGGAGGTGCAACTGTAAATGGCTCGTATTTCAGGTGTTGACTTACCAAGAGAAAAGAGAATCGAAATCGGTCTCACATACATCTATGGTATAGGCAGAAAAACAGCCAGCGACATTGTTGCTGCAACAGGTATCAATCCAGACACTCGTGTTAAGGATTTAACCGAAGAAGACGTTTCAAAACTTCGTGAGTACATCGAAAAGAATGTAACAGTTGAAGGTGACCTCAGAAGAGAAACAGCATTTGATATTAAAAGACTTGTTGAAATTGGTTGCTACAGAGGCGTTCGTCACCGCAAGAATCTCCCAGTAAGAGGTCAGCGTTCAAAGACAAATGCTCGTACACGTAAGGGACCAAAGAAGACAATCGCTAACAAGAAGAAGTAAGAAGGAGGGACTTTATAATGGCAAAAGCTCAGGTTAAGAAGGGCGCTGCAACACGCAGACGTCGCGAAAAGAAAAACATTGAAAAAGGCGCAGTTCATATTCAGTCCACCTTCAATAATACAATCGTTACAATTACTGACACACAGGGTAACGCTGTATCATGGGCAAGCGCTGGTGAAATGGGCTTCAGAGGCTCAAGAAAATCTACACCATTCGCTGCACAGACAGCTGCTGAAACAGCAGCTAAGGTTGCGATTGACCACGGTATGAAAACCGTAGAAGTATACGTTAAGGGTCCGGGTTCAGGACGTGAAGCTGCAATCCGTGCATTGCAGACAGTAGGCCTTGAAGTTACAATGATTAAAGACGTAACTCCAATCCCTCACAACGGCTGCCGCCCACCTAAGAGAAGACGTGTATAACAGAAATTTGGAGGTAACAGATTATGGCAAGATATACCGGTGCGGTTTGTAAGCTCTGCCGTCGTGAAGGAAAGAAACTTTTCCTTAAAGGCGACCGTTGCTATACTGGTAAATGTGCTCTTGAGAGACGTTCATACGCTCCTGGTCAGCACGGCCAGAACCGTAAAAAAGTTTCTGAATACGGCTTGCAGCTTCGTGCAAAACAGACTGCTAAGCGTTACTACGGTATTCAGGAAGGACAGTTCTATAAATATTTCTTGATGGCTGAAAAGCGTCAGGGTATTGTCGGTGAAAACCTTTTGAAGATTTGTGAAAGCCGTCTTGATAACGTTGTTTATCTTCTCGGATGGGCTTCATCTCGTGCAGAAGCAAGACAGCTCACAATCCACGCTCACTTCCGTGTAAACGGTAAGAAGGTTGACGTTCCATCATACCTTCTTAAAGCAGGCGATGTAGTATCAATTAAGGACAACAGCAAAGATAGCGTTAAGATTAAAGAAGTTCTTGAAGCAAACGCATCTCGTCCAGTTCCTGCATGGCTTGATAAGAATGCAGAAGAGCTTTCAGCTAAGGTTGTTAAGCTTCCAGAAAGAGAAGAAATCGCTGTTCCAGTTGAAGAGCATCTTATCGTCGAGCTTTATTCTAAATAATAGGCTTGAAACAATAATAACAATAGCGGAAATAATTTTTCTGTACTCAGTTAGGAGGGTTTTGAATGATAGGAATTGAGAAGCCCAGCATTGAAGCACTTGATTTAACAGCAGACGGAACTTATGGCAAATTTGTAGTTGAACCTCTTGAAAGAGGCTACGGTACAACACTTGGCAACAGCCTTCGTCGTGTACTTTTGTCATCACTTCCAGGATATGCAATTACTTCGGTAAAAATTGACGGTGTTCTTCATGAATTCTCAACCATTGACGGTGTGAAAGAAGATGTAACAGAAATCGTTTTGAATTTGAAGGGTGTTATCCTTAAAATTCACGGCGACGGACCAGAGACAATGTATATCGACGCAAGTGGCAAGTGCGAGGTTACTGCAGGTGACATCAAGGCTGATGCTAATGTTGAAATCCTTAATCCTGACCATGTAATCGCAAACCTTGAAGAAGGTGGGGTTCTTAAAATGGAACTTACATGCGATAAGGGCAGAGGTTATGTTTCAGCAGAAAGAAACAAGCAGCTTATGCAGCCTGTTATCGGCGTAATCGCAATAGATTCAATTTATACACCCGTATTAAAAGTAAATTATACGGTTGAAAATACTCGTGTTGGTCAGATTACTGACTACGACAAGCTTTCACTTGAAGCTTGGACAGACGGTACAATTTCAGCGCAAGAGGCCGTTTCTCTCGGCGCAAAAATCCTTACAGACCATCTCGACCTCTTTGTTGACCTTTCAGACGAGGCAAGAGAAACAGAGACAATGATTGTTAAGCCTGACGATACAAAGGGCAAGATTCTTGAAATGACAATTGAAGAACTTGACCTTTCAGTTCGTTCTTTCAACTGCCTCAAACGTGCAGGCATTAACACAGTTGAAGACTTAACAAACAGAACAGAAGAAGATATGATGAGAGTTAGAAACCTTGGTAGAAAATCTCTTGAAGAGGTTATCGCAAAGCTCGAATCATTAAATCTCTCATTAAGTAAGGAAGACGAATAATAAAGGAGTGATTTTGAATGCCAGGAACAAGAAAACTCGGCAGAACAAGCGATCACCGCAAGGCTATGCTCAGAGGTATGGTAACATATCTTATCGAGAACGGTCAGATTGAAACAACAGTTACAAGAGCCAAAGAAGTAAAGGCTATGGCTGAAAAAATGATTACAATCGCTAAATCAAGCGACCTTCACTCAAAGAGACAGGTTTACTCTTACATCACAAAAGAGTCTGTAGCTAAGAAGTTGATGGAAGAAGTAGCTCCAAAGTACGCAGACAAGAACGGTGGCTACACACGCGTAATCAAGACCGGCCCAAGAAGAGGCGATGCTGCTGAAATGTGCATCATCGAACTCATCGCTGACTAATGCGGTAAGGCTTTAAAAGACCATAAAATTAACACCTTGGAGAAATCCAAGGTGTTTTTTTGTTTTGATTATTTATTTTATTTTTATTCCTATACACAAAAACCCATTGTCAACGATATCAACAACACCATATTCATCATCCTTTAATGCACCGGGGCAGAAGAGTTTAATGCCGTCTGCATTGTCCTCTTGTTGTCTGTGGTTGTGACCGTAAAGAGCTAACTGACAACCATTTCTTTTTGAAAGAGTAATAAGTCTGCTCAATGAACTTTTAACATATTCATAATGTCCGTGGGTTATGTATATTTTAAGTCCACCCTCGTTTATGATTTGATTTTTGGGATAATCACAATGGAAATCGTTGTTTCCACGAACTTCGTAAATTCGCTTTCCTTCAAGGAGTGGTTTAGCTCGTTCAAAATCCAAATGACCATCACCTAAAAATACAACTACCTCAGCAGTTGGTTGAGCTTCTATTGCCTTTTTCATAGAAAAGAAATCACCGTGCGAGTCGGACAAAACAAGTATTCTCAAGCATATCACTCCTTTACTGTTCATATTATATTATATAATATAACGGTGGTGGTTTCAATGAATAATAAAAATTTTGATGAAATAATTAACTCTGTAAAAGCAAATAACAATAAGCAGGAGACAGAGGAGTTTCTTAAACAGAAATTAAATCCGTCACAGACTAAGAAATTACAAGAGGTTATGAGTGATAGGTCGGCGTTGGAACAACTTTTATCAACACCACAAGCAAAGGCTTTGTTAAGAAAATTTATGGAGGATAAAGATGATTGATATCGAAAATTTACTGTCGTCAATAAGTGATGAAGATATGGCGAAAATCAAGGATTTAACAAAAAATCTATCAGGTAGCGAAGAAAAAAAGCCAACTGAAACAGAGAAAAACAATTTCCCCGTTGATTTGAATACAATGAATAAAATAATGTCAGTTATGGGACAAATGGGCAAGGAAGATTATCGAACAAGGCTTATAAATGACTTAAAACCAATGCTTAGTGATGAAAGGCAGAAAAAAGCCGATGAAGCTATGAAATTTTTGCAACTGATGGAGATTTTGCCACTACTCAGGGGGATGTTTTAATGAGTAATTATTCATACACAGAAATTCAGGATATGCAGAGAAAAGCAATGGAAAGAGTCCGTGAAATGAAACGAAATTCGGATATGGTGACACAATCCGCACAAAGAGAATTTAACCATGAGAGTAACAACAAGTCGTTTGCTGAGCCTGTATCACCTAAAGTAACAAATATGCCACCAAATTTTCCAAAAGAAACACCGTATCCTTCCTTTAAGACTGTTTTTGAAGAAGAAAAGGAAAAACCACGAAAGAGTGAGCAACCCGAAAAAGGAAAGATACAAAGGAAAAGCAACAATTCCCTAGAAGCCTTGTTTGCCGAGCCGGATAAGGCATTATTATTGGGGCTTATTATGCTTTTAAAGAGCGAAAAAGCAGATGAAGGACTCATAATGGCATTAACTTATATTTTATCGTGAAAAAAGTCGAAAATTGGCTTGACAAATGGACTTTAATGTACTAAAATCATTCCATTAACTTAATAATCGTGCGAAGCAGATTGAAAGAGTATTCTGACTGTCTGTGGACGATATTCCGGAGAATTCCACATTGTGGATACCGAAGGTGCAAGGCGTAATGCTAATCTCTCAGGTCAAAGGACGGAAATTTCTTTTTAGATTTTTCAGGACTGAGTGTGTTGTGCATTCAGTCCTTATTTTTTTTGAATAGGAGAAAGAGAAAATGAATTTTAATGATATCTTGGTAGCAATTGATGATTTCGTGTGGGGTGTACCTTTGATGGTACTTATTATTGTAGGTGGACTTTTGCTTACCTGCAGAACAAAACTTGTACAGGTTTTCCATTTGCCATTGGCTTTAAAGTGGATGGTAAAGGAAGAAGAGGGTGGTAAAGGTGATGTTTCATCCTTTGGTGCTTTGTGTACTGCTCTTTCAGCAACAATCGGTACGGGTAATATCGTAGGTGTTGCTACTGCAATTTGTGCAGGTGGGCCAGGTGCTCTTTTCTGGATGCTTGTAGCAGCGTTTTTAGGTATGGCAACAAAATATGCAGAAGGTCTTCTTGCGGTTAAATATCGTACTTTTGATGAAGAAGGACACGCATTGGGTGGCCCATTCTACTATATTGAAAAAGGCATGGGGAAAAATTGGAAATGGCTTGCAAAAGCATTTGCAGTTTTCGGCGTGCTTGCCGGTCTTATGGGTATTGGTACATTCACTCAGGTTAACGGTATTTCATCAGCGGTACATTCATTCTTCGATGCAAATAATTCAAACACAGTAAATATTCCCTTTATCGGTGAATACTCCTGGTCTATTATAATTACATCAATTATCCTTGCAGTTGTTGTGGGTCTTGTTGTTATTGGTGGTATTAAGAGAATTTCAAATGTTGCAACAATAGTTGTACCATTTATGGCAATTGCTTATGTAGTTTTTGCACTTATGCTTATTTTCTCAAATCTTGATAAAATTCCAATGGCAATTGAGCTCATTGTTAAAGGTGCTTTTAATCCAAAAGCAGTAACAGGTGGTGTTGTTGGTACAATGTTAGTTGCTATGCAAAAGGGTGTTGCACGTGGTATTTTCTCAAATGAGGCAGGATTAGGTTCTGCACCTATCGCATCTGCAGCAGCTAAAACAAAAGAACCTGTTCGTCAGGGCCTTGTAACTATGACAGGTACATTCCTTGACACTATTGTTATCTGCACAATGACAGGCATTTCAATCGTTCTTACTGGTGCATGGCAGGTAGAAGGACTTGAAGGTGTTGGAGTAACATCGTATGCCTTTGGCGAAGGTATTCCATTCTTACCGGAAAGAGTAACATCATTTATCCTTATGGTTTGTCTTACATTCTTTGCATTCACAACAATTCTTGGTTGGGATTACTATTCAGAAAGCTGTCTTAAATATCTTACCAAGGGTAATAAAAAGATTGTTAAGGTGTTTAGATATTTATACATCCTTGCTGTGTTTATTGGACCATACATGACAATTTCAGCAGTTTGGACAATCGCAGATATTTTCAACGGACTTATGGCAATTCCAAATATGATTGCGCTCTTTGCTTTGTCAGGTGTTGTTGCAAAAGAAACAAAGAAATTTTTTGCAGAAGGTAAACATAAGCAAAAAAACAGTTGAATTAAATGAAAGAATAATATATAATTTGTTTATGGGGTGTTCCCTTTAAAGAAAAGGAGAAATTAAAATGAAGATTTGTACAACTTGTTTATTTGAAAATCAGGACGATAACGTATACTGCGAAAAATGCGGTGCCAAAATGCCGGAAGAAGCACCAGCTCCAGCTTATGCTTCTGCTCCAGCACAACCACAGTATCAACCACCAGTAAATAATCAACCTTCACATCAGAATGCTTATCAACAGCCATATCAGGCACCATATCAGCAACCATATCAGGCAGCATATCAGCAACCAATGCAAATAACTGAAGCAATGTTACCAGCAGAGTACAAACCAGTTTCAGTTGGTGCATATATTGGATATTCCATACTTTTTGCACTTCCAATTATTGGTTTTATCATGCTTTTGGTTACAGCATTTAGTTCAGAAAAAAGCAAGAGTCTTCGTAACTACGCAAAGAGTATACTTGTTATGACATTAATTGCACTTATTCCTACTATTTTGATAATGATTCTTGTAGGCTCAATGGCTGGAGATTTATTGTATTACTATTTTTAATAAAACAACAAGGGGATGTTTTGATAACATCCCCTGTTTTTTTATTATTTCTTCTCATTTATAAATGCTCTGAAAAGCGGCAGACAGGATGAGAAGAATTTTTTATAGCTTTCGCAGTAATCGCGGTCAGCCCGTGTCCGTTTGCATCCACCTGCACGACAAACTGGATAGAATTTGCATACTTTACATTTATCAGGCACAGAAAGACTTTCTTTTAAAAACTCTATTGCCTTTTCGCAATGTGCAAGAGTATCAAAATTCTCATTTTCAGCATTGATATTGCCCAAAAGCCATTCGTCCGTACAGTAAAAATCGCAAGGATAAATATTACCATTACCCTCAGCAACAAATTGGTGCATACAATGTCCACACATACCGCATTGTTCCGTAGGATTTCCTAAAAACTGATGCACTATATTATCAAACCAACGAATACTCGTGTATTGACCGCGTACATAGTCTTTAACATAGTAATTAAAGCATTTTATAAGGAAATTGCTATACTGTTCAGGAGTCATATAAAGTTCGCATTCAGCTGTGTCACCAAAGGGTCGCAGACACGGAATAAACTGCAAATAACGAAAACCTTTACTTCGGAAGTACTTATAAATTTCATCAATATGGTCTGCACAATAACCTGTAAGAACAGTTAATATATTAAATTCTACCTGGTGTTTCTTTAATTTTTCAGCGGCAGCAACAATCTTATAAAAAGTATTCTCTCTGTTTGCGTCAACTCGGAATTTATTGTGTTCAAAGTTTCCGTCCAGACTCAAGCCCACAAGGAAATTGTTTTGGTGGAAGAATTCGCACCACTCATCGGTTAAGAGTGTACCGTTAGTCTGTGTGCTGAAATAAATCTTGCTGTTCAACTTGTTTGCAGACTTGACTTTATCCACAAAATGCTTGAAATATGGGAGTCCTGCTATTAAAGGCTCACCGCCCTGAAAAGCAAAAGAAACACTTTCACCGTTGGCAAATTTTAATGCCTTTTCTATTAAATTGTCAGTTGTTGAGTCCTGCATAATACCGAAAGAAGATACTTCACGCAACTCCGTAACATTGTGATAAAAGCAGTATTCACAACGCATATTGCAAAGGCTGGATGCAGGTTTTATCATTATAGAAAGAGGAGGCATATTTTGTTTCACTCTCTTTTTTAGAAATATACCCCACAGTAATCTGTGGGGCTTTTATTTAAATATTTTTATAGTATTCGTTATTTATTCCACGACGATTGTCCTTAAATCCATTCATAACAGAATCCATTTGCTTGTTCATTTCATCTGCAATTTCAGGATATGTGCTTGTACGATTGTAATTTTCGCCCTTGTCGTCGGAGATTACATAGAGCCAATTCTTACGAGTCTTATCAAAGAATGCAGGGTTATCGTTCTGCATCTTACGGAAATACTTGAATGTTACATACTCGTTTTCAGTAAGAACAGGATACTTATAATTCTTGTATTCCTCACGAGCAAGAACGTCCTTTGTTTCTGCTGTGTATTGAATTGCCTTCAATTTTTCACGTTTCATGTGAAGGATAGGGTGTTCAATAGTGTGAATTGCAGTATCATCCTTTAAGACAGGAATCATTGAAACACCATCAATTGTTCTGTCAAAAGGAAGATTATTTTCTGTACCAGTTACTGTGATTCCACAAAGGTCAATGAGCGTTGGGAACATATCGCAAAGAACACCACTCTGACTGCGTGTTTCGCCTTTTTCCCAAAGACCGCCATTGTTTTCCCACTTAATCATAAATGGAACTTTCTGACCTGCTTCGTATGCTGTGTATTTACCACCACGGAGATTACCTGTTGAACCCTCAAGAGCAGGACCATTGTCACTTGTAAAGACTATAATTGTATCGTCCATAACACCGAGTTCTTCAAGTGTGTTAAAGAGCTCACCAAGGTAGTAGTCAAATTCTGTAACACAGTCAACATATGTACCCATACCGCTTGTGCCGTCAAAATCATCACCTGCAAAAACAGGACCATGTGGCCATGGAGTTGCATAATAAGCAAAGAATGGCTCGTCAGAATTTGTAACCTTATCTGTAATCCAATCATTGATTTCTTCGTGAATCCATTCACTTAACTTGCTCTGGTCTTTTTTGCCGTCAACGAACATCTCGTCAGTACCATGAACGATTTCATATTCACCATTTTCTTCAGAAACGTGGTAGAAAGGATTCATATCGTTAACGTGATGGCTACCATAGAAATAGTCAAAGCCTTGGTTAGTTGGAAGATATTCACCGTAGTCACCTAAGTGCCATTTGCCGAATGCACCTGTGTTATATCCTGCACTTTGGAAAACTTCAGCAATAGTAATTTCGTCACCTAACATACCGTCAACATTGTTACCCATTTCAATAGAGTTGAAAATTCTTGTTGATGCGAACGGTGAGAATGTATCAAATGTTGGATAAATAACATTGTCTGCGTATCCTCTGAATGGATAACGACCTGTCATAAGGCTGAAACGAGCAGGGGAGCAAACGGAATATGCAGAATAGAAGTTGTCAAAGTTGAGGCCTTCTTCACCGATTCTGTCCATATTTGGTGTGTCATAGATTGCGCCATTAAGAGATGTGTCACCATAACCCATGTCGTCCATTAAAATGAAAAGCACATTTGGTTTATCAGCTGTATTCTTATCAACTTTTTTAAGATAGTCGTCGTGACCTTCCCAGAGTCTGTCCACATTTGGTTGTGAACGAAGATTCATAGTAAGAACATAAAGTACTGTTGTTCCTGCAAGAAGAATGCTCAATGCAGTTGTTGCAAAGAATTTAGTACCTTTTTTGTTAAATGACTTTTTGCCCACAACAAAAAGTGCAACAAGAGCAATAATACAAGGAAGAACAAGTAAAATATTTCCGCCTAAACGCACAAAGAAATTGTAATTACTTGCACCTGAGAAAAGTGGGTTTCCGGCAGATGTCCATCCTGCTTTACCATTTGAGAATGCACCAAAACCTGCATCAGCACCCCAGATTGCGTAGTAAATGACTATTGAGAGTGCAGAAGCTATGTAACCGATAAAATTCCAAAGATAGAGCTTTTTAAAAATTAAAAGGCCAAGAATGATAAGAGCAGATATGATGCACATATATGCCACATTAACAACGGCAACAAGGTTAAGTCGCATAATAAGAAGAGCAATTCCCAAAACAATGCCTAAAACCATAGTTATTATAGGGAAAACCTTCTTTGAATTGTCAAAGAGAACTCCTTTTTTCATATTATTCCTCCTCATATTTTTGTGACTCTGCAAGAATGATATTATAAACCTTCTCATTGAGTTCTTTTACTTGTTCACGATTCATTTCGGTTGTTTCAATAGGGTCAAGAACAGTAACTTTGATATCAGTAGGAGTTATAACCCCGCCACTGCCTTCAAGAACCTTAAATGCGTTTCGTATATAAATAGGAACAACAGTAACACCTGTTTTCTGAACGATTTTAAATGCACCGTTTTTGAATTCATCAGGAGTATTGCTGTATCCGCGTTTTCCTTCGGGGAAGACGACCATTGAAATACCATTTTTAATCTGTTCAGCAGTTTTATTAAGGGCTTTGATACCTTCTCGTGCGTTTTCCTGATTGATAGGAACACAGTGAAGAATATGACTTATCTGTTCTATTGCAAAGAACTTATTAAGTTGCATTCTCATTAAGAAACCATAATCAAAATCTTTTAATGCATGCAATAAAATTGGAACATCAGCATAACTCTGATGATTTGGAGTGAAAAGCACAGGACGGTCTGTTGGTATTTTTTCAAGTCCATCAACAGTAATTCTCAGTTTTGCAGCGTTAACGGCAAACTTGGCCCATTTTTTTACTGCCTTGTAGCCGAATTTGTCGGCTTTTTTTTGATTTCCTTGTTTTTCAAGTAGTTTGTGATAGAAAATCTTTGGTTCCATAACAAGGAATAAATGACCAAAGATTTTTGCAAAAGCTACATAGCTAAATGCTTTTTCTTTAAAGTTTTCCATTTGCTTATGCCTCTAAGTAATCAATATATTCTTCCAAACACATACCAAGTTCATTTATCTTCTTTGCGTGTTCAACACCAACATATCTGAAGTGCCAAGGCTCATACATGATTCCTGTAATGTCGGTTTTATCTTTGTCGTAACGGAGAATAAAACCGTAGTTTTCTGCGTTTTCCATAAGCCACTTAAATTGTGCTGTGTTTTCAAATGATTCAGTTAAATTATAATTTCCCTTTTCGAGAATATCAAAACCTAAACCTGTGTTGTGTTCACTTGTACCGGAGAAAGTACGCTCACGATTAGCTTTGTTTATTGCGTCGATTTCAGAAAGACCTTGACCTTTGTAATAGTTTACTGAACGTGTGAATAATTTGTCTTGCAGATAAATGCTACGATAAGCAGAAACAAGATTTAATGGAACTCCTGCTTCCTTTGCAGCAGCAAACATGTCCTTGAGTGGTTGATATGCTGCCTTGTCAACAGCTTTTGTTGAATTATGTTCTTCGCAGTTGAGATACATTGCATCAACATGTTTACCGTTGGACCAATAAACCAAATCCCACTTAAAATCTTCAGGGAGTTCATATTTTCTGTTTAAGAGCATTAAATTTCTGCCGTGCTTGAAGATATCAGCTGTTACTGCGTCCGGTGAACGATATTTAACTGCATCATAGAAAGATTTTGTTATAGGTGCAGATGTTACGGGTTCGGATGGTTCTTCAGTCGGTGTTTTGTCGGTTGATGGCTCTGTTGCAGAGTTTGTGGGCGGTACTATTGAAGGCTTAGTATCATCCACAGTGTTTGTTTGATTGTTTTCAGTAGGTGAATACTCATAGTCGGGAGTATTGTCCTTTGAAGATACTGAAACAATTATTGCGATTACAACAACAAGAACTGCTACGGACAGTAATGCGATTTTTTTGTAGTCAAGAGTATTTTTTTTACGTCTTTTATTTGTTGCCAATTGAAACAACTCCTTTATTTTACTAATTATAGCATAAAGTTGAATCAAAAAACAATACTATTATATTATAAATATAATTTAAAATACTAGTAGGACAGATATGATGTATCCTATTGACATTTTTCTGGTTTTGTTGTAAAGTATATGAGTGAATGTTTAACTTTTGAAAGGAGTTAAAGAAAATGGCAAAAAAACAAATGACACCAGAAGAATACAAGGCAAAACTTGAAATAAAAGCAGCTAAGAGTGAAAGATTTTCAAAAGTATTTCTTTCTTCAGTAGCAGTAATGCTTTCATTGGTAATTGCATTCAGCGTAGTTTCAATTGCACAGACAACAATGTTAACAGTTGGTAAGGGTGGCGCAGTAAGCGTTGGCGGAAACAATGTTAACGGTGGTAACAGCAGCACACCTAATGGCGACAATTCTTTCGTTGACGGTGGTAACGACGTAACACCTGATAACGGTGACAATTCAGGTGCTGTAACACCTGATAATAATGGTGGACAGACACAGACTCCTCCTGTTGCTCAAACAAATGAAAATCAAGAAATTCTTGATATGTACAAAACAGCAGTTGCAAACGCAAGAACAAAGTCAAAGTCAGTTATCCGCGTAAAAGACGGTGCTATCAACTACAAGGGTATTGTTGAAGCAGGTGGACTTTCAAGTACAGCATCTACTCTTATGGGTATGTTCATGGCTAAGGACGAAGCTTCAATTGAAGTTAAGAACGAAGCATGGGATAAGGCAAAACTTCCTAACGCAAATGCTCTTACACTTAACGGTGTTCAGAAGATTTCTCGTCAGGATAAGGGTAATACATACGTTATAACAGTTGTTGCAAAGAATGCTACAAATCCAAAGGCTAATGCTGATGGTGTTGGTTCAGTTGCAGGCGTTATTGAAGAAAGCCAGATTACAGGTGCTATCGGTGCTGTTCCGGGTCTTTCACTCAGCAACATCAAAATTGATTACGAAAATGTAACTGCAGTTGCAACAGTTGATAAAGCAACAGGTAACCTCGTTGAACTCAAACTCAATGCTCCTTGCGTTCTTGGTCTTGATGCAAAACTTGCATTCATCACAATGAATGGTGCTAAGGTTGGTATTCAGGTTATCACAGAATACAAAATTTCTTACTAATTGAAAATAAAAAAATTAAGGACTTGACTCATTGAGTCAAGTCTTTTTTTGTCTTCAATGTGTAAATTTGAATTTGTCGAACTAAAATAATGCCGCGTAGTGGCACTTGGCTCCCCTGAAAGGGGAGCTGTCAACGAAGTTGACTGAGGGGTTTTTCTACGCCTGCGATGTAGGGGACGATGACCTCAGCGTCCCGAAATAAAATTATCAAAAAACCCACGGCAGGTGAGACCCGTCAGCCCCTACAATGCACATATTTGGTTGATTGTCATTCTGAGCGTAGCGAAGAATCTCTTTGTCGATTCAGTAGACCCTTCACTACGTTCAGGGTGACTTGATTTTTAAATAATTACGAATTCAAAATTACGCATTACGAATTATTCTTCCGTCTGCTTACCTAAAAACGATGCTGCGACGGACACAAGTTTGATTTCTGTCTGTGTGGGCATACTACCATCAGGACTAAGCAAAAGCACAACAGCACCGGCAACATCGCCACCACCGATAATCGGGAAGGCAAGTCCTGCCTCTTTTTCCTTGTCACTTAAAGGATAAAGTGCCTTTGTGTCGGGGGACGCAATATAGTTTTCACGGTCTTCCATAAGCTTTTCGAGTTCCGGTGAAATATGCTTGTCCATAGCATCCTTTCGTGGCATACCCGAAACTGCAATAACATGGTCACGGTCAGTAATTATCACAGGTAGATTTGTTGCTCTGTGCAAAACATCCGTGTATTGACCCGCAAATTCCGACAACTCACCAATGGGAGAATACTTTTTAAAAATAACCTCACCATCAGCAGCGGTAAAAATTTCCAATGGGTCTCCTTCACGGATTCGCATTGTCCTACGAATCTCTTTTGGAATAACAACCCTTCCTAAATCGTCTATTCTTCTCACAATCCCAGTTGCTTTCATATATAAATTCTCCTTTAATTTCAAATCGTGATACTATTATTTGTTATTAAAAGAAATTTATACTTAGTCTTTTATATTTTGCGATGTCGTATATATTTTACTTTTTGTCAAATATACTTGACACAGTGTTATGGTTTTGGTAAAATAAACATGTAATATTTTGAAAGGAGATGATAACGGTGGACAAAAAGCGAAAATTTAAAGCTGCACGTGATTTATGCGGTTTAACACAAGACGGGCTTGCTAAAGCCGTTGGAGTCTCCCGACAAACAATAGTCAGCATAGAAAAAGGTGGAGGGAACCCAACACTCGACCTATGCAAAAGAATTTGTAAAGCACTAAATAAAACCTTAGATGAATTATTTGGGGAGGAATAATAAAATGACTAATTGGAAATTAGAAGATAATGTAAATGATTGGGTTAAAACCGAGTTTTCGCGAATAGGACAAGATAAATTCACAGTAGAATCTGCAATGTCTAAACATTTAAAATCAGCGCTGCAGGAAGGTGCTAAACTCAAAAAGATTGAATTTGAAGAGGCGGGAGAATCAAGTGGCAAGTCATGGAAACCCGATTTCGAACTTGAATATAATAATTTACCGCCTGTAATCATTGAAAATAAACTTGGATTAAAAAAGCTGATAGCCACAAGTGGCGATACAATAAAAAAGGATGCTAAATCTGTTCAAAACTATGCTGTGAACGGTGCTATTCATTATGCTCAATGTGCTTTGTTAAGCAAAAAATATACTGATGCTATTGCAATAGGTATTGCAGGTGACAATTCTGAAAATGTAACAATAAAGGTTTATTATGTTTATGGTTCTGGCGATAATACATATAAGATTATTCCAAATTGCACCGAACTCGATTTTTTAGAATCCGAAAGTTCTTTACAAGAATTTTACAAATCTGCTGTATTGACCGAAGCAGAGAAACATCAAATTTTAATCACATCCCGCGCTAAATTACAAGAGTATGCTAAGAAACTCAATAAATTAATGCACAATCACTCTATTACTGCACCACAAAGGGTGTTGTATGTTTCGGGTATGCTTCTATCTATGCAAGACATAGGTAATAAAAAAGTAGGTTTGACGCCAGACGATTTGAAAGGAATAGATTTACAAGGTTTTCGTGACGGCGATATTATTGTAAATCATATAGAAAATTATTTAAAAAATAAGAAAATTCCTGAAGATAAATTAAACCTAATGATGGCTTCTTTTAAAGAAATCAATAAAGATTCAGATCGTGATAAAAATATCCTATTAGATGATATAGTGTCGAAATTGTTAAAAGTAAATGCTAGTGTAAACAAGCAGATTTTTACTTACATTTATGAAAACATCTTTCTGTCTATTGATTCTATGAGTGGGCATCTTGATATTATGGGTGAGATGTACTCTGAGTTTTTGAAGTATGCTTTAGGTGATGGTAAAGAAATCGGAATTGTTTTAACTCCGCCGTATATAACAAAAATGATGGCACAAATATTGGAAGTTGATGAAGAATCGAGAGTTATGGACTTGGCAACAGGTTCGGCAGGCTTTTTGATTTCTTCTATGGAACTAATGATAGAATGTGCAGAAAATAAATTTGGCAAGGGCACTAAGAAAGCAAATGATACAATTTCGAAAATCAAGAAAAAACAATTGCTTGGTGTTGAACTCAATGCTGAAATGTACACCTTAGCATCTACGAATATGATTTTACGTGGTGATGGCTCAAGTAATATCAAAAAAGGCTCATCTTTCGATGAACCACCGGAATTATATAAAAAATTTAATGCAGACAGATTGCTTTTAAACCCACCGTTCAGTTTCCGAGAAAACGGTATGCCGTTTATTAGTTTTGGATTAAAAAATATGAAAAAAGGTGGTAAAGCCGCCATAATCATTCAGGATTCGGCTGGTAGTGGAAAAGCTGTTTCTACTTGTAAAACCATTCTTAAATCAAATCAGTTAATTGGTAGTATAAAAATGCCTATCGATTTGTTTAACCCTATGGCAGGTGTGCAAACAAGTATTTATATATTTGAGCATACCGGCAAAAAACATGACTATACAAAACAAGTTAGATTTATCGATTTTAGAAATGACGGATATAAGCGTACAAAACGAGGTATGCTTGAATTAGATAACCCTACACAGCGATATAAAGATATCGTTGAAATATTTAAAAACGGCGTTACTGCAAATGTGTCAAGTGAACTCTGGGATTTGAACAAACAAGTTGTTATGGATGTTATTACATCAAACGGAAATGATTGGAATTTTGACCAGCACAGTAAGATTGACCTTATTCCCACTGTTGCGGATTTTAAAAAGACTGTTAGCGACTATTTAGCTTGGGAAGTTACTAATGTTTTGAAAAATCAAACCTTGGAGGATGAACGCCTGGGAAAATAGAAGCCTCACTTGACGAAAAACTCAAAAATGTTGAGTGGGGCGAATATAAAATCTGTGATTTATTTAAAGTTGTAAAAATCACAAAAATGCTTTCAAAAGAAAACTTAAACAACAAATTTTTATATCCCGCATATTCATCTGATTCTTCGAACAATGGCATTGTCGGTTATACAGATGATCCTGAATTTATTTGCGATGACAAAACACCTGTATATGTAACTTTTGGCGATCATACTAGGACGATGAATATTGCAAGAAAAAGTTTTTCAGTTCTTGATAATGTTAAAGTATTATTGCCCACCTATTATAGTGATAAAGTTCTTTTATTCATATTTGCAGTATGGCGAAAGCATATACCAAATTTAGGATATGCAAGACATTGGAAAATTGCAAATAAATGCGTTTTGGAATTGCCCACAAAAAACAATTCATTAGACACTGATTTTATTGAGAATTTTATTGCCGAGCTGGAAGCACGGCACATTGCCGAGCTGGAGGCATACCTCTCTGTTACAGGACTTAATGATTATAATTTGTCTACTATCGAGCATCAAACTTTGACAAATTATGTTAGCGGAAAAATCGAATTTAAAGAACATAACATTTTCGAATTGTTTAAAATTGAGTCATACAAAAAGCGTTTTGATTCTAACAAGGTAACTGTTAAGGATAACGGAAAATTCCCGTATGTTGTGCGCATGAGTACGAATAACGGACAAAAAGGTTTTATAGATGAAAACAAAGAGTATCTAAATGAAGGAAATACTATTTCTTTCGGGCAAGATACGGCAACGATGTTTTATCAAGAGAAACCTTATTTCACAGGCGATAAAATTAAGATATTAAAGCCAATACACAACAAATTCGGCAAAGAGAATGCTCTGTTTTTTATTACCGCAATGTCAAAATCTTTTAGCAATTTTTCTTGGGGAAGCTCAAGTTTTAATGTGAAAATCATTGAAAATCAAAAGATAATTTTACCGATAAAACAAGGTGAAATCGATTTTGAAACAATTGAAGTTTTAATTTCAGCTATTAAAAAATTAGTTATTAAAGATGTGGTTAATTATAGCAACACAAAAGTTGAAGAAACTAAAAAGTTTATAAAAAACGATTAGTAATATCGTGAAAGCGAGGTGAATTTCACCTCGCTTTTACTATGTATAAAACCGCAGAAAAACCGATTTTGACACCCTTGTGTTCAATAGGGCAAACTAACAAAAAGCCTAGTGTTTATGTGGGTTTCAAGCGGTTTGCCCTATTATAACACAAGCCTCTATGCGACGTACAATACCTGTTGCTTTCATAATATATAATAATCTCCTTGCTTTACAAATTTGTACTGTTAGTATCTGTAAAACAAGGAGATTTATGCTTCAAATATGTTTTTTATTTATGCCTTTAAAATGTTCAGAACATCATACTCTTTATTAAATTCCATAACGAATCCGTTTTTGTCTTTATACGGTGACAAAACCGCATCATATTTTGTTAAAACTTAAATGTAAATGTGTTCTTATATGTCTTGGGAATTTCATATTCCGGTGGCAAATCAGGGCCACAGGATTTTGAACCCACACCGCGCATTGCGAGATCAATACATACATTTACAAAATCATTCTCTTCAAGCTCAAAAGAGTGAAGTGTTTCACGCAGTTGTTTGGTTGTAAAAGGATTTACCGAACAAGAGAATGGTCTTTCTGCTGTAACCTTGAACAAATCTTTTACAGCCAGATACTTACAAGCGTAGTGGCTACCGGATTCCTGCGGACGAATGTACTCATATTCGTAATTTTCTTCCGCAGAACTCACGTAATAACCGTACTCGCAAGCAACATGCTTATCTACATAACTTTCGCTCGGACCAAAACCTGCATAAGAGAAGTTTCCGTGTGCCTTATCTACACCAAACTCAATACCGAAGCGCGGGAAGCTCTTAATGAAGTCTGCAAGCTTATATTCGATGGTTGCAATCAATTCATTGCCAAGCACCTGATATTTGAGTTTGAACTCTGCGGCGGGCATCAGGCAGTTGGCCGCAAGTACACCTTCAAACTCGTAGGAATTCACATCCTTTTTGCAAGAGAAAATATGGGGCTTGCAAGCATCAAGATGGCATCTATCAATCCAATGTGCAGTCAAGTCACGGTCGTTATCGGTATAACGGGTGATATTGAAATGAATCGGTGTGCGAAGCACTTCGTTGCCATCGGCTTTAATAGAAGTAATTTCGCCGGTATGTTCATTCACCTCAATATCAATGGCAGATGAGAATTTATAAGCACTTGCAGGAATTTCCACATCGCACACTTCAACTTTTGTTTTACCGCCATATACTGCCATCATTTCAAGGGCATTAGATTTAATCTTTCTATCGGGTGTGAGCAATCCGTCAGCACAGAAGTTTCCATCATGCTCCGTCTCTTGGAAATCACCGCCATAGAGGAATCCCTTGTCGGTTCTGATTCCATGGTCTGCCCATTCCCAAACGAAGCCACCCATCATCTGCTCGTTATTGTAAATCATATCCCAATACTCTGCAATATCTCCGCAGCTATTACCCATTGCGTGAGTATATTCGCAAAGAACAAACGGACGGTTTTCCTTCGGATTATCCAGTACATCCTCACGGATCTTCTGGAAGCTCGGGTACATCATGCTGACCATATCCACAAGCTCGGTGTAGTAATATTTCGGGTCTGCATTCTGAAGGCCTTCGTAATGAATCGGTCTTGTGTTATCGCGACCCTTGATGTAGTTGGCACCTTTGAAGAATGCTTTGCCGAAAGAACTTTCGTTGCCGAGCGACCAAATTATTACGCTCGGGCGGTTTTTATCTCTTTCTACAAGTGCTATATGTCTGTCAGTAATGCCGGGTTCAAAGAATTTGTTCTCGGCATATTCTTTCCAAAGTTCAATATCATAACCGCCATCACGACTGCAAGCACCATGCATTTCAAGGTCGGCTTCATCCATTACATAGATGCCAAAGGTATCACAGAGCATATAGAACTCAGGACTGTTAGGATAATGAGAAGTTCTGACAGCATTGACATTCAATTCCTTCATAAGATGAATATCTCGTGCCAATTCTTCAAGACTGACGGTCGCTGCTGTTTCGCAGTTGAAATCGTGTCTGTTAACGCCTTTGAGTTTTATCGGCTGACCATTGATTTTAAAGACTTTTCCGTCAATGGTTACCTCTCTAAAACCAACACTCTCAATGATTTTCTCATCGTTAGCATAGAGTTCAAGAGTATAAAGCTTCGGGCCTTCTGCCGTCCATGCCTTTACCTTAGGAACAACCATCTCTGCTTTCATCTTTGCAGGAACGATGATGCTGTTCTCCTTCAGCACAAGCTTGATATCTACATCACTTTCATTAATAAAGGTAAGAATACCATCAGAACCGGAAAATGTGGTTTCAATCTTATAGTCGGTAATGTGATTCTCAGGACGAGTCAACATATATACATTGCGGAAGATGCCCGAGAAACGGAATTTATCCTGGCACTCCAAATAAGTGGAGATGCACCATTTGAGAACGAGTACATCAATGGTATTTTCGCCATTCACTGCCAGTTCAGTTATATCAAACTCGCTGGTTGCGTGGGAAATCTGCGAATATCCCTTAAACTCACCATTTATGTAGAGGTAGAATGCACTGTCAACGCCTTCAAAGTTGATATAGTATTTCTCGTCCTTTTTCTTTTTCAGATTAAATGTGCGACGGTAATGCCAGCAAGGATTCTCATAAGGGAGATGCGGCAACATAACCGGGAAAGGATATCTTACGTTAATGTACTGAATTTGGTCGTAGCCATGCATCTGCACACAGGAAGGAACCGGAATCGATTCGCCAAGTTTTTCGTTTACATCAAAGTCTTCAACGTGGTCGTGCTGCTTAATTTGCCAAACGCCATCGAGAGAGGTAAATCTTGAACTTGATGTACGGTCTAAAATACTGTGTTTAGTTCTGACTGTGTCATTAGGTGCAAAAGGAATATAGTAGCTTCTATGAGGCGTAGTGCCTATACGATCAAATTTTTCAAATTCTCTCATGGGAACCTCCTTATGCTTTTTCGCTTGCCATTTTCTTTTCGTTGCGAAGTTTCTCGTTTGCTTTTTCCACATTCAGCTTAGTAAGCAAGAATGTAACCAGTCCGCAGAAAATTGCAGGCAACCACAGGTACATAACGTTCAGCATACTGATAACAGATTCAGGCTGAGTAGCCACTCCGCCTTCAATGAATCCGGCAGCAGCCAACAACCAACCGGAGATTGCGGTACCGAGGCCACCACCGATCTTAACCCCTAGAGAAGTGCAAGAGTACATAGTACCATCAATACGTTTGCCAGTAGTCAGATGCGTATAGTCAGAAGCAGATGCGATAACCGCATTCAAATCTCCCTGCAAAGGACACATACCAAGAGAAGCAACGGCGGTGAAAACAAGCATCATAGGAACGCTACCCAAATATGCGGCTACAATTACTAGAATTCTTGCAATGGTAGCTAAGGCATAGCCTCTATAGTTAATCTTGTACATGCCGCCCAATTTTGCAACAAGTACGGGTACAGCAAGCAAACCAATGATCATAGGAACGTTTAATGCCGTAGCAAACTTACCCATCAAGTTTGCATCGCCCAAAACATAGGTCATATAGTAGGTTCCAACGCCGGTAAAAGCGGTATAAAGCTGAGTTAACAAATATACGCCTAAAATCAATAAGTAGAACTTATTTTTGATCAGCAGTCCGGCTGCTTCGCGAAGAGTATATTTTTCTGCAGGAGCAGCAGGATTCTTTTGGGTTTCGTTTTCATCTTCAGGCAGTTCCTTCAAGGAAAGAGCCGAGATGGTGTTTGTGATGATACCGATAACGACATAGATAAGCGCAACGATTCGCCATGCAGAAGCGGTATTGCCGAAGTGTTCAACGAGACCGAATGTAACAGCCTGGATAATGGTGCTGGTGGTGAATGCGAAAACAAAGCGGAAAGAACCCAGCTGAACACGCTCGTTTTCGTTCTTGGTAACCAAAGCAGTCAATGCAGAGTAAGCAATGTTGTTTGCTGTGTAGAAACCCGCATTCAGCATCACATAGAAGATGAAGAAGAAAGCGTACTTTGCAACCAGCCCCCAAGAAGTAGGAATGGCAAATACTGCAAATAAGCAGAGACCACAACCAAGATATGCCCACAACATCCAAGGACGAGCCTTACCCATCTTGGTATGAGTCTTATCAATAAGAGACCCGAAAATAATATCGGAGAAACCATCAAAGATTTTGGCAACCGCCATTAAAGTGCCGACAATGCCGGGATTCAGACCGACTGTATCGGTCAGGTAGATCATAACGAAGAAAGTGAGGAATGCATACACCACATTACCTGCAATGTCGCCAGAACCATAACCAATCTTGTTATACCATTTTAAGTATTTCTTCTGTTCCATAATTAAGCTCCTTTTCATGAATTTTTTTGCCCGTAGCTGTTTTTCTGTCTTTATTATATTGCCTAAAAGCTGCAATCTCAATAAATAAAATCAACGGATATATGCACAAAATCACTTTGATACACTTGAAAAGCAGGGTTATATCGACTATAATATAAACATAATCACTTGAGGAGGTGTCGTTTTGTATATAAACGTAGCGTATGTCGATGATGAGAACCCTAATATAGAAGACCTTACAACACCTATAAAGATCAATAACTGCGGCTATTATCGCGTTCATACCACACCGGTGATCGAAACACCACACCCAGAAGGAAGAAACGATTATCAGCTGTTGTATATCGCCGCCGGTAAAGGATATTTTTATTTTAAAGGCAGTAAAAAAGCGACCATAGTAGAAAAAGGAAATATGGTGCTTTTCAGGCCAAAAGAACCGCAGGTCTACTATTACTATGCCAAGGATAAAACCGAGGTTTATTGGGTCCACTTTACCGGTTGGAAGGTTGAACAGTATCTGGACAGCTATGAGCTACCGAAAAAAGAAAATGTATTTTTTACCGGCGTATCACCGGATTATCCGTGGATCTATAATCAGATCATCCGTGAACTTCAAGTCCAGCGCGTGAATTATGAGGATGTAATCAAACTGTTTATGCATCACATTTTTCTAACCATCAGCCGCTATATCAAGGAAGGTAAGCAGGCAAAGAACGAAACCATCAGTGATATTGAAAGAGCTGTGCATTATTTTAATGAAAACTATAACAAGCCCATATCCATCGAGCAATACGCGCAAGAACACTTAATGAGTGTGAATTGGTTTATACATAGTTTTAAGGAAGTAATGAACGTTCCACCAATGCAGTATATTGTTTCATTGAGAATCGCCGCTGCCAAAGGATATTTGGAAAACAGCGATAAGAATATAAACGAAATCTCAAACATTGTAGGGTATGAGAATGCTTTGTATTTCAGTAGACTGTTTAAAAAATATACCGGTATGACACCATCGGAGTATAAAAAGAAAAATCAAACAAGAGTCAAAAAGTAAAGCGCCGCATTTCTGCGACGCTTTTACATTAGTAAAATTAATTTTCATTTTCTTCAAGTAGTCTTTTGAATTTTTCGTGGTAACCCCTTATCTTCACGCAAACAGCGAAGAGCCATTTCGTCTTCGTCAATTTTCTTCATTTCAATGTCATCGCACAGAATTTCTATATTCCCATTATTGGTGAATTTAAAGCTTCTTATATGTATGCTACACCTCGCTTTTTTGATCGAAAAACCGATTTTGACTGGATTTTATGCAAATTGGGTTGAACAAAAATCATCGAAAACCCTAGTGTTTATGCGGTTTTTTCGATGTTTGTCCTATTATACCATATTCCTCTATTCTTCTCACGATTCCAGTTGCTTTCATTTTTATTTTCTCCTTTGTTGCAGAGAGTTCTCTTGGCTCCCCTTGTCAGGGTGCGGGCATCCGGTGGATGCCGAATTAGCACTGTCTGAGCCGGCAGGCGAGTAAGGGAGCTGGCATTTTCGCAGAAAATGACTGAGGGGTAGTCCATCTCTCCCTCCGTCAAAATCAAAGATTTTGCCACCTCCCTCGTCAGAGGGAGGCAAGATTGTTCTCGAAAAATTCAAATTGTGATGTTAGTATTTGTGCTTAAAGGGAATTTATACTGTGCAAATTTACTTTTTAAATATGTTATGATATAATAAATAAAAGGCGGTGATTTCATGGAACGTTTTTTGCCCGAAGAAGATTTGATCGAATTTGTAAAACCTTATTTGAAGTCAAAAGGATTTAAGAAAAAGAACAAGCGTTGGACAAAAGATATTGGAGAATTCACTCTTTGCTTTTATATTCAGGGCAGTTGTTATTCAAAAGAAGATTATTATATTCGTCCTGGAATTTTCATTAATGCATTGTTGCCCACAGGGTTGGTTTATGGACATTGGATGACACAAATTGAGCAAACAACTCCTGAAGAAATAATGCAAAAGTTTGAACAATGGTGCGAGGAATGGACGAATAAACCCTTAATCAAGGAACGGTTGATTGCGTTTATGGAATGGGAAGAGAGAAATCCTATTGAAAAACGTCGAGATAATTTAGTGGATTACGAAAAAGACCCTATTCCTGCAGAAGAGTTTTTGGGGATTGATTCGCCACCATGGTATTCTCCAAAACAATATATTTTAGATAATTTTTAATGATAAAGCGAGGTGAATTTCACCCCGCTTGTTTTTTTGTATTTACTTTTTTCAAATTATCCTATTGCAATTTTAAAGCATATTGGTAAATCGTTTTTGATTTCACCTTTAACTTTGATGGTAAGTGACTTTTCGTCCCTTGTGTAGTTGATTTTTTCGTCACTACCAAGCAATTCAACACTTTCAATTAAGTAATCGTGTGGATTATGTTGTTTGAGAGTCTTAATTTTAACAGTTTTTGAAGGACGCATCTGGAACACATAAAGATAGCCATTTTTATATGTAAAACGGAAATCCTTATTAGTGAATTTCTTTTCGTCACCATCCTGGAAAAAGCCGTCCTTTGCATTGACTTTGCCTTCGCCGAATTGTTTCCAGAAAGTTGTACCGTAAATGCCTTCACCGTTTATTTCGAGCCATTCACCCATTGTAAGAAGAACTTCTGTTTCTTCGTCAGTAATTGTGCCGTCAGGTTTAGGACCAATATTTATAAGTAAGTTACCATTTTTAGATACAATGTCAACAAGGTCACAAATAACTTGTCTTGCACTTTTATATTCATTGTCTTTTCTGTAACCCCAAGAGCATTTACCGATTGCAGTATCTGTCTGCCAATAAAGTGGTGAAATTCCTGTGAGTGCACCGCGTTCAACATCAAAAGTTGCAACAGTTGGTGGGAATGCTTCGTGTTTATAGTTGATTGTAACTTCTTTGCCCCATTCCTCAGCGCGATTATAATAGTATGCACAGAGCTTTTTAAGATAAGGTTTAAATGAATGGTTATGAATCCACCAGTCAAAATAAAGGACGGATGGCTGATATTTATCAATTAATTCACAAGTTCGGACAAGCCAATCTTCAAGCCATTCTTTGCTTGCACCGATTGTATGTGTATTTTCAGTTGTTTCACCAAGATGATGTGAGTCCCATTCTTCACAGAAAACTGCAGGACCATAAAAATCACGATAGTTGTCATCGTTAACATCGCTGTCAAAAGTACTGCCGAGATTCATAAAGAAATAATGCTCTGCACGATGAGTTGAAGCACACAACGTCAGTCCCTGCTTTTCACATTCTGCTTTTAATTCACCAACAACATCACGGCAAGGACCCATTTTTGTTGCATTCCAACGGTTAAATTCTGTGTCATACATAGCAAAACCATCGTGATGCTCGGCAACGGGCATAACATATTTGATGCCTGCTTTTTTGAAAAGTGAAACCCATTTTGAAGCATCAAAATTTTCTGCCTTAAACATAGGAATAAAGTCTTTATATCCGAAATCCTTGTGTTCGCCATAAGTTTTTCTGTGATGCTCAAATTCACGTGCATTTTTGTCATACATACTTCTTGAATACCATTCACTACCAAATGCAGGAACAGAGTAAATGCCCCAATGGATGAAAATGCCAAGTTTGTCGTGCATATACCAGTCAGGCACTTTGTGATGTGCAAGAGATGTCCAGTCAGCCTTATATATTCCTTTTTCATTTACTTCATCAATTAAACTCAAATATTCTTGTGTTGTCATTTTGTATCACCCCAAATGATTATACAAGAAACAAATGGAAAATGCACTACTTTATTAAAAATTTATTTCTCTTGAAACAAAATGCAGATTTTGATACTCTTATATTATGAAAGGGATTTTTTAACAACTTCTTGTTGGGAGGTATGATTATGAGTAAAGAAATAAATAATCTTGTTTTATCTGCTATGGCAGGTAACAAGGATGCTTATGGCGAATTGTATGAGTTCTATGCAACTGATATGTATCGGTTTGCTCTGGCTATATGCAGAAACACTTATGATGCACAGGATGCAGTTCAAGAAACGGCAATCTCTGTCTTTAAAAGCATATCTTCCGTAAGAAATCCCGAAAAATTCAAATCATATCTTTTTGCTTCCCTTTCAAATACTTGCAAAAGAATTCAATCTAAAAACAACAATACAAATGAGTTTGAGGACACGGGCTATACTGATAGCGAAATTGAATTTTCAATTCCTGTCCGTGAAGCCTTGGAAAAACTTGATGATGTTTCAAAAGAAATCATTCTTTTGTCCGTTGTGGCAGGGTTTAAGTCCCACGAAATCGGTAAGATAATGGATTTACCATCGGCAACGGTGAGAACAAAACAAAAACGTGCCTTATCAAAACTCAGAGAGGAGTTGGAGTTATGAAAAAAGATATAAAAAATGTACTTGATGAAAAAATGCAGGTTAAATTACCCGAAACCCTTAATAAAGAAAATATTTTATCAGAATTAGATAACGCAGAAACAAATATTACCCCAATGCCAAAGAAAAAGAATACGGCGAAGAAAGTTTTGCCAATTGCAGCATCATTTATGGTTGTTGTTGGCCTTGTGGGAATGTATTTTGGTTTAGGAATAGGCAACAAAAATGCTCCTGTTATCGGTGAGGACACAGGTGTTGTAAAATATCAGTCCTACGACAAGGTTTATGAACGATTTGACGAGCTTCACAAGGAAAGCAAAAAAGACAATATCCTTAACGGATTTTTTGGATATGCAGACGAGGAAATTGCTGAGGGTGATATGTTAGCGGATGGTAGTGCTGTACCTGAATCAGCGGTAGGAAGCAGCACATCGGATGATAAGGCTACTAATATGAACGGTGGTGCTAAGCCAAACCACGGCACAACAAACACTCAGGAAAAAGATGTTGACGAAGGGGATATCATCAAAACTGATGGCAGATATCTCTATGTTGTAAATACAGGGACAAATGCGCCTGTTTCCATTGTTGATTGTGCAGACGGTGGAATGAAAAAGGTTGCAGATATTTCTCTCGGAAAAGATAAGAGTATAACTGATATATATGTTTACAACAACAATCTTGTGGTTATCGGCAGAAGCTATATGCAAGAGAAGAATACCCAAACAAATAATGCTGTAGGTGATAAAGAAATCCTCACTGATGATTGCGTAGTAGTATGGGACGATACCTTTGTAAATGTTTATGATATCACAGATAAATCTGCACCTGTTAAAGTAACGGAGTTTGTACAGAGTGGTAATCTTAAATCAAGCCGTATGATAGGCTCAAAGCTTTATACGGTAAGCACATACTATGTTAATGTTCGTGATGAAAACTATCGTGATGATTGTATTCCTGAAATCGCATTTAACGGTGCTTGCGAAAAAGTTCCTGCAGAAGGTATTTCTATTGTAGAAGATACAAAGTCCACAACATACGCAGTGATTACAACTCTTGATGTTGAAAAGGATAAAGAACCACAGTGCGAAGCGGTATTAGGCGAGTGTAATAAACTTTACGCATCATCAAAAGGAATGTTTTTAAGCGAAACTGATTGGGACAACAAAACACAGGAAACAACAAGAATCTATCGATTTGAATACACAGAAAATGGTGTGGAATTCAAATGCATGGGTAAGGTTGCCGGCTTTATCAACAACCAGTTTTCAATGAGCTATGACGGTGAATATTTCCGAATTGCAACAACAGTTGATAAGGTTACAGTTGATGGTTTTAGTATTTCAATGTCCATGGACGACCGAGTAAACAACCTTTATATTCTTAATAATGACATGCAGATTGTTGGCAAGGTTGAGGATTTGGCAAAAGGCGAGCTTATTGAATCCGTACGTTTTGTGGGCAATATGGCTTATGTTGTTACATTCCGTCAGACAGACCCGTTGTTTGTAATTGATTTGACCGACCCTAAAAACCCAACAGTCAAGGGCGAACTTAAAATACCGGGATTTTCAGAGTATCTTCACCCAATTGTGGATGGATTGTTAGTTGGTGTAGGTAAGGACGGAACTTTAACAGGTACAAATGGTGATTGTAAGGTTTCACTTTTTGATGTTACAAATCCTTATGAGCCAAAAGAAACAGTTTCTCTTTCCGTGGGTAATGGTAAGGCTTATTCATATTCCGGTGTCGGCACAAACCATAAGTTGTATATTAACCTTTCAGAAACAGAATTTGCAGTTCCTTTCACTATGAAGGCATATTGGAATCAAGAAAAACCTGAACTGGTCAATTGCTATATCAGATATAAACTTCAAAATAATACTCTATGCGAAGTACAAAGATATGACCTTGGTGATGATGTGGGAATGATTTTAGGCGGAACATATATTGATAATACTTTCTATGTTGTTCTTACTCGTACAGGTCAGGGTGTTGAAGTGGTGTCCTTTGACCTTGAAACACACGAAGAAACAGGTCAATTACAGACATATAAATGGGATTCTAACTTATGGTAAAGAGAGTAATAGAGTTTTTAATAGGTTTCGCAACAGCGATAACAACATGGCTGTTATTAAGTTATGTTTTCTTTCCAATTAAGCTTTCAGCACCTGCAAATGAATATTTTATGGCAACCACTACCCATATGGTGCCACTAAAAACGGCTATAACAATTCTCTTTGTCCTCACAGTTCTGTTTTTATATGAACAAAAGATTAAGAAAAATAAAAATAAGTGAAAACAAAATTATCTCTCATTGACAAAGATTTCCTTAGGTGATATACTAATATGGTAACAATTCCTAAGGGGAGTAGCTTGGATTACGGCAATCAACAACCGCCAGAAATGGCTGGTTACCGTACTCGATTATTCGGGAAGCAAGACCTTCGGCATCATCAAGATTGCTGAAGGTCTTTTTTGATGTTGTATAAATTTATTGCGAAAGCAAAGAAATATAAAGAGGTGTTTTTATGAAGCATTATCTTCATGAGGTTAATGACGTTTTTGCAGAAGTAAAGAGCAGTGCTGAAGGTCTTACATCTGCTGAAGCTGAAAAACGACTTCAGGAAAATGGAAAGAACAAGTTGGCAGAGGCTAAAAAGGCTTCAATGCTTTCTCGCTTTATTGACCAGCTTAAAGACCCAATGATTATCATTTTGCTTGTAGCAGCTGTTATTTCTGCTGTAACAGAATTTATTGAGCATGACCCTAGTACAGGTGTGTATGTGCCAACAGACTCAATAATCATTCTTGTTGTTGTTCTTATTAACGCAGTTCTTGGTGTTGTTCAGGAAAGTAAGGCTGAAAAAGCAGTTGAGGCATTGCAGAAGATGTCAGCGGCAACTACAAAAGTTCTTCGTGACGGTAAAGTTGAAACCGTTAAGAGTGAAGACTTGGTTGTAGGTGACGTTATTCTTTTAGATGCTGGTGACGCAATCCCTGCTGACTGTCGTATTTTTGAATGTGCAAGTATGAAGATTGAAGAAGCAGCTCTTACAGGTGAGTCTGTTCCTGTTACAAAACTCGTAAATGCACTTATGGGTAAAAACGACAATGACGAAGTTGCTCTTGGTGACCGTAAGAATATGGCATATATGGGCTCAACTCTCGTTTATGGCCGTGGTAAAGCAGTTGTTGTTGCAACTGGTATGGATACAGAGATGGGTAAGATTGCAAATGCTATTACTCTTGCAGAAGAAGGTAAAACTCCTCTCGAAATCAAACTTGAACAGCTTTCAAAGATTCTCACAAAACTTGTTATCGGTGTTTGCGTAGTTATCTTTGCATACAATATTATTTCAAAGATTATTATCGGTGGCAGTACAGAATATTTTGATGTTGCTCTTCATTCATTCATCGCTGCTATCGCTTTGGCTGTTGCTGCAATTCCGGAAGGTCTTGTTGCAGTTATGACAATCGTTCTTTCAATCGGCGTTACAAATATGTCAAAGAAGAATGCAATTATTCGTAAAATGACAGCTGTTGAAACACTTGGTTGTACACAGATTATCTGTTCAGACAAAACAGGTACTCTTACACAGAATGTTATGACAGTTGTTGACCACTATGCTCCTAACGAACAGCAGTTGGCAACAGCAATGGCTCTTTGTACTAATGCTGAAGTAGCAGAAGACGGTAAGAGCACAGGTGAACCTGATGAAGTAGCTCTTATTAACTATGCTGCAACTCTTGATTTACCAAAATCAAAGTTAGTTGCTGCATATCCAAGAGTTGGCGAAGTTCCTTTCGATTCAGGAAGAAAGATGATGTCAACTGTTCACAGCAAGGGTAATGAATTCGTCCAGTTCACAAAGGGTGCTCCTGACGAAATTCTTAAGAAATGTACTCATATTGATGTTAACGGCGAAGTTTATGAAATGAACGACGAATTCCGTGCAAAGATTATGGAAGAAAATACAAGAATGGGTAACAAAGCCCTTCGTGTATTTGCTGTTGCATACAAGACATATGATAAAGCACCTGAAGTGTACGATTCAGAATCGCTTGAATTTGATATGACATTTATCGGTCTTACAGGTATGATTGACCCTGTTCGTCCAGAAGTTAAGGATGCTATTATTGAGTGCCGTGGTGCAGGTATCAAGCCTATTATGATTACAGGTGACCACATCAATACAGCAAAGGCTATTGCTCGTGAACTTGGTATCCTTACAGACGACAGTCAGGCTATGATGGGTGCTGACATTGATAAATATTCAGACGAAGAATTTGAAAAAATCGTTGAAAACATCTGCGTTTATGCTCGTGTTCAGCCTGAACATAAAACAAGAATTGTTAATGCTTGGAGAAACAAGGGCTACGTTACTGCTATGACAGGTGACGGTGTTAACGATGCTCCATCAATCAAGAGTGCCGATATCGGTGTTGGTATGGGCATCACAGGTACTGACGTTACAAAGAATGTTGCAGATATGGTTCTCGCAGACGATAACTTTGCAACAATCGTTTCTGCAGTTGGCGAAGGCAGAAGAATTTACGACAATATCCGTAAAGCAATTCAGTTCCTTCTCGGCTCAAACCTTTCAGAAGTTGTTTCAATCTTCTTTGCAACAATTATGAACTTTACTATCCTTCGTGCACCACATCTTCTTTTCATCAACCTTGTAACAGACTGTTTCCCAGCACTCGCACTCGGTCTTGAAAAACCTGAAGATGACATCATGAGAAGAAAACCAAGAAGCAAAAACGACGGTGTTTTCGCTGGTGGACTTGGTTTTGACTGTGCATATCAGGGTATAATCGTTTCTGTTCTTACAGTTATTGCATTCTATATCGGTGAATACATTGAAACACTTCACTCAGGCGCACCGTTCAGATTCTTTGGTATTGAAGATAGCGCAGACGGTATGACAATGGCATTCTTCACAATGGCAATGTGCGAAATCTTCCACTCATTCAATATGCGTTCACAGCGTGGTTCAGCAGTTGCAATGCTCTTTAAGGGACACCACAACGTTGCACTCTATGGCGCTATGATTGGTTCGTTCCTTCTCACAACGGCAGTTGTTGAAATCGATTTCCTTGCAAACATGTTTGAATTCACAAAGCTTGACCCAATTGAATATGCAATTTCACTTGGTCTTGCATTCCTCATCATCCCAATCGTTGAAATCGTTAAAGCAATTCAGAGAATGACTGCTAAGAAAGACTAAAAACTAAATGAAAAAACTCCCACTTTTTACGGTGGGAGTTTTTTGTGTCTATACAGACAAAAAGGAGAATGAAAATGAATTTGGGTTCAATGATAATTGAATGGTGTGTTCGGGTATTTATCATGTGAACCACTGTAAAAAATATAACAGATAATTGTTTTGAAATAATAGACTTTTATTTAACAAATTGTAAACTTTAGTTTTGTAAGAAAATTGTAATAATTATTAAATAATTGTAACAAGTATTGAAAATATCGCACATTAATATATAATTATAATGATAAAGTGTAGGAGTATGTTCTTATGGAATTGATTTTTAAATCAGAAAAATCCCTAAAGAGAATACAACAAATCAGAGCCTTTCTTTTAAGCGACAAATGGATGGCTATTTTGTTCTGCATCTGCGGTGTGTTTACAACACTTGCGGCATTGTTCCCTGATGCTCAATTTGAGATTATCGGTACTATTGTTTGTGTATATATTTCTGCATTTTGCTTTACTTTAAGTGATGATATTATGGCTTTGTTGGCGCCACTTTCCCTTACAGCATTGGTTGCCATTAAGTGTTATGACTCATTTGATGCTTTTATGGGATATAAATGGTATATTGTTCCTGTTTTGCCTTTCTTATTGTTCCCATTAATTGCATACGCAAAACCTCTTTCAACAAGGGGCTCAATGTTTAAACCAATGGTATTTGTGTCAATTGCAATACTTTTGGGTGGATTTGGGTTTATTCAGCCAGAGGAGTATTTTGCACCTACATCTATCTATCATATGCTTGGTTTAGGCTTTGGTATGGTGTTGATTTACGCATTCTTCCATGCCCAGATAAGTGGTAAAGAAAGAGACTATTCGCTTATTGATTACCTTACAAAGGTAATGGTTCTTGCAGGGTGCTTTGCTGCTTTCATGGTTTTCTCATACTACATAATCAATGTAAATGAGGTTATTAGCAAGGGCGGAATAATCTTTATGCAGTGGCGAAATAACTGCTCAACTACCTTGATGATAACAATTCCGTTTGCATTCCTGATGGCAAATAAAAAGTCGTATGCAACAGTTTTTGGTTTCCTTTTCTACCTTGCCATATTGCTTACTGGTTCTCGTGGAGGTATGGTTTTTGGCTCTGTGGAGATTGTAATGTGCATCGTAATGTATATGCTTTATGATAAGAGAAGAAGACTTGCTTACGTTATTATCTGTGCTTGTACATTGTTCGGATGCCTTGCTTTTGCACCACAGATTACAGG
This sequence comes from Clostridia bacterium, assembly GCA_017624735.1. Taxonomy (GTDB): domain Bacteria; phylum Bacillota; class Clostridia; order Oscillospirales; family Acutalibacteraceae; genus Fimenecus. The sequence goes on from JAGAMK010000006.1 coordinate 54,436, forward strand.
CTTTTTGGGGCATACAATCGACCGACTGTTTAATGCAGTTAACGGCTTTCTTATGGGTGAAAAAACGGAAATCAGAGCCATTCACTATGCACGTGGTATAAACGACTTTCTTTCACATCCGATTTTTGGTACAGGTCTTGGTTATATGGGTAACCGCGATGTTCACGCGTCAGTAAGTTTTGCACTTTGTTGGTATCATTGTGCACCAATTCAGGTTTGTGCAAGTTTTGGGCTTGTGGGAATAATAGCATATCTTTATCAGTTCATAAGACGAATAATGTTGGTTTGGCGTAGGGCAACACTTTTTAATATGACAATCTTCCTGTCATACATCAGTCTTGAAATGATGTCACTTGTAAATCCTGGAATTTTCTGCCCTGTTCCTTATTTGTTGTATATCACAATATTTATGGTTATGGTGGAAAAATGTGACGGTGAGTTTCAGGAGAAGCTTATTATCAGAGAGAAAAAGATAAAACAAAAATAGAGAAAAGGCTTGACAATCAAGCCTTTTTTTGATAAAATTCATATTTGCTATGGACAATTTTGTGTAGTCCATATCCTTCCTCCCAAGGAGAGTTTGGGGGGCAAAGTCCATAAGGAGGTGTAAAAGAATGTCAAAGTATGAGACTATTATGGTTTACTCACTTTCAAAGGGTGAGGAAGCTGCAAAAGAGCTTATGGAAAAATTCAAGGCTCTTGTGGAATCAAACGGCACTCTTGAAAGCGTTGATGAATGGGGCAAGAGAAGACTTGCTTACCTTATCAATGACGAGGCTGAAGGTTACTACGTTCTCTTCAACTATGAAGCAGAAGCAGGTTTCCCAGCAGAGCTTGAGCGTGTTGCAAAGATTACTGACGGTGTTCTCCGTACATTAATCGTTAAGAAGTAATCGGAGGTAAAGATTTATGTTAAACAGCGTAATAATTATGGGCAGACTTACTGCAGACCCCGAACTTCGCACAACACCAAGCGGTGTTTCAGTAACACGTTTTACTGTTGCAGTTGACCGTCGTTTCCAAAGACAGGGTGAAGACAGACAAACTGACTTCATCAATGTTGTTGCATGGAGACAAACAGCAGATTTTGTGACAAGATTTTTCAAAAAAGGTCAGATGATTGCTGTTCAGGGTTCACTTCAGGTTAGTAACTATGAAGATAAGAACGGAAATAAGCGCACAAACTATGATGTTGTAGCTGATAACGTTTCTTTCTGTGGCAGCAAGAGTGAAAGCGGTAACTTCGGCGCAAGACAGGAATCAGCACCTGCTGTTTCTTACCAGAGCGCAGATGCAGGAAGCTTCTCAGTTTTACCCGACGACAACCAGGGATTCCCATTTGCAGACGATGACGAGGGACTCCCATTCTGATTTAATCTGAATATAGGAGGAAAACTATAATGGCATACGATAAGAACGCAAGACCTAACAGAAAAGGTCGTAAAAAAGTTTGCGCATTTTGTGTAGAAAAAGTTGAGAAAATCGACTACAAAGATACAGCAAAGCTTCGTCGTTACACATCAGAAAGAGCAAAGATTCTTCCTCGCCGTGTAACAGGCACTTGTGCATATCATCAGAGAGAGCTTACAACAGCTATCAAAAGAGCTCGTCAAATCGCTCTCATGCCTTACACAAACGACTAATAAAAAATTAAGCCACTCGTAAGAGTGGCTTTTTTGTTGGATTGTTATTAAGACCTTAAACCCAATTTACCATACAAATTTGAATTTGTCGGGCTCATCTGATTTCTTGTCTCCCCTGAAAGGGGAGATGTCACGAAGTGACAGAGGGGTTATAATAATGTGCAAATAAACCCCTCAGTCTTGCCTTCGGCAATCCAGCTCCCCTTTCAGGG
>JAGAMK010000036.1 GCA_017624735.1 Clostridia bacterium
AAAAATTATTAAGCTAATATATTGAAAAAACTTGTCAACTATGCTACAATATATAAAAATTTAATACTGATATAAGAAGATACGGTTTGAAAAGTTGTAAGCTGAGTAGATGTAAAAGGGAATCAGGTTCGAATCCTGAACAACCGCCATTACTGTATTTGACAAGACAGGAGCATATTAGCCATTGGGATATTCTATCCTGAGAAGGAGTGTTCCTGAAGTGGGCATATCCACTGCATCATAAGTCAGGATACCTGCCGTGTCTTTTTAGGTTCAACACAACTTTGGTGAGAAGAGTGCAACCGATTTATCGCCGCATTGCGGCTTTGGGTTTGCATTCTTTTTTGATTTTGTAGAGCCAAAGCCTTTCTTCGCTATGCCGTGTTTTAAATCTGTTGTACTCTTTTGACCTATTTGGTTGAAAGGGTATTTTTTATTTGTAAAGGAGGGTTGATAAGTGACACAAGATGAGAAAAAGTCCTGGGCGGAAGAACTTTTGAAAAGAAAAGCTACGGAACTCGGAAGACTGCCCAAAAAGGATGATTTTGATGAACCGACAAGGTCACGAATCAAAGCCTTCTTAGGTCCTTGGCCAAGAGCATTGGAGGCTGCCGGATTAAAGGAAGCAAAGCCTGTTCCCAAAAAATCCAAAAAGAGAAAAAAAGCAACTATCAAATCAAAAAATCAAACCATTTCTGCACGTCAGAAGTTGGAGAGGCACAGAACCAAAGCGAAAGAACAGAATACCTTCGATGAAAACAAAATGAAAAATATCAAAAAGGAGATTCAATAATGAAAAAGCGAATTTTAAGCGTTATTCTCGCTATTGCAATGCTGATAACAGCAATACCACTTATGTCTGTTGCATCAAGAAGCGAATATGTTTATATGTCCGTAAGCTATGATGATAAATATATAAATGACAAAAACGGTACACCTATTGCTTATATTCCCGTATCCTTTGAAACACTTAAATCTGTTGATTTGAATGAATACGGTCTTTCTGAATATCTCTATGATGAAGACGGTGACGGTAAATATGATATTACTGCCTTACAGCTTATCATTTATGCTCACGAAGAGCTTTACGGCGGTGATTGGAGCGAGATAACTTTTACAGGTAGTCCCGGAAGCTCATATTTTGCAGGTGGTCTTTTCGGCAGAGATGAAAATCTCAACTATTATCTGAACGGTCAGTATCCTCTTGCAAGTGCGGGTTGGGGTGCAACTTCTGACCAGATTGTTCTTGAAGCAGGCGACTTTATTGACCTTGCAGGCTTCACAAGCTGGGATTTTTATCAGGACTCGGCATACGGCTTCCATTATTTTGCTGATGCTGATGGTAATGTAACACATTCCTATACTGCAGAAAAGGGTAAGACTTGTGACATCAAGCTTATTAAGGGCACTAAGGATTACGAATACAATTCTGTTTTCCTTGAAATTCCTGATTACGAAGTGCATTACGGTAAAGCACTCTATAACGAAACAGGAACTGTTACAACTGATGACAACGGCTGTGCATCTATCACTTTCCCCTCTGCAGGAAAATGGTATTTATGGGTTGACGGCGGTTACGGTAACGAATATTCCAGCTCAATTGTTTCCGCTCCCGGCTATGCAGAGGTAACAGTTACATCAGCGGATACTCCCCGTGAGCCTCAGGATGTAAGCGCTGTGCTTAATGCAACTATGGCAAAGCTTGCTGATACAGTAAAATCACCTGCTTTCGGTACAAACGCAGGTGAATGGACTGTTTTCAGTCTTGCCCGAGGTGAATATTTCAATAGCAACAACGCATATTTTACCGATTACTATAACCGCATTGTATCAACAGTTAACGAAACAGCCTCATCCGTTAATATGAATGGTGCACTCCACAAAAACAAATCAACAGAGAATTCACGTCTGATAGTTGCTCTTTCATCTATCGGTAAGGATGCAACCTCTGTGGGTAATTGGAATCTTGTTGAAGCATACAGTCTGAACGGTTTTGATTGGGTCAAAAAGCAGGGGCTTAACGGAACAATGTGGGCTCTGATTGCTCTTGACTCAAACAATTATGAAATCAGTGATACTACACTCCGTCAGAAGTGTGTAGATGAAATTCTTGCAAGACAGCATAACGACGGCGGTTGGGCTTTGTCAGCAAATCTTGACTATGCATCAGACCCTGATATGACGGGTATGGCACTTCAGGCTTTGTATCCCTACCGCAATCAGGCAGCTGTAGCTGAAGCTTGTGATAAGGCATTTGCCTGCCTTTCAGAAATGCAGCATGAAAACGGTACATTTGCATCGGGCGGAAGTGAATGCTCTGAAAGCTGTGCTTGGGTAATTGTTGCCTGCACAACATGGGGTATCAATCCCGATACAGACAGCCGTTTTGTAAAGAACGGAAAATCTGTTGTTGACGGACTCTTAAGTCATTATCTTGCAAGCGAAGCTCAGTTCCAGCATATCGTTGGTGCAGGTGCAAACGGTATGGCTACTGACCAATCCTGCTATGCACTTGTTGCTTACAACCGTTTTGTAAACGGAAAGGCATCGCTTTTCGATATGTCAGATGTCAGCTTCGGAGACAAGGCAGAAGTAATTGTAGGCAAACCCGTTGCAACTCTCGGTCTTCCAGATGAAATTACAGATGACGTAGGAAAAACCTTTAATGCAACAATCAATATCGACCAATGGAATAACAACGGTGCATATAAGCTCGTTGACCTTGTTATGAATATTCCTGAAGGTCTCAGCGTTACATCAGTAACAGCAGAAAGCCGTCTTTCGGGCGGAACAGTAAACTATCATCTTGATGAAACAGGAAAGCTCCGTGTAGTTTACTTTGATGCAAACAATCATAATGATATAACCGTCAGCGGAACAGCATTCCCCGCACAGCTTTTCACCATTACATTCCGTGTTGATTCAACAAATGCAGGCAACAATCTTGATATCAGTATCGGCGGTATGTCAATAAAGCTGAATTCCGATTCAACTGACGACGGTTCAATGATTGTTGTTGACACAGCAAAGGCTAACGGTTCTGTTTCAGTTGTCAAAGGCATTTCTTACAGTGCAGTTTGTCTTTACACAGGTGATGATATTGACCTTATCCCGTCAAGCAAAAAGGCAGTTGCTGTATCTGTAACAGGTGTGGAAAGCAAGGCAAAGCTTACATACAATGACGGCACAAAGACTTATGAATTTAAGTACAGTGCTGAAATTTCTGAAAAAACAGGGGTTGCAACATATGTTGCATTGGTAGATTCTTCTGTTGATATGGCACAGTTTGTGAACAAAGCAAACTTCACCCTTGAGGGTGACAATACTGAAGAGCTCACATTCGGTGATGCAAACGGTGACGGTGTTGTCAATGCACAGGATGCACTTTCAGCAGTTGACACATGGCTTCGTAAAGTTGATGCTCCTTCAGATGATGAAATTCTTGCACTCAACGTTAACAGTGACAGCCGAATCAACACATTTGATGCTCTCGGTATTGTTGAAGCTTATGTTGATGGCAGTGAATATATTGTTGTTACAAAGGCTGCAACCCTTACAACAACTAATTAACTGAAATTAAGGGGTGGGATTAACACTCCCACCTCGTATCTTTAAGGAGAATGATTATGAGCAAAAGACCAATGAGTCCTGAAAATAAAAAGAAACTGATAATCGGTACAGGTATCGGTGTTTTTCTGCTTTTGCTGATACTTGTTTTTCTTTTTATAAATTGGGATAAAACTCCCTTTGGAGCCCCTGTTTTAACTATTGAGACTCCACAGAAAATAAGCATATCAGAAACAGATGAATTCATGGTGGATATTACCATTTCCGCTTTTGGTGATACTATATACCCTGCGGCAAGCATGAGCATTGCATTTGATTCTTCCCGTCTTGAATTTATAGGTGTTGAGGAAGGTAATGTTTTTATCCGTAACGATGAGAGTGATGTAGCACAGAAGCTTCCCGAATGGAGCTGTAATCCTTCTCAGTGCAACAAAACAGGAAAAATCAATATTATGTATCTTGACACAACAGGTGGCAAAAATGCTTTCAGTAAGGAGCTTCTCAGTGATGAAGATAATGTTGTATTAAGGCTAAAATTCCGACTTCGCGGAAGTGCAAGAAAAAACGATGTATATGACCTGATTTTTGAAGATGCTGTTTTTGCAGCTTCTGACGAAAAAGACAGTCTTGCGATGACAACTGATACATTAAAAGTAAGAAACGGCAAAATTGTTATAGGAGATTAAAATGAAAAGAATAATATGTTTAATATTAGCCATAGTGCTTCTTATGACAACTACAGCCTGCAGTGGTAATTTCACAAAGGTTAACCTTAATGAACCCATAGCTATTCCGGAAAACGGTATTGTTGAGAAAAGTGTTTTTGATAAAATAAAAAACGAGAATGCTATTGCCACTTTCACAGGTGCATCAAATGACATTAAATACGAATGGACTGTTTTCGGTAGTGACATCAATGAAACAAAGGATGTAAATTTATCCGTTGTCCTGAACAAATCAGATAAGGGCATAAAGGTTAGTTTTTCCGAAACGAAGGATTTGGGTTTTCCTGCCCTGCTTTCTATTCATATCAACGAAAAATGGTCAGCAGACAGTGCAACCGCTTTTAACGGTGACAAAGGTGTTTATTCTGTTTCTGTAACAGGAAGTAAAACAAGTATTCTGAATATATCTGTAAACAAGATTATTCCTGAAATTGAAATTTTACCCGATGAAATAAATTATACAGAAGACACCACTGCAGAAAATACAAATCCGACAGAAAATGATTTTTCAGATACTACAACCACCAACGGGAAAGATAATTATCTTTCAGGTGTGCAGAACTCTGATGACAGAGTTTATTCTGACGGTACGGCAACTCAAAAGGATAAATATGACACTGACCCCGTACCCGAAGGAAAACCTATGCCCGTTGAGCCTGAAAATCAGGAAATCAACAACAAAAAGAAATACACCTGCACCTTTTCCATTGAATGTTCAACAATCCTGAATAACCTTTCTGACCTTGACCCTGATAAACGACACCTGGTACCTTCAGACGGTGTTATTTTACCGCCCACAAAGGTGACATTCTATGAAGGTGAATCAGTCTATGATGTGCTTCAGCGTGTTTGTAAGGAAAATAACATACATATGGAATCCTCATGGACACCTGTTTATAACAGTGCCTATATCGAAGGTATAAACAATCTTTATGAATTTGACTGCGGCGAACTTTCAGGCTGGATGTACCGTGTTAACGGATGGTATCCCAATTACGGTTGCTCCCGTTATCAGCTTGCAGACGGTGAGGTTGTGGAATGGCGTTATACATGTGACCTCGGTAACGATATCGGTCGTGAAGGAACTTGGTAAATTTTATGAGAGATTCATTTTCAGAATATCATCCTTTTATAAACTTAATATATTTTGCATTTATGATAAGCTTTTCTCTTGTGCTGACGCACCCGTTGGCACAAGGGATTTCTCTCGTGTGTGCTGTTATTTATGCAGTAAGTATAAACGGGAAGAAAAGCGTGATATTTCTCTTGAAATACTGTCTGCCGATGGTGCTTCTGACTGCATTTATCAATCCTGCATTCAATCACGA
>JAGAMK010000037.1 GCA_017624735.1 Clostridia bacterium
AAGGAGAGCAACTCAATCGAAAATCAGAAGCTTATGCTTGCCCGTTATGCTAAAGAGAAAGGCTTTGACAACACAAGGTTTTATGTTGATGACGGCTTTACGGGTACTAATTTCAACCGTCCGGATTTCAAGCGAATGATGGAGGATGTTGAAGCAGGATATATTTCAACCATTATCGTAAAGGATATGTCCCGATTCGGCAGAAATTATGTTGAAGTCGGTCTTTACACAGAATCTTACTTTCCCGAAAACAATATCCGCTTTATTGCCATAACCGACCTTGTTGACAGCGCTGACGGTGATAACGAAATCATCCCGTTCAAGAATGTTATGAATGAGATGTATGCAAGAGATATTTCAAAAAAGGTACGCTCTGCAAAACGAATCAGAGGCAATATGGGCGAGCCACTCTCTCAACCGCCTTACGGATATATGAAGGACCCTGAAAATCCTAAAAGGTGGATTATTGAACACGAGGCGGCTAGTGTTGTGAGAGAAATATTCAGGCTTTATCTTGAAGGCTACGGTCAGGACAAAATTGCAAGAACCCTGCAGGACAGAGGAATAAAGAATTGCACATCCTATTGGCAGGAGCGAGGCATAGGCAGAGGCGGTAAAAAGGTACAGCCTAACCCGTATAAGTGGAAAAGCTCTACCATAGGTCAGATTCTTATCCGTCAGGAATATTGTGGCGATGTGGTAAATTTCAAAACCTATTCCAAGAGTTTCAAGAACAAGAAAAGGCTTCAGAATCCCGAAGAAAATTGGAAGATTTTCAAGGATGTTCACGAGCCGATTATTGACCGTGAAACCTTTGAAGCGGTACAGGCTCTTATCAAGAAATGCAAACGCAGAGACCCGAAGCCTGAAAACGGAGACAAGAATATCTTTTGTGATTTTCTCGTCTGTGCCGAATGTGGGCATAAGCTATGGTATCATGTGAATACACGCAACAAGGATATTCACTATTTCAGTTGCAGTAATTATGTAAAGGATTACAGAGGCAGCTGTCAACACAGACATTATGTGAGGGCAGATGCCATTGAGCAGATTGTGATGCTTGAGCTCAAAAAGATGTCGGCTTGTATAAGGCATAACGAGGAACGCTTTGCCGAAATCCTTGCACGAAAAACCAACAGCGACAGGCTTTCTGAGGAGAAATATCTCAAAACCGAGCTTGAAAGACTTATGAGCAGAAATGCAAAGGTCGAGAGAAATTATGAAAAGCTGTATGAGGATAATATGGACGGCAAGGTAACTGACGAGTGGTTTATGCATATGTCAAGAAAGTACGAAGAGGAACGAATTGAGTTAAGGTTAAAGATTTCAAAGCTTAGAGAACAGCAGGAGCAGCTTAATAACAAGGAAAAGGAAAAAGAGCTTTTTGTTTCTGCCGTTCGCAAGTTTATGGAAATGGAAACCTTAACGGCACCACTCCTTCACGAGCTTATAGACCACATTGACATTTATGAAACCGAAGGCACAGGCAAAAACAGAACACAGCGTATTGTAATTCATTATCGCTTTGTGGGATATATTGAAATCCCGTCTAACGCAGATAATTACAAAGCAGATACCCGTCAGGGTGTAGCAGTGGAATATCTCACTGCATAACAAAAAAGAGCAGGAAAAAACCTGCTCGATACATATTGATGAAACTATGAAATTAAACAAAAAAGTCGAGTGTTCACACGAAATCCGTTATGAACACTCGAAATGGTGGGCAGGGGTGGATTCGAACCACCGAAGTCGTCGACGGCAGATTTACAGTCTGCTCCCTTTGGCCACTCGGGAACCTACCCATATTAAATTTACAAAAAAATGGAGCTGGTGGACGGACTCGAACCCCCGACCTGCTGATTACAAATCAGCTGCTCTACCAACTGAGCTACACCAGCGTTTCAACGCTTGGATATAATACCATAACAAAACTAAATAGTCAAGTCTTTTTTTGAAAGTTTTTTAATTTTTTTGACAAAATTTTTATTCTGTTGATTTTATCGTTTCCTTATATTAAAATTATAATAGTATATTATGGTGGTGACTAAAATCAAAAAGAAATTAAGAATAATTTATGGTGTGGCTTTTCTTTTAATATTTGCAACAGAAGTTTTTATAGCCTTATATGTCCGTGACAATTTTATCCGTCCTTATGTTGGGGATATGCTTGTCACGGTGCTGATTTGTTGTTTTGTCAGATTCTTTGTTCCTGAAAAGTCTAAATTTGCACCATTATTTGTGTTTTTATTTTCATTACTTGTAGAAATAGGTCAGTATTTTGATTTTGTAAAATTGCTTGGGCTAGATAATAATGTGTTAATTTCAACGCTACTTGGCAGAACATTTTCCGTTGCAGATATAATTTGCTATGGAATCGGATGTGTTGTTTTTGGTGTGTTTGATTATATTATTAAAAAGAAATTCTGAGGTGCTTTATGAAAATTTCAACTGAAATAGATTCAATCGCATTACACGTAGGGGAAGAAAAGGCAGTTGAACTTGTGGCAAAAACAGGTTTTGATGCCTGGGATTTTTCAATGTTTCAGATGTGCGAAAAGAAAAATGGTATTTTAGTGCCAACAAATCATCCTACAGCACAAGGTAATTATCTTGCCTTTGCACGAAAACTTAAACAAATCGGACTTGATAACGGAATTATCTGTAATCAGGGACACGCACCATTTCCAAGTTCACTAAAAAGCATTGGTTGGCTTAAACGTGCTATTGAATGTATTGCCGAAGCAGGGGGCGAGATTCTTGTAATTCACCCAATGAATAACGGCACACCAAAAGAAAATGCAGAGATGTATTTTGAACTTTTGCCATTTGCGAAAGAGCATAATGTTAAAATTGCAACAGAAAATATGTGGAATTGGAGTAAATTCCTGAAACATTCAAAATTTGCTGCTTGTGCAACACCAAAAAGCTTTAATGCACATCTTGATGCAGTAAATGATGATTATTTTGTTGCTTGTCTGGATATTGGCCATGCTGAAATGAAGGGTAGTAGAACCAATGCACCTGAAATGATAAGAGCGTTGGGCAAGAGACTCAAAGCACTTCATATCCACGATAACGACAAACTAAACGATTCACACCAGCTTCCATTCTCAATGAATATTGATTTTGTTGCTGTTGTTAAAGCACTTAAAGAAATTGGTTACGATGGTTATTTCACTCTTGAAGCAAGCAGCTATCTTGAGAAATTCAGTAAGGATAATGTTACAATGGGTGTAGAGGACCTTAAAAATGCTGCACAAAAACTTGCAGATATGTTTGAAGAAGAGAATTAAAGAATAGTTATATAACGGTAGGGATTATATATTGACCCTACCGTTTTTGTTTAAAAAGAGTTTAATAAATTTGAATTTGTCGGGATGAATGCAAAGTGCAAAACGCAAAGTGAAAAGTGTCGGAACTGCGTTGCAATTGTAATGCCTCCCTCTGACGAGGTGCGGGTGTCCGGTGGACACCTCTGCGAAGCAGAAGCACCGACCG
>JAGAMK010000038.1 GCA_017624735.1 Clostridia bacterium
GACACCGTTCCTCTTTATAACGTTAAATGCACCGTTAAAAAAGCAGATGAGCCTTCAGGAGTGTATCTGGCACCGTCAGGAGAACAGCTTGATTTTAATTATTCTGACGGAGTTGTGGAATTTACGGTTCCCAAGGTTGATATTCATCAGTTGGTTGTTATTGATGACTAAAAACAGACAAAACAGTTTAAAAGAAACGTAATTGAACAAAAAATGGCAAAATGTCCATTTTTGTGACAGTTTTTTGGGTGAAATGCTAATAGCATATTGATTATATTTATGGTAATATAATCGTGCGGAGCAATCCGACATTTTTGAGGAGGAAAAAAGAATGGATTTTGTAGCTCAGATTTTGGCAATGGTAGAGCAGATTCTTGCTTTTCTTGGTGAAGGCGAAGCAGCCGGCATCCTTGAAATCATCAAAGAATTCTTTGCAAGCTTTGTTGCATAATTAAAATTAAACGAAAAAGACTGTATCCACCTTGCGGCAGGATACAGTCTTTTGTTATATCACGGAAATTTTTCTGAACGAAAAATGAGCACCCACAAGACTCAATCGCCTTATGAATACTCAATATGGTGCGAGTGTTCATAAGGGATTTACTCAAAATATAAGCAAAACCGGCTTCAAACATAGTATTCTGCACTCCTGCTGTTGCTTAATAGAGAAACATATGGAGGAATACATAATGTCAAATATCATTGAAGATTTTTATTACGGCAACATTGAGCCGCAAGATGTCAATTCAGAATTAACACCCAAGCTCAAGAAGAAATTGAGCAATCTTGCCGAGAAAGAAGAACAACTCACAGCAAGACTCGCTGGTGAGGATAAAGAGCTGTTTCAAAACTATATAAGTGCATATATTGAGTTTTCAATAACAAGTAACGCTGACAGCTTTATATCAGGCTTTAGACTTGGTGCAAAATTTATATACGATACATTTGTTAAGAATACGAAGGGATGAAAGCCCTATGAAAAGCAATACAAATATTCAATATAGACAAGTTGGAGATTTCAACATTCCTAACTTTATCTTACCGCCCGAAGAAGCAAGTGTCAGGCTTGGTAAATGGGGAATGTTACATAAGGATTATTTGCTAAAAAATAAAAAGGTGTTATTTACAACACTGCTTACCCAAGGCAAACTCTATCAGCACTGTGCTGAAGTCGAAACTCAGGCAAGAGATATGTTTGACACTCTTGTTGACCAGATGAAAAACGCAGAAGGTGTAACCGAGCAACTGAAAGAAGAAAATCAGTTGGAATGGGTGTGCCGTATGCAGAACATTAATGCAAGGGTTAGAAAAATTATTAATAACGAAATTATATTTAAATAAAAATATTTCGATATGGTTAAAGTTTGAATCGGACTCCAAATTTTATAACTAAAGAAAAACCAAATAAAAAGTACAATTCCGTCTTCTGCATTTGTAAAAACAGAAGGCGGAATTAAGTGCTGCAGGAAATATTGGTGCAGACAGTTCTTGAAATCATTATGTTGAGCAGATTATGCGGAATGTCCTGAATTCAAATGGCTTATATGTGATTTCTCCGGAACATTCTCCGATATACTCTTCAAGGGGTGAAACCTCAGTGATTTTTGCGTCGTGTGTAACATTCATAACAGTTTTTCCGGGAATACCGTAAGGCTCATAAACACGCACGATATATCCGTTGCCGTCTTCAGCAGGCTTGATACAATCAACGATAAGACCTTCATTTGAAAGAGTAACAACAGGCTTTTCATTACTTTCGCCTTCAAACACAACAAAAGGAGAATTGAAAAGATATGCTTCCTGAGCAACCTTACCTGCCGATAAACCACCCATATGAGGATAGATTGAATATGCAAAATCGTGTTCACCCGTATCACGGAAGCGTGTAGGATTGTCAACATTGCGCATAAGAGTTATAGTCATATCGTTGTCAATAACATTGTGACCGTATTTGCAGTCGTTGATAATTGCAACACCGTAAACATCATCTGATAAATCTGTGAAACGGTGAGCAGCAAATTCGTGCTTCCATTTTTCGGCAGGTGTGTTCGGATGGGTGTTACGTTTTGTAATGCCGTAAGCAATTTCGTAGCTTGCATGAGCAGAAACCACATTTACAGGGAAAGATGCCTGAAGAATTTTATATTTTTCCTGCCAATCAACGTGAGAAACTACGTCAACCCTTGTAATGTTTGCATACGCAATAATATCCTGAGTAAGAACGGTGTTGTTATGCTTTTTAGTAACCCTTACCGTCACACGCTCGTCATTTATATCAACAAGCGTAATTTCATTCTGCCAATTCATATCAACAGGACGCATTTTGTATCCGTCATCAATATTCCATGCATCCTCATGCTCGGGACCGTCCTTATATGTAACAAGGTTGTTAAGGTTGTCACCGACAAACCTATCTGCACGCTTGTCATAGAAATCGCCGAGAGTACCGTCCTCACGGATAATGAATGTAAAGAAGGGCGTTTCAATGCTGATTTTTCCGTTTTCCTTGTTTGCTGTAATTGCTTTTTCAGTATGTACAACTGAAGTTTTGTGATATGTTCTTGCACTGAAGCCTGCAAGATTTTTTACATATAAAATACAGTTACCGTCTGCATCTGTAATAACATTTGATGTGTTTTCTCCGTCCGTAAGTGCACAGCTTTCATACTTTTTGTCAACCTTTACGTATGCACTGCCGACAAATGAGTTTGGGTTATAAACTGTAACCTTGTCCTGTGCATCATCGCAAAGAGTATCAGTGACAAGCTCTTTTTCTTTTTTCTCTGCGAATACAAAAAGCTCTTTGTAGATTTTTTCTGCATCATCATAAACTGTATCTATAGAGCTGCCGGGAAGAACATCGTGGAACTGGCAAAGAAGCAGATCCTTCCAATGCTTTACAATTTCATCATATCCTGCATCCTTACCCTTGAGCTTTGCAAGAACTGAAAGCAAGTCAAGTCTGCGAAATGCCATTTCAATGTAACGGTTGTTGCGTTTTACATCGGCAATAGTTGTATATGTGCCCTGATGTGTTTCGACCGAGAGCTCCCCTTTCCACACAGGAAGATTTTCACGCTTTTTGTCAAGTTCAGTGAAATAGTCCTCTGCTTTTCTGATTTTTACCTCAGGCATACCGGGAACTGTCTGAAGCAGACGGTAATTCTTAAGCATTTCATCGGTTACACCGCCACCGCCGTCACCGTAGCCATAGGACAGAAGAACGTGGTCCCATGTTTCTTTTTGCTGAAGCTTATCTGAAACAAGGCTGATATTTTCACAGTCAATTGAGTTGTTGTAGCAATCTTTTGTGATAGGTACTGTTGCGTAAAGATTACTTCCATCAATACCTTCCCAGATAAAAGCATTATAGGGAAATTCATTGGCATTCTGCCAACGCACCTTGGTTGTGTAGAAGCTTTTCATTCCGCATTTTGTGAAAATCTGCGGAAGTGATGCGGGAAAACCGAAAGAATCGGGAATCCAGCAGACATCACTTGTTTTGCCGAATTCTTCTTTGAAGAACTGATGTCCGTAAAGAAACTCTCTTACAAGTGATTCTGCACCTGAAATATTAAGGTCTGATTCAACCCACATAGGGCCTACAAGACGCCATTTATCTTCCTTCACACGCTGACGGATCTGCTCAAAAACATCAGGATAAACTTCCTTGATATAGTTATAGACCGAGGGCTGTGAAAGCGAAAACTCAAATTCATCGTATCTGTCCATAAGTCGGAGCTGATTAAGTGCAGAACGGCCTGATTTGCGGATTGTATCCTTGAAACGCCACAGCCACGCAACGTCAATATGAGTAGAAGCAACGCAGTCAACGATACAGTCATCGTTTGACAGCTTCAATTCTTTTAATCCGTCAAGCAATTCCTTGTGAATTGCGATAATATTTTCAAGAAATTGGGTGTAGTCAAGGGAATTGTCGCTTTTACGGATTGTATTTTCAAACAAAGTGTTGACCTTGGCTTTCGTGTAATCATTCTTGATGTACTTTATAAGGTCACGGACAAAATCCATAGTATATGAAAAATCTGCAATTGCTTTATCTGCAATAACATACTGAGGATTTTCAACAGGTCTTACCATTCTTTCATCATTGCAGAAGGTACAGGCATATATTTCAAGCTCAATGGCAATTTCTCTGTCGTACATTGAGTCTTCAAGGTAAACCCTGCAGCGTTGTTCACCGTTGTCAACACCTGCAAAGCGTTTTCCGTCAATTGAAACAAATGCTTCGCAGTTGCAGGGCAATCTCAGTTCAAGATAAGCTGACTGGTGTTCCTGCGGCTTTTTAGGTGTGAATACAGTTTTCATCATACATGTTTTATGGTCGCAGAATGTAATGGTATCAGTATAATCTGCCCAATCTGTAAGAGGAATATATGTTTCCCTGTCCGCATAATCAAAAATTCTGTACTGCCATGCATCAATGGGGAACGTTTCCATAATCGCTCTGTTACGGTACAGCCATAAATTTTTGTCAATCATTTGTTCTACCATAGGTATCACTCCTTGTTTTTTGCATAGGTTTTTTGTTTTATTGTAGCTTTTGGAACAAAACATGTCATTGTTTCTTTTTGTTTTATTATTGTCTTTTTTTGCTATGCCATTGTTTTTTTGCAATAAACAATCAAGCGTAGTAAAATAAAACTCAACACAAATAATTATATTATCAATATCAATAAAAATCAACATCAGTTTAAAAATACAGGTGATTAAATGAATACGATTAAAAACGCAAAATTCATTAAAGAAAATGCAGATTTCGGTACAGTCGTTCCCGTTTTCATCAAGGCTATAAAGCCCGAAAAAGCAATCGGTAAGGCAACACTTTTCTGTTCTGCGCTCGGCTCTTATGAAGCATATATCAACGGAAAAAGAATCGGTGATTTTATTTTTGCACCGGGTTGGACAACCTATGGCAAACGCCTTCATGGGTATGGGACAACAGAAACGGTAACCTTCAAACATTGGAGGTTCGTGCATGGATGGACGAACTCGGTGTTCAAAAGAATTATGTTGCAAAAGACGGTTCTCAGCTGATTCTGTTGTAATTATGCTGTAAC
>JAGAMK010000039.1 GCA_017624735.1 Clostridia bacterium
CAAAACGCAAAGTGCAAAGTGCAAAACGTCGGAACTGCGTTGCAATTATAATGCCTCCCTCTGACGAGGGAGGTGGATTTGCCGCAAGGCAAAGACGGAGGGAGAGATAGTGAACAGACAAACTAACTACCCCTCAGTCAAATGCTACGCATTTGCCAGCTCCCCTTTCAGGGGAGCCGAGTATCGCCCCTACGGAGTACATCCCGACAAACTCCAATTTATCGAGATGAAAAATCTTTGATTTCGTAATATTTTCGTTATTTTGTAAAAAATATATTGACAAATATTGTTTATTTGTGATAAACTATTCGAGCATGCGGACATGGGTCCGTGAATTTGTTATGCAATAAATATGTATGGGGGTGAATCAAAGAATGCCAACATTTAACCAGCTCGTTCGTAACGGAAGAGAAACTCTCGTTAAAAAGTCTAAGGCTCCTGCTCTCGGTAAGGGTCTCAACTCAAAGAAGAATGTTATGACAGATAACAATTCTCCACAAAAGAGAGGTGTTTGTACTGTTGTTAAGACAGATACACCTAAGAAACCTAACTCAGCTCTTAGAAAACTTGCCAGAGTTCGTCTTACAAATGGTATTGAAGTTTCAGCTTACATTCCAGGCGTAGGTCACAATCTTCAGGAACACTCTGTTGTTCTTATCAGAGGCGGCCGTGTTAAGGACCTTCCTGGTGTGCGTTATCACATCATCCGTGGTACACTCGATACTCAGGGTGTTAACGGCAGAATGCAGAGCCGTTCAAAGTACGGTGCAAAGCGTCCTAAGGCAGCAAAAAAATAATAGGTTAATGTTAAAAGACAGAATCTTCTTGTAAGGCAGTATTCTTTTTGAATATTTGTCCAACGAGAGTTTATATATAATATATATGGCTTTTCGTTGGTGCCACGGGGTTTTGTCACCGAGTACCTATGATATCATTAATATGAAGGAGGGAAGCGCAGTGCCAAGAAGAGGCCAGATTGCAAAACGTGATGTTTTGCCAGATCCGCTTTATAATTCAAAGCTTGTAACAAGACTTATCAACAGCGTTATGTTAGACGGTAAGAAGGGCGTTGCTCAGAAAATCGTTTACGGTGCATTCGACATCATCGCTGAAAAAACAGGCAAGGAAGCTCTCGAAGTTTTCGATGCCGCTATGGAAAATGTAATGCCAGTTCTCGAGTGTAAAGCTCGTCGTATCGGTGGTGCAACATACCAGGTTCCAATGGATGTTCGTCCAGAAAGACGTCAGACACTCGGTCTTCGTTGGATTACTCTCTACGCTCGTCAGCGTTCAGAAAGAACAATGAAGGAAAGACTTGCTAACGAAATTCTTGATGCTATCAACTCACAGGGCGGAGCATTCAAGAAGAAGGAAGAAATGCACAGAATGGCAGAAGCAAACAAAGCTTTCGCACATTTCAGATGGTAATTTTTTAGAGACATTTAGGAGGATATTATGCCAAGAAAAGTATCTCTTGAACAAACAAGAAATATTGGTATCATGGCTCATATCGACGCTGGTAAAACAACTACTACAGAAAGAATTCTTTTCTATACTGGTGTTAACCATAAGCTCGGTGAGACTCATGACGGTTCAGCTACAATGGACTGGATGGCTCAGGAGCAGGAACGTGGTATCACAATCACATCTGCTGCTACAACATGTTTCTGGAAAGACCATCGTATCAATATCATCGACACTCCCGGACACGTTGACTTCACTGTTGAAGTTCAGCGTTCACTCCGCGTTCTTGACGGTTCTGTAACTGTTCTTTGCGCAAAGGGTGGTGTTGAGCCTCAGTCTGAAACTGTATGGCGTCAGGCTGACGAATACAAAGTTCCTAGAATGATTTACGTTAACAAAATGGACATTTTAGGTGCTAACTTCTACCGTGTTCTTGACATGGTTAAAGAAAGATTTAACTGTAACGCAGTTCCAATTCAGCTCCCAATCGGTGAGGAAAGCTCATTCAAGGGAATCATCGACCTTATCAACAACAATGCTATTATGTATTATGATGATATGGGTAAAGATGTTCGTATTGAAGAAATCCCTGCTGATATGGTTGACAAGGCTGCAGAGTATCGTAACAACCTTATCGAAGCAGTTGCTGAACTCGATGAGGAACTTATGATGAAATATTTTGACGGTGAAGAACTCACAGTTGAAGAAATCAAGAGCGTTATCCGTAAGGCTACTCTTACAAACGAAATCGTTCCAATTTGCTGTGGTACATCTTACCGTAACAAGGGTGTTCAGCCACTCCTAGACGCTATCGTAGACTTCATGCCTGCTCCAACAGATATCGAAGCTATTAAGGGTATCAACCCAGATACAGAAGAGGAAGAAGTTAGACATTCTTCAGACGATGAGCCATTTGCAGCTCTCGCATTCAAGATTGCTAACGACCCATTCGTTGGTACACTTTGTTTCTTCCGTGTATATTCAGGTACAGTTAATGCTGGTACATCTGTTTATAACACAGTTAAAGACAACAAAGAAAGAATGGGACGTATTCTTCAGATGCACGCTAACCACCGTGAAGACCTTGATACAGTTTATGCTGGTGATATCGCTGCAGTTGTTGGTCTTAAGAACACAACAACAGGTGATACTCTCTGTGATGAGAAACACCCAATTATCCTTGAATCAATGAACTTCCCAGAACCAGTTATCAGCGTTGCTATCGAACCAAAAACAAAAGCTGGTCAGGAAAAAATGGGTATCGCACTTTCAAAACTTGTTGCAGAAGACCCAACATTCCGTAGCTATACAGATGAAGAAACAGGTCAGACAATTATCGCTGGTATGGGTGAACTTCACCTTGAAATCATCGTTGACAGACTTCTTCGTGAATTCAAAGTTGAAGCAAACGTAGGTAAACCACAGGTTGCTTACAGAGAAACAATCCGTACAGCTTCATCTTCTGACACAAAATATGCTCGTCAGTCAGGTGGTAAAGGTCAGTATGGTCACGTTAAGATTAATATTGAACCAAACCCAGATGGCGGTTACGAGTTTGTAAACAACATCGTTGGTGGTGCTATTCCTAAGGAATACCACAAAGCTGTTGACGACGGTATTCAGGGTGCTATGCAGTCTGGTGTACTTGCAGGTTACAGCGTTGTTGACGTAAAGGTTACTCTTTACGATGGTTCATACCACGAAGTTGACTCTTCTGAAATGGCATTTAAGATTGCCGGTTCTATGGCATTCAAAGATGCTGCTAAGAAGGCAAATCCTGTTATCCTTGAACCAATCATGAAGGTTGTTGTTATCACTCCTGAAGAATATATGGGTGATGTTATCGGTGACCTTAACTCACGTCGTGGCGAAATCCAGGGCTTTGAGGACCGTTCAGGTGTTAAACAGATTAACGCAAGAGTTCCTCTTTCAGAAATGTTCGGTTACGCAACTGACCTTCGTTCAAAGACACAGGGTCGTGGTCAGTATGTAATGGAACCAGACGGATACAAAGAGGTTCCAAAATCAATTTCAGAATCAATTATTTCTGAAAGAAGCAAGAGAGACTAATTATTTCTCGTAAAAGACTTGAAATTTCTCAAGTTTATTGATACAATAAGTATCGCAATAATTTGTAAATATTTTCAAAAATAAAGGGAGGAAATTCCAATGGCAAAGGCAAAATTTGAAAGAACCAAACCACACGTTAATATTGGTACTATCGGTCACGTTGACCACGGTAAGACAACATTAACAGCTGCTATCACAAAGACACTCGCTTCTAAGGGTCAGGCTGACTTCGTTGATTATGCAAACATCGATAAGGCTCCTGAAGAAAGAGAAAGAGGTATTACAATCAACACAGCTCACGTTGAGTACGAGACAGAATCACGTCACTATGCTCACGTTGACTGCCCAGGCCACGCTGACTATATCAAGAACATGATTACAGGTGCTGCTCAGATGGACGGTGCTATCCTTGTTATCGCTTCTACAGATGGTCCTATGGCTCAGACAAAAGAACACCTTCTTCTTGCTCGTCAGGTTGGCGTTCCTTACATCATCGTTTTCATGAACAAAGTTGACCAAGTTGACGACGAAGAACTTCTTGAACTCGTTGAAATGGAAATCCGTGAAACTCTTGATGAGTACGAATTCCCAGGCGATGATACACCAATCATCAAGGGTTCAGCTCTTAAAGCTCTTGAAGCATCATCAGCTGATGACCCAGCTTGCGCTTGCATTTGGGAACTCATGGCTGCAGTTGACAGCTACATCCCAACTCCAGACCGTAAAGCAGACCAGCCATTCCTTATGCCTGTTGAAGACGTTTTCACAATCACAGGTCGTGGTACAGTTGCTACAGGTAGAGTTGAAAGAGGTCAGCTCAGAACTTCTGAAGAAGTTGAAATCGTTGGTCTTACAGACGAAAGAAGAAAGACAGTTGTTACTGGTATCGAAATGTTCAGAAAACTCCTTGACTACGCAGAAGCAGGCGATAACATCGGTGCTCTTCTTCGTGGTGTTCAGAGAAGTGAAATCGAACGTGGCCAGGTTCTTGCTAAACCAGGCACAATCAACCCACACACAAAGTTCTCAGGTCAGGTTTACGTTTTGACAAAGGATGAAGGCGGCCGTCATACTCCTTTCTTCAACAACTACAGACCTCAGTTCTATTTCAGAACAACAGACGTTACAGGTACAATTTCTCTTCCAGCAGGTACAGAAATGTGTATGCCTGGTGACAACGTTGTTATGGACGTTGAACTCATCACTCCTATCGCTATCGAAGAAGGTCTTCGTTTCGCTATCCGTGAAGGCGGTAGAACAGTTGGTTCAGGTGTTGTTACAAAGATTAACGAATAATTCCTGATTATTCAACAATTTATGCTCCATCCGAAAGGGTGGAGCTTTTTTCATTTTTATCAATATGGTAACTTTTAATGAATAGACTTGCCTTGCAAAATAAAATTTGTCGGGGTCTTTGACTTAATCTTTTTTCGGCTCCCTCTGACGAGGGAGCTGTCTGCGAAGCAGACTGAGGGAGAGATTTAATAAACGAACAAGTCTATCTCTCCCTCCGTCACTCGCTATGCTCGTGCCACCTCCCTCGTCAGAGGGAGGCAAGGTCACGTCATTCAATCATCCCTATAAACTCCAATTCATCGATGAAATTAATGTGATAAGATATAAATTGTTGACTATATATTAAAAATGTTCTATACTATACAAGCAATAAAAACAAAGGAACGTATAAAATGGAACAGAAAAAAATCGACAGAATAAATGAACTTGCAAAGAAAATGAAAACAGTTGGACTTACCGAAGAAGAAAAGGCTGAGCAAGCAGTTTTACGTCGTGAATATATCGACAGTTTTAAACGTAGCCTTACAGGTCAACTGGATAATATGTATATTGTTGACGAAAAAGGTAATAAAACAAAAGTAGAACGTAAAGGCAATAAAAAATAATTTGCAGGAAAATTGAATATCTTGGGGTATTGATAACTCAATAACTTGACTAAACCGCTAAATGTAGTGTATAATATTTAGTGGTTTATTTTTATACTTGGCTCTCCTGAAAGGGGAGCTGTCTGCGGAGCAGACTGAGGGGTTTGTTCAACTGCTCACAATAAATTCCTGTTAAGGAGTAAAATCTTATGGCAAAAAAAGCATCTTACGGTAACGAAAGTATTTCACAATTAAAAGGCGCTGACAGAGTTCGTAAACGTCCTGCCGTTATTTTCGGTTCGGATGGTATTGAGGGTTGCGAACACGCAGTTTTTGAGATTCTTTCTAACTCTATCGACGAAGCAAGAGAGGGCTATGGCGACAAAATCGTTGTAACTCGTTATCTTGACGGTTCAATCGAAATTCAGGACTTTGGTCGTGGTCTTCCCGTTGATTATAACAAGAAGGAAGACAGATACAACTGGGAACTTGTTTTCTGCGAACTTTACGCAGGTAGTAAGTATAATACAAATGATGCAAACGGAAGCTATGAGTATTCTTTGGGACTTAATGGCTTGGGCCTTTGTGCAACACAGTATTCATCTGAGTATATGGATGCAGAAGTGCATAAGGACGGATATAAATATAATCTTCACTTTGAAAAAGGTGAAATTGCAGGAGAAATGCAAAAAGAACCTTATAACAAGAAAGATACAGGTACTCGTATCCGTTGGAAGCCTGACCTTAAAGTTTTTACTGACATCAATATTCCGCTTGAATACTATCAAGAAACAATTAAACGTCAGTCAGTTGTCAATCAGGGCATTAAATTCATCCTTAAAAATCAGATTTCGGGCAATAGTTTTGAAACTTTTGAATATGTTTATGAAAATGGTATTACTGACTATGTAAAGGAACTTGCTAACGGTACAGAAATGTCATCAGTTCAATTCTGGTCAAGCGAAAGAGTTGGTCGTGACCGTGCCGATATGAAGGATTATAAGGTTAAACTTACCGCATCAGTATGTTTTTCCAATAAAGTTCAGGCAAAGGAATATTACCACAATTCAAGTTTCCTTGAACACGGTGGTGCACCTGAAAAAGCATTCAGAAATGCCTTTGTGTATCAAATTGATAATTACCTTAAAACAAACGGAAAATATGTTAAGAGTGATGCTAAAATCACTTATCAGGATGTTGAGGATTGCTTGATTTTGGTTGTTTCTTCATTCTCAACACAGACATCCTACGAAAATCAGACAAAAAAGGCTATTACAAATAAATTTATTCAAGAGGCAATGACAGATTTCTTCCGTCAGCAACTTGAAATCTACTTCCTTGAAAACAAACTTGACGCAGATAAGATTACAAATCAGGTGCTTATCAATATGCGTTCAAGAATTAAAGCAGAAAGCACAAGAATTAACATTAAAAAGACTTTACAGTCAAGTAACGATATGACTTCTCGTGTTGAAAAATTTGTTGACTGTCGTAGCCGTGATGTTAATGAAAGAGAAATCTTCATAGTAGAGGGTGATTCTGCTCTTGGTGCTTGTAAGCAGGCTCGTGACTCATCTTTCCAGGCAATTATTCCTGTCCGTGGTAAGATTCTCAACTGTTTAAAGAGTGAATACGATAAGATTTTCAAAAGTGATATCATCGTTGACCTTATAAAAGTTCTCGGCTGTGGCGTTGAGGTTAATTCTAAAAAGAGTAAAGATGTATCTTCATTCAATATTGACGATTTAAGATGGAATAAAGTTATTATCTGTACCGATGCCGATGTTGACGGTTTCCAAATTAGAACACTTATTCTCACAATGATTTACAGACTTATGCCAACTCTTATCAAGGAAGGCAAGGTTTATATTGCAGAATCACCACTTTATGAAGTCCGTTACAAGGACGAAACTTGGTTCTGCTATACAGAAAAAGAAAAGGCTGATGTTTTGGCTGAACTTGGTAATGTTAAATATACAATTCAGCGTTCAAAGGGTCTTGGTGAAAATGATGCCGATATGATGTGGCTTACAACTATGAACCCCAAAACACGTCGTTTGATTAAAATTGAGCCTGATTATAGTCCTGAAGCAGTTGCAGAGAAATTTGACCTGCTTTTAGGTGATAATCTTCAAGGAAGAAAAGACCATATTGCCGAAAATGGTTATATGTACATTGACTTGGCTGATATTTCATAATAGAATGCAAAACTCAAAGTGCAAAGCGCAAAATGACGTAGGAGACCTAATATGAATGATAATATTATAGAAAATAAAAGTTTCCAATTTGCAATTAGGATGGTTAATCTATATAAGCATTTAACACTTGAAAAGAAAGAATATGTAATGTCAAAACAGCTTTTAAGGTGCGGAACAAGTGTAGGTGCAAATGTTGCAGAAGGGGAACGAGGTCAGACTAAAGCAGATTTTTATTATAAAATGAGTATTGCATTAAAAGAAGCAAACGAAACATATTATTGGTTGCGATTGTTACATGAAACTAACTATTTATCAGAAAAGGAATTTGTTTCTTTGGAAACAGATTTAAAAGAAATAATCGCATTGCTAATAGCAATATGCAAAACAACGCAGGAAAATCAAGATTTATAAATAAGCGTCGCAGACCCGACACTTTGCGTTTTGCATTTTGCATTTTGCATTAAGGAGATAAATTATGGCACGAAAAAAGAAAATTGATGTTCCAAAAGTGGAAGAAGAAAATATAAACGCACATATTATCGGTGCCGGTGATGTTGTTGAACAGTTCATTACTGAAACACTTGAAACCAACTATATGCCTTATGCTATGAGTGTTATTATGTCCCGTGCAATTCCTGAAATTGACGGTCTTAAACCATCTCACAGAAAACTCCTTTATACAATGTATAAAATGGGACTTTTAAATGGTGCAAGAGTAAAATCTGCAAACATCGTTGGTCGTACAATGCAACTTAATCCCCACGGTGATATGGCAATTTACGAAACAATGGTGCGACTCTCAAAGGGTAACGAAAGCTTGTTGCACGCTTATGTTGACTCAAAGGGTAACTTTGGTAAAGCGTATTCAAAGAATATGGCTTTTGCTGCATCACGTTATACTGAGGCAAAGCTCGAAGCGATTTCAGCGGAATTATTCCGCGATATCGATAAGGACACAGTTGATTTTGTTGATAACTACGATGCTACAATGAAGGAGCCAACACTTCTTCCTGTAACATTCCCGTCAATTCTTGTAAACTCAAATACAGGTATTGCAGTTGGTATGGCATCTTCAATCTGTTCATTCAATCTACGTGAAATTTGCGAAACTACTATCGGTCTTATCAAAGATAAAGACTTTGACATTATGGAAACTCTTAAAGCACCTGACTTTATCGGTGGTGGCAAAATTGTTTATGACCGTGAGCAGATGGCAGAGATTTTCCGTACAGGTCGTGGCGGCTTTAAGGTAAGAGCAAAATATGAGTACGACAAGGCAAATAACTGCATTGATATTACTGAAATCCCGCCAACAACAACTGCCGAAGCAATTATCGATAAGGTAATTGAAAAGGTTAAGGCAAATGCTATCCGTGAAATCAGCGACATCCGTGACGAAACTGATAAAAAAGGTCTTAAAATCACTATCGACCTTAAACGTGGTACGGATGCTGAAAAACTCATGGCAAAACTCTATAAAATGACTCCTCTTGAGGACACATTCTCTTGCAATTTCAATGTGCTTATTGCAGGTGTGCCACAGGTGTTGGGTGTTGCCGATTTGCTTACAGAATGGATTGCATTCCGTACAGAATGTGTAAATCGCAGAGTTTATTTTGACCTTACAAAGGCAAAAGATAAACTTCATCTCTTGTTAGGTCTTCAAAAAATTCTTCTTGATATTGACAAGGCAATTAAAATTGTCCGTGAAACTGAAGAGGAAGCAGAAGTTGTGCCTAACTTGATGATTGGCTTCGGAATTGACCAGATTCAGGCTGAATATGTTGCCGAAATCAAACTCCGTCACTTGAACCGTGAGTATATCCTTAAACGTCTTAATGATGTTGAAGACCTTAAAAAGCAGATTGAGGATATGGAAGATATTCTCTCAAGTAAAGCGAGAGTTAAGAAAATCATTGTTAATGAGCTTAACCAAGTTGTTGATAAATACGGCAAGGACAGACGCACAGAGATTATCTATGCCCAGGAAATCGAAGAAAATGAAGAAGAAATCGAGGCAGTGCCAGATTATCCCGTTACAGTTTTCTTCACAAAAGAGGGTTATTTCAAAAAGATTACTCCATTGTCACTTCGTATGAGTGGTGAGCATAAACTCAAGGAAAATGACGAAATTGTAATGAGTGTGGAAACAACAAATAGTGTTGAACTTCTTTTCTTTACAAATAAATGTCAGGTTTATAAATCTCGTGCTTGTGAGTTCGATGACACAAAGGCAAGTGTACTCGGTGACTATGTAGCAACAAAACTCCAAATGGAACCTGACGAAACAGCATTATTTATGGCTGTTGTCAAGGAATATAAGGGCTATATGCTCTTCTTCTTCCAGAATGGTAAGGTTGCAAAGGTTGATATTTCTGCTTATGAAACAAAGCAGAACCGTAAAAAACTTATAAAGGCTTATTCTGATAAGAGTCCTATTGTAAGTGCAGTTTATGTTCCCGAGGATAAGGAACTTGTGATGAAGTCAACTGCAGGCAGATATTTGCTCTTTAATTCAGGCGCAATTTCTGCAAAGACTACAAAGGATAGTCAGGGTGTTGCCGTAATGAGCCTTAAAAAAGGTCACAGGGTAGAGTCTGTTTCTGATGTTAAAGAAGGTCAGTTTGTAAGACCAGGAAGATACAGAACAAAAACTCTCCCATCAGCAGGTGCGATACTTAGTGCAGAGGACCAAGGCGAACAGCTCACATTCTAAATTGATTATT
The DNA here is from genome assembly GCA_017624735.1 of Clostridia bacterium. Taxonomy (GTDB): domain Bacteria; phylum Bacillota; class Clostridia; order Oscillospirales; family Acutalibacteraceae; genus Fimenecus. Next base: position 10,339 of record JAGAMK010000039.1, read on the forward strand.
TTTCCGTTTGACTGCCTTGCCTTCGACTCGTAGTATCTATATACGACTTCGTCTTGGCAAGATTGTCAAAACAAAAAAATAATTCAATTTATTTAATTGTTTCTTTTTCCGTTATACGTCCTTGCTCTCAACTCGCGGTATCTACATACAGCTTCACCTCTGCCACATTGTCTTACGAAAAAATAATTCAATTTAGTTTTTGGTATAATTAAATATAAAATGTAGGGGACGCTGACCACAGCGTCCCTTTGATTTTGTTGACAAAATAATATTAAAATGATATATTTGATTTAAGATAACTTGGATAAAAGGGGAGTGCAATATGAAAAAAACTATTAAAATAAGCGTTATTGTTTTAATTGTTATTCTTATTGTGGCTTTTATTGCATTTTTTGCAAATTCATTATTTGGAAACCCTATCTCAAAAAAGCTTGCCGAAAATACTGCGATTGAGTATATTGAGGAGAATTATCCTGACGATAACTGTCAAATTAAAGCTATATATTATGATTTCAAATATGAGGATTATACTGTGCATATTATCTCCGCAACAAATGAAAACATTGATTTTTCTTTGAATATCACACCAAAAGGTGAAGTCGCAGGAATTGAATATTGGAAAAATCCAACTAACGAAGAAGAATCTGCAACCCCATTAACAGAGGACGAGCTAAAAGAACTTTGTATAAAAGCACATAATTTGTATGCTGAGTGGTTTAGTCCTGCAAATAATCTTGTTGTTGATTGGGATAATACTTTGAAAATAGATAAAAGAGAGTATTTTGAGGTGGATTCAACTGAAATAACATCAGTTGAAGCATTAAAAACAGAATTTGCAAAGTATTTCGACAGTGAAGAAATTGATGATAAAATTGATGGTTATTATGTAATGTACAATGGAAAAATGTATGGTGCTTCCGAGTTGGTTCAAGGTGGAGAGATTGAAGGAATGAAACACAAAATGACCATAGAGAAGAATACAAACACAGAATGTCTTTTGAAAATAACATCATACTTAGATAGTTTTGAACAAGTTTTTTATTATAGATTAAGAGTAATTGATGGCGAGTGGAAGTTCGCAGGTGTATTCCATTGGGTAACACAGTACGATTTAGTTTTGGAATAATATGTAACAAAAACAAAAACCGACCGCATCAAAACGGTCGGTGCAGACAGTCTCGCAAACGCAAATTAGGTTTTGCTGTCTGCAAAAGTATTATATGAAAACAATATATTAAAATTCATTGAAAAAAATGTCATTTTTTTTAAAAAAAGTCTTGCAATTTTTATACGACTGTGTTAGAATATCAAGGCTGTTAAAAATATATGGCTTGGAGGTGTACTCGATATGGCATGGTATCACGTAGTATTTGGTGTAGCACTTATTGTGTTATCAATCGTTATTGTGGTTCTTATCCTTTTACAGGAAAGCAATCAGCAGGGTCTTTCAGGTGCCATTTCAGGTGGCTCTTCAGATTCCTTCTTCGGTAAGAATAAGGGTAGAACAGACGAAGCAAAGAAAGCATTCCTTACAAAGATTCTCGTTGCAGTATTTTCTGTAATCGTTCTTGCTTCAGTTCTTGTAATGATTTTTGTTAAATAATGTCCCGATGAAAATCGGGAATATATGATCCACTAGCTCAGTTGGCAGAGCACTTGACTTTTAATCAAGGTGTCCGGAGTTCGAATCTCCGGTGGATCACCAAAAAGAGAAAAGTCGCACGATAGTGTGACTTTTCTTTTTTTCATTTTTACTTTTTCCACTTGATATTCATACTATTTGTGTTACAATAAAACCATATTCAATGGGGAGGGATTTTGTTATGAAAATTACATTTATGGGAGCAGGTAGTACTGTTTTTGCACGAAACGTTATAGGCGACTGTATGTGCACAGAAGCACTCCGTGACAGCGTGTTTGCTCTTTACGATATTGATGGTGAAAGACTTGAAGAAAGCCGAGTTATTCTCGAGGCTATGCGAAAAGCTAAGGGTGGTTATGGTAAAATCGAGTGCTATGTTGGTGTAGAAAACCGAAAAGATGCACTCCGTGGTGCTCATTTCGTTGTTAATGCTATTCAGGTTGGTCTTTATGACCCTTGCACAATCATCGACTTTGAAGTGCCAAAGAAATATGGTTTAAGACAGACAATTGGTGACACTCTCGGTATTGGCGGAATTATGCGTACACTCCGTACAATTCCGGTCATGAAGGATTTTGCAAATGATATGGAAGAGGTTTGTCCTGATGCCCTTTTCTTAAACTATGTTAATCCAATGGCTATGCTCACAGGATATATGCTTCGTTACACAGGAGTTAAAACTGTCGGTCTTTGCCATAGTGTTCAGGGTTGTTCAGAGTGGTTACTCAAAAAACTCAATATGGAAGATAAATTAGAGGGAAGAAAAGAACTTATTGCAGGTATCAACCACATGGGTTGGTTGCTTGAAATTAGGGATAAAAATGGTGTTGATTTGTACCCTGAAATCAAATCAAGAGTTGATGCGTATATGGCTCAACCTGATGCAGATGATAAAGTCCGTATGGATTACATTAAAAACTTCGGCTATTACTGCACAGAGTCAAGTGAGCATAATGCCGAGTACAATATGTTCTATATTAAATCAAAATATCCTGAACTTATTGAGAGATATAATATTCCGTTGGACGAATATCCACGTCGTTGTGTAAACCAGATTGAAAAATGGAAAAAGGACTATGCTGAAATGCTCCAGAAAGGCGTCAGAGAGCATGAACGCTCAAATGAATATGCATCAAGAATTATGGAGTCAATGGTAACAGGTGACCCATATCAGATTGGTGGTAATGTGCTCAATACCGGTCATCTTATTACAAACTTACCTGAAAATGCTTGTGTTGAGGTGCCTTGTCTTGTAAATGGCAGAGGGATTCATCCTTGCCACGTTGGTGCATTACCAGTTCAATGTGCTGCAATGAATATGACAAATATCAATGTTCAACTCTTAACCATTGAAGCAGCAGTTACAGGTAAAAAAGAGCATATTTATCAGGCAGCAATGCTTGACCCACATACCGGTAGTGAACTTGATATCGACACAATCAAAAAGATGGTTGACGATTTGATTGTTGCTCACGGAAACTACTTACCAAAATTTAATTAGATTTAAAAATATGACCATTCTTTAATTAGAATGGTCTTTTTTGTTAATACTATTACAGGTGATTACTATGTTATCTGTATGGACGGCAAATTCAGAATTTAAGAGTTTTCCAAAACTTAACGAAGACATTAAAACGCAAGTTGCAATTATAGGTGGAGGTATAGCAGGTATTCTTTCTGCTTATATGCTGAAACAAAAAGGTATTGACTGTGTTGTGCTTGAAGCAGACAGAGTGTGTAAAGGTGTAACGCAGAATACAACAGCAAAAATAACCTCACAACATGGTCTTGTTTACGACAAGTTAATTAAACATTTCGGAATCGAAAAAGCACAGATGTATCTTAAAGCCAATGAAAATGCTGTGAAAAAATATCGTGAAATGTGCAAGGAGATATCTTGCGATTTTGAGAATAAAAAAAATGTTGTTTATTCCGTGAATAACACAAGAAAAATTGAAAAAGAGTTACATGCGTTGGTTCGCATTGGATATAACCCCGACTTTTGCGGTGAAATTCCTGTGCCTATTAATATTGCAGGAGCAGTCATATTCCAAAATCAGGCACAGTTTAATCCTTTGAAGTTTCTATCGTTTATATCAAAGGGATTGACTATTTATGAAAACACAAAGGTTATAGAAATCCGCGGCAAACATGCTTTTACACAAGATGCAAAAATAACTGCAGACTATTTTATTGTTACAACGCATTTTCCTTTTATGAATAAATTCGGTATGTATTCCTTGAAACTTTTTCAGGAGAGGTCTTATGTGATAGCCATTGAGAATGGACCTAAAATTGACGGAATGTATGTTGATGAGGCAAAAAAGGGAATGTCTTTCCGCAATTACGAAAACTATCTTTTAATTGGTGGCGGTGACCATAGGACTGGTAAAGATGGGGGCAATTATCGAGAATTGCGTGCTTTTTCTGCCATACATTATCCTTCAAACCCCATAAAATACCAATGGGCAACACAGGACTGTATGAGCCTTGATTCTGTTCCATATATTGGAAGATATTCTGACAGAATTCCCAATGTCCTTGTTGCAACAGGTTTTAATAAATGGGGAATGACATCCTCTATGGTGTCGGCAGAATTGCTTTGTGACATCATTCTCGGCAAAAAGAATGATTACGAAGAACTTTTTAACCCTTCAAGGAGTGTCCTGACAACACAACTACCTATAAATATCTTTGAGTCGACAGTGGGACTTTTAACACCATCAAGAAAACGCTGTCCACATTTAGGGTGTGCCTTGAAGTGGAATTCTGCAGAGCATAGTTGGGATTGTCCATGCCACGGTTCAAGATTTACAGAAAAAGGGGAATTGATTAACAACCCTGCAACAGATGATTTAAAATAGTTCAATTTCCCGCAATACTTCGTGCCATTCAACCTGCGGTATAATAAAAAGTAGGGGACGATGCACATATCGTCCCCATTTTCTTTTATATTTATTTTAGTAATGGAATTACATTTTCTGTGATAATCTCATAAGCTTGTGCGTTTACATGCAATCCGTCGTAGGTGAGTTCTTTTTTGAGATTACCATCTTTGTCCTTGAGTTTATCAGTAAAATCAAGCCATATACAATTATGCTTTTCGCATAGCTTAATGAATTCATTATTCATTTCTTTTATTTTCTTGTTACTGCGTTTTTCAAATTTGTCACGCATATTTTCGTTGATAGGATAAACTGCTTCAACGATAAAATTAACATCAGGACAAGCCTTTTTTGTGTCAGTCATGATTTTTTCAACATTTTCAAGTGTCATTGAAAGGGGAAGACCACGACCAATATCATTTGTGCCAATAAGAAGCACAATGTTTTTTGGTTCAATAGAGAGTACGTTATCATAAAGCCTTTCTAAAAGTCTGTCAGTTGTGTCACCACTTATTCCCCGATTATAAACTGCCTGACCACTTGATTTGCAAAAGTCAAAAAACAACTCATAATAATTGAAAAAATCAGTAATTGAGTCGCCTAAAAGCACAGTTTGGTTTTTCAAAGCATACTTTTTATTGAGTAAGGTATAATTATTCTTTTTTGTTGTCATTTCACCACTGTATTGAGTAAGTGCTGAGTAATTGACCTTGTTTTTAAATAACATAAAATCACCCTAATCTGTAAGGAAATCCCTTTTCATAACGCATTCTTCAAGGAATGTTGATACGGTTTCCATAACGGATAAATCTTCTTTTGTGATGAGAGAATAATCAATGTTCTGGTAAATCTCATATGCTTCAGGACTGTTTTTACCAAGAGACTCAATTTTTGCAAAAGTATCGTTAAGATATTGTTCAGCATCTTTTGCAAGGTAAACATTATGATATTTGCTCTCATAAAGCACGGTTCTTGCGTTGGGGTTATCCTGTATTTTATGTTTTTTACCAACAGGACTGTTTTTAAGTGTAACCTGCATATCATTTCCGCCGTGCATTACAAGGGTTGGAATTGAACTAGAGTTAATGGAGTTGCAAGAACGAAGGATACCTGCTTTACCAAAACGTATAAAGTTTATAATGTCAAAAAATGGGCTTAAAATTGAAAGATTAAGTTTAGTTTTTTGCTTTGCAATATCACGGATAAGCTTGTTCATTGAGTTGAATGGCGAAAATGCAACAATACCTTTAATTTCTACATCTGGATTAAGTGCAGAAACGTTGGACACACTGTAAGCACCCCATGAATGACCAACTAAAAGAACTGGTAATTCATTCAAATCTTCACGGGTTTTCACAAAACCAAGTGCATGTTTAAGGTCAATAATTCCTTGTGCAAAGCCTTTGATTTTCTTGCCTTCTGAAGTGCAGGTACCTGTGTTGTCATAAGCCAAAACCATATAACCTTTTTGAGCAAAGTAGTTGATTTCTGTGGTATATGCCAAGTGTCCTGCGCCCATACCGTGAGAGAAAACAATAAGACCTTTGTAGGAATCAACTTTTGCACCACTGTACAAAAATCCGTTAAGAGTTTGTCCTTTGTCGGATTTGAAACTGATTGGTAAAGCGTTGAGATTGTCAAAATTCTTTGCCTTTAAATATTTAAGGTTTTCGTCACCTTCACATCTTTTATTAACACCTGCACCGTTGAGAATTGCCAATGTAAGTACGAACAACAAACCGATTAAAACTACAACAATTGCGAATATAATGTATATCATAAAATCACCTTCTGTTTGTTTGTGCCCTTATTTTATCATATCAACGGGAATAATGCAAATTATTGTTGCGGAGTGCTTGTTTTTATAGTATAATGATAAAAAAGGAAGGGGAGGAAAAAGCCTTGAAGTATTCTAATCAACTTAAAGTAATAAGATTACAAAATAAGTTCACACAACAACAACTTGCAGATGCACTGGGAATTACTCGTTCAGCGTATTGTGGCTATGAAATCGGCAGACGCTCTCCTGACATTGACACATTTGTTAAAATTTCAGAATTTTATAATATTTCCTTGGCGGATTTTTTTGCACAAGTGGATAATGACTTGGTAAGTGAGTCCTTTGACTTTGACTCAAAAGATGAAGATTGGTGGGTTTCAAAACTTACTAAAGAAGAAAGAGCATTGATTGCAAGCATTCGTTCAATGGAAGAAAAAGATAAAAAAGAAGTTTACGATTTAGCAAAGAGCAAAGTTAGTAGCAAAAAGTAAATGAGTTGTCCTACAGTCATTCTGTAGGACATTTTTGTTAGCCTTATTGACTATTTGGCTAATTTTATGTTAAAATAATACGATAAAATATTATTGTTAAGGAAAACGAAAAAATGAGAAATGACAATTATAACATGACTTCTTCTCTTGAAGATTATCTTGAAGCAGTTTTTGTTATCTCAAAGCAAAAGAACAGTGTAAGACTTACAGATATTGCAGAGTATCTTGGCGTTTCAAAACCAAGTGTTAACCGTGCAATCAATACACTTACACAAAACGGATATTTGGAGCATGTGACTTATGGTGATATTGTTATTACACCACAGGGGGAAACTTATGCTGCAAATGTGTTGAGAAGACATAAACTTATTAAACATTTCCTTATAGATACTTTGGGTGTTGACGAAAAAATAGCCGAGAATGATGCTTGTCAGATGGAGCATGTTATGAGTGCAGACACAATTGAAAGACTTTACGATTACCTTGAAAGGCAGGGTGAGTGATGCAAAAAGTTGCTATAATTGGTGGTGGCGCTTCAGGACTTGCCTGTGCCATTGAGATTTTAAAAACTGTTAAGAATAAAGACGATGTAAAAGTTACTGTAATTGAAAAATTGCCGCGTGTTGGTAAGAAACTCCTCGTTACAGGTAACGGAAGATGCAATCTTACAAATATGAATTCTGCTTCATCAGGGTTCAGGGGCGATACGGACTTCGCATATTCCGTTTTAAAAAAATACACTCCTGAAAGTAATATTGAGTTTTTCAATGGAATGGGACTTTATACTCGTGTTGAGGATGAAGGCAGAGTGTATCCTCTTTCAAATCAGGCTTCTTCTGTTTTGGATGCTCTTCGCTTTGAATGTGACAGATTAGGTGTAGAAGTAATTTGTGATTACAATGTTGTGCACGTGAAATCCGTCTTTAATGGTGTTGTGCAAAAACTTGTTATCAACAATAAGGACCGTTTTGATTATGTGGTTGTTGCCGCTGGCGGAAAGGCTGCAAAAGTGCATGGTACTGACGGAGATTCTTACGACCTTCTTAAAATGGTGGGACATAGAATTAATCCTATTGCCCCTGCTCTTGTTTCCCTTAACTGTGATAATTTTACAAAAGCACTTAAAGGAGTGCGTTCAATCTGCAAGATGGATTTAATTATTGATGGGGAAAAAGTTCTTGAAAACCAGGGTGAAGTCCAGTTTACTGATTACGGACTTTCAGGAATTCCTATTATGCAGTTGTCACGCTTTGTGTCAATGTCACCGTCGGAGGATATTTCTATAAATCTTGATATGACTCCTGATTTTTCACTTGACAACATCTCAAACTATCTTTTTGACCGTCGTGAATACGGTACAGGACTTTGCGAGAATGTGCTTATTGGTGTTATGAACAAGCAGTTGTGCATAACATTATTAAAAGAGTGTGGTATTGCACCTAATGGCAAAATCGTTGAATTAAGTGATGATGAAATTCTGAAACTCGCAGAATTATGTAAGTGTTGGAGTATTAAGATTAAAACAGCTCGTGGCTTTGATTTCGCTCAGGTGACGGCAGGTGGTGCAGATTGCTCACAATTTAATAGTGAAACAATGGAATCAAAAATAATCGAAAATCTTTTCTGCTGTGGTGAAGCACTTGATGTTGACGGTGACTGTGGCGGATATAATTTGCAATGGGCGTGGAGTTCAGGCAGAACAGCAGGACGCACAATAGGTGAGAGGGTAAACAATGCTCAGAATCAGTGAAATTAAGCTTGACCTTGATTGTGATTTTCATGATATTGAAGATGCAGTTGCCAAGACTTTAAAAATAAGTAAAAACAGAATATTAAAAACAGAAATTTTTAAACAGAGTGTGGATTGCCGTAAGGGTGAGGTACGTTTCGTTTTTACTGCTGATGTTACAGTTGATGGTGATGAGGATAAGATTTTAGAAAATCTTAACAATAATCGTGTAATTAAATGTCAGAAATACGAATACAAAATGCCGGAATCCAATAGAAAAAGCACTCTGCCACCTGTTGTTGCAGGGTTTGGACCTGCAGGAATGTTTGCTGGATTGATTCTTGCACGTAGCGGACATTGTCCAATCATTGTTGAACGTGGCAGGGATATTGATTCAAGAACAGATGATGTAAATAATTTCTGGACTAATCGTATTCTTGACGAAACATCAAATATTCAGTACGGTGAGGGTGGTGCAGGAACATTTTCTGACGGAAAACTCACAACGGGCATAAAAGATAGTCGTTGCCGTTTTGTGTTTCAGGAATTTGTTTTGCATGGTGCACCTGAAGATATACTTACAAATGCTAAACCTCATATTGGTACTGACAAACTAAAAGAAACTGTAAAAGCCATCCGTGAAGAGATTGTTTCACTTGGTGGTACAATTCTTTTTGAAACTCAACTTACAAATATTATAGTTGCAAATAGTTTTATTCATGGCGTAACAGTTAGGGATAAATTTGGTAAAGAAAGAGATATTGAAACAGATGCTCTTATACTCTCAATCGGTCACTCTGCAAGGGATACTATTGAAATGCTTTATGGCAAGGGTATCAATATGATGCAAAAACCATTTTCTGTGGGGGCACGAATTGAACATCCACAGGAATATATAAATTCAGTTCAATATGGTGAATTTAAAAATCATCCAAAACTGAAAGCAGCCGATTATAAACTCGCTTGTCATCCACCACACGGTAGGGGTGCATATACATTCTGTATGTGTCCCGGTGGTACTGTTGTTTGCGCTTCATCTCAAAAAGGTGGCGTTGTAACAAACGGTATGAGTGAATATGCTCGTGATAAGGAAAATGCAAACTCTGCAATTCTTGTAGGTGTTGAGCCTGCTGATTTCCCCACAGAGCACCCACTTTCAGGTTTTGAATTGCAAAGAGAAATTGAAGAAAAGGCATTCAAACTTGGCGGGAGTGATTATTCTGCTCCTGCAACTCTTGTTGGCGATTTCTTAAAGGGACAGAAATCCGCTAAATTAGGTAGTGTTAAGCCATCATTTACAACAGGTGTCACAATGGGTGATATCAGTGAAGTATTACCACAAAAAGTTGTAAATACAATGCGTGATGCTTTGGTGCAGATGGATAAAAAACTTAAAGGCTTTGCTATGGATGAGGCAGTGCTTACTGCTCCTGAAACACGTAGCTCATCACCTGTGAGAATTCTTCGTGATGAATTTTATCAGACAAATATCCGTGGACTTTATCCTTGTGGTGAAGGTGCAGGATATGCAGGTGGTATTGTTTCTGCTGCTGTTGACGGTGTAAAATGTGCAGAAGCAGTTTTATCCGATGAAACTTAATATTTTTCAAATAATGTAATAAAACTGTCATTTGAACTTTATGGTAATATGTGGTATATTATTTTTGATAAATCTGTAAAAGGAGGAAGAGCAGTTTGAATATCGATAATTTATGTATGAATTGTATGAGTGATATGAATGGCGAAATGCAGTGTCCTAACTGTGGATATAACCTTGATTCACCACAATTTTCACCGGATTTGCCATTAAAAACTATTATTGGCAATAAATATATTATCGGATGTGTGATTTCCTCAAACAGCGAAGGCTCTTTGTATATGTCCTATGACATTGAACGAGAGATTGCCGTCCTGGTAAGAGAGTTTTATCCTGAAAGATTCTGTGAACGGCATGAAGATGGAGTTCAGGTAGTTGTACCGGAAGAATTTAAGGATAAATATTATGCATATCTTGGTCAGTTTAAAGATTTGTGGACGAATCTTGCAATGATACGTGGCTTCTCTGCTCATGTGCCTGTTCTTGATGTGTTGGAAGAAAACAATACAGTTTATGCAATAAGCGAACATGTTGAAAGCATATCTTTAAGGGACTTTTTGTTAAGAAGTAAAACAGGCTATCTTAATTGGGAAAAAGCAAATCAGTTGTTTATGCCTGTTCTTACCTTGCTTTCAACCTTGCATAAAAGAGGAATAGTACACTATGGAATCAGCCCTGAAACATTGATGATTGGGCGTGATGGTAAACTTCGCTTAACCGGATTCTCAATTTCCCAATGCAGGTTTTCAGGAACAGATTTTAATCCTGAATTTTTTGATGGATATACACCAATCGAACAGTATGACCAAGCCCTTGATGTAGGAATCAGGTCGGATGTTTATGCTTTCTGTGCTGTGTTATACAGGGCATTGGTTGGTAGTGTCCCACAAGATGCTATTGCACGTTCAAAGAATGACCAGTTGATTATTCCTGCAAGATACGCTGAAATGATTCCCGCTTATGTAATCAATGCTTTGATGAATGGTCTGCAGATAGACCCTATGGAACGTACAAATGATATTGAAACATTACGTGATGAACTTTCAGCAACTCCGTCAAGTGTTATTTCCTCAATTTCAGGTGTTAGCATTCATCCTGAAGAAGACAAAAAGCCCGAGGTGGTATATGTTGAAGAGGATACACCGGGCAGTACAGCATTAAAAACATTTATTATTATTTTAATTGTTGGTCTTTTGGCTTTTGGCGGATGGATGGCTTATGAGTTTATTTCAGACCGTATGAATGAAACGCCTGTGGAAGAACCCACAACGGTTTCAAATCCTGTTGAGGTGCCTGACTTTACTAATTGGCCATATAAGGAAATCGTTGCAAATCCGGTACAGAACAAACGGTTTACAATTAAAGTAACATACGATTATAGCAGTACAATCCAAAAAGACCACATTATATCTCAGAGTATAACTCCGGGAGAAATAGTGGAAGAAGGAACAGAACTTACTTTTGTGGTAAGTAAAGGTCCTGAGTATGTTGCTATTCCAAGTGTTGTTGGATTGGCAGAAGATATTGCTAAGGCACAACTTGAGGGTGCAGGATTTGTAGTGGTAGTCGAGAAAAAAGCAAATCTCGGAAATAACGAGGCAGGAACAGTTGCTGGTATTGAACCGGGTGAAGGAACATCCCACATAAAGGGAACAACGGTTACTTTGTATGTTTGGGACGAAACGGATTTTGATTTCCCAACAGACAATCTTTTGGGTGGAAGTTTCTTTGAAGACTTGTTTGGTGATTATTTCAGATAAAAGGAAAACGAGGTAGTTTTGCCGAGTGTTCGTAAGGACACTCGGCAGTTTTATTCGCCTTTTGGCGAGTTATATTGCTTCGCAGTGATATTATGCTGTGCATAGTGATATTGACCTTCGGTCAGTTTTTGCGAATAAAACATCACTGAAACTGAAAGTTTCAATAAAACTATTGCTAAAAGCAATAATATCACTCTGCCGTAGGCAGAATAACACTTATAATATCCGAAAAAGTAAGGTGCACTTGCTCACCACCTAAGGTGAAAGTGCAAAAAATGGGAGGCAACACGGTTTTATCCGCACTGCCTCTTTTTCTGTCCTTAGCAATCCTGAGCATTATACCTCGTTTTTTATTTGCATTAGTGATTATGAAATTGTCACACAATCTTTTGCACCTATAACAACACCGTGAACAGTAATTTCATTATTAGTATAGTTAACATAGACCTTTATACTGTTGTCATATTCTGTGCAGTAAACACCATCTTGAATCTGACGATGGGATGTCATTCTTGAATCACGTAAACCGGCAAGGGATTGATTAGCACGAGTATAATAATCCACCATATCATTGATATTGCTATTATAATAATAAGTTTTATCAAGCTTTTCGTCAAAGGAAGTGCAGTACCAATATGCACTTGGAAGGCATCCGTATTCAACAGATTTCAGGAATAAGATTTGCGTATCTTCAGTTGTATTTAAGGAAGAAACACTATATTCTAATGCTCCGTGTAAGAGCATCTGTATGAATGGGATTCCAACATAAGCAGTTGTCTCTTTGTATGCAATTGGGGATGTTGGAATATTCAAAATAATGTCAGCACCTTTAAGTGCATAAAGGTTTCCATGCTCAACCATTAATTTTTTGTTTGTGGCGAGAACAGGGAGTTGTGAATAAAATTCAGTTTGTGTTTGAGTTTTTGAGTATGGATTACCGGAGTAATCTGAATAGAGAAATTTTCCAATGTCATTAATGCAATATCCATCAAACAATACAGATTCAGATGTGCTGAGAATATTATTGATTCTGTCTTCAAAATCATTTACCTTTAAAAAGTTCTGTGTTGCAGTATTATATGAAAAAGGATTTGTGGTATCGTATTTGATTGCTTTGCCATTGATAGACTTAGCAACGGAAGAAAAGTCATTAAATGAAATAACGCTTGTATCAATAAAGAGCGAGAATTTTTGGCTATTCAAGTAATTGTATAAGGCATCATAGCTTGCTTTGTTTCCAAGAGAGGATTTGAAATTGCTGAAGTCATTGTTGTCATTTTCATAAAGACCTTTGTATTGTAGATAAACGTTATTTACACCCTTGGCTTTTAAAAGTGTCATGAGTGACTGTGCTTGTTCATAGTCTGATAAAACCTTATATTTACCCTTTTCATCATGGAAACTTGCTTGTAATGAAACAACCATTGGTATGTGGTCACCATTAACGGTAAGTTTTTCAGCAGGGAGAATGGAGTTTCTGATTAAGTTTTCACGGCAAGTAGTTGCCATACCTGAATAGGTTGCTGATTTTCCTGAAAGGAAACGATAGCACAATTGGATTTCGCTGTTGTATTGGTGTCCGTAATAACGAGTAGTTTTATTGTTTGACTCATCTGCAAGAATGTCCGTTGTTAAAAAACTTGCATACACACTGTTAAGAGTGTTTTCATTATTTCTGTAAGCATTAATTTGGGCAATAGCATCGCCTTTTTCTATGATACAAAGATATGCATTTTCCCCATTCTTTAACCCGAATGCACCTAAAAGGCAATCGGAGTCGGATGCTGTTTTTGATGTAGCAAGATTTTCACCATAGACCGACAATGAAACAGGAGAAAATTCATTGTCATTTTTTCCTGTCATAATGAGTGCACCACTACCATCGGGCACAAAAATATAATCATCCGCACCACTTGTTTCATATGCACCAAAGTTATTAAGGACTGTAACCTTTTCAAGGTAAACATCTTTTGGAAGAACAAGACTGTTCATATTGATATTTACTTGAAGAGAACCATCCTTTAAACGGTATGTAACTGTCATATCTGCACGAATCTCGTCATTTTCAACATTTGCAATATCTTTTGCACCTGCTTCCTTAGTGAGACTGAATGCATATTTAACAGAAACCTCGTCCACACCAATTGTATATGAGAAATTACCGAAATTTACAGAGTTGTCTTGAGAATTAAGCGTGTATATTTTATTGTTACCATTTGATAAGGTGATTTCAACAGCAGAAGCAGAAATCTTTTTTGTTATGTCTTTTGATGGCAAAGTATTCCAAACTTTTTTTGTGTTGTTATCACGGATTGCAATTGTAGCAGTTAATTCATCAAAAAGTAATTCAATCATACCCGATGAGCAAACGGAAATATAGGCATCCTCATTACTTTTGTGCATATTATCACCGGAATAACTTGCATTGATGTATTCAAGTGAGTCTAAATTTGTCTTGTCAACACTGAAAGGAACTGTACAAGATGTGAGTAATATAGAAACAAGGCACAAACAAGCAAAAAACTTGATTATTGTGTCGTAGCGAGATTTCTTCATAGTGTTTCTCCCTAAAAACAAAATTATGATAGAAAGTGTTTTTTACATTCTACCATAATTTATAGAAAATATCAAATTTTTTAGCCGGTCAGTTTTTTTCGCATTTCAGTAAGTATCAGTTTTTCTTTACGCGACACTTGAACCTGTGAAATTCCAAGTATGTCCGCTGTTTTTGTTTGAGTTAATCCACGAAAGAATCTTAACGAAATAAGTTCTCTGTCTTTTTCGGATAACTGGTCTAATACTTGCTGAACAGATAACTTGTTATCTATGGGTGTATATTCATCTTCGGCAGGGATATCTATTTGGTTTTCGTCGTCATTGTCGGCAGTTAGTGATTTTACAGGTTGCAAAACGCAAATTAATTGGGCAGTTTCCGGTATGCTTTTACCGATTAACTCTGCTAATTCGGAAACTGTTGGTTCAACACCGTTTTCCTTTTCGTATTTTTCCTTTATTATTGCAAGGTTTCGTGCCTCTTCTTTTAGTGAACGACTTATTTTTATTGTGCCATCATCACGGAAAATTCGTTTGATTTCACCCAAAATTGAGGGGACTGCATAGGTGGAAAATGCAAATCCCAAGTCCTCTCGAAATCCATCAGCAGCTTTTATTAACCCAATGCACCCTGCAGAATATAAGTCTTCATAATCAATACCTTTGCCAATGAAACGAGAAGCACATTTGCCGACAAGACCTAAATTATTAAGTATAAGTTCGTCTCTTGTCATTTTGCACGGCCGGAAATTTTCTTGTAAAGGGTAATGGTTGTACCTTTGTTAATGGTTGAACGGACAGAAATCTTATCCATAAAGCTTTCCATAACTGAAAATCCAAGTCCTGCACGGTCGCCACCCAAAGTTGTAAAAAGTGGTTCACGAGCCTTCTTTATGTCTGCAATTCCACAACCTCGGTCCCTTATGGTTATAATAACCATTCCATCATTGTGTATTTTTACACCTATGTAAATTCTTCCTACACTATTTTTATAACCATGAACAATGCAGTTTGTAACTGCTTCGCTAACTGCAGTTTTAATATCGTTGATTTCTTCAACAGTTGGGTCAAGTTGCGATGCAAATGCTGATACGGTGGCACGAGTAAAGCTTTCGTTTACTGAACGACTGTCAACAGTCATTTTAAATTCATTGATTACCATTTTTACTTCCTCCTTTTTTGATGTTTGCAATTCTGTCAAGACCTGCAAGTCG
The DNA here is from genome assembly GCA_017624735.1 of Clostridia bacterium. Lineage (GTDB taxonomy): Bacteria > Bacillota > Clostridia > Oscillospirales > Acutalibacteraceae > Fimenecus. The sequence goes on from JAGAMK010000039.1 coordinate 25,990, forward strand.
CATAACCTTATATGAATTGTCTGAAAGTCCTGTAACCTCCAATGTGCCACCTAATTCATTTAGAACTTTATATCTACCCATAACAAGACCAATTCCGGAACTGTCCATAAATGTTACATTTGAAAAATCTAAAACAACTGTTTGTGGACGACAGCTTTCAATTCGTTCATCAATGTCAAGTCGTATGGGTAGAGTTGTGTGGTGGTCAATTTCACCATTTAATTTGCATAATAGGGTTTCATCGTTAAATTCCAATTTTACACTCATCTTTAAACCTCCTTTTTCTTTTTATTTTAAACTTATGCTTTTGAAAAAAATGTCATAATAGGTAATTGAAATAAAAGAATATAATTTGTATAATATAAACTTAAGAGGTGCTGAAAATGAAGATTCTTACAATTTTAACTGGTGGCACAATTGGTAGTGTGATTCGCGACGGATACATTTATACTGATGATAATGCCAAAAAAATTGTTATAAATAATTATTTGAAAGAGTATAACAACGATGTTGAGTTTCAAATTGTTGAGCCTTTTACCGTTCACAGCGAGTATCTTTCTCATAGAGAAATAAATACATTAGTGGATATTGTTTGTGATAGTGTTACAAAAGATTATGACGGAATTATAGTGACTCATGGTACGGATTCTCTTCAATTTACTGCGTCTGCACTCAGCTTTGCAGTAGGTAATTGCAATATGCCTGTGTTGCTGGTTTCAGCACAATACCCTATGGCGGATTTTCGTTCAAACGGACAAATCAATTTTAACGGTGCAGTTGATTTTATTAAGAATAAAAAGGGTGCCGGAGTTTACGTTGCATATTCAAATGATAATGAAAAAGTAGGTTTTCATCAGGGTAACAGAGTTATAATGTTTAACGAAGCAGATGATAAGGTTTACAGTCTGCCACCTGTAAGTGTGAACTCGGCAATAGGCAAATACCAGTTAAAAGAGAATTCAGAAACACTCGTTATTACAGTATCTCCCGGTGCAGTTTACAACTATGACTTAGACGGAATAAAAGCAATAATTTTAAGACCATATCATTCAGGTACAGTTAATATTAAAAGTCATGAATTTCTCACATTTGTAAGCAAGGCAAAACAAAGAAACATTCCCGTTTATCTCGTTAATTTGCAAAAAGGCATAAATTATGAAAGTGTGAAAAGATACGCAAATTCTGGAATAGATGTTCTTCCATTTTGTTCTTTCCCGAGTATTTATATGAAAGCATGGATTGGAAATAGTATGGAATGTGATTTTGATGAGTTTATGAAAACTTCAATAGCAGGTGAGTTTTAGAAAAAACAAGAATTCTTTTGTAAATCATAAAAAAACTGTTGACTTTTTCACTTGGTAATGGTATTATATTCGGGCAGTAAAAACTGTTATGCGCCGGTAGCTCAGCTGGATAGAGTGTTTGGCTACGAACCAAAAGGTCGGGGGTTCGAATCCCTTCCGGCGTGCCAATAAAAGAGAGTACACTTTTTGTGTGCTCTCTTTTGTTTTTATGTTTAAGAGTGGGGGATTCGAACCCCTTCTGGCGTGGCATTAAAGACGAAATGACCCTTACGGTTGTTTCGTTTTTACTTTTTTACTACAAGAGTAAGGAAATTGAACAGGGATTTTACAAATTTGAAATTGTCGGGCTCTTTAAAGTTAGAGTCACCCTGAACGCAGTGAAGGGTCTCCTAATTTGATGAAGAGATTCTTCGCTTCGCTCAGAATGACAATTAACCCATTTGCTGTAATGTAAATCATCCCGACAAACTCCAATTTGTGGAGGTCGGTATTTTTAAACACTAAAATGTTGACAAATAAAACGCGTTCGTTTTTTATTTTGCAAAAATTATAAAAAAATATATTGTTTTTTTAAAATATATGGTATTATAGTATCTGTATAACTATATTTATTTCGTTTTTGAAAGAAGATGGAGTTAAAATGAGTAAAAAATGTGATGTGCTTATAGTCGGTTGTGGTGTTGCAGGTCTTAATACTGCTTTGTCATTACCTGAAAATCTTAATGTTGTCATCCTTGCAAAAAAGAGCAATACGGATTCAAACTCTTCACTTGCACAGGGTGGTGTTGCTGCAGTTCTTGATTTGGAGAACGACAGCTATGACTTGCATATTAACGACACTATGATTGCAGGTAAACACGCTAATGATATTGATGCAGTTACAACTTTAGTTCACGAAGGTCCTGCAGAGATTTATAAAATCATTGAGTATGGTGTTGAGTTTGACAGACGTCCTGATGGTGAACTTAATATGACTCTTGAAGGTGGACACAGTCGCAGACGAATTGTTCATCATAAGGATACAACAGGCGCCGAAATGGTTCGTGCAATGGTAGCAGAAGCACAGACAAGGAAGAATATTACCATTATTGAAAATGCTCCTGTTTTCAAGTTGACAAGAGTAAAGAGTGGTATCTGTGCACATTATCTTACAGATGACGGACAGGATGAGATTTTTGCAAGTTATTGTGTTCTTGCAACAGGTGGTATAGGTCGTGTTTATAAATACACAACAAACCCAAAAGTTGCAACGGGTGATGGAATTCGTCTTGCCTTTGAACTGGGTGCAAGAATAAAGAATTTAAGTTTTGTGCAGTTCCATCCTACAGCTTTTAATTCTGAGGATAACGAACAATTCTTGATTAGCGAAGCAGTACGTGGTGAAGGTGCATATCTTCTTAACTGTAATAAGGAAAGATTTATGCATCGCTATGATGAAAGACTTGAACTTGCTCCTCGTGATGTTGTTTCAAAGTCAATTATCATTGAGTCACGTCGTACAGGTAGTAATGAGTTTTATCTTGATATTACTCATCGTGACCGTGAATATCTTCTCAATCGCTTCCCCGGAATTCATCAAGGGTGTCTCAAATACAATGTTGATATTACAAAGGATTTAATCCCAATATTCCCTTGTCAGCACTACCTTATGGGTGGTATTGAGGTTGACCTTAATTCTCGTACAACAATTTCACGACTTTATGCAGTTGGTGAATGTGCAAATACAGGTGTTCACGGAAGAAACCGACTTGCAAGTAACTCATTACTCGAAGCACTTGTTTTCGGTAAACGTTGTGCTGATGATATTATCCGTTGTATGGATATGAAATACCCTGAAGTTCAGGTTAGTGAGATTGAAAAGCAAGACCTTGACGGTGCACCACTTTTAAAGGGTGTGTGTGATGAAATCCGAAATATCATGCAACGTTCATATTTCGTAATATCTGCTAATGAAGATGCAGTACGAAATGGTTACAAGCGAGTACGTGAAATCTTAACACGACTTAAAAATGGTAAGTTTAAAATCACACCTGACTATTGTGAGGCTTTAAGTATTGCAACGGTTGCATATATAATTCTCAAGGAGGTCAATGACCAATGAAATTAAATCAGTTCTATGTGGATAATCTTATAAAAGAAGCAATCAGTGAAGACATTAACTATATCGACGTTTCTGCTGACTATCTTATCCCTGAAAATCAGAGAAATGACTCATATTTCGTAGCAAAGGCAGACGGTGTGCTTTGTGGTTTGGATATAGCTATGAGAGTGTTTACACTCCTTGATGATACTTTCACATACACAGTTCACAAAAATGACGGTGACGAAGTTAAGGCAGGGGACTTAATCGTTGAATTCAATGGTAAAACTGCTTGTCTTTTAAAGGGCGAAAGAACAGCACTCAACATCATTCAGCATATGTCAGGTATCGCAACCGCTACAAATAAGGCGGTTAAACTCTGTGAAGGCACAAACGCATCTGTTACAGATACAAGAAAAACACTCCCCGGACTTCGTGCATTACAGAAATATGCAGTAGTTTGTGGTGGTGGCAAAAACCACAGATACAATCTTTCTGATGGTGCAATGCTTAAGGATAACCATATTGATGCAGGTGGCGGAATTACAAATGCAGTTGCAATTCTTCGCTCAAAACTCGGTCATATGGTTAAAATTGAAGTTGAAACAAGAAACTTTGACGAAGTCAAAGAAGCAGTTGCAGCAGGTGCGGATATCATTATGCTTGACAATATGAATAACGACCAGATGAGAGAATGTGTTGCATTTATTGACGGCAGAGCAAAGACAGAAGCATCAGGTAATATTACACTTGATAACATCGCAGATGTTGCAAAAACAGGTGTTGATATCATCTCTCTCGGTGCACTCACACACTCTGTAAAAGCATTTGATATTTCAATGAAAATGAGATAAATATGAATTTTAACGAATCAGTAGAATACATCCATTCACTTTTAGCATTTGGAATCAAACCTGGTTTAGAGCGAATTTCAATGTTACTTGACCTGCTTGGTAATCCACAGGATAAGTTAAAAATTGTGCATATTGCAGGTACAAACGGAAAAGGTTCAACATCCACAATGATTTCCAATATGCTTATTGCAAGTGGTAAAAAAACAGGACTTTTTACATCACCTTACGTTATTGATTTCTGCGAAAGAATTCAAATTGATGGTGAAAATGTTGACAAAACACTCTTTGCAGAATGTGTGACAAAAGTCCGTGAAAAGATTGAAGAATTAAATAAACAAGATGTTATTATCACCGAATTTGAGGCAATAACAGTTTCAGCATTTCTTTGTTTTGTGAAGGCAGAATGTGAATATGTTGTCCTTGAAGTTGGTCTTGGTGGCAGATTTGACGCAACAAATGTTGTTAAAAAGCCCGAGGCTGTTGTAATAACATCAATTTCCCTTGACCACATAGCAATTTTAGGTGATACAATCAGTAAAATTGCCTTTGAAAAATGTGGAATAATCAAAGAAAATGTGCCTGTAATTACATCTTCAAACCAATGTGACGATGCACTAAAAGTAATAAGAGAAACTTGTGAAAGCAAAAATTGCGATTTGATTATCACAAAGCCAAAGGAAACAGAAATTCTTGACGATTCCATTTTTGGCACAGTTTTTGCATATAAAGATGATGTTTATAAAACAAGACTTACAGGTAATCATCAGATTGAAAATACAGTAAATGCTATTGAATGTGCAAAGGTGCTTGGAATAAAGCAAATTGCAATATCGAGTGGCATTGAAAAAACAAAAATGATTGCAAGAATGGAAATTATCGGTGAAAAACCACTTATTATCCGTGATGGTGGACATAACGAGGGTTGCGCTGAGGCGCTTTATAGTTTCCTAAAAAAATATGATGTCAGAAATGTTAATATGCTAATCGGCTTAATGGCTGATAAGGATGTGGAAGGGTATGTTAAGAAGATTACACCACTTTGCAAGTCAGTTGTAACAGTAACCCCAAGTAATCCAAGAGCATTAAACGGCGAAAGTTTAAAAGAAATCACAGAACAGTATTGTGATGATGTGAAATTCGTAAATAATCCTAAAGAGGGTTATAAATATATTCTTTCAAACACCAAAGAAGACGAAACGATACTTGTGTGTGGCTCATTCTATATGATGAGTGACATCTTTGGTAATTGAGAAAGGCGGAATACCTTATGTACAAAGATTTTATTGAAGACAGAATAAATGTATTTCTTGAAGAATTTGAGAAACTTGTTATAAAGGAGAATATCCCTGTAACAGATTTTCTATATAAAGAGTGTGATTATAAACTCGATAACACTCTTCCCAAAATTGACGACGGTTTTACACTTTTCACTCCATATCTCAACCGTTGGGGTGGCAAAAAGGATAAACATGCTTGGTTTTATAATGAAATTCAAGTACCATCACATTGGGACGGTGAAATTCAGTTAGCAGTTGCTTCTGATGCTCGTCTTGGTTGGTGCGATATCAACCCACAGTTTATTGCTTATGTTGACGGCAAACTTCAACAAGGTATCGACAAAAACCACCGTGAAGTATTTTTGACAAAAGGCACACATAAAGTTTATCTTTATGCTTATTCGGGCAGTATCCACGATGAATATGTTGATTTTGTGACAAATCTTCAACTTATTGACGCTAAAACAAAACAACTTTATTATGATATAAAAGTACCTTTTGAAATTCTCGAATACGAGGATGAGAATTCAAGAAATTACTTTGAAATTAAAAAGCATCTTAATAATGCACTTAATTTCATCGATATGCGTTCACCATATTCAGAAGAGTATTACGCATCTCTTGACAAGGCTATTGACTATCTCAAAACAGAATTTTACGGAAAATATTGCCGTAAGGGTGATGTTTTCGCATTCTGTATCGGTCACACTCATATTGACGTTGCTTGGGAATGGACTCTTGCACAGACAAGAGAGAAAATTCTTCGTTCTTTCTCCACAGTGTTGGCACTTATGAAGAAATATCCTGAATACAAGTTTATGTCAAGCCAACCACAGCTTTACAAATACCTAAAAATGGATGCCCCTGAACTTTACGAAGAAGTTAAAGAAATGGTTCGCCTTGGCCGTTGGGAAGTTGAAGGCGGTATGTGGGTTGAGGCAGACTGTAACCTTTGTTCTGGTGAAAGTTTAGTTCGTCAATTCATCTACGGTAAACGTTTTATGAAAGACGAATTTGGTGTTGACAGTAAAATTCTTTGGTTGCCTGACGTTTTCGGCTATTCTGCGGCTTTGCCACAGATTTTACAAAAGAGTGGTGTTGATAAATTCGTAACATCAAAAATCGGTTGGAACGAAATGAACAAAATGCCTTATGACACATTTATCTGGCATGGTATTGACAACACCCCTGTTTTTACTCACTTTATGACTGCACAGGATAAAGTTCGTGGTCAGGAACCTGCAACAAATGTTACATATAATGCAAAACTCAATGCAAACCAACTTCGTGGTGCTTATGACCGTTATCAGCAAAAAGACCTTTATGACAATGTGCTTATCACCTTCGGTTTTGGTGATGGTGGTGGCGGACCTTATGCCAAGGATTTAGAGTATTTTGACAGATTAAAGCATGGTATCCCCGGCACAAGCACACCAATAATGGCATATTCGGGTGAATTCTTTGATGACATTAAGTCAAAGACCGAGAATAACCCTAGAATTCCACATTGGAATGGTGAACTCTATCTTGAATTCCACCGTGGTACATATACATCTCAGGCAAAGAACAAGAGATATAATCGAAAGAGCGAATTTATGTTCCAGAGGGCAGAAACTCTTTCACTTATTGACGAGCATCTTAACGGATATAAATATCGTAAAGAAGATATGATGAACGCTTGGGAAACAATTCTTCTCAACCAATTCCACGATATTATTCCGGGTTCATCAATTAAAGAGGTTTACGAGGTTTCTCATCAGCAGTATGAAGAAATCGGTGCAGTTGGTAACGAAATCATCAGCGATACAACAACTGATATTGCAGAAAATGTTGAAGCAGTTGACGGTTATGTTGTATTTAACCCACATTCATTTGTGAACAGCGGTGCAGTAGAGGTTGACGGTAAATGGGTTTATGCCGAAAACATTCCTGCAAAGGGCTATAAGGTAATAAATCCATCAGTTGTTGAAAGTAAAGTTTCAGTTACAGAAAACTCATTGGAAAATGATTTCTTCCGTCTTACTTTAGACTCAAAAGGAACATTCACAAGTATTTTTGATAAGAGAAATAACCGTGAAGTCCTTAAAACCGGTCAACGTGGTAACGTGATTACTGCTTATGAGGACTACCCAAGAGAATATGATAACTGGGAAATGAGCAGTTATTATACTGAAAAGCATTGGGAAGCAGATAATGTAGAGAATATTGAAATTCTTAACGAAGGCGAACGTGCAGGACTTAGAATTACAAAGAGATTCAAGAACAGCACAATCGTTCAGAGCATCTATCTCTATAATAATATTGATAAGATTGATTTTGAGAATTTCATTGATTGGAAAGAGTCACATTTAATTCTCAAAACTGCATTCCCTGTTGATGTAAATACAAACAAGGCAACTTATGATATTCAGTTTGGTTCAGTTGAAAGACCAACTCACAAAAATACAAGCTGGGATGCAGCCCGTTTTGAGGTTTGTGCTCATAAATACTGTGACTTGTCAGAATATGGCTATGGTGTAAGCCTTATAAATGACTGTAAATACGGTCACGCAATTCACGATGGTGTAATGAGCCTTACTCTCCTTAAATGTGGCACATTCCCTGACCCTGATGCTGATAAGTGTGAGCATCATTTTACATATTCTCTTTTCCCACACGCAGGAGATTACAGAGAAGCTGGTACTATTCAAAAGGCTTATGACCTTAATATTCCAATGATTTGCAAGAAAGTAGGGGAAAACAAGGGTAATCTTGCAAACGAGTATTCATTCTTTACAGTTGACTGCGACAATGTAATATTTGAAACTGCAAAGAAAGCAGAAACAGAAGAAACAATTATTCTTCGTGGTTGTGAATATTACAACAAACGTACAACTGCAAATGTTAAGTTTGGCTTTAATGTTAAAAAAGCATGCCTTTGCGATATGCTTGAGAATAACATCGAGGAACTCACAGTCAATGACAATACAATAGCAATTAGCTTTAAACCATTCGAAATCAACACAATTAAAATCGTAAAATAAAAAGCCAAAGGGGATTGGAAAAATGAAAAAGATTTTATCTGTTTGTTTAGTTATTTTAATGGCATTATCCGTATTCAGTGTTACAGCATCGGCAGAAGCCGTTGTAGGTATCGGATACTATGATGCTGAAAGTGACGGTTTGTACTATTGTTTTTATGAGGACGAAAGCTTTAAAGAGGCTTATGTTGTGGGCTATGAAATGGACGTTGATAATATTGCACCGGCAGGGGCAATAACAATTCCTGAAACCGTTACCCATAATGGTTATGAATATACTGTAACAGGGATTGAAAGTGATGCATTTTATATGTCCTTGTTCACAACTGTTACACTCCCGTCAACAATTACTTATATTGGTGACTATGCATTTTCAACTTGTGACTATCTTGAAAACGTAATTATTCCCAATGATTGCAAGTTCGATTATTTTGGCTTGGATGTTTTCTTAACAACACCTTTTGAATCAGTAATTTATTCAAAAGACGAAACAATTTTTGGCCAGAATGTGCTTTTCTCATACATAGGTAATGCGGATGAATATGTTATTCCTGCAAACATTGATATAATTGCAAATCATTGTTTCTTTATGTCGAGTGTTAAAAATGTTGTTTTGAATGACAAGATTGAAGAAATTCCAGAATACGCATTTGCATCTTGCCGAAACATTAAGAGTATTATAATTCCTGACAATGTTACAATAATCAGAACCGGTGCATTCAAGGACTGCACAAGCCTTGAAAATGTGACTCTTGGAAATGGTGTTCGACAGATAGGTGTTGAGGCTTTTGCAAATACTAAAATCAAGTCAATCCATTTGGGTGAGAATGTATATAATATCACAGGTGCATTTAAGGATTGTAATAATTTAGAAAGCGTTACTGTTGATGTGGCAAATACAGCCTTACTCACTGACGGAAGTGCGATTTATTTTAAATCAAGTTTCTTTATGTTTGATGATAATGGTGAAGAAGGTTTAATTCTCGAATACTATCTTCCAAATAAGGCACAGGGAAATATTACTGTTAAATCAACAGTTAAGGCTATCGGTGGATATGCATTCTATAACTGCAAGGATTTAAAAGAGATTACAGCTAAAAATGTTCTGTATGTCGATGGAGAGGCATTTGCAGGTAGCGGTATTGAGAAATTCAGTGGTAATTCATTAGCGCTTATTTACGAAAATGCATTCCGTAGCTGTAAAAATCTTTCAAATATTGATGTGTCTAATGTGCTTTATATTGGCAATGGTGCATTCCAGAATTGTACGTCACTTAAAGATGTTAAGTTTGCGGACAGTGTTTTCTATATTGGTGCACTCTCATTTGCAAATACCGGTGTTACTGAAGTTATAGTGAATGGTGATGAATGTGAAATAGGTGAAGCAGCATTCAAAGACTGTGAAAATCTTAAGTCAGTAAGACTTGAAGATGGAGTAACAATTGTTGGCAAGAATGCCTTCCTTGAATGTCCCGAACTTGAAACAATCTACATTTCAAAGAATGTTAAAGAATTTGACGACAATGCTTTCAATGGTTGCGAAAATGTTCTTTTCCAAGTTATTGACGGTTCAAGAGCACACAGATTTATTAAGAATTTGGGATTTGATTTTGAAATAGTTGGCAGACTATCATTTTTTGAAAGAATCGTAGCTTTCTTTGAAAATCTTTTCAGTAGTTTATTTGGTTGGATAATTTAATTCTAAAACAGTTAAAGCCTTGGTGGAACAAAATGCCACCAAGGCTTTTTTTATATTTCTTTTATTTCAATTCCTTTGTAGTAATGTTTTAGTATTTCCTCATAGGAGAAGCCTTGACTTGCCATATGATTTGCACCATATTGGCTCATTCCAACTCCGTGTCCGTATCCTTTAACAGTAAAAATAAATTTGTCATCCTTATATTCAAGAGTAAACGTACTGCTTTTCAGTTGGAAAATGGTGCGTATGTCCGTGCCTTTAAATTCTTTATCACCTATTTTTACAGTTTTTACCATTCCCGTATTAGTGTTGGTGATTCCTTTTATCCATTTTTCCGGCTTGTCTTCAAGTTTTACCTTATGAGATTTAAGTTTGTCTTCAAAGTCTTTAACGCTGACAGTAACGGTTGAAACATGCGCAGGGGATAGGGTATCACCAACACTTGGTACAGATTTCAGATAAGGATAATCACCACCCCAGACATCTTTTGCATCTTCGGTGCGACCGTTGCTCATTGAATGGAAAACGGAGTTTATGTATTCACCCTTGTGTTGTATAGTAAGATTTATTACCTCGTCAACACATTTTGATATTTTAGAAACATAGATGTCGTAATTTTCGCCCCATTTTTCTTTTTGCTGCTCAGTTGTGAAAAATGCCTGATGTTGTGTACTATCATCCGTTATATCAGCATTTTTTAATGTGTCGTCTTTGTGCTTTTTCACATATAGAAGCAGGGTGTGTGATGCAATAATCTGTGCCTTGATAGTTTCTTCGTGATAGGTTGGATTTATTTCGGCAGCAACAACACCTAACAGGTAGTCGTTAAGCGTCATTTCAGTAATATTCTTACTGTTTACGGACATAACTTTAACAGTAGAGACATCAACATTCTCAATAACTTCAACTGCTTCCGTGTTTTCTGTGCTCCCATTAGAAAAAACATTGCTTACATTCTCCATTGCACATAATGGACAGAGAATCATAGCGAGAGACAGAAAAAAACAAAGCATACTATAACTTTTCAGCATTTTATCGCTCCCTTTTTGTTGACTTTAAATATTCTTTGTATTAAAATATATGATGTATAATTGTTTATATTGGAAAACTATCGTAATTTTTTTATAAGGAGGTAATAGTTTTGTCAGAATATATTTCAAGTATCTCCAAAGATGCTCTTTCAACTTTATGCGAAGAGTTATCAAAAAATACCCACATTAATCCTGAGTATTACCAAAGATTTGATGTTAAGAGAGGACTTCGTAATGCGGACGCAACAGGTGTCCTTGCCGGACTTACTCGTGTTTGTTCAGTTGAAGGTTATTATATTGATGACGGTGAAAAGGTACCAAAGCAGGGTCGCCTTATTTACCGCGGAATTAATATGAGCGATATCGTTGAAAACTGTGAAAAAGAAAATCGATTCGGTTATGAAGAGGTTGTATGGCTTCTTCTCTTTGGCTCACTTCCAACAAGGGAACAATTGGCATGGTTCCGTGCGTTGTTGGCAGAATGCCGTGACCTTCCTGACGAATTTATTGAAGATATGATTATGAAGGCACCGTCTCCGGATGTTATGAATAAATGTGCTCGCAGTGTGTTGGCACTTTATTCATATGACCCTAATCCGGATGACATTTCACCTGAAAATGTGTTGAGACAGTCAATTCAACTTATTGCACAGTTACCTACAATTATGACTGCCGCATATCAGGTTAAACGTCGCGCATATGATAAAAAAAGTATGTTTTTCCATCAAAATAAGAAAGAACTGGGCACAGCTGAAAGTATCCTTCGTTCAATTCGTCCCGATAAATTCTTTACTGACGAAGAGGCAAAAATACTTGATATCTGTATGATTATTCATGCAGAACACGGTGGTGGTAATAACTCAACTTTTACAACACGTTGTATTTCATCAAGTGGAACAGATACATATTCTGCAATTGCAGCAGGCATTGGCTCCCTTAAAGGACCACGTCACGGTGGTGCGAATATAAAGGTTCATACAATGGTTGAAGACATTAAGAAAAATGTTGCAAACATTACTGATGAAGGTCAGGTTGCAGATTATCTTACAAAAATTATGCGCAAAGAAGCCGGCGACGGCTCAGGACTTATTTATGGTATGGGTCATGCAGTTTATACACTTTCAGACCCAAGAGCAGTTATTCTTCGCAAATATGCAGAGAGCTTTTCAAAAAAAGTCGGATGTGAGGATGAGTTTAAACTTCTTAGCCTTATTGAGTCACTTACACCAGAACTTTTTTCAAAAAACAGAGGCAACAAAAAGAAGATTTGTGCTAATGTAGACCTTTATTCAGGACTTGTTTACGATATGTTGGGAATTCCAAGAGATTTGTTCACACCGTTGTTTGTAGCGGCACGTTCAGCAGGTTGGGCTGCACACAGAATTGAAGAGATAACAACAGGTGGAAGAATTATTCGCCCGGCATATAAGAATGTTACAATTCCACGTGCATACGTTCCTATGTCTGAAAGAATCATTCGTACAGAGGCTGTTCAGAAAGAATATATTCCTATTGAGGAAAGGTAATTATTGCTATGAAGATAAGAGGCAGATTTCAAGGGGTCAACCCTATAATTCCACTTTATGTGTTAGTTGGATTTTTAGCAGTGGCTATACCACTCAGAACATATCAACTTCTCTTTATTACAGAAAGTGATACGGGCTTTTACAAATCAGTAAACTGGACAGTTTATGCGTTATATTTATTGTCTGCTTTTGCTGTATTAGTTCCTTATGTTGTAGTTAATCTTGCAAAGAGTGTTCCATCATCTAAAAATCCTCCAAGCAGAAAAAACAAGTTCTTGGCAGCTACTTCCTTAGCTTTTGGGTTAGGAATTACACTTGATGTTATATCAACTTGTGCAAGAATCTTTTTAGATAAAAGTACAGTTGCCTTTGCAGAACGTGAGAATACTATTCCGTTGTTAATAGAAGCAGTTTTCGGTTTGCTTTCAGCTATTTATGTTTTGATTTTCGGAATTTCATTCCTTGATGGTAAAACAACATATTCTCAATATAAGTTTTTGGCATTATCTCCACTTGTATGGTCAATTGGTAGAGTAATTATAAGATTTTTGACAAGAATATCCTATGTGAATATTGCAGATTTGCTTTTTGAACTTTTGGCAATTGCATTTATGATGATTTTCTTCCTTGCTTTGGCAAGAATTTCATCAGGACTTGCAAACGAAACTTCTATGCGTAGCCTTTTTGCATCAGGATTTGCAAGTGTTTTCTTCTGCTTACTCGCTAATATTCCAAGACTTATTATAACAATCATAGGAAGCGGAAATGTTATACCAAAAGCATATCCTCTTTCTCTTTGTGATTTGTTCTTTGCATTCTTTGCAGTGGCATATATTGTAAATGCAATGATTTATGCAAAAGAGAATGATAGTAAGGAACTTCAGGCAGATAATATAAAGGAATAATACTAAAAAACAAAGGGAATTTCTTAAATGGCAGAATTTTTAAGTAATGTTTATACATCTTTTACTCAGGTGGTTATTCTGTTTCTTGTGGCAGCAGTTGGTTTTATCTGTCACAAAACAGGTATATATACTGAAAAAGCATCACGTTTAACAACAAACTTGCTCTTTTATATTGTTGCACCTGCTATTATTATCCGTTCATTTTATGGAATGGATTATAGCAAAGACTCTATAAAGGGCTTGTTAATGGCACTTTTAGGTGGTATTTTATTTCACGTTGTGGGAATGGTTTTTGCAACGGTTTTATTCAATAAAAAAGGACAGGAAACAGCAAGTATTTTTAAATATGCTTGTTGTTACGGAAATGTAGGATATATGGCTTTGCCTTTAGCACAAGCGATTTTGGGTGATGAGGGTGTATTCTATTGTTCAGTCATTCTCGTGCCATTCAACGTTCTTTCATTTACACACGGCGTTGGAATAATGCAGAAAAAAGAAGAAAAGAGCAAAATTAATATAAAGAAATTGATTGTAAATCCGGGCGTAATTGGCGTTGCAATCGGATTACCGATTTTCTTGTTGCAAGTTGAATTGCCACAGATAATTTATTCACCGGTTTCTTATATTGCAGACCTTAACACACCACTTGCAATGGTTATGTTTGGTACTTACCTTGCATCCGCAGATTGGAAAACACTTTTTTCTGATAAGAGAATTTTCGGGTCAGCAATTGTAAAATTGATTTTAGTGCCACTTATTACTATCGGATGCTTAAAATTGTTTGGATATGGCGGAACACTTATTGCAGCTTGTGCATTAAGCGCGTCTGCACCAACAGCAAGTAATACAGTAATGTTTGCGGCAAAATATGACCGCGATACAGCAGTTGCTTCAAAGGTTACAGCATTTGTAAGCGTTTTATCAATCCTTACAATGCCTGTTATGATAGCAATTGCACAAATGCTTGGATAAGAGTATTTTAACAAAGGAGTGATTTTATGAAGTTGGTTGTTGCAATTATTAATAGTGATGATGTTAATGCAGTTATGTCAAATCTTACAAAAGAGGGATACTCAGCAACAAAACTTAATACATCAGGTGGATTTCTTCGTGCAGGAAATATTACACTTTTAATTGGCGTAGAAGCAAAGAAAGTTGATGATGTTGTTAACATAATTGGTAAGCACAGCAGTCAGCGAAAGAAAATCATGCCTGTTAATTCTACATATATTGGGGAGACAATGCTTACATCAATGCCCGTTGAGGTTACAGTGGGTGGAGCAACAATTTTTGTTCTTGATGTTGAGCAGTTTTATAAGATATGACAAACGAAGTACAGACAAAAGTTGATAAACTCTACAATGAGGTTTGTTCATCAGTAGAGCAAGGTGCATTTCCCCATGGTGTTTTGGTTGAGTGCCAGAATGAGCGTGATGGTGAACTCTTTGCGCGATTTATTGCCAATTGCCTTGTTTGTCGTGGGCATAATAAACCATGTGGTGTTTGTCAAGATTGCATAAAGGCACAGGGTAAGGGTCACCCTGATATTTTTGAGACTGATGGCAAAAAAGGAAAGAGTAACACTTTTTCAGTAGATGCAGTCCGTGATGTTCGTGATGATGCTTTTATTGTTCCGAATGAAAGTGACAAAAAAATATATATTCTGAAAAATGGTCAGAATATGAACGAACAGGCACAGAATGCTATTCTTAAAATTCTTGAAGAACCACCATCTTATGTGTTCTTCGTTATAGTTACAACATCAAAAAGCACAATGCTGGAAACGGTTTTGTCCCGTGTTCAGGTTTTCTCTCTTTTAAGTGATGAGGAACAAATTACAGATAAAGAATTGGCAATTGTAAAGAATATGGTCACAGCCATTCTTAATGTAAACGAAATTGACTTGATGGAGCAAACAGCAGTATTTTTGAAAAACAATCAACTTGCAAAAACAATACTTGGATTACTTACAGAAGTTTTCAGAGATGCACTTGTTAAGAAAAGCGGATTTGAAAGAGATTTCCGTTTTATGCAGGAAAGTGAAAAGGTGAGTAACAGTTTAACTGCGAAATCGCTGATGCAGTTGATAACAGTGTGTGATGATTTGATTAAATCAATTGACAGAAATTGTAATAATAATTTGCTTGTTGTTCGTATGTGTTACGAATTTAAAAGAGCAATGGGAAGATAATAGGGTGACAAAAATAATGGTCGAGACAGTAGGAATTAGATTTAAAGATGCAGGAAAAATCTACGATTTTGATGCTGATGGTAAAAAATTCAATAAAGGCGATTATGCCATTGTAGAAACTGTTCGTGGAATGGAATGCGGCATAGTTGCAAAGCCTAATCACGGCACAAACGAGGATGATATCAACAAACCATTAAAAAAGGTAATCCGTGTTGCGACGGAGGAAGATATTAAAACCTTGCACGAGAATAAGGAAAAAGAAAAAGAGGCATTTAAAATCTGCGAAGGCAAGATTGAAGCACATGGACTCCAGATGAGCCTTGTTGATGTTGAATATACTTTTGACCGTAGCAAACTTCTTTTCTATTTTACTGCAGATGGTCGTGTGGATTTCCGTGAATTGGTTAAGGATTTGGCATCTGCATTCAGAACAAGAATTGAGCTTCGTCAGATTGGTGTACGTGATGAATCCCGTATGGTTGGTGGATTTGGTATCTGTGGCAGACCATTCTGTTGTAATACATTTTTAAACGATTTCCAGCCTGTTTCAATTAAAATGGCAAAGGAACAAGGTCTTTCACTTAACCCGACAAAAATCAGCGGTACTTGCGGAAGACTTATGTGTTGCTTAAAGTACGAGCAGGATACTTATGAGCATCTTTTAAGAGTAACACCAAAAGTTGGTGCTATTGTTGATACACCAGACGGAAAGGGCAGAGTAATTGAAAATAACCTTATTACAGGAATGCTTAAAGTCACTCTTGACCGTCGTCCTGATGCTGCACCTGCAGTATTCCACCGTCATTCTGTAAAACTTCTCAAAGATGCAAAAATAAAAGTTGAAAAAGAAGAATTTGAGGCATTAAAAGGAATTGAATAAATTAGTACTTGATTTTTCATTTTTATATGCTAAAATGATAATATACCAATAAAGGGAGGGTACATAACATGGCATACAAAATTACTGAAGACTGCATTTCATGCGGCGCTTGCGCAGCAGATTGCCCAGTTGAAGCTATTTCTGAAGGCGACGGCATCTATGTAATCGACGCTGATACATGCATCGATTGTGGTGCTTGTGCTGATAGCTGCCCTGTTTCAGCACCAGTTGCAGACTAATTAACAATAAAAAGAACCGCCGAAGCAATTCCGCTTCGGCGATTTTTTTATTATTGCAAATATAATGAACAGACAAATTTGAATTTGTCGGGCTCATCTGATTTCTTGTCTCCCCTGAAAGGGGAGATGTCACGAAGTGACAGAGGGGTTATAATAATGTGCAAATAAACCCCTCAGTCTTGCCTTCGGCAATCCAGCTCCCCTTTCAGGGGA
>JAGAMK010000040.1 GCA_017624735.1 Clostridia bacterium
ATTTTGTCTAAACGAAAATTATATGGATTAAAACTGCTTCGCACCTTAAATCTTATAAGTTTGAGTGCAAAACAAGGCATAAATGCGAAGGAATCCTGACGGATTTCAAGCATTTTAACGAAGTTTTGTGCCAAAATCATTAATTTAAGGCTGTTAAATCCCTAATTGAGAGACCCCATAATAGTAGCCCTTTTTCTTTATTCAGCAATCATTTTAATTATATCAATGAATTGTTTTTCTTCGCTAAGTTCAATGCATCCTTTATCCACAAGAGCTGCATTTGCAGGATTGATAGGAAGTTTTGCAAGAACAGGAATTCCGAGTTCTGCTGCGATTTCATCAATCTTGCTCTCACCATAAATATAGTGCTTTTTATTACAGTCAGGACATTCAAAATAACTCATATTCTCAACAATACCGATAATCGGAACATTCATCATTTTTGCCATGTTAACTGCTTTTTTTACAATAAGTGTAACTAAATCCTGAGGAGTTGTAACAATAACGATACCATCAAGTGGAAGTGACTGGAAAACAGTAAGTGGTACATCACCTGTTCCCGGAGGCATATCAACAAACATAAAGTCCACATCGCCCCATACTGTTTCCTGCCAGAACTGGTGAATAACACCTGAAATTACAGGCCCACGCCATATAACTGGTTGGTCTTCTCTTTGAAGGAGAAGGTTAACACTCATAATTCTTGTTCCTAATTTTGATTCCAATGGATACATTCCGTCTGCTGTGCCTTCAGGATTGCCGTGAACACCAAAAGCCTTTGGAATTGATGGACCTGTGATATCAGCATCAAGAATTGCTGTCTGATAACCCATTGTCTGTGCTGTTACAGCAAGTGAAGATGTTACAAAACTCTTACCAACGCCACCTTTACCGCTTACAACACCGATAACCTTTTTAACATTACTCATTGGATTTCCCGGAATACGTAAATCCTGTTTTTTGCTATCACAGTTTGATGAACAACTGCTGCAATTTCCACTACATTCGCTCATTTTATATAACCTCTTTTCAAGATAGATAATAATTTACTATTTCAAGGTCATTCTGAGCGTAGCGAAGAATCTCTTTACTTTATAGATGAGATTCTTCGTCATTTCTTTCTTCAGAATGACAATTTTTTTACTTACCTACACAAAATTGTGCAAATATTTCATTAACAACAAGTTCAGTTGCTTTTTCACCTGTCAAAATCATAAGATTTTCAATGGCAGAATCAAGACAAACAGTTACTGCATCCATTGTCATACCAAACTCGAGAGCATTCTCGGCATCTCTTAACGCATCAAGTGCTTTTTTACAACAATCACACTGACGGTCATTGACAATCGCCGTTGCAGATGTGTCAAAATCTGCCGTACCGAGAGTCTCTTCAATAGCCTTGGTAAGTTCTTCTTTTCCCTTACCTGTTTTGGCTGAGATAAAAACTGTCTGAGAGAAATTTTTCTCAACTTCTCCGTTTAGATGATTTTTGTCTGCGTCGGTTTTGTTGACAATTCCTATTGCTTTTTTATTCTTGCAAAGTTCAATAAGAGTC
This sequence comes from Clostridia bacterium, assembly GCA_017624735.1. Taxonomy (GTDB): domain Bacteria; phylum Bacillota; class Clostridia; order Oscillospirales; family Acutalibacteraceae; genus Fimenecus. Next base: position 1,556 of record JAGAMK010000040.1, read on the forward strand.
TTATCCTGCTCATTAAGTTCACGAGTTGCATCAAAAACAGCAAGAACAAGTTCTGCGCTTTCAAGTCTTTTTACTGCTCGGTCAACACCAATACTTTCAACAATATCTTCCGTTTCACGTACACCCGCTGTATCTGCAAGTCGAAGTGTAATTCCACCCACATTCACAGTATCTTCAACAATATCTCTTGTTGTTCCTGCAATTTCAGTAACAATGGATTTTTCTGTACCTGAAAGCAAATTCATAAGTGTAGATTTGCCCACATTCGGACATCCGACAATGGCAGTATCCACACCCTCCATTATAATTTGTCCTTTGTCAAAGTCATTTATAAGTTTTTCAAGACTGTTTATACTGTCTTTGATATGCTCTTTAAGATTATTATCTGACAAATCTTCAATTTCTTCGTACGGATAATCTACCCAAGCCGAAAGAAGTGCCAAATCATAAACTAATTTATCGTTGATTTTCTTAATTTCTTTAAAAAGTCTACCTTCAAGCACACCAAGAGCAATCTTTTCTGCCTGTTCACCCTGAGCAGAAATGATATTCATAACAGACTCGGCACTTGTAAGGTCCATTTTACCGTTTAAAAATGCTCGTTTTGTAAATTCACCTGCTTCGGCAGGAATTGCTCCTGCATCATATACAGCTTTAAGCACTTTATCAGTAACAAAAAGCCCGCCGTGACAAGAGATTTCAACAACATCTTCCCCTGTATAGCTTTTAGGTGCTCTAAAAAGCAAGGCAACTACATTATCAATATTCCCCTTACTGTCAAAAGCCTTACCGTAAAGTGCAGAATATCCTGAAATTTCACTTAATTTCTTTCCATTGAATGAAGAAAAAACTTTGTCTGCAACATCAATAGCATTTTCACCGGAAATCCTGATAACACCAATACCACCGGGAGCACGTCCTGTTGAAATGGCCGCTACAGTACTCATTTTTCTTCACCCGCTTTCTGTTTTCTTAAATCTTTAAAAAATGTTGAGAGAATTTCAGCACATTCTTCACCCATAATACCACCTTCGTACAAAGGTTTGTGGGTGAAATTCATATCAAAAAGTTGTGCTGCCGAAACGACAGCACCATTTTTCATGTCTGTTGCACCAAAATAAACATTTTTTATTCTTGAATTTATTATCGCACCTGCACACATGGGACAAGGCTCCAATGTGACGTACAAATCACACTTCCAGAGTCGCCATCCACCAAGATTTTTGCAAGCATCATTAATTGCTTCAATTTCTGCATGATGAAGAGCATTTTTAACGGTTTCTCTGCGATTTCTGCCTTCACCAACAATCTTACCATCACAAACAACGATTGCTCCAACAGGCACTTCCCCTTCATCTGCCGATTGTCTGGCAAGAGAAAGGGCATATTTCATATAATCAAATTTATCCATAATTAAAAAGATATACTTGTCAATGCTATTATTCCAAAAACAACAATCATTGTTATCATTGGTCCATTTTTGATAAAAGCAACTATCTTCTCTTTAGTGCTGAGAAGACTCTCGCCCTTGGATAACGCACTTCTGTCGCTGTTTTTTCTATATCCAATAAAACCTACAATTCCGAATATGAAAAACAGTAACCAAATTGCATAAGCCACATAATTTCCTGCTTTATCACTAAAATTGTCCGAAACAATCAAAACAATGGCTGAATAAAAATTGTTAACAAAATGCAAAATCATAGGCGGCCACAGGCTCTTGGTTTTTACTGCAAGATATCCGAGTACTAAACCACCTACAAATGTATATGGAATCTGAAACATATTGCCGTGCAAAACGGAAAAGAAGAATGCAGAAACTAAAATCGCAAATTTATCCCCGTACTTTCGCAAGGGTTGCATTGTTACTCCTCTTACAACAAATTCTTCTATTAGAGCAGGAACAATTGCAAAACTTATACAAACCGTCAGAATTCCTAATGCTCCTGAAACTTTTGTATCTTGAATATTGCTGTTAAATTCCACCCCAAGAATTGCCTGAACAATTGCAGAAATATAATTGACAATAATTGATGAAAAAACCATAACAGGAATGGATAACAGCGTAAGATATGCTGATGCCTTTGAATTCTCAGGTTTTTCATAAGGTAATGAGTCCACTAATTTTTTCTTTTTTAAAATAGTAAACACAATAAAAAATGGAAGACCTAACGCCAATACTGATGTAAACGAATCAAAGGCAAACATCGCCGTTCTATCCTGAAAGACAGCGTTTAATGAAGAAAAAACCATTGATAATAATGTTGTTATAATGGATATTCCATAAGCAATAACCAAATAAAGCAACGCACCAATACCACAATTTTTACCTATTGCTTTGATATCATTTCTTTCTTTTTTCTTTTGCTCTAACTTTTGAAAATATTCACTATTTGTATATGCTCCATAATTATAATATCCATATGGATTATAATTCGGAGGTGTTTGCCAACCATTTTGCTGTTGACCATTTGTGTAAAAATTATTATCCATTAATTCACACCTTTAATTATTTGGTTTTTTAGGCGCTGTTTTACCCATTATAGTTATTGCCGTTTGTCGCTCTTCAGGTAAAGTTATATTTGTCTCCCCATAAAGGAAAAGTTGAGTTGTTTTAGCCGCTAATGGGTAGTCCACTATCCAAATCCATGCTGTTGATGCTGACATATAAGTTGCTCGTGTATATTTGTCAGGCATTGTCATCTCTGAAATGGTAAAATTCGCCCAGTTATCTGTAACAGCCTTAGCTGCATAACTCAAAATTGTTTTTTGACTTACATTTGTTCTTACATTTGCGAGAATAACATCGGCAATTGCATTAATCTCTCCAAGAGTTGCACCTTTGCATCTGTTGATTATTGCATTAATAACCTCTCTCTGACGAGCAGTTCGGCTTATATCTCCGTCCTTATCGGAATATCTTACACGACAATATCTTAATGCCTGTTCGCCATCTAGTACTACATTACCGCTTGGAAACTCTCCCTTCTTTTTATTAGTGAGATGATTTGCAACATACTGTGGTACATTAATCCTTACACCACCAAGAATATCAATAACTTGAACAAAGGAGTCAAAATCAACCATTACATATCCGTCAATTTCAATTTTATAGTCATTCTCAATGGTTTCAACCAAATATGACGGACCACCATTTGCACAAGCTGCATTAAGCTTTGCATATCTGTCAAATTGGTCCATATAAGTATAGCTATCACGCATAAAGGAAACAAGTTTAATTGTTTCCTTTTTAGTGTCAATTGAAGCAAGCATCATTACGTCCGTATTGCCTCTGTCAGCTGAACTTGCACGATTCGGGTCTTTTGCAGACGCGTCACTACCGATTAAAAGAATATTTACAACTGATTTGTTTGACATTTTTTTGCCACCATTTGTTGCCCAGTTTTTAAGGATTTCTCTAAAACTGTTACCTGTGGCATCATCAATTCCGTCAAATTCAATTATATCGTCATCTTCTTCAACAAAGTCCTGATTTGTATCAATTGTTGTTTGTTCAGGAGTTTCATAGTTGATTTTTCCCAGCTTACTGAAAACAAAAGCAGCAAGTGTTCCCACCGAAATAAGAATAACCGACATAAACACAACAAAGAAAATGAAAAAGCCTTTTCTTCTTTTTTTTCTTTTTTGTGTCTTTATTTCTTGTGGAGTTAAAACCCTTTCTGTTTCATTAAACTCCACAACTGTTTCTTCAACATTATCTTGCTCTTTTTTCATATTTTCGTCCATAAAGACTCTTCCTTTCAAAAAGAAGAAAATTATTCTTCACTAGCTTCTTCAACAGACTCTTCTGCACTTTCTTCTTCGTGCTCTGCAAGAGAAATTGTAACAACTCTTTCTCCATCTTTTGTCTTCATAAGAATAACACCCTTTGATGGACGGTTACATTCTCTTACCTGCTCTGCAGGAAGACGGATAATGACACCATCGGAAGAAATCATAATGATATCCTGATTCTCATCTACCATTTCAACAGCACAAACATCACCGTACTGTTCAACATGATAGTTTGTAAGACCCTTACCACCACGATTTTGAACACGATAGTTTGAAACATCGCTTCGTCTGCCGTAACCTTTTTCGCTGATTGTAAGAACTTTACCTTCATCGTGGAAGATAACCATTCCTACAACTTCGTCATCTTCACCGAGTGTAATTGCACGAACACCACGAGCAGTTCTACCGATTGCACGAGCATCATTTTCATCAAAACAAATACTCATACCCTTACGAGTAGCAACCATAAGATTTTGTTCACCATCAGTAAGTTTAACCCAACGGAGTTCGTCACCCTCGTCAAGATTAATTGCGATAATACCACTCTTACGGATATTCTTATATGCATCAAGTTCAGTACGTTTAATAACACCATTCTTGGTTGCCATACAAAGGAAATATTTATCCTCACCAAAATCAGGAACACGAAGCATAGCAGTAACTTTTTCTTCTGCAGTAATAGGAAGAATATTAACAATATTCATACCCTTACTTGTTCTTGTTCCTTCAGGAATTTCATAACCCTTAAGTCTGTACATCTTTCCTTCAGATGTAAAGAATAGAATGTAATCATGGGATGAGCAGATAAACATACTTTCTGCATAGTCCTCTTCACGACGGCTCATACCCTTGATACCCTTACCGCCACGACGTTGAACCTGATAAGTTTCAACAGGCTGACGCTTGATGTAACCCATCTTTGTAAGAGTAAATACGCAGTCTTCCTCTGCAATAAGGTCTTCAATGTCAACTTCACCGAGAACATTTGAAATTTCTGTTCTTCTGTCGTCACCGAATTTCTTACCGATAATAGAAAGCTCGTCTTTAAGAATTTCTTTAACTTTTGTTTCTGAACCGAGAATTTCAAGGTATTCTGCGATTTTTGCTCTTAATTCATCACGTTCAGAAATGATTTTATTGATTTCAAGACCCGCTAACTGACCTAATTGGAAATTAACAATAGCCGTTGCTTGTGGGTCATCAAAATCAAATTTTTCCATAATTGCCGCTTTTGCTTCAGGCTTACCACCCTTACAAGCACGAATTGTGGCAATAATTTCATCAACAATATCAATAGCGCGAGCAAGACCTTCAAGAATATGCTCTCTTGCCTGAGCCTTATTAAGGTCATATTGTGTTCTTCTCGTGATAATTTCACATTGGAACTTGATGTATTCTTCAATAATTTGTTTGAGTGTTAAGATTTTTGGTTCACCATTAACAAGAGCAAGCTGAATAATACCATAGGAAACTTGAAGTTGTGTCATCTGATACAACTGATTAAGTACAACTTGTGGGTTAGCATCACGTTTAAGGTCAATAACTATTCTCATACCGCCTCCGCGTTTTGATGAGTAGTCATTGATATCGGAAAGTCCCTCAATTCTCTTATCTTTGTGTAAGTCAGCAATTGACTCAATAAGTCTTGCTTTGTTTACCTGATAAGGAAGTTCAGTAATAATAATCTGGAAGCGACCGTTTTTCTCATTTTCAACGATTTCTGCACGGCCACGAAGAGTAATTTTTCCACGACCTGTTGCGTAAGCAGCACGAATACCGCTTCGTCCCATAATAATTCCACTTGTTGGAAAGTCAGGTCCTTTGATATGCTCCATAATATCATCAAGCTCTGCTTCAGGATTATCAATTACACAGCAGATACCGTCAATTAATTCACCTAAATTATGAGGAGGAATATTTGTAGCCATACCAACAGCAATACCTGTTGAACCGTTAGCCAAAAGATTTGGATATCTTGATGGGAGCACTGTAGGCTCTTTAAGACGGTCATCGTAGTTAGTTGTGAAATCAACTGTGTCTTTATCAATATTTGTAAGCATTTCAAGAGCGATTTTGCTCATTCTTGACTCTGTATAACGGTATGCAGCAGGTGGGTCACCGTCAACTGAACCAAAGTTACCGTGACCGTCAACAAGAACATATCTCATTGAGAAATCCTGTGCAAGACGAACCATTGCATCATAAACTGATGCGTCACCGTGTGGATGGTATCTACCAAGCACTGAACCAACTGTGTCAGCACATTTACGGTGTGGCTTGTCAGGATAAAGTGAATTTTCATACATTGTATAAAGAATTCTTCTGTGAACAGGTTTAAGTCCATCTCGTACATCGGGAAGAGCACGTGATGTAATAACAGACATTGAGTAGTCAAGGAAAGATTTTCTCATTTCCTTGTTAATCTCAACATTTATAATATTTTGTTCTTCAAGTGGAACATATCCACCAAGATTAGGGTTGTTAGCTTTACTCATTTTATTACCTCTATTTTTCTAACTGTATAACTTAAATGTCAAGATTTTGAACATACTTTGCATTTTTCTCAATAAATTCTCTACGTGGTTCAACCTTGTCACCCATAAGAATTGAGAATGTTTCGTCTGCTTCCATAGCATCTTCAAGTGTTACTCGAAGCATTGTGCGGGTTGCAGGGTCCATTGTTGTTTCCCACAACTGCTCGGGGTCCATTTCACCAAGACCCTTATATCGTTGAACATCACAATTTGCGCCCATTTCTTCAAGGAATGCATCTCGCTGTTCATCAGAGAAAGCGTATTCGTGACGTTTACCTTTACTAACTTTAAAAAGTGGTGGTTGTGCGATGTAAATATAACCTTCTGTAATCAAGTCCTTCATATATCTGAAGAAGAATGTGAGAAGAAGTGTTCTAATGTGCTGACCGTCAACATCGGCATCGGCCATGATAACAATTTTATGATAACGAAGTTTTTCAATATTGAATTCTTCACCAATACCTGTGCCGAGAGCTGTAACAACCGGTGTCAACTTATCATTACCGATAACTTTGTCAATTCTTGCTTTTTCAACGTTGAGCATTTTACCCCAAAGTGGGAGAATTGCCTGAATTCTGTTATCTCTGCCTTCTTTAGCAGAACCACCCGCAGAGTCACCCTCGACGATAAAGATTTCAGTATTTTCAGGATTCTTATCAATACAGTCAGCAAGTTTACCCGGAAGTGAATTTCCCTCAAGTGCTGATTTTCTTCTTGCACTATCTCTTGCTTTTCTTGCAGCTTCTCGAGCCCTTGATGCATCAAGTGCTTTGTTAAAAATTGCTTTTGCTGCTGATGGATTTTCTTCAAAATATGTCATGAGCTTATCGTAAATCATCTTTGATACGATAGTCTGCATTTCAGTATTTCCGAGTTTTCCTTTAGTCTGTCCTTCAAATTCTGCTTCGGTAAGTTTAACACTAATAACTGCTGTTAAACCTTCACGAACATCATCACCTGAAAGGTTTTTGTCGTTATCTTTTAAGAGTTTGAATTTTCTTCCGTATTCGTTAAATACACGGGTCAGTGCAGTTTTAAAACCGTTTTCGTGAGTACCACCGTCAATTGTACGAACACCGTTAGCAAAACTCAAAATGATTTCGTTATAACCATCGTTATATGAAATTGAAACTTCTGCACTTCTGTCACCACTTACTGTTGTAAAATGCATAATGTCATCAACAACAGGAGTTAAACCACGACTTGTATTAATATAATCAACGAAGGATTTAATACCTCCCTCATAGCAGAAATTTTCTTCTACAATATTATCTGGGTCACGTTTATCTGTAAGTGTAATTGAAAGACCAGCATTGAGGAATGCTTGTTCACGAAGACGTCTTTGTAAAACTTCATATTCATAAACAGTTGTTTCTGTAAAGATTTCAGGGTCAGCCTTGAACATAATAAATGTTCCTGTTTCATTTGTGTCCCCCACAATTTCAAGGTCAGAAGCTATATTACCACGTTCAAATCTCTGACGATGAACATGACCATTTTGGCTAACTTCAACTTGGAACCATTCTGAAAGCGCATTTACAACTGATGAACCAACACCGTGCAAACCACCGGAAACCTTATAACCACTACCACCGAATTTACCACCTGCGTGAAGAACTGTTAAAACAACTGTAACTGCAGGAAGTCCTTGTTGTTCATTGATACCAACAGGAATACCACGGCCGTTATCTCTGACAGTAATAATATCTCCGGGAAGAATTTCTACCTCAATGTGAGTACAATATCCTGCAAGTGCCTCGTCGATTGAGTTATCGACGATTTCATAAACAAGATGATGAAGTCCTTTTGGTCCTGTTGAACCGATATACATACCGGGACGCTTTCTTACAGCTTCAAGTCCCTCAAGAACCTGAATGGCAGAGGCATCATAAGTTTCGGTTACGACTGTATCCATAACTTCTTCTTCAATTGTGTTTTTAATCTGGTCGCTCATTTTTTTCCTCCGTCAAATATTTGACTTATTTTCATTTTAAACGTTTAAAAATTGTTGATGTGTTAAGTGGTGAAATATATATATTTTTCTTTTCACCTTTTGTTGTGACAATGAATGATTTTGGCAATTCTTCAAAAGAAACCGTTATACACTCACCATTTTTCGAAGCTGTGTTTATATATTCTCTTGTAGATTTTGATACCGTTGTATTATCCAAGTCAAAGATTCCTAAAATATCTTTATCAATAATAATTGTATCCTGACCTATGTTAAGATACATTAATCCACCGCTTTTCCGTTTTCTATTTTAAAAACTTTTCCTGCATGAAGACGGGAAATTGTTTCTTTTTCGCAACAAGTAATAAATACTTGCTTGTCTGTCATTTTGTTAAGAATATAATTTTGACGAGTGATATCTAATTCACTCATAACATCATCCAATAAAATTATGGGATGTTCGCCTTTTAAATCTTTAATTATTTCTGCTTCGCCAAGTTTTAAACTAAGAGATGCACTTCTCTGTTGTCCTTGTGAACCGTATTTTCTTGCAGAAATGTTATTTATTAATATTTCAATATCATCTCGATGCGGACCACAAGTTGTACTCTTTAAATACAAATCATTTGGTCTGTGTTTTTTTAGACTTTCAAAATAAATCCTTGCAATAGCGTTTTTTTCTTCACTCTCATATCTAATATTGCTGAGATATTTAATATCAAGCTCTTCTTTTTCACCGGAAATTCCGTTATAAATATCTGTTGCTTTACTTTTAAGTTTCTTTATGTAATCAATTCTGTCACTTATTATTTCTGCTCCTGAAAGTGCAATTTTTTCATCCCAGATATCCAAAGTATCAAGTAAAGAGGGATTTTCTGCGAGATTTTTAAGTAAAGCATTTTTCTGTCCTATAAGATGATTAAAATACATAAGCTTTTTTGCATACATATTGTCAATCTGACTTATTGCAGTATCAATAAATTTTCGTCTGTTTATTGGTCCATCTTTGATAAGCGACAAGTGAATAGGAGAAAAAACAACAGCATAGTATTTTCCTATCAATTCACGTGGTGAAGAAAGATTAATTCCGTTTAAATTTGCTGTTCTTTTTTTATCAATAAAAATTGCAGCATTATTTTCTCGAAATGTTGTTTCAAAACTTAAAGAAATTCTTGAATTATCTCTTTCAAACTGAACAAGCTCACTATCTTTTGAATTTCTAAAACTTTTACATCCTGTAAAAAGCCATATTGCTTCCAAAAGATTTGTTTTACCTTGTCCATTCTGACCATAAATCACATTTATTTCTTTATGAGGAAAAATTCCCATAAAATCAATATTACGAAAATTTTCTATTTTAATTTCGTTAACATGCATCAGATAACCTCATAAATTACTCCGTCAAATTCTACTTTATCACCTTGACGAATTTTTTTCCCTCTTGCTGTACAAATTTCATTATTAACTTTAACTTCATTTTCCTGAATTACTATTTTTGCATGACCACCTGTCATAACTGCATTACATAATTTCAAAAGTGAATCAAGTCTTATAAATTCGCTGTCAATCTGTATTTTCTTTATTTCTTTTTTCTTTACGTGAGCAACAATTTTTTTCATTTTAGTTCATCCTTACAGGGAGTACCATAAATAAGAAACTTCTTTCATAAATCAAAGAACCATCATCTTCAGGAACAATTACAATTGGGAAAACTGAACCATTAAGGCGAAGTGTAATTTCATCTGTATCACAAACTTTAAGAGCATCAAGAAGATATTTGTTATTAAAACCAATTTCTACTCTTTCACCCTGAATATCAGCAAGAATTCTATCATTTGCAGTACCTAAAGCAGTTGTACTTGAAATTCTAATTGACTCTGAATCAAAAATACATCTGATATAGCTCTTAATTCTTTCTGTAATAATAAGAGATGTTCTTTCAATACTACTGATAATTTTTCTTGTATTAACTTTAACTTCTGTTTTTGCTGTTACAGGAATTGCACTCTTATAACTTAAAAATTCACCTTCAAGAAGACGAGAAACAATAATGTATTTTCCACATTCAAACATAATATGACGAGAAGCAACAACCAATGAAACTGTTTCATCACCATCACCTGCAAGCTTCATAACCTCATTAAGTGTCTTTTTAGGAATAATGAAGACTTTTTCTTCGCCTTCATAATCAATTTTTTCATTTCTGATAGCAAGTTTATAACCGTCAACAGCAACAAGACGGATATTTCCCTGTGTTACTTCAAAACGAACACCAGTATGTACAATCTTTGCACCATTATCTGCAGTTGCAAAAATTGTCTTTTTAATCATATCTTTTAATATTTCTCCCTTAACAACAATTGGGAAACCACCTGAAACTGATGGTAATTCAGGATATTCATCTTCTGAAAAACCAGTAATTGAGAATTCTGAGTCTCCACTCTTAATTTTACAGATAAGTCTTTCATCACATTCAATTGTTACAAGGTCTTCTGGTGCATTTCTTAAAATATCGCAAAGAATCTTTGCATTAAGAATAATACTACCAGTTTGTTCAACTCTTCCAGCAACAGCAGTAATAATTCCCATTTCAAGGTCATAACCTGTAAGCATAATTCTATCGTTTTCTGCTTTTATCAAAATACCTTCAATTGTAGGAAGATTTGTTGATTTTGATGATGTAGCTCTTTGTACATTCATACATGCTTCACTTAAAATCTGTGAAGAACAAATAAATTTCATAACCATTCTCCTTTTTTTCTTAAAGAAAATAAAAATATAAAGTATAGTATTAGTATTAGGGGTTGACGAAATTGTTGAAAGCTTCAATTTTTGTTGATGTATCAAAGAAAATTAAAGTTTTTTTTACTTTGAAAACTATTTGATTTTAAGTTTAAAAAAAAGATAAGTTTTAACTTGTTAAAAAATCAATTGTTCAAAACTTGAAACTTGTTGAAATTTTAGTCATTTATATTCTTAATTATTTCATTTATAAGATTTTTGTATTTAGAATCTGAAGACATTCTTTGTTGAACATTTTTAAGAGAACTGTTAACAGTAGAGTGATTTCTTCCAAATACTTTACCAACTTCGTCTTGTGAAAGACCAGTAATTTCTCTTATTATGTACATAGCAGCTTGTCTTGCACTATTAATATTTGCATCGCGTCGTTCACTTTTAACTTGTTCAGGAGTAACACCAAAAGTAAATGATACTTTTTCAAGAATATTTTCAATAACAACTCCAACAGGAAGGCTTGTAATAAGAATATCTTTTAAAATATCTTTTACTATATCAACAGTTGGAACAACATTATTAAAAGAACAATAAGCATAAATATTTTTTACTGCACTGCCCATCTGACGAACATTACTCTTAATATTTTCTGCAATAAAACTGCAAACATCATCAGGCAATTCAAATCTTAAATAATTAGCTTTATCTTTAATAATTGCCATTCTCGTTTCAAAATCAGGTGGTTGAATATCACAAAGAAGACCACTTTCAAATCTTGTTTTAAGTCTGTCTTCAATTTTTGGAATTGCACTTGGTGGTTTATCAGATGTAAGAACAATTTGTTTTCCTGCTTTGATTAAAGTGTCAAATGTATGGAAAATTTCTTCTTCTGTCTGAGTTTTGCCTGCAATCATCTGAATATCGTCAATAAGCAAAGCATCACAAGTTCTGTATTTTTGATGTAAATCATGAGTTGTTTTTGTCTGGATTGCAAAATACAAATCATTTGTTATATCCTCACTTGTTGTATAAACAATGACAGCATCAGGATTATTAGATTTTATTTTTTCAATAATAGCATTTAAAAGGTGGGTTTTTCCAAGACCTGAATTACCATAAATAAAAAGAGGATTAAAAACAGAACCTGGATTTTCTGCAACTCTTAATGATGCAGTGTAGGCAAATTTATTTGAAGGTCCTACAACGAAATTATTAAATGTAAATTTTTCACTTTTTATATTTGAACTTTGTGATGAGGTTTCAGAAACAATTTCTGAATTTTCTTTAGGAATATTTTCTTCCGGCATTATTTCAAGTTCAATATTGAAACCCATAACATTAAAAAAAGCTTCTTCAATAAGGCTTTTATATTTTGTCATTATCAAATCAATTTTAAAGCCCGGTGCAGAAACAATAGCACGGTCAGCTTCAATTTTAATTAATTTGAGAGGGTCAATCCACATATTGAATGCTATTGAGTTCATGTTTTCACGACAATAATTGCGAATCGGCTCCCAAAATTCAATATAAGAATTCATAAACACCTTTCCCTTCTAAAACAAATCAAAAAAACAGTGATATGTTTCATATTTCAATAAAAATGGTGCTAAAATGAGTTTTACACGTTTATAAGCGTAGTACCTCAAACTAACAGATAATACATTTTAACACAATTTAAATCAAATATCAATGGAAAATCTATAAAATTATAATAATATATATAATATAAATATGGGCAATTTTTAAAAAGTTTTTAAATAAAAGAATAAAAAAATAAAAAAATTTTTAGAAAGTTTTTAATAAAAAACACAAGATATTGTTGAAAAAATTTTGATTTTGTTTGAATTTATCGTACATATTGAAAAAAATGATAAAAATTTTTTAAGTTGACAAGTTGACAAATTTTTTATATAATGTCTATCCGCAGATATTTTTACAATGTGTGACTATAATTAATGAAACGGAGGAGAAGTAGTAATGAAGAGAACTTATCAGCCAAAGAAGCGTCATCGCAAGATGGAGCACGGCTTCCGTAAGAGAATGTCTGACAGAAACGGCAGAAAGGTACTTGCTCGCAGAAGAGCTAAAGGCAGAAAGCAGTTGACATATTAATCTGTCAATCAGGTAAAAAAATTGAAAAAGACAGTAACAATTAAAAGTAACTGTGATTTCCGTAGAACATACGGCAAAGGTAAAATATTTCAGGCTCCTGCACTGGTTTCTTATGTATTAAAAAACCGTGCGGGAATTTGTCGTATCGGGATAACAACTTCAAAAAAGATTGGTAATGCTGTTGAAAGAAATCGTTCAAGACGAGTTATTCGTGCAGCATATCGTGAAATTGAAGAAAAAATAAACGGTAATTATGATATTGTATTTGTTGCAAGGTCAAGAACAAAATACCAAAAGAGCACACAGATAGCACAGATAATGCTTTCACAATTGAAGGAAGCAGGTGTAATTGATGAAACAAATATTGATTAAAGCAATCAGATTTTATCAGAGAAAAATATCACCTTTGTTCGGACCGAAATGCCGTTATTATCCAACTTGTTCGCAATACGCAATCGAAGCAATCGAGATACACGGAGTTTTAAAAGGCACAATACTTGCCGTTTTAAGACTTATGCGGTGTAATCCACTTTTTCCCAGTGGGTATGACCCTGTTCCAAGGAAAAAGAAAAAAAAGTGAGTCCATAAGTTTCGGAGGACAAAATGTACGAATTTATTTATAACTATTTATCAATACCATTCGGTATGATTATTGGTTTCTTCTATGAAATCAGTAACAATTATGTATTATCATTGTTGCTAATGACAATATGCGTTAAGCTTGTTTTACTTCCGTCCTCGATAAAGCAACAAAAGGGTATGGTTAAGACCCAGAGAATGCAACCAAAAATTAAAAGAATAAGAGAAAAATATGCAGGTAACCAGCAAAAAATGAATGAAGCTATGAACGAGCTTTATGCAAGAGAAGGTTATTCATCAATGACTGGTGGATGTCTTCCAATGCTTATTCAGTTGCCTGTAATGATGGGTGTTTTTGGTGTAAACTACAGACTTTTATCATATGTTCTTAGAATTCCAAAGGATACTATTGAAATTCTCAAAGCAGAAGTTTTAAAGCTTTCAAATCTTACTACCTATGAAAAACAGGAAATGAGACTTGAGCTTACTGCAATTACTCGATTTGACGAACTTGATTTATCTGCAATTCCTGCTGATGTTGTTACACAAATCAATGAATTTATTGACAACTTTAAATTCTTGGGAATTGACCTTTCAAGAACACCTGATACAAAAATGGGATTAGATATGTTGTGGCTTATCCCTATTCTTACTGGTGTAACATCACTTGCTATGGGTGTTTACACATGGTTAAGACAGAAAAAGACAAATCCAGAAATGGCTAAAAATCCATCAACAGGTTGTATGACATTTATGTCACCTGCAATGAGTGTTTATTTCTCATTCCTTTTCCCAGCAAGCGTTGGTGTTTATATTATTATGTCAAGTGCACTTTCATTTGTTCAAATGGTTATAACAAACAAGATGTTCTCACCTAAAAAGATGCTTGCTAAAACAATGGTTGAAGAAACCATTAACCGTAGAGCAAAAGAAAAGGTATTAAAGAGCGTAGCAGAAAAGAAAAACGAAAATTAACTGAGGTAAAAATATGATTAAAGAGGCAATCGGAACTGGTAATACAGTTGACGAGGCAAAAGCTGCTGCCATGGTTGAACTTGGTATCAGTGATTTTGATGATTTTACTGTTGAAGTTGTTCAGACTCCAACAAAGAAAATTCTTGGTCTTTTTGGTGGTAATCCTGCAAAGGTTAAGGTTTCAGTAAATGTACCTGACCCAAAACCAGAAAAGAAGGAACCTAAAAAAGAAAACAAGAAGGTAGAAAAAAAGCCAGAAAAGAAGGCTGAACCAAAGAAACAGGAAGTTAAAGAACCTGTAAAGGAAGAAGTTAAAGAAGCTGTTGAAGTTCCAATGGAATCAACAAATCTTTACCCTGAAACTGCAGAATATATCAAGTCAATCGTTATGTCACTTGGTATGGAAGAATGCAATATTACAGAAAAATCAAACGCAGAAGAGATTTATTTTGAACTCGACTGTGGTGATGATTACGGTATTATTATAGGTAAGCGTGGCGAAACACTTGATGCTATCCAGTATCTTGCAAGAATGGTTGCAAATAAAGGAAAGTCAAGCTATAAGAGAGTTTCAATCAACGTTGGTAACTATCGTGCAAAGAGAGAAGAAACACTCAGAATCCTTGCTAGAAAAACTGCAGTTAGAGCAGTTCGACAGGGAAGAAATATCTCTCTTGAACCAATGAATCCTTATGAAAGAAGAATTATTCATACAGCTGTTCAGGAAATCGAAGGTGCAACATCTCATTCAATCGGTTCTGACCTTGACAGAAGAGTGGTTATTTCTCCTGTTGAAGGTGCAAAGCACAATGGTGGAAATCGTGGAAGAAACAACCGTAATGGTGGAAGAAGAGAAAAGAAGGAAGCATATAAGCCAGAAATTTCTCCGGACAGAGCACCAAAGAGTGATATCGACGGCTCTGCACTTTACGGAAAAGTTGAAATCCGTTCAACAATTACAGAATAATTTTAAAATGTTTTGGTGGAAAAGCCTCCCTTGTCAAAGGGAGGGGGACCGCCTTAGGCGGTGGAGGGATTCGTTCTCCACTGCTTTTTTATTTTAGAGGTATGTATGAATTACAAGCACAACCCTAAATTGACAGAAAAAGCAAAAAACCTTCGAAAAAATATGACGAAAGAAGAAAAACATCTGTGGTATGATTTTTTGAAAGATTATCCTATAAGATTTTTAAGACAAAAGGTAATTGATAATTATATAGTTGATTTTTATTGTTCATCTTTGAATTTGGTTATTGAATTGGATGGTTCACAGCACTATGATGAACATGGTGTAATAGAATACGATAAAATAAGAACTGAAAAATTAGAAGAAAGAAATTTGACGATAATTCGTATCCCAAATAATGAAATATGGTATAATTTTGATGGGGTATGTGAATATATAGATAATTTTATAAAAAAGAATCCCTCTACCATCTTTGATGGTCCCCCTCCCTTTGACAAGGGAGGCAGATAAGGATTTCAAGGAATGATATTATGGAATATTTTGCAAAAGAATATGATATAGCCGTTATCGGTGCAGGTCATGCCGGAATTGAAGCTGCGCTTGCTTCCGCACGTCTTGGTGCATCAACTGTTATTTTCACAATAAATATGGACTGGGTTGGCAACTTACCTTGTAATCCGTCAATCGGTGGTACATCAAAGGGTCATCTTGTCCGTGAAATTGATGCCCTTGGTGGCGAAATGGGTAAGGCTGCAGATAAAAATTCCATACAGGTAAGAATGCTTAATCGTGGTAAGGGTCCTGCTGTACATTCTTTGCGTGCACAGATTGACAGACGTGACTATTCAAAATATATGAAGCATGTCCTTGAAAAGCAGGAAAACCTTGATATGAAACAAGCAGAAATTGTTGACCTTTATAAAAAGGACGGAGTTTTCTACCTTAAAACTCAGCTTGATGCAATTTACACTGCAAAGGCAGTTATTATTGCAACAGGTACTTTTCTTGGCGGAAAAATCTATATTGGTGATGTTTCTTTTGAGAGTGGTCCTGACGGAATGTTCCCTGCAACTCGCCTTTCACAGGCACTTTATAAAATGAATATTCCCCTTCGTAGGTTTAAAACAGGCACTCCATCACGAGTTAATAGACGCAGTGTTGATTTTACTAATCTTGAGATTCAGGAAGGTGACGAAAAAGTTATTCCATTCTCATACGAAACTGTTGACTTACCTGAAAATAAAGAAGTTTGTCATATTACATACACAAATTTGGAAACAAAGAGAATTATTCTTGAAAATATTCATCGTTCCCCTCTTTATTCAGGAAAAATTGAGGGTGTAGGTCCTCGTTACTGCCCAAGTATTGAAGACAAAATTGTCAGATTCAGCGAAAAAGAAAGACATCAACTTTTTATAGAGCCTTGCGGACTTGATACAGAAGAATTATATTTGCAGGGTATGTCCTCTTCCCTTCCTGAAGATGTTCAGTTAAAATTTTTGAGAAGCATCAAAGGTCTTGAAAATGTTGAGGTTATGAGAACAGCTTATGCTATTGAATATGACTGTGTTGACCCATTGGCTTTGAAAGCAACTCTTGAATTTAACGATATAGACGGACTTTTTGGAGCTGGACAATTCAACGGCTCATCGGGATATGAAGAAGCTGCTGCACAGGGACTTATTGCGGGCATCAATGCTGTTCGTAAAATTCAAGGAAAAGAGCCTTTTATTCTTGACCGAGCAAGTTCGTATATCGGTACTCTCATTGATGACCTTGTTACAAAGGGTTGCTCTGACCCTTATAGAATGATGACATCTCGCAGCGAATACAGACTTTTACTTCGTCAGGATAATGCGGATATCCGTCTTACTGACTACGGATATGAAATCGGACTTATTTCCGAAGAAAGATATAATAAATTCAGGAATAAGCTTGAACTTATAAAGCAAGAGAGAGAAAGAGTGGAATCTGTTACAATTCCACCTTCTGATGCTATAAATGAGGTACTTGTTTCACGTGAAACAGCACCAATGAAAACAGGTATAAGACTTGCAGAACTTATCAAACGCCCACAGCTTGATTACGAATGTCTTACACCATTCGACAAAACACGACCAGATTTACCATGGGATGTTTTTGAGCAAGTTGAAATTGACCTTAAATATGAGGGATATATCAAACGCCAGCAAGCAAAGGTTGATGAAATGAGAAGACTTGAAGTTAAGAAAATCCCTGCCGATATAGATTATGATGATGTATACTCTCTTCGTCTTGAAGCAAGGGAAAAGCTTAAAAAGGTAAGACCTGAAAGTGTTGGCCAGGCTTCTCGTATAAGTGGTGTTTCTCCGTCGGATATATCTGTATTGCTTATTCATCTTTCAAAAAAAGAAAAATAAAGATTAATGGTGTCATTCTTAGCAAAGCGAAGAATCTCAATCAGGATAATAGATTCTTTGTCGTAATCTCCTCAGAATGACTTTAATTTAAGAGGTTTTATTATGTTAAACAAAGAGTTATTTTATAATACAATTAAACCCTTTGATATAAGTGTAGATGAGGAAGCCTTTGCTCGCCTTGATACATTTGCAGAAATGCTTATTGAAACTAACAAGAGCTTTAACCTTACTGCAATTAAAGAGCCCGACGATGTAACAGTTAAGCATTTTGCGGACTGTTTATCAATATTTAAATATGTTGATATTCCTGAAAATGCAAAAATTATTGACGTTGGTACCGGTGCAGGATTTCCGGGACTTGTTTTAAAACTTTATAGACCAGATATTCAGATGACTTTTCTTGATAGCACAAAGAAAAGGCTTGGTTTCATTGAAAATGTTTTGAATGAGTGTGGAATTAAGGGTGATATTCTTCACATGAGAGCAGAAGAAGCCGCACAACTCAGTAAATACCGAGAAAAATATGATTTTGCAACAGCACGTGCAGTAGCAGCACTCCCCGTCCTTTCAGAATATTGTTTACCATTCGTTAAAGTTGGCGGTAGCTTTGTATCAATGAAATCTGCCGAAAGTAACGAAGAAATCAGCGAGGCAAAAAAGGCTATCAATATTCTTGGTGGAAAAATAGAGGAAGATATTTTGTTTGATTTAGTCGAAAATATGCCTCGAAGAATAATTCGCATTAAAAAAAATTCGCAAACTCCGACAAAATATCCAAGACCATCTGCACAAATCTCCAAAAAACCTTTAAAATAATATCAAAACCGTTGATATCCCGTCGTTTTTACACGATGGGATTTTCTTTACTTTTAAGCCTTTCAGGTGTTATTCTTATGTCAAGGACAAGCACTGCGGAGGTTTTATTTATGAAGAAAAACAATCATTACAAAGTAAGAACAGAGAGTAAAATTATTCTTATTCCGCAAGGTGAAATTCTCCCAAATCCAAATCAACCAAGAAAAAGGTTTAACTACGATGAACTTGAAGGTCTTGCACAAAGTATTCGTGCCAATGGTATTTTACAGCCACTTTTAGTCAGAACTAATGAGAATGGCAAATATGAATTGGTTGCCGGAGAAAGAAGACTCCGTGCAGCAAGACTTGTAGGAATAACAAAGGTTCCTTGTATTGTAAATGAAATTTCAGAAAGTGACTCCGCAGTGTTTGCCATAATAGAGAATCTGCAAAGACAGAATCTTGATTTTTTTGAAGAGGCAGAAGCACTGGCAACACTTGTAAGCGAATATCGTATGAGTCAGGATGAACTCTGCAAGAAATTAGGAAAAGCACAATCAACACTTTCAAATAAATTAAGACTTTTAAAGCTCAGCGAAGAAATGAGATATAAAATATCCCGTGCAGGCTTAAGTGAGCGTCATGCAAGAGCTTTACTTTCGTTAGAAGATGAAGTCCAACGAGCAAGAGCACTTTCAATAATTATTGACCGTCATCTAACGGTAAATGAGAGTGAAACGCTTATAGAACAGATGCTCCGTAAAAACGAAGCACCAAAAAGACAAATACTTAAAGGTTTTAAAGATATAAGAATATTTATAAATACTCTTAACAATGCTGTTGATACAATTCGTCGAGCAGGAATTGATGCAGATTCTGTAAAAACAGAAACTGACGAATATGTTGAATATATTGTAAGAATTCCAAAGCTTGAAGACAGACCAATGGCGAGCAACCAATAATTATAATGATAAAACCACTCTTATCCCCCGATATTGAGTGATTTTATAAAAGTGGCGAAAGCCACTCCATATCCTTCTCTTTCACACCCCACATCCACAGCGAAAGGCTCCCGAAAGGGAGTCTTTTGCTGTTATAAGTGGAAAATTGTTTCACGTGAAACAAAAAAACAAGTAAATTTTGCAAAATTGTAAAAAATGTTGATTTCCACTTTAAATTTTTAAAAAGATGTGATATACTTATGTAAAATTGGGTAATAGGGTGATAAAAATGCCCTTTTTACTGTTTCGGAGTGGGATTTTTGGCAAAGGTTGTTTCAATAATTAACCAAAAAGGCGGTGTGGGTAAAACTACAACTGCCGTAAGCCTTGCAGCAGCAGTTGGTGCAAAGGGGCATAAGGTTTTACTTGCAGACATTGACCCACAGGGTAACTCTACAAGTGGTTTTGGTATAAATAAAAGAAAAATAGTTCATTCTTCTTATGATATCCTTGTTAAAGATATCAACGCTAACGATGCAGTTGTCACAACAAGATTTAAAAACGTTGATATTATTCCTGCAGACCTCAATCTTGCAGGTGCAGAAGTTGAACTTATCGCAATTGAAAAAAGAGAAAGTCGTTTAAAGATGGCTGTTGCACAACTTTGGGACAAGTATGATTATATTTTCTTTGACTGTCCCCCATCTCTTGGACTTATAACTATCAACGCGTTGACAGCGTCAGATACATTTTTAGTGCCTGTGCAGTGCGAATTCTATGCGCTTGAAGGACTTGCACAGCTTATGGCAACAGTTCGTCAGGTTAAAAGGCTTTATAATCCACATATTGAACTTGAAGGCGTTTTACAGACAATGTATGACGGCAGACTTAACCTTACACAACAGGTTGTAACGGAAATTAAGAAATTCTTTCCTAATAAGGTCTATAAAACAACAATTCCAAGAAACGTAAGACTTTCAGAGGCTCCTTCATTCGGTGAGCCGATTATGTATTATGATAAGAATTCCAAGGGTGCAGTCGCTTATAACGATTTTGCAGAGGAATTTTTAGCACAGCAAAAGCGATGAGGTGAGAAAATGGCAAAAAAGGGCGGATTGGGCAGAGGTATGGATGCTCTTTTCCTTGATAACTCGGCAACAGAGAACGAAAACTCTGCTACAATGCTCAGCATCAACGAGGTTGAACCTAACAGAAATCAGCCTAGAAAAAACTTTAGCGAAAAAGGTTTAGAAGAACTTGCAAAAAGCATTGAGCAAAATGGTATTATTCAGCCAATTCTCGTAAGACCAATGTCCGATGGTAGTTATCAGCTTATCGCAGGTGAACGTCGTTGGCGTGCAGCACGTATGGCGGGACTTCACGAAGTACCAGTCACAATACGCGAAATGACAGACGAAGAAGCAAGCGTATTTGCTCTTATCGAAAATCTTCAGAGAGAAGATTTGAACCCTGTTGAAGAGGCAGAAGGACTAAAATCTTTAATTGAAACTTATGGATTTACTCAGGAAGAGGCTGCTGATAAGGTTGGCAAATCACGTACAGCAGTTACGAATACATTAAGATTATTAAAACTCCCCTCACCTGTATTACAGATGCTCGGTGACGGAAAAATTTCCGCAGGACATGCTCGTGCGTTGTTAGGACTTGACGAAGAAAAAGAGATGCTGAGAATAGCAGAAACTACGGTTGCTCAGGAATTATCTGTTCGTCAGGTTGAAAAAATGGTCAAATACGCTAATCAGGGTGAAAAAGCAAAACCTAAAAAGCGTGATAAAAAAAGAGATAAATATTACGACGAGGTTGAGATTGCTCTTACCAATGTCCTTGGCAGAAAGGTAAAAATTTACTTATCGCCTAACGGAAACAAGGGAACTCTCGAATTTGAGTTCTTTGGAAAAGAAGATTTGACCAAACTCGCAAAAGAATTGGATAAATAAGGTGAGAAAAAATGCTTGATATTAAATTTTTAAGAACCAACCCCGATGTGGTTAAGGAAAACATCAAAAAGAAATTCCAGGATGAAAAACTTCCTTTGGTTGATAAGGTAATTGAACTTGATGCTGAATACAGAGCAGCAAAAGGCAGAGGCGACGAGCTCCGTGCACTCCGTAACTCTGTAAGTAAAGAAATCGGCGGACTTATGGCACAGGGCAAACGTGACGAAGCAGAGGTTGTTAAGCAGAAGGTTAAGGATATGGCTGACGAACTTGCTGCTTTGCAGGTTAAAGAGGGCGAATTAGAGGCAGAAATCAGAAAGATTATGCTTATTATCCCTAACATTATCGACGACAGCGTTCCAATTGGTAAGGACGACAGCGAGAATGTTGAAATTCAGCGTTATGGTGACCCTGTAACACCTGATTTTGAAGTTCCATATCACGTTGATATTATGGAAAGCCTTAACGGTATTGATTTAGATAGCGCAAGAAAGACAAGCGGTAATGGTTTTTATTATCTCTGTGGCGATATTGCAAGACTTCATTCAGCAATTCTCTCTTATGCAAGAGATTTTATGATTGACCGCGGCTTTACTTACTATATTCCACCATTTATGATTCGCAGCGACGTTGTAACAGGCGTTATGAGTTTCGCAGAAATGGAAAATATGATGTATAAGATTGAGGGCGAAGACCTTTATCTTATTGGCACAAGTGAACATTCAATGATTGGTAAGTTTATTGATACATTTACTCCTGAAAACGAACTTCCAAAAACACTTACAAGCTACTCCCCTTGCTTTAGAAAAGAAGTTGGTGCTCACGGTATTGAAGAACGTGGTGTTTACAGAATCCATCAGTTTGAAAAGCAGGAAATGATTGTTGTTTGCAAGCCTGAAGACAGCATGAAGTGGTACGATGTACTCTGGCAAAATTCGGTTGATTTCTTCCGTTCACTTGATATTCCGGTAAGAACACTTGAATGTTGTTCGGGCGATTTGGCAGACTTAAAGGTTAAGAGCTGTGACGTTGAGGCTTGGAGTCCACGTCAGCAGAAATATTTCGAGGTAGGCTCTTGTTCAAACCTCGGTGATGCACAGGCAAGACGTCTTGGCATCAGAATTAAGGGTAAGGACGGCAACTATTTTGCACATACACTTAATAATACAGTAGTTGCTCCTCCAAGAATGTTGATTGCATTCCTTGAAAACAATCTTAATGCAGACGGAAGCATCAATATTCCAAAGCCATTACAGATGTATATGGGTGGAAAGACAAAAATTGAGAAATAATTTATTTCTCTGAGAGGGATATATAAAAATGAATAAGACAATTGTTAAAATAGTGAGCATTGTAATGGTGCTGACTCTTATGCTTTGTACTTTTGCAGGTTGTGGCGGAAACGAAGACCAATATGAGCAAGACCCAAACTTTGTGCCACAGACAACAGAACCAATAACAGAGCCAACAGAGCAAATTCCTGAGAAAATGAATCCGCTTACAGGCAAACTTGACTTGTCAGAGAATGCTCTGGGAACAAGACCAATTGCTGTAATGGTTGAAAATCAGCCGGCAGCAAGACCACAATGGGGTATCACCTCACCTGACCTTATAATTGAAGGTTTGGTTGAAGGTGGCGTAACAAGAATGATGTGGGTTTATGCTGATAGCAGTAAAATTCCTGATAAAATCGGGCCTGTAAGAAGTGCACGTCACGACTTTGTTGAACTTGCAGCAGGAATGAATGCAATATATACTCATTGGGGTGGCTCAGATGGTAAAACCCTTGGTAAGTATATGGCATATCAGGCTATAGATAAATTTGATGTTGATAATATCGACGGAACAAAATATGAAAACACATATTTCTTCCGTGACACAACAAGGTCAGTATCATTAGAGCACAGAGGATATACAACAAAATCTGCACTTCAGAAAGCTATTAAGAATTTGGGTTATTCAACAAAGCAGACAGTTGAAGACTGGGTACCATATAATGTTGCAGTTGAAGGTGGAAAAATTCCTTGGAATGATAGCGAAACAGATTCAGGTCCATGCTCGGCAATCAAAGTTACGTATTCAGGCAGTTATGTTTACACCTTTGAATATAATACAAATGATAAATTGTATTATAGCAAGTTAAATGGAAAACAGGTTACGGATGGTAATAATAAAGAACCATTAACATTTAAAAATGCGATTTTCATTTATGTACCTGTTGAGAGTATGAATACGGAAAAAGGTCATGTAGATTGGAAATTTGATGCCAAGGACATTGATAACAAAGGCTTTTATGTTGTTGAAGGTACAGGACAGAGAATTTCATGGAAATACGATGAAAAAACATGTTCACTTAAATTCTATGATTTCAATAATTCCCCATTGACAGTACATACTGGTAATGTCTATATTGGTATAGTACCAATTAGTAACAGAGATTTAACAGCGGTAACAAGATAAAAGTAAAAAAAGGAGTAATTATTATGAGCAAAAAAATTATTGCAGTTGCACTCGCATTAGTTTGTATTGCAACAGTTTTTACAGCATGCCAACAGAAACTTGACATCTATAAAATCGGTGGTAACGATGTTGCAGTTTTGACAAATGCAGACGGAAATGTAGTTATTGACGATGAGAACAGACTTTGTGCTATTGTTACAGACCGTCAGGGTGAAATTGTAACATATGAGAACAAGGAACCTCAGACATATTGGATTACACTTGAAAATTCTTTCGTAGCTGACAATACAGTTTATACACCTGTATTTGTTATGAAAGGTCTTGATGGTTGGGAATTTAATGCTATCGGCTCAATGGATAAGAAAAAGACAAGTGGTCAGTGCCAGATTACATGTTCACTTATTATGGCAAAGGGTTATGAAGATAAGAGCCTTGACGAATATCTTGCATATCGTGATGAGCTTAATTTAGAAGCAAAAGCACTCTACGAAAAAGAAAACTACAAAATTTCTGTTGAAAAGAAAGCTGTCGAAGCAACTGCAGATAAAATTCCAATGATTTATTACAAGGAAATCATTTATAATCCTGATGGTACATACGCAAACTACAGCGAAAGCGTATATTTCCAGTATGGTAAAACAACTGATAAGTATTGCGTTCAGTACAAGTCTGCTAATGGTGTAGGTCATGACGATAATTTTGATTTCCTCGAGTTTGTGGACAACAATTTCACAGTAAGACCTGAAAAAGAAGAAACATCATCAACAGAAGCAAAATAATATTATAATATGTTTATTAAAAACTGTCTGATTTAAAATCAGGCAGTTTTTTGTTGTTTTTATAAAATGTATTTGTCGAACAGAAAAGAAAACTAATTTGGTAAGTCATTTGGAGCAAAGCGAAGAATCTCTATCGGTTGGCATATTAACTATGGTAGAGATTCTTCGTCACTGCGTTCCTCAGAATGACAAACCAATTTGTCATTCCGATACCTCCTAATTTGTTAAATATGTATTGTCTTCCACATTTTGTCCAAAGGAAAATTGCAAGTCACAACATATAGTGGTTGTTAAAAAAATATCAAAGATAATCAACTAAACGAACAAAAAGTGTTCAATAACTCCCCTGCTTTTGCATTTTATTAAACGCAGTGTCTAATAAGTAGATAAAAATTAAGTTTTATGCAATTTGTAAAAATTTTCTTTTGTTGAATTGCACAAATTAACTAAATATTTATTAGAAAAAATGCAAAAAAGTGAAAAATTTATAAAATTTTTTAAATTTACTATTGATATCCAAGGAAAAACTTTGTATAATGAGTATAACCATAGGAATGGTGTAATGGGGCGAAGTGTCTAATTTTTTAAATTTGACATTTCTAGCACCAGAAAAGATACACATCCTAAGGTAATAACTCGGGTGTGTATCATCAGTCTTCCGCCGGCTTTCTTTTGGTGTAAATTAAGCGGAAGCGGTGTGAAGGCGGTCCGGGTATTTAGAGCGCTTTTGTCGAACTCTGCCGAATGCAGGATGTAGTTGCACGGCATGGTCAGAGAGTGAGTGATTGATGCTCTCTTATCGCCTCTCCCGTGGCGATGTAAAAACAGTTATGGGGAACTATTTACTTGCATATATAATATGTATGCAAAATTTAATAGGAGGAAAAATAATTATGAACAAAATGAAAAAACTCTTGAGCGTTGTTCTTGCAGTTGTTCTTGCTCTTTCAGCATTCTCAGTTATGGGTTCTGCTGCTAGAACAGCTTACAAGACAGTTGATGAGTTGACAGCACTTGATGCTTACTCACCATACGGTCAGGTTACAAGACTTTCTACTGAAGAAAGAACCTCAATCGTATTCGACGCTCTTGATAACTTGCTCGCAAAGACAAATATCAATATGGGTCAGATTTTCAACGTTCTTGGTTTGTCAGTTACTATTGACTTGACATCTATCGACAGACTCTGCTACTCATTTGATACAATTAAGGATACTTTTACTAACACTCTTGCTTCTATCGCAATGGGTATCGTTAACCTTGGTATCCTCGAATCTCTTGAAGTTGACACATGGGCAACAGGCATGAGCCGTGATGCAACAGCTAACTTCACAATTCTTTCTGAGATTCTTGAATTCCTTAGCAACAATACAAACCTTGTTAACCAGGTATTCACAAACGGTCTTGACCTCGGTATCATTAGCCTTGGTGACATGTCAGCTATTGAAAATGTTATCGGCGACCTTCCTGGTCTTGTAAAAGGCCTTGTATTCCCACTTATCGAGAGATGGGACGACCCAGTTTCTCTCATCAAGGAATACGACACAGCAAGCAAAGGCGACGGTAACGTTGAATCAATCGTTAACAAGAGAGTTAAGAAACTCTTCTCTGACAACATGTCAATCACAACTATTAAGTATGATGCTGACGGTAAAATGACTTCAGAGCATACAAATTGGCTTGCAACAGCTACAGGCTCTGCAGCTCCTACAGCAAGCAATGATAGCTTGAGATATTACTATCAAATCGTTGGTAATACAATGTATTCATACCACATTGTTGACGCAGCTGAAGCTGAAGCTCTTGCAAAAGCTGGAAAATCTGCAACAGTTCACACCTATATCCAGGAAAACCAGGTATATAGATTGGAACAGGAAGTTGACGGCAGCGCAACATACGTTTGGAAAGCATACGAACTTGATGAAAACGGTAACGTTGTAAAAGATGCTGAAGGTAACGATAAATACCTTGGTACTCTTAAATACTACAACGATGACTCACAGTTCCTTCCAGGATTCAGTGGTAACGATTTCGACCTCACAACAATGAGTGCCGGTGACCTTCTCTACACATTCATCCCAACAGTTTTCGAAAACATGGCTCCAGTTGTTCTCAACGGTTCAGTTAAGAAAGCTCTTGCTGAGTTTGTAGGTGTTACATTCACTTATGTTGGTCAGGGTGGTACTGAACTTGATGATGCAGTTAACGCTCTTCCAGATTCTTCAAACGCATTCTTCACAGAAGAACAGGGCGAATATCTCTGGGAGTGGTCAAACTACGCAGTAATCAACGGTACACACTACTACCGTTTTGAAAACCAGATTTTCAAGGGTGACCATTCAAAGGCAAACAACTACTTTGATATCATTAACTGGGACTTCAAAGTTACAGGCGACTTTATGGATGAATTCGTTCCTGCAAACGCAGACGATTCAAGTGTAAGACTTCTTAACAATGTTACTGCTTTCCTTAACAAAGTAGGTAACTTGGTTCTCCTTCCATCAGCTGCAACAGTTGACGAAGTTTCTGGCTATGAAGCTCAGTGGACTCGTCCAACATTCGCAGAGGGTAACGCAAACCTTGTTGAAAACATCAAGGACCTTGCTCAGGCAATTGTTGGTCTTGCTCCTCAGCACATTTTCGGTTCTGACTATGCAACTAACGAAAGATGCTATGTAGAACTTATGCTCGCAGGTACTGACAAGGGTGTTGCTGTTCCTGCAGGAATGACTGAAAACGAAGTTATTCTTACTGGTATCGCTGCTCACCTTGTTGACATGCTTATGCCTTCAATGACACTTCCAGGCAAATCAGACCTTCTTGATTCAGGTGCTAAAGTTGGTGCAATTCTTGCAGCAGTTGTTCGTGAATTCGCAGCATATCTTGCTCCTGAATACGACTTTGACGCTCTTATTTACTCAGACTTCGGTGCAACAGATGGCGTTAAGAATTTCGTAACAGGTAAAGACAGTGAATACTGGTTAGACGTAATCCTTACAATGGGTATCAACGTTGGTTACGAATACCTTCGTGCATTTGCTGATATGGGTGAAGGCACAACAGAATGGAATGCTTTTGTTGCAGCATCAGGCTACAAAGTAGATGGTGGTGTTTATACAGAAGCTGACCTTAAACTTGATAACGAAACAGCTAACCATTGGGAAGCAATGGTTGACTACATCGTTGACTGGGCACTCACAACTGATAAAGAGTGGTGCTGGAAGATGGCTAACCTTGTTAAGGTAGATGGCCTTACAATCGCTCTTTCAACAGTTGAAAACCCATGGGTAAAACTCGACAAGATTCTTGATAATCTTCTCCCAATCGACGAAATCATCACAGTTGATGATGAAGCTTCTTACAGAAGTGGTACAGAGCTTGAAAAGCTCCTTCGTTATGACCTTATCCTTGGTATCGTTGACCTTCGTTGGGATGCTCTTATCAACCTTCTTCGTTTTGACCAGAATAAAGTTAGCGACACTAACCTCTTCAGAAAAGATAACGTGATTGATGCTCTTGCAACACTTCTTAAGTCTATTGTAAACGGCATCTTTGCTAAAGTTGGTAACTCATCTGACAACTTTAAACTTATCCCAGATGCAATCACTGACTTTGATTCACTTGCAAATCAGGCTAACCTTAAAACAATGATTGTTAACCTTGTAGGTGCTATCTACAATGCAGGTGTTACAGATAAGGGCTGTGATACAATCTTCCCATTCTTGAACTTCCTTCTTGGTTGGAAGACTGACCCACAGCAGATTAAGGACCCAGAAATCTGGACTGACTTCCGCAACGGTAATGACTATGCTTACTTATATGACAACAACCTTGCTAACCAGGTTCAGCCGGGTGGTGCAATCAACGGTGACGGATTAAACTTCACTAAGATTAAGGTTCTTAACAACTCATCAGGTATGCTTGAAACTCACAGAAATTCTTCTGTAACAGACCACGCATACGACATTCAGATTAAGTCTATTACAGACGACGCAACAACAAATGACCTTACATACACATACGGCGACGGTAACGGCCTTGTTTCTCCTTATGAAACACTTGATATCATCATCGATGGTACATACAACGGTGAAGAATCTGTTACAGTTACAATCGAATATGACTACGTAGGTAAAGACGGTCAGGCTATCGGTGGTACACAGTATACATCACTTACATTCCTCGTTTCTAACCAGTACGAAGACTCTAACATTGACGGACGTTGGGATGGTGACGATGACGATGATTACACAGGTACTAACCAGTATAAGAGATACGTATTTACAGAAGACATTTATACTTCTGTTACAACATACGAACCAACAATCTTCTATGTAAAACCAACAATTAACCTTGGTGCTACATCTAAGAGCTTCACACAGATTTGTGCTAACGGCGAACAGCAAGACTGTAATGGTAACATCACAAACGCTGGTGACGTTCCACAAGGTCAGTCAACAGATTACTTCGAGTGGATTCGTGACAAGAGCGAAGCTGGTTGGGAAGACAGCATTTCTGACGGTAACCCAGCAAGCGGTCGTCTTTACAAGGCTAAGGCTGGCGTAACTGCTGAAACAGAATTCCCATACGGTTCATACGACATGGGTAACATGGCTGTTCAGTACGGCGGTACAATCATCTTTGAAGTTAACTTCATCTACTATAACGACTACGATATCTATGATATCTACCTTGAAAACAAGGACAATGGTTACCACGCTAACCAGGGTGTTGCAGCAGACGTTTACAACGAGTACAACGAAGCTTGGAAGACAATCGTTTACGGTGCAACATACCCAATGATGACTGAAATGAACGGTCACGCAACAACTGACTACGTAACTGCAATTCAGCCATACATTCCAGATGCTATCGAAAGATTCGAAACAGCTAAGGAAGCTTATGAAACAGCTCTTGCTGATGCACAGGCTAATGCAGCTGGTGACGCATCATCAGACCTTCCTTCATACGTTACAGCTCTCCGTCAGGAAATCGACAACGATTTCATGAACGGTAAAGAAATCAACTTCCAGGATTACAACTTCTACGAGTACTTCAACTACAACGATGTTAAGGAAGATGCTGAAGCACTCTATCGTTCATACCTTGCTCCAGACGTATTGGATACATACCATATCTTCCGTTCAGGTATCCGTCAGGCAGAACTTGAACTCGTAGTTGATGCTGAAGCAAATGCAACAAAGCAGACAGCTATTAACGCTTCAAGACGTGTTCATGACCAGGCTGCTATTGATGCATCTATCGCAGCTCGTAATGATTGGCAGCAGCCAATTAACACAAAACTTATCGTTGACGATATGACATCTCGTCTTGCATTCTACAAGCAGTTCTTAAATGCTGCTAATATGGAAGATGCTAACAGAGGCGAGCCAGCTCACCTCAAGTTCCTTGAAAGAGAAATCGCATTCGTTGAAGCACAGGGCCTTGTAGCTGATGATTATGAATCAGTAACATGGGGCAAATACGCTGCTGCTCTTGAAACTGCTAAGGCAGTTGCAGCAGGTGAAGATGAATTCTCAGAATTCAACTCAAGAATCTATGACGTTAAGTACAACCTTATGGTTGCTTACAAACAGCTTCTTACAAAGGCTAACTCTCTCATCGAAGCAGGTGGCACAGCTGACCTTCTTGCTAACATCGAAGTTGCTGAAGGCATCCTTGCTATGAACATCGATGAAATCGAGCTTTCAGACCTTGCTATCGAAAAGGGTCTTTCAAAAGAACAGGCTCTTGGTCATCTTATCGAAGGTCTTGGTTACTACTACCAGGCAAGATATACTAAGCATGACGTAGAAGTTCAAGATGGTGAGAAGAATGTTGGTGACCTTAAGTTCAACGACGACGGCACACCAATGATGTACAACTTGTATGACGAATCAGCTTATGAATATGCTGATAACGACCGTCCTAACAAGCAGGCTAACCAGGCTAAGGTTGACGCAGCTAACGATAACCTCGTAGCATGCATCGCATACTTCGCAGTTGAAACTGCAGAACCAGTTCTTGGTGGTCTTGAAACAGGTGTTGTTGACACTGAAAACGGTTACGTTTACGGTGTAACAGCTGGTGAAGATGTAAACTTGTTCTTCTCAGTTGAAAACGGTTCATTCAAGATGGTTGCTAATGACCAGGGTGTAACAAATGGTACAGGCGCAACTCTCGTTGTTATGAACGACAAGGGTGACGAAGTAGCATACTTCACACTCGTTATCTTCGGCGACGTTAACGGTGACGGTGCTGTAACAGCATCTGACTCTACAACAGTATTGAACGCATCTCTTGGTGGTGAAATTACTGTTAACCCACACGCAGCATAATTTATGCTAACTAAATAAGGAAGAGTTGGTGGGGCAACTCACCAACTCTTCACAGTACGAAAATTAAATAGTTTTGACAATTTATTGGAGGAAATACAATAATGGTAAAATCAAAGAAATTATTGAGCCTTTTCCTTGCTGTAGTAATGATTCTTTCAACATTCGCTGTAATGGCTTCTGCTTATACAATGGGAGCTGATATTGCAGATGGTATTAACTATAAATACACAGTTGAAAAAGTTGGTACTGTACCCGAAACTGCTGCAGGTTCAGCAGAATGGTCTGCTGACAATATATATGCTGTTTCAATTTGGATGAAAGCATCAAAGGGTGTTGACGTTATGACTGCACCTCTTCACTACAACAAGACTCTCTTTGCACCAATTATGCTTTCTGATGGTGAATGCACATATCCTGTAGGTGCTGGCATGGATCAGGATTCATACTACACAGATATGGGTGAAGGCGCTGTTTATGCATACTCACTTGGTGACTACATGAACAACACAGGTATGTATAAGGCAAATGGTACAACAGCTACAACAAAGGCTCTTGCAAAATGTATCGGTCTCGGTAACTCAAACTCAGCCGGTGTATCCGTTATTTCTGAACTTGTTTCACCAGACCACCCACTTTACAACAAATGGGGTGCAGGTCTTTCTGATACAACGGGTGTATTATACGTTAACCTTAATGTTGCAACTAAAGCAAAGACAGCATACCTCAACACAATTGAGGGCGTTAATTACAGCACAGACTGGAACAAAATGTTTACATTCTACTTTGAAACACTTCCTGGTGTTACAGATGCTGACGTAGTTGGTGCAGAATTTGGTGTATTCACACCTGACTGCTTCACACTTGATGGTAACTTCGATGCTACTGGTTCAGCTTACTATGTAGGTGCAACATCATATGCTTCTGAAGTTCCGAAGTTTAATGTTTCCGGTAACGCAGTAGTTGAAGCATCTGGTCCTGAATTCCCAGCAACATCAATCGTTAACCCACTCAAGGGCCAGATTCGTTTCCACAGCAATGATGCTGGCGAATATGCAGGTTCATACGACGTTCGTGCTCTTGCAAAAATCACAGGTACTGATTTCGCAGCAACATTCACAGACGAAGCAACAGCTAAGGAAATGATTACAGAAGTTGGTTTCGTATTCGCAGCAGGCAGCAACGTAGCAGCTCCTTCAGCAGCTGATGTTATGAGTGTTGTAGAATCAGGCGCAACTGTAAATGGTCTCACAAAGAAGCCTGTTAACTTCATTTCAAGAAGTGCAAGCCTCTTCGGTGAAGGCAACTACGGTTTCTCATGTGTTGTTACAGACATGACAGATGACGATTACGACAACAGCCTTGTTGCAGTTGCTTTCATTGCATACGATAGCGACGGTGACAGCGATGGTGACGGTAAGCCTGAAGCAGCTGATGCTTATGCTTACTATCCAGCAGCTCAGACAGTTTCTTTCGCAGAATTGTTCGACGCACAGTATGATAATGCATTCCCTAATGCTTAATCAGTAAAAGAATACGTTTAGAACAATATCTATATAATAAGAAAGGAGCTATTTAAGCTATGAAATATATGACACCAGATTTCGACGTAACAGTGTACGAAATCGAAGACGTAATTACACTTTCTTTCGGTAACAGTGACCCAGATACTGACGCAGGTATGGGTGACGGCTGGTGGGGTTAATCTCCACACTACTCGAAAGAGTGATAAATAAAGAATAATCTTTTCCCCCGTTGGTTAACTCCGACGGGGGTTTTATTTTATAATGAATAATTATAAAATAAGTTAGAAAATATGAATTTGTCTAACAGAATTGATTTGTTGATTCGGCTCCCTCTGACGAGGGAGCTGTCGAACGAAGTGAGACTGAGGGAGAGATTTAGCGAACAATAAACCTATCTCTCCCTCCGTCACTCGCAATGCTCGTGCCACCTCCCTCGTCAGAGGGAGGCGATATACACCATTTAATGAGTTATACAAACTCCAATTTGTAGAGGAAATATTTTTTTAAGTTGACAATAAACACGTTAAGGTGATAAAATAACATTAGAAAATGAAAAGGAGTGCTATTATGAAAAAGAGCAAAAAGATAATCGGCACAGTACTTTCTTTGATATTAGTTATTAGTATTACAGCTACAATATTCATCGCAACAGCAAACACAAAGGAAACAGATGTAATAATCACTGTTGATAAATCTGAATTGTCAGCAGGGCAAAGTGCAACGGTTTCTGTTAAGGTGACAAGCAACTACCCTGTTGCAACTATGTCAATTCCTGTGTTCTATGATAAAACCTTGGTGGATGTAAGCGAAGTAACAGCGACATTGACCGATTATTCCGTGAAAAGTGCAATAACTGATGAACAGAGTATGGATGCTTCAAAAATTTATGCTGATACAGGCGTTGATTCTGATAAATTTGGATTTATTCTTGTAAATTACATAGGTGGAGCAGGTAAAGATGTGCCCGAAACAACAGATAATGTTGTTCTTACCTTTAAAATTACTGCAAAAACAGATGTGAGTGGTACAGAAACAATAAAATGTGTCAGTCAGTCTGCCAAAACAGATGAAAATATAGAAGGTATGCTCTACTTTGGAGCAACTGTAAGCGGAAACATCATAGATTCTGTTCCGGAAAATATTGAGAATGTAAATCTTGAAAACGCAAAAACAATCGTGACTATCTCATCAGGTGGTACTGTTCTTATTGCAAACAAAGAACTTACAGGTGTTATAGATGCTGATAAAAACTACATTTATGGTATTCCTGCAGGCACAACAGCAGAAGATATGAAGGAATATTTCTCCGTTTACAATGGTTCTTTTGATGTAATTGCAAATGATGCAGGGTACACAAATGGTACAGGTGCAACTCTTGTTGTAAAAGATAATAGTGGAAACGAGATTGATTATTACACACTCGTTATCTTTGGTGATGTTAATGGAGATGGTACTGTAACAGTATCTGACTCTACAACAGTTTTGAACGCATCACTTGGTGGTGAAATTACTGGTGGAGATGCTTACAACTATGCTGCCGATGTAAACGGTGATGGTACTGTAACAGCATCTGACTCTACAACAGTTTTGAACGCATCCCTCGGTGGCGAAATTACAATCAATCCATATGAAAAATAAGAGATGAAACTCAAAGACGGGCTTTGTGCCCGTCTTTTTTTACTTTAGGAATTGCCCTGACAAAATTGATTTTGTCGGGCTCTTTTAGTTTCTTGTCTCCCCTGAAAGGGGAGATGTCACGGAGTGACAGAGGGGTTACGAAAAAAGCCTCAGTTAGTAAGGTGTAAAACGAACAAACCCCTCAGGCAAATGCGTAGCATTTGCCAGCTCCCCTTTCAGGGGAGCCGAGAATAACTCAATTAAACAACCCGACTAACTCCAATTTGCTTGAATAGCACTTTAAAAGAAAATGTTTCTGTTTTTCCATTTTAAACCAATCTCGTCTTGACACAGTGTCTATTTTTGTGTAAAATATTATAGATAGTATGGAATAGTGTTGTTCTATGCTAACTCAACTTAATTTCCTTACATATTTTTATATAGAGTGAAATTAAATATTTATTATTAGGGAGGGACAAACCTATGATTTCTATAGGTGTGGCTGTCGTTATTGCCGTTGTCTCTGCTGTTGTATTAGGAGCATTGGGCTTTGTTGCCGGCGGTCTTTACCGTAAAAAGGTTGCAGAGGCTAAAATCGGCTCCGCTAACGAAGAAGCATTAAGAATTGTTAATCAGGCAGTCCAGACTGCTGAAAGTAAGAAAAAAGAAGCTATTCTTGAGGCTAAAGACGAAATACACAAGTTAAGAAACGAAGTTGACAAGGAACTTCGTGAAAGACGCGCAGAGGTTCAAAGACAAGAACGCAGAATCGTTCAAAAAGAAGAAAATCTTGACAAAAAGACTGAAAACCTTGAAAAGAAAGAGGAAGCTCTTGCTGAAAAAATCAAGTCCGCTGATGCTAAACTTGAAGAAGTTGAAGTGATTAAACGCAGTCAGCTTGAAATGCTTGAAAAAATTAGCGGTTACTCAAAGGAACAGGCTAAAGTTATCCTTTTACAGGAGCTTGACGAACAGCTTACTCACGAAAAAGCTCTCAAAATCCTTGATTTTGAACAGAGAACTCGTGACGAAAGCGATAATCTTGCTCGTGAAATTATTTCAGGTGCTATTCAGCGCTGTGCAGCTGACCATGCTGCAGAGGCAACTGTTTCTGTTGTTGCTCTTCCAAACGACGAAATGAAGGGTAGAATTATCGGCCGTGAAGGTCGTAATATCAGAACCCTTGAAACAATTACAGGTGTTGACCTTATTATTGACGACACTCCTGAAGCAATTACTGTTTCAAGCTTTGACCCTGTTCGCCGTGAGGTTGCAAGGCTTACTCTTGAAAAACTTATTCAGGACGGCAGAATTCACCCTGCACGCATTGAAGAAATGTTTGAAAAATCAAAACGTGAGGTTGAACAGACAATTAAACAGACCGGTGAAAGAGCCGTTGTTGACGCAGGTGTTAATGGTGTTCATCCTGAACTTGTTAAACTTCTCGGTAAACTTAAATACCGTACAAGTTTTGGTCAGAATGTACTCAACCACTCTCTTGAAGTTTCATACATAGCAGGTCTTATGGCACAGGAACTTGGTGCTGACGTTAAACAGGCTAAACGTGCAGGTCTTCTTCATGATATCGGTAAGGCTCTTGACCGTGAATTTGAAGGCACTCACATTGAACTTGGTGTTGAGGCTGCTAAGAAATACAAGGAAAATGACAAGGTTGTTCATGCTATTCAGGCTCACCACGGTGAAATTGAAGCTAAGACAATTGTTGCTGTTCTTGTTCAGGCTGCAGATGCTATTTCTGCTGCTCGTCCGGGTGCAAGACGTGAAAATGTTCAGAACTATATCAAACGTCTTGAAAAACTTGAGGAAATCGCAACATCATTTGAAGGTGTTGAAAAATCATTTGCAATTCAGGCAGGTCGTGAAATCAGAATTATGGTTAATCCAGAACAGGTTTCTGATGAAAAGATGGTTATTGTTGCTCGTGATATTGCAAAGAGAATTGAAGATGAACTTGAATATCCAGGACAAATTAAAGTCAATATTGTACGTGAAAACCGAGTAATTGACTTTGCAAAGTGATAAAATCAGCGTCTTTTCACTTTTTTACCCTTGACTTACACTCGTAAGCCTGCGGTCTCAAAAGCAAAAATCCATCTGATTTTAAACACTTTGAGATAATTAATAAAAATCCAAAATGCCCCGATGTCATTCAAAGGCTTCGGGGCAATATAAATTAAGGATAAATCTATATATAGAAATGGTGTGCTTATGTCACGCGAGATTAAAATTTTATGCGTTGGGGATGTTGTTGGCGCTCAAGGATGCGATTTCCTTCGCAAAACTCTTTCGGGTTTTAAGAGAAAGAACAATATTGATGTTTGTATTGTAAATGGTGAAAATTCTGCTGTCGGTAACGGAATGTTGCCAAATTCATGCAATCATATTTTCACAAGTGGTGCCGATTTTATCACAGGTGGTAACCACTCATTAAAAAGACGAGAAATCTTTGATTATCTCGACAATAACGAAAATATTATTCGTCCTGCCAACTTTGGTGAAGGAGTTTGGGGCAGAGGCTGGGGAATAATTGATAAAGGTGCTTACAAAGTGGGTGTTATCAATCTTCTTGGTAGAGTATGGCTTGAAGGACATCTTGACCCATTCAGCAAGGCAGACGAAATAATTGAAGAGATTAAAAAGGAAACTAAAATTATCTTAATTGACTTTCATGCAGAGGCTACTGCTGAGAAAAAGGCTTTCAGCTACTATTTTGACGGAAAAGTTAGTGCAATTTTTGGCACTCATACTCATATCCAAACAGCCGACGCTCAAATTATGACAAATGGTACTGGATATATTACTGACTTAGGTATGACGGGTCCAGAGGAATCTGTGCTTGGTGTGAAAAAAGAGATAATTATTGATAAATTCAGAAAAGGTTTCACAACAATGTTTGAAACCGCTGACACACCTTGTTTTATGCAGGGATGCATATTTACAATAGACAGAGACACAGGAAAAACCGTAAATGTTGAAACCGTAACGGTGAGGTGAATGGTGAATGAAAAAACTAACAAAATTAATAGCCTTAATTTTGTGCATCTGTATATGCTTTTCTGCTTGCAAGGGAAACGAAAACAAGGAGGAAAGTACTACTGAAACACCGGTAGAATCGACAAACGCAGAAAACTCATTTGCCATAACTGACGGAAAAATCGTTCTACCTTATAATAAGACAGACGGAATAAACCCGTTTTTTGCCGAAAGTTATGAGAATATTTATTTGGGTATGCTCATATATGAACCATTATTTTCTGTTGACAGCAACTATGATACAATAGGTGTGGTAGCCGATAGCATTGAGGTAAGCGGAAAAACTGCTACGGTGAGAGTTAAAAATAATGTTGTTTGCAGAGGGCACGAAAATCTCAATGCACATGATGTGGTTTATTCCTTTAATCTTGCAAAGGCTTCTTACTATTGGGGAAACAATCTGGACGGAATCACTAATGTACAAGCTATTGATGATTATACCGTAAGCGTTAACCTTAATTTCAAAGACCTCTATGTTGCGGGGAAACTTAATTTTCCAATTGTGAAAAAAGGCACAGCAGACAGCAAGACTTCTGTTCCAGCAGGTAGTGGGAAATACTTTTTTGCTCAGGACAGACTGGTTAGTGTGGCAGATGGAAATAAAACAATTTCACTTGTTGAGACAAGTAATCGTGAAAGTGTTGAAGATGCACTAAACATTGGAATGGTTGATGTTTTCTTTAGTGATTTGTCCGATGAACAATACAAGGTTTCAGTAGGAAACACAAACAAAATTACCTTGAGTAATATGATTTATCTCGGGCTTAACAGCAACCGAGGGGCTTTAAATAAGTATATAAGAAGTGCTATTGCTGCAAAAATTGACAGTGACAATATTGCGTTATCATCATATCAAGGACATGCAGTAGGATTTAAGTTGCCAATTGTTCCCGAAAGTACTATTGCAGGTAATATTACAAAAATTGAAACAAAGGGAAATAAGGATTTGGCTAACGACATTATTGACCGATGTGGTTACACAAGATATTCCGGTAGTGCAAAATCAAACGGTGCTTATCTGCTTTCGTTCTCCCTTATTGTCAATAAGGATAATCAATTCCGAGTTGCAGCAGCATATAATATTGCTGACTCTTTAGCAGAATGTGGATTTTTAATTAACGTTCAAGTTTTATCTTTTGCAGATTACTCTGAAAGAATTTCATCAGGAAATTACGATATGTATTTAGGAGAAGTAAAACTTGATGGCTCAATGGATATTAGCCGATTTTTCATGGATGGCACAAAGTTTAGTGCCGGTATCAATAAATCTGAAAAGGCTGCAACGGAATATTTCAGATATCGTGCAGGCGAAATTTCTGAAAAGGAATACTATGATATTTTCGCGGAAGAATATCCATTTGTTCCCGTAGCATTCAGAACAGGATATACCGTTTTATCAGAAGATATTAAAACTTTGGATTTAAAACAAATGCCATTTAATTTGTACGGTGGCATACAGTAAATAAGGTGACAATATGAAGTTCTCCGATGACATTAAATACATCAAAGGTGTGGGGGAAGCAAGGGCTCTCGCTTTCCGTTCTATTGGTGTGTCAACAGTCGGGGAACTTTTGCGTTTTTATCCCCGTGCCTATGAGGATTGGAGCATAATTCTTCCTATTTCTCAATGTTTAATTGGCGAAAATGTGTGCATTAAGGGAACTGTAATGTTCCCTGTGAAAAATGAGCGTGTTCGTGGTGGTATGCTTATTGCAAAGGCAACAATTACCGACGGTGATGATGTTGTAGCTGCCACATTCTTCAACAATAAATACATTGACAAGATGCTTAAAAGTGGAGAAGAATATCTTTTCTATGGAAAAATCACACTTGGTAAATTCTCTGCAAGAGAAATGATAACACCAATGTTTATCAAATCTTCACAGAGTGTTGAAATCAAACCTATTTATCCACAGAATAAGAATATAACTTCAAGAATTATTCAGTCAGCAGTGCAGAATGCTTTGGAAAAAGTAGAAACTATTCCTGAATATTTGCCACAAGAAATTATAAAAGAGTATAATCTGGTTTCCCTTGATACTGCTATCAGAAATATACATTTTCCTAAAAACGATGAGGATTTACAGAGGGCAAGGGACAGGCTTATTTTTGATGAACTTTTCATTTTGCAGTTGAGTTTGCTCTCTTTGAAAAATGAAAACAAAGAAGTAAAAACAAAGAACGTTATTGCAACAGATTATACAGAAGAATTTTTTGGACTTTTGCCTTTTACTCCTACAAATGCTCAAAAAAGAGCAGTAAAAGAAGCAATTGCTGATATGAAAAATGGCAAACAGATGAACAGACTTTTGCAGGGGGATGTTGGTAGTGGTAAAACTGCAGTTGCAGCGGCTATTGTTTATACATCATCAAAAAATGGTATGCAATCTGCTCTTATGGCACCAACGGAAGTGTTAGCAACACAGCATTTTGAAACATTTACAAAGCTTTTCAGCGGTACTGGTATTAAATGTGAGTTGTTGGTTGGTAGCACAAAGGCTAAAGAGAAAAAAGAAATAAAAGAAAGACTTAAAAAGGGAAAAATTGACCTGATTATTGGTACACATGCCATTATTCAGGAAGATGTTGAATTTGAGAGATTAGGTCTTGTAATTACTGACGAGCAACATCGTTTTGGTGTAAAACAGAGAACAGGTCTTTGCAGTAAGGGTGAAAATCCCCATGTTTATGTTATGAGTGCAACTCCTATCCCACGCACGCTTGCACTTATATTCTTCGGAGATTTGAATGTTTCAATACTTAATGAGTTGCCCCCCGGCAGACAGAAAATTGACACGTATTCTGTGACATCGGCAAAAAGAGGCTCAATGTTTGAGTATATAAGAAAGCATCTTGACGAAGGGTATCAGGCATATATTGTCTGCCCACTTGTTGAAGAAAGTGAAATGATGCAAGGAATAATGTCGGCAGAAGAGTATTATAAAAAAGCACAAGTACCGTTTAATGGGTATAAATTAGACCTGCTTCACGGAAAAATGACACCCAAGAAAAAAGATGAAGTTATGTTGAAATTTAAAAACGGAGAAACTCAACTTTTAGTTTCAACAGTTGTCATTGAGGTTGGTGTTGATGTGCCGAATGCCGTTATAATGGTTGTGGAAAATGCAGAACGATTCGGACTTTCCCAGCTTCATCAGTTGCGTGGTCGTGTGGGTAGAGGTCAGGCGAAATCCTCTTGTATTCTTGTAACAGATGCCAAGGGAGACGAGGCAAAGGCAAGAATGAGGATTATGTGCGAAACTACTGACGGATTTAAAATTGCCGACGAGGATTTACGACTTCGAGGACCCGGTGATTTTTTCGGCACAAGACAGCATGGTCTGCCAAAACTTAAAATTGCAGACATTTTGACGGACACAAAAATTCTTACTCAGACACAGCATCTTGCCATGTCCATAATGGAAGAAAACAAACTTTTTCAAGATGAGCAATATCGTCAGATTGGCAAATTAGTAGCAAGAAAAATACAGAGTTTACAAGCAGTTAATACAGCAAATACAATTTAGTAAAAATTTTCAGGTATAATTAATTCATCAATTTAAAAAGGATGTTTTTAATGAATGAGATTAAAGGGTATTTAAGAGATTTTAGAATTGATGTTCCAAGAGTAATTTATGATTGTCCGGGAATCAAAATCTTTGGGCGGGCAATTAAGTCCGTTGTTTTTTCAACAGATGTGAGTATAATACGAAACTGTAATGCAGACGCCGTTATTGCGGTTTACCCGTTTACCCCACAACCTGTTATAACACAAGCTGTTATGATGGCTGCAGATTGCCCTGTTTTTGTAGGCGTTGGTGGTGGACTTACAAAAGGAGAAAGAGTAATAAATCTTGCAAGACACGCAGAGTATCAAGGGGCAATGGGTGTTGTGCTTAATGCACCAACAACTAACAAAAGCATAAATGATGTGTTTAAGGTTGTGGATTTGCCAATTGTAATAACTGTTGTTAAAGAAGACGATATTCAAGCACGTTTGGATGCAGGAGCACAAATTCTAAATGTATCAGCTGCAGCAAAAACGCCTGAATTAGTATCAAAAATCAGAAAGGATTTCCCAACAGTGCCGATAATGGCAACCGGAGGACCAACTGAAGAAAGTATAAGGGCAACTATTGAGGCAGGGGCAGATGCAATAACTTGGACGCCACCCACAAATGGAGAGGTTTTTCGTGATATTATGGAGGCTTATCGCAAAGGTAATCCACATCCGTAAACATAAAAGGGGTATGATTCATGTATATTTTTAAACCAATATTAGATAAAAACTGGGAAAATACCGGTAAAAATGATGCCAAGAGAATTGCGAGTCAGACTGAGCCTGCGGGACTCCAGCAAATTCTCGACATTCCCTACATAAACGACGGACACAAAGGCCACCTTCTTGATATTTACTATCCAGAAGGCACAACAGAAAAGCTCCCTGTAATTATTGATATTCACGGTGGTGGATGGATGTATGGTTACAAGGAAATCAATAAGTATTTCTGTTTAAAACTTGCTCAAAAAGGTTTCCTGGTTGCATCAATTAATTATCGTCTTGCAGGTGAGGTGCTTTTTGATGACCAGATTCGTGACATTTTTGCTGCGCTTACTTGGTTGGGAAAAAATCTTAGGGAGTATCCCGCTGATATGGACAACATATTCCTTGCAGGTGATTCTGCAGGAGGACATTTTGTTTGTGTTACAACTGCAATCAATCTTAATGAAGATATGCAGAGGGATTTTGGAGTGGAATATGTTGGTTATGATTTCAAGGCAGTTTCTGCAATCTGTCCTGCAATTGACCTTTTAAGTCCAAACTTTTTAATGAATGTAAATGTGCCAGTTCTTTTAGGTGATGATTGGAAAAACAGCAAGTTCAAGAAATACATGAAGGTTGAAAATCTTGTGTCCGATAAATTTCCACCATTCCATATTCTTACAGCACAGGGTGACGGACTGTTGAAGAAACAAGCACCAATTCTTGCAGATGTTTTCAGAAGAAATAATGTGGACTTCCGTTTCTGTAATTTCACAGGACAATTAAATGGAAAATATCTCGGCCATGTTTTCAATGTTGTTGACCCGTTCTCAATTTATGGCGAACAAGCAAACACGGATATAACAGACTTTTTCAAAAGCAAAATGTGATTATTGTCAATTTGTGGCGTGTGTTGTCGGTTGACTTGACAAGACATACAAAAATATGGTTTAATATCAGTATAGAAAATTAGTTGACGGAAAGGTGATAAATATGAAAAAATTAATTGCTCTTGTTTTGGCTTTAGTTTTAGTTATGTCAGTTTCTGTTATTGCATTTGCTACAGAAGTTGGCAGTGGTAACGGAAACGATGTTATTCCATGGGATGAAATTGTAAATGCAGGTTATAGTAAAGGTGATTATAACAGAGACGGCAAGGTTACTGCATATGATGCAAGAAAAGTAATACAGGCTGCTGCAGGTTCAATTAAAGCATCAAATGCAGATGTTAAACTCTGTGACCTTAATGGCGATGGTGAGCTCACAGCTTATGATGCTCGTCAGATTTTAAAGATTGCAGCAGAGGCTTAATCAAATGAAAAGCAAACGGTGCCTAAAAGGCGCCGTTTTTCGTCTTTGGGTTTCTTGACAAACAGTTCATTGTATGATTTAATTTATTTTAGAATTTGCATGAATACAGGAGGATTTACTATATGAAAAAGTACCTTGCAATTGTCTTAGCGGTTGTGCTTATATTGTCTGCAATTCCTATGACTGCTATGGCTAACACAAGTGGAAATTATACTTACGAAGTAATTTCTGAAACGGATAAAACTTGTGTGATAACTAAATATACAGGAAGCACTCGTAATCTGGTTATTCCATCTTCCCTTGATGGATACAAGGTTGTAGAGATAGGTGAATATGCCTTTTTTGATAAAGAGGAGTCCATTGGAAACAAGAATTTAAGAAGTGTTGAAATTCCTGCAACCGTGAAAAAAATCGGCAAGTTTGCTTTTAATGCATGTTCAGGTCTTAATACTGTTGTTCTTGTTGATGGTATTGAAATTGTTGAAGAAGGCGCATTTTTTAATTGTACTTACCTTGCTACAATCAATCTTCCTGATTCAATAACATATATCGGAAGAAACATTCTTCACGATACAAAAATTATGCCATTATTGCCACAGTATGAAAGAGAAGACTCAATGCTTCCTGCAACTGAGCCAATTTTTGATATGAGTAATTGGACAAATGGTGCTCTTTATATAGGCAAACATCTTTTAGGTGTTGACCTTACAAAAACAGGTAGTTTTTCAGTTAAAGAAGGAACAAAAACTATTGCAGGTGAGGCTTTTTATTGGTGCGATAAACTCACAAGCATTACAATTCCAAACGGTGTTGTTTCAATTGGTGAGTACGCATTCTATAACTGCGATGGAATCAAATCTCTGTATCTTCCTGACAGTATTACTGCTATTGGCCGGTCTGCTTTTGACCACTGTGATAAACTCCAGACCATTAACATTCCGTCAAAAGTTAAGGAAATCGCTGACTGGACATTTACAGGGTGCAAAGCGTTAAAGAGTGTAACAATTCCTGCAACTGTAAAAAGAATCGGTACAGGTGCATACTGCGCATGTACCTCATTGGAAACGGTTAAAATTAGCGGTGGTGTTGAGGAAATTGGTAAGGCAGCCTTCCAAGGTTGCACAGCGCTTGCTAACATTACTATTGCAGATAGTGTAAAATTGATTGGTCAGAACGCATTCGGCTCAACAAGATATTACAATACAAGCACAAACTGGAAAAACAACACACTTTATATTGGTAATCATCTTATAAATGTAAGAAGCTCAGTATCTGGTGCGTTTTCTGTTCCTGCAGGCACAAAGGCAATCTCAGAAGATGCCTTCTTTGAATGTGGAAAAATAACAGAAATCAGTATCCCAAGTAGTGTTATTGGAATTTACGACGGTGCATTCAGAAAGTGCACATCTTTGCAGAACATTACAGTTGCAGGTGATAACAGTTCATATTCTGCAAAGGGAGGTATTCTTTACAATAAAGCTGGTAGCAGACTTATTTGCTGTCCTGT
Organism: Clostridia bacterium; assembly: GCA_017624735.1. Lineage (GTDB taxonomy): Bacteria > Bacillota > Clostridia > Oscillospirales > Acutalibacteraceae > Fimenecus. The sequence goes on from JAGAMK010000040.1 coordinate 46,151, forward strand.
TTCAAATACAGCAAGTACAATGAATGTTGCAAGTAATGTTGAAAAGATTGGTGATTATGCTTTCTACGGATGTAAAAATCTTGTAAACATTAAGTTGTCAAACAACGCAAATGAAATTGGCGAATATGCTTTCTATGATTGCAATAATCTCAGTACAATTAGTGTTCCTGCAAGTGTAAAAACTATTGGCGACTGGGCTTTTGCTGCATCTGAAAAGCTTACAGTTTATGTTCAGGCAGATTCCTTTGCAGAAAGTTATGTAAAAGAAAATGAAGTGAAATACGATTATATGGGCATTACACTTAAAGATGATAGAAATGGTGTAATTGTTATTACTGAAAGCAAAGACATTCTTCCTATGAACAGTCAGCTTAGTGTGAGTGTAGCAAAGGTTGAAGACGGAAATAATTTTTCAATCAATGTTAAGGATGATGGCAAGGCTGTTTCCCCTAATGGTTTAGTTACTGTAAAAATCGCTGTGCCAAGTGGAATGGATGCATCTGCTTGTAAGGTTTACTTTGCATCAGGCGAAGAATATACTTATGTAAATGCTGTTTTGGAAGATGGTTATTTAGTTTTCCAAACAACAAAATTGGGAGACTTCCTTGTTACAGAAAAAGCATTAACGGCAATTTTAGGTGATGTTAACGGTGACGGTAAGGTTACTGCTATTGACGCACGTTGGGTATTGCAGATTGCTGCAGGAGTTAAGACTGTAACGGCGGAAGACAAGGCTCTGGCAGATGTTAACGGTGATGGTAAAGTAACTGCTATTGATGCTCGTAAGATTTTGCAGATTGCAGCGGGATTATAATTCAAAAAAGATATAAGAAAAGACCTCACAGGGATTACCTTGTGAGGTCTTGTTGTGTATTATAAAATATCCTGATTATTAATAACTTTTAATGGAGTCTTTTCGAGGCATAAGCGAATATCATCAGCAGAAAGCTCATCAGGTAAGTCGTCAAGTTTTTCGTTTAATCGGGTATGACGGAAAACAGGGTCATGAGCATCGCTTGCTATAAGTGTCGCAAATTTGCGATTTATCATATCCAACGCCATTTTTTGTGGGCCGGGCCCGTTTTTTCCTCTTAAGCTGTCAATATTAACCTGTAAGAGAATAGGACGGTCAAGAATCTCGTCAATCAGTGAGTAGTCTTCGTGGAAAACGTAATATCTCTCAGGATGGGCAAGAATAGGAGTATAACCCCTGTCAAGAAGTTCATCAAACCACATTAAAACATGGTCGGTTTTAAAAGGACCAAGGGGCATTTCACACAACATATATCTTGAGTCATTAATAGTTAAATCATCAAGACTTCCTGCAGTAAAGATTTTGTCTGAGAGAAAAAGTTCTGCTCCGTGGAGAAGTTTGAGAGGAATACTCTCTTCTTCCAATGCAATTTTAAGATTTTCAATTCTATGATTACGTTCCTTAACAAACCCATGAATATGTTTAAAATCAAAGAAATGAGGGGTCAAAACCAAGGTTTTACAACCATTTTTGTATGCGTCATGACACATTTCTATAGATTCTTCAATATCCTGTGCACCGTCGTCAATACCGTACAAAACATGGCTATGAATATCTATCATTTTTTCTCATCTCCTTTAGATATCTCTTCTTTTGGATAATGCAATATGTTAATAATTCCTTCATCGTTCAACAATTTGAGCATAACTATTGTAAGAGGAAGAATAAAGATGCCAATAACACCAAATATCTGTGAACCGATAAACATTGAAGTGATAGTAAGGAATGCAGGGATTCCCAATTGAGTTGCAACAAGTTTTGGTTCAATAACTTGTCTTATAACAGTAATGCAAACATATAACACGAATAAACCGATAGCAAGTGCATAGTTTCCGGTAAATAGATTGTAAACTGCCCAAGGAATAACGATTGTACCCGTACCTAAAACAGGAATAATGTCCACAATGGCGGTAATAGCAGCAATAATAAAAATGTAGCCGTTATTGTATATGCCAAGAAGTTGGAGAATGAACAAACCGATGCAAATTTCTGTAAATGTGACACTGATAATGAGTCCGTAAGCCTTAGCATACTTTCCAAGAGATGGAATTAGAAGTCTTTTTGAGCGAATGATTTTTTCTCTTGTATCTTCACGGAATAAGCCTAACACCAATCTTTTGAATGTGTCAAAATCAGCGGTGATAAAGCAACTTGCAATAATGCTGACAACAACCGAAACTAAAGTTGTTGGAATTTGTTTTGCAGTCTGCCACATTCCGGAAAGTGGTGCAGAAAGGAGAGAAAAATCAATTTCTGGCATAGTAACTGAGGCTGTACCACTTGCGAAAGAGTTAAGTTTCTCGTGAATAAGAGAAATGGCAGGAGCCGATATTTTTTCAGGAAGAATTGAAACGAAACTTACAATGTATTTTTCGATTTCCGCAATAAAGGTTGGCAAGTCCTCAAATCTGATTATGAGATATTGAACAAATCCTTTAAGTTCAGAGAACAACCAGATAAAGAAGATAACAATAACGGAGAAAATTGCAAAGAAGCTCAACAAAACAGTAATGGCAGAAACAAGCCCTTTTTTTAAAGGCGTTTTCTTGCATATAAAGTTTACAGGTCTTTGTAAAAGGTATGCCACTATGATTGCCACTATGATTGGCAGTACTGCTCCAAAAACATATTTGAAAAATAAATAAAAGAGAGCAAGTACCACCGCTATATATACAATATTAATTATAAAATTCTTCTTTTTTTCAATTCCTGTCATAAATGATTCTCCAAATCAAAACATATATAATATTATAATAAACTATTTTCACTCAAGTATCAATGTATAAAATAAATTTTATGTAAAATTTTCTAAAAAAACAGCAAAAAATAATTGCAAATATATAGCAAATTACTCTTTATTATATTGATTTTTTATGTTAGAATATGTGAAAGTATATTAAAATGCTTGATTATACCTTTTTTTACATAAACCTAAAAAGCAAGGATGTGAATTCTTAATGTATGTTGCAGTAATGGGCTATGGTACTGTTGGTTCTGGTGTAGTAGAAGTGCTTACAAAAAACCACGACAGTATTGTAAAAAGAAGCACACAGAAAGAAATGGAAGTTAAATATATTCTCGATTTGAGAGATTTCCCAGGAGACCCTCACGAGGATAAAATGATAAAGGATTTTAACATTATTCTCAATGACGATGATGTTAAGGTTGTAGTTGAAACAATGGGTGGACTTCACCCTGCTTATGAATTTGTTTCATCCTGCCTTAAAGCAGGCAAGAGTGTTGTAACATCAAACAAAGAGCTTGTTGCAGCAAAGGGTTATGAACTTTTACAGTTTGCAGCAGAAAATAACGTTAATTTCTTGTTTGAAGCATCTGTTGGTGGCGGTATTCCGATTATCCGTCCGATTTCACAGTGTCTTGCAGCAAATGAAATTGATGAAATCGCAGGTATTCTTAACGGCACAACAAACTTTATTCTTACAATGATGATTGAAAAGAATATGAGTTTTGAAGATGCCCTTAAGCTTGCTCAAGATAACGGATACGCAGAAAAAGACCCGACAGCAGACGTTGAGGGTCACGATGCTTGCAGAAAAATTTGTATTCTTGCATCTCTCTGCTTTGGTAAGCATGTATATCCTGATTCAGTTTATACAGAAGGAATTACAAGAATCACTCTTGATGATGTTGCATATATCGGTGCATTCGGTGGTGTAATTAAACTTCTTGGTCGTGCTAAGAGAATGGATGACGGCAAAATTTTTGCTGTCGTTTCTCCTGCAATCGTAATGAATGGCAGTCAGTTGGCATCTGTTAATGATGTTTTCAATGCAATTCTTGTCCGTGGTGATGCAACAGGTGATGTTGTATTCTATGGTAAGGGTGCAGGTAAACTTCCAACAGCATCAGCAGTTGTTGCAGATGTTATTGACTGTGCAAGAAATATGGACAGAAAGAAACCTATCGGCTGGGGTGAAGCAGAGGAGAATTATGTTGTTGATTACAAGTCAGCGGTTAACCCTCTTTACATCCGTGCTGAAGTTACAGATAAGGCAAACGCATTACAGGATGTTGTTGCTACAATCGGTAAAGTTCAGGTGCTTGAATTTGCGGGTTGCAAATCAAACGAACTTGCTTTTGTAACATCTGCTATGGCAGAGGGTGAACTTACAGAAAAGCTTAATAGTATTTCATCAATCAGCATAAAATCTCTTATCAGAGTTACTGATTATTGATAAACTAATTTACAAATAATCCTTATAGGAGGCACATATGGGACTTATTGTTCAGAAATTCGGCGGTTCAAGTGTTCGTGACGCCGAGAGAGTTATGAATGTTGCCCAGATTGTTACTGATACTTATCGTGCAGGTAATGATGTTGTAGTTGTAGTATCAGCACAGGGTGACACAACAGATGATTTAATTGAAAAGGCTTATGAAATTAACTCTAAGCCATCAAAAAGAGAAATGGATATGCTTATGGCATCGGGCGAGCAGATTTCAATAGCACTTCTTGCTATGGCTATTGAAAAATTAGGTTGCCCCGCAGTTTCACTTCTCGGTTGGCAGGCAGGATTTAATACAAGTTCTGCTTATGGTATGGCAAGAATTAAGAATGTTAAAACAGACAGACTCCGTTCCGAAATTGACCGTCATAACATTGTTGTTGTGGCAGGGTTCCAAGGACTTAACAAATATGACGATTTGACAACTCTCGGTCGTGGTGGCTCTGATACAAGTGCTGTTGCTATCGCTGCTGCTCTTCGTGCAGACCGTTGTCAGATTTTCACAGACGTTGAAGGTGTTTACACGGCTGACCCAAGAAAAGTAGAAAATGCAAAGAAACTTCAGGAAATCACTTATGATGAAATGCTTGAACTTGCAACTCTTGGTGCACAGGTTCTTAATAACCGTTCAGTTGAAATGGCGAAGAAATATAATGTTGAATTAGAGGTTCTCTCAAGCCTTAAACGAGTTCCCGGTACAATTGTTAAGGAGGTTACCAAAATGGAAAAAATGCTCATTAGAGGTGTTACAAAAGATACAGATGTAGCACGTATTTCAGTTACAAAAATCCCCAACACACCAGGTGTTGCTTTTAAACTTTTCGACGTTCTTGCAAAACACAAGATTAATGTTGATATTATTTTACAGTCAATCGGACGCGACAGCACAAAGGATATTACATTTACTGTTTCAAAGAGCAATGCTGAGGAAACAGTTGAATGTGTAAAGAACGTTTTTGATATTGAAGATAAAGATATCATCTGTGATACATCAGTTGCTAAAATTTCAATTGTTGGTGCAGGTATGGAATCACATCCCGGAACTGCGTCAAAAATGTTTGAGGCTCTTTATGAAAGAGACATCAACATTGATATGATTGCAACAAGCGAAATTAAAATTTCAGTTCTTATTAACCTTGAGGATGCTGACCGTGCAGTTAGCGCTATTCACAAGGCATTCTTCCCTGCGGAATAATTGCGATTAATTTTAGAGAGAAACGATTTAGTTTCTCTCTATTTTATAAAGTTACAAAGAAAATTAAAGTGAAGGAGATATAAATTATGACAGATAAGTTTGCAAAAGAAGGTCTTACCTTTGATGACGTGCTTCTTATTCCTGCAGAAAGCAACGTTCTTCCAAGTGATGTTGACATTTCAACTCAGCTTACAAAAACAATTAAATTAAACACACCTGTTCTCACTGCGGCTATGGATACAGTTACTGAAAGTAATATGGCTATTGCTATTGCTCGTGAAGGTGGTATCGGTATTATTCATAAGAATATGTCAATTGAGGCTCAGAAAGCACAGGTTGACAAGGTTAAGAGAAGTGAAAACGGTGTTATCAATAACCCATTCTTCTTATCTCCTGAAAACACAGTTCAGGAAGCAGATAATCTTATGCACCGTTACAAGATTTCAGGTGTTCCTGTTTGCGACGAAAACGGCAGACTTGTTGGTATCCTCACAAACCGTGATATGAGATTTATTGCTGATTACAGCGGTAAAATCAAGGATTATATGACAAGTGAAGGTCTTGTTACTGCTCCCGTTGGTACAAACCACGACGAAGCAAAGAAAATCCTTATGAAACATAAGATTGAAAAGCTTCCTTTGGTTGACGAAGCTGGTTTCCTTAAAGGTCTTATCACAATTAAAGATATTGAAAAGGCTGTTAAATATCCAAACTCGGCAAGAGATACTATGGGAAGACTCCTTTGTGGTGCTGCTGTTGGTGCTACTGCAGACGTGCTTGACAGAGTTGCAGCACTTGTTGAAGCAGGCGTTGATATTATCACACTTGACTCTGCACACGGACACAGCCAAGGCATTATCAATGCTGTTGCAAAGGTAAAGGCTGCATATCCTGAACTTTCACTTATTGCAGGTAACGTTGCAACTGCTGAAGCAACAAAAGCTCTTATCGGTGCAGGTGCAGACTGTGTTAAGGTTGGTATCGGCCCTGGTTCTATCTGTACAACTCGTGTTGTTGCAGGTATCGGTGTTCCACAGATTACTGCAGTTTATGATTCAGCAAATGAAGCAGCAAAGCATGGTATTACAGTAATTGCTGACGGTGGTATCAAATACTCAGGTGAAATCGTTAAGGCTATCGCTGCAGGCGCTTCTGCTATCATGGTTGGTTCACTTGTTGCAGGTTGTGAAGAATCACCAGGTGAAAGCGAAATCTACCAAGGTCGTCAGTTCAAGGTTTATCGTGGTATGGGCAGTATTGCTGCTATGAACAATGGTTCAAAAGACAGATACTTCCAAGCAAACAACAAGAAGCTTGTTCCAGAAGGCGTTGAAGGTCGTGTTCCTTACAAGGGACTCCTTTCAGATACAATTTATCAGCTTATGGGTGGTCTTAAAGCAGGTATGGGTTACTGCGGTTGTGCAACAATTGAAGAACTCAAAACAAAGACAAAGTTTATCAGAATTACAAACGCAGGTCTTAAAGAAAGCCATCCTCATGACGTTTATATTACCAAGGAAGCACCTAACTATTCAGGTAATATGTAAGGAGATTTAGATGTTTAATAATTTAATTGATTCTATCGGATTTATAAATAATACTGACCCTGAAGTAGCAGCTGCTATGGGTCTTGAACTCAAAAGACAGAGAGAGAACCTTGAACTTATTGCAAGTGAAAATATTGTTTCTCCTGCAGTTATGGCTGCTATGGGCAGTGTGCTTACAAACAAATATGCTGAAGGCTATCCCGGAAAGAGATACTACGGTGGATGTCAGCATGTGGATATTGTAGAAGATATTGCACGTGACAGACTTAAAAAACTTTTTGGCGCAAACTATGCAAATGTTCAACCTCACTCAGGTGCTCAGGCAAATCTTGCAGTTTATTTTGCACTTCTTCAGCCGGGCGATACTGTTATGGGTATGAATCTTGCGGAAGGTGGTCACCTTACTCACGGTTCACCTGTTAATATGTCAGGTAAATACTATAACTTTGTGCCTTATGGTGTTGACGAAAATGGTTTCCTCGACTACGATGCTTTTGAAAAGAAAGCAAAGGAATGTCAGCCAAAACTTATTGTAGCAGGTGCTTCTGCATATCCAAGAACTATCGACTTTGAAAAAATGGCAAATATTGCTCACAGCGTTGGTGCTTACTTTATGGTTGATATGGCTCATATTGCAGGTCTTGTTGCAGCAGGTCTTCATCCATCACCGGTGCCTTACGCAGATGTTGTTACTTCAACAACACATAAGACTCTTCGTGGTCCTCGTGGTGGTATCATTCTTTGCAAGGACGAAGAATTCGGTATGCAATTCAACAAGGCAATCTTCCCCGGCACACAGGGTGGTCCTTTAATGCATATTATCGCAGGTAAGGCAGTTTGTTTCGGTGAAGCATTGAGTGACGACTTCAAGGCATATCAACAGAGAGTTGTTGATAATGCAAAAGCTTTGGCAGAAGGTCTTGTAAAGAGAGGCATTAACTTGGTATCTGGCGGTACAGATAATCATTTGATGCTTGTTGACCTTCGTTCAGTTGGTATTACAGGTAAAGAACTTGAACACAGACTTGATGAAGTTCACATTACTGCAAACAAGAATGCTATTCCAAACGACCCTGAAAAGCCATTCGTAACAAGCGGTGTCAGAATTGGTACTCCTGCTGTTACAACAAGAGGACTTCAGGTTGAAGATATGGATAAGATTGCAGAGTTTATTTATCTTGCTGCTACTGATTTTGAAAATCAGAAAGCATACATCACAAAGGGTGTTGCAGAGCTTTGCAAGAAATATCCTTTATACGAATAATTCATAAAATAGCAACCCCACTGCATAAACTTTAAAAAATGCAGTGGGGGATTACTATGAAATTCACTAAAATGCACGGTGCAGGAAATGACTATATTTACATTGATTGCTTCAATGAAAGGGTTGAAAACCCCGAAGAACTGTCAAGAAAAATAAGTCAAAGGCATTTCGGTATCGGCGCAGATGGTATTGTTTTAATTAAACCGTCAGTAGTTGCGGATTGTTCAATGAACATCTATAATGCAGATGGCTCACAGGCAGAAATGTGCGGAAATGCAATCCGTTGTGTTGCGAAATACATATATGACAATAAGAAAAAACGAGACAGAATAAAAATTGACACTTTAAGTGGTGTTAAAGTGGTTGAAATGCACTCACAAGACGGAAAAGCAGTCGGTGGCACAGTAAATATGGGAAAACCCACTTTTAACGGTCGTCAGATACCAACCCGATATGGTATGAGTGTTGTGAAAGACCAGATTCTTAACATTGACAATGAAGATTACAAAATTATTTGCGTGGGAATGGGAAATCCCCATTGTGTAGTGTTTTGTGGTGGTGTTGATAATTTAAATTTAGCCAAAATCGGACCTCTTTTTGAGCATCACGAGATGTTCCCTGAGAGAATTAACACGGAATTCGTAGAAATTATAGATGAAAATCGTCTAAAAATGCGCGTATGGGAAAGAGGTAGTGGTGAAACTCTTGCTTGTGGCACAGGTGCTTGCGCGGTGGCAGTTGCATCAATTATTAATGGTTTTTGTGATAAAAATAAGGATGTAAAAATTCAAGCCCGTGGTGGAGTTTTAACAGTTAAATGGCATGAGGACGACAATGTATATTTAACAGGCGAAGCAGTAAAGGTGTTTGACGGTGAAATATAAAACAAGGTCATTCTGAGCAAAGCGAAGAATCTATGTATAGAGATACTTCGTCACTTCGTTCTTTAGAATGATATAAGGAAAACAAAAAACATTGTCGGAGGGACAATTATGAAAATAAATGACAATTTCTTAAAAATTCAGAGTTCTTACCTTTTCTCAAACATTGCAAAAAAGGTAAATGCTTATGTAGCGGAAAATCCTGACAAGCCAATTATCCGTCTTGGTATTGGTGACGTTACTCGTCCACTTGCAGGTGCTTGTATTGATGCTATGCACAAGGCAGTTGACGAAATGTCAAACGAAAAAACATTTATGGGTTATCCACCTGAATATGGTCACAAATGGCTTTTAGATGCTATTAACGAGAACGACTATAAAGCACGTGGTGTTGAGCTTGATAACAGTGAAATCTTCGTTTCTGACGGTGCAAAGAGCGACTGCGGTAATATCGGTGACATCTTCTCAACTGACAACAAAGTTGCAGTTTGTGACCCTGTTTATCCTGTTTATGTTGACACAAATGTTATGAGTGGTCGTTCAGGTGACAAAACAGCAGAGGGCTGGAGTAATATTTATTATATGCCTTGTAATGCTGAAAACAACTTCTTACCTGAACTTCCAAAGGAAAAAGTTGATATTATTTACCTTTGCTTCCCAAATAACCCAACAGGTATGGCTGCAACAAAGGATGAACTCAAAAAATGGGTTGATTATGCAAACGAAAATGGCGCTGTAATCCTTTTTGACTCTGCTTATGAAGCATTTATCACAGAGGATAATGTTCCTCACTCAATCTATGAAATCGAAGGAGCAAAGAGCTGTGCAATCGAGTTCAGAAGCTTCTCAAAAACTGCAGGTTTCACAGGTGTTCGTTGTGGTTATACAGTTGTTCCACATGATATTAAAGTTGACGGTGTTGAACTCAACGCACTTTGGGCAAGACGTCAGGCTACAAAGTTCAACGGTGTTTCATACATTACACAAAGAGCAGCAGAGGCTGTTTATAGTGAAGAAGGCAAAAAGCAGGTTCGTGAGATTATCGCATATTATCAGAACAATGCAAAGATTATCTATAACGGACTTAAAGAGTGTGGCTTTACAGTTTATGGTGCAGTAAACTCACCTTATGTATGGCTTAAAACTCCTGACGGAATGAGCAGTTGGGAATTCTTTGATACACTCCTTGAAAACATTCAGGTTGTTGGTACTCCTGGTGAGGGCTTTGGCCCAAGTGGTGAGGGATACTTCCGACTCACAGCATTCGGCTCAACGGAGAACACAATCAAAGCAGTAGAAAGAATAAAAAACTATTTCTGCAAATAAAATGATAGGACCTACTCCTAAGAGTAGGTCTTTTGTTTTGCCATTATTTGTTTACAACATTTTGTGGGGAGCCATTTAAATAAGCATAAATGTTTTCTTTTAAAATGTTCATAAGTCTTTCTCTTGTCTCAAAACCTGCCCAAGCGATATGAGGGGTAATGAAGCAATTCTTTGCAGAAAGTAATGGGTTGTCCGCTTTTGGTGGCTCAACAGTCAAAACATCAAGTCCTGCACCACGGAGTTTACCGTTATTCAATGCATCGGCTAAATCTTGGTCATTAACAACAGGTCCACGGCTTGTGTTGACGATAATTGCATCGTCTTTGCATTTCTCTATAAAATCTTTGTTGCAAAGTCCTGTTGTTTTCTCCGTCAACGGACAATGGAAAGAAATTATATCACTTGTCTTTGCAAGAGTTTCCATATCAACCCACTTAAAGTTTTTACGATGACTTTGGTCTGTTTCGTGACCTGAAACAGCAACGACATTCATTTTAAACGCTTCTGCAATATCTGCAACAGCCTGACCAATCTGACCAAAACCAACAATGCCAATTGTTTTGCCACACAATTCAGTTAAAGGGGTTTTCCAATAGCAGAAATCAGGACAAGTGGTCCATTCGCCATTTTTTACGCTTTCACTATGAAGACCAACTGCATTTGTAATTTCGAGGATAAGAGAAAATGTCAATTGTGCAACTGCATTTGTGGAATAAGCAGGGATATTTGAAACAGGTACACCCATTTCTTTTGCGTATTCCCAGTCAACAATGTTATATCCTGTTGACAAAAGGGCAATATATTTAAGATTATTAAGCTTTGAAAGGGTTTCTTTTGTGAGAGGTGTTTTATTTGTGAGAATAATATCCGCACCCTCACATCTTTCAAGAATTTCATCCTGTGGAGTACGGTGATGAATTTCACATTCGCCTAATTCTTGAAGCCATTCCCACGATAAATCACCAGGGTTTAATGCGAATGAATCAAGCACTACGATTTTCAAAAAAATCACAACCTTTATGTAGGATTTATAACACATAATATTCTATCATATTTTAATATAATATAACAACAAAAACATTGACCTTTTTTAAGAAATATTATAAAATTATGGTGTATGTAAATTTTTTATATGGTGAACTTAATGGAAAAGAAAAACCTGAACAGAAAAAGGGTGCTGTATGCTACATCAATCGGTCTTTTTGCCGCTGCAATTGTAATTGCTGTTATTACTGTAATTATGAGCACAAAGGTTGCAGAAGGTGGCTGGGCGGAGTTTTTACACGCTCTTGATAAATTACAAACCTCCATTCAGGCGTTAGAAAACAAATGGTTGATTGTTCTGGCGATAATGGGTGTATATATTTTAAGAGGATTTTTACCAATACCATTCCCATTCCTTCTTATTATGACAGGTGTTATGTTCCGTCCTGTTAACGCGATTTTAATTAATACTGTGGGAACAACAGTCGTTTTCATAATAAACTATTTCTGGGGAAGATTTACCGGTGGTGGTGTGGCAATAAAGAGACTTGAAAAGTATGACAATGTAAGGGAAATGATGGCGCATCACGGAAAAACAAAATTAGGTGTTCTTGTGGCACTTCGACTCGTCCCATCAGTACCAATAAATCTTGTCAGTAAAACTTACGGTGGCATGAAATATCCTCTTTATGATTTTTTAGTAGCTTCACTTTTAGGATTTTTCCCCAAAATATGGGTATATTCCGTAATGGGTGGAAACATTAGTCAGCCTTTTACGTGGAGTTTTATGGGGCCGATTATTGTGTTGTTAGTTTTATCAGGTGTAACAACCTTGATTGTAAATATTACCTTGGAGAAAAGAAAAGGAGAAAATAAAGATGAAAATACAAATGCTTAAAGATGCAATTATGAATGGCGAGTATGACGCTCGTTTTAAGAGAGTTTATGTTACAGATGAGGCTGTTAAGGCTCAACACGAGAGATATGTAAGCCTTGCAAACGACTTTGCAGAAATTTTCAGTGAAGACAGAGAAGCTCGTCTTTTCTCTGCACCCGGCAGAACAGAGGTTGGCGGTAACCACACAGACCACAACCACGGTCGAGTTCTTGCTGCAGGTATCAACCTTGATGCTATTGCAGTTGCATCAAAGAATGATGAAAATATTGTTCGTGTAAAATCACGTGGATATAAAATGGACGTTTGCGACATTACTGACCTTGAAATTAAGGAAGACGAGAAAGGTCATTCACCTGCCCTTGTTCGTGGTATGTGTGCAGGGTTCCTTAAATATGGTTACAAAATCGGTGGTTTTGATGCTGTAACAATGTCAAGCGTACTTTCAGGCTCAGGTCTTTCATCTTCAGCGGCTTACGAGGTGCTTGTTGGTACAATGCTCAACTACCTTTACAATGACGGTCAGGTTGATGCAATCACAATCGCAAAAATCGCACAGTATGCAGAAAATGTTTACTTTGACAAACCATGCGGACTTATGGACCAGATGGCTTGTTCTGTTGGTGGATTTGTTACAATCGACTTTAATGACCCTGCAGAGCCAATCGTAAATGAAGTTAAATTTGATTTTGCATCATCCGGTCACTCACTTTGCATAGTTGATACAAAGGGTAGCCATTCAGACCTTACTGACGATTATGCAGCAATCCGTGGTGAAATGGAAGCAGTTGCAGGCTGTTTCGGTAAAAAGGTTCTTCGTGAGGTTGATGAGGAAGAGTTCAAGAAGAATATCCCTATAATCCGTGAAAAAACAGGCGACAGAGCAGTAATCCGTGCTATGCACTTCTTCGCAGATAACGACAGAGTTTTAAAAGAAGTTGATGCTCTTAAAAATGGCGACTTTGAAACATTTAAGTCATACATACTTGAAAGTGGCGATTCATCATACAAGTATAATCAGAATGTATTTTCTGTTAAAAAACCTCTTGAACAGCCTGTTTCACTTGCTCTTGCAGTTAGTGAAAGCATTCTTAAAGGTAAGGGTGCTTGGCGTGTTCACGGTGGTGGATTTGCAGGTACAATTCAAGCTTTTGTTCCAAACGATATCCTTGCAGACTACAAGAATGCGATGGAAAGTATCTTCGGCGAAGACTCTTGCTATGTATTAATCATTCGTCCGGTTGGTGGCGTTGAGGTTTAATTTTTGGCATATTTTCCGCAAATACTTCGTGGCTTTCGGCTCGCGGTATATCTTATACAGCTTCGCCTTTGCCACATTGTCTTGCAAAAAATCTGCTCAAAAATATAAAGTATGTATTTTCAGGAGCTTTCCCGAAAAGAAAATATAAGGTTTTGATATAAATGGATATGGTTAAACTTTTAGAAAAATTGACTTCCCCCCAAGGTGTTGCGGGGGAAGAAAACAGCTCCTTTGAAGCACTCAAGGGGCTTTTTTCACTGTATGGTGATGTTTCTGCTGACGTTTCGGGAAACATTGTCATTCACAAAAACGGAAAAGGAAAACACATTCTTCTCGATGCTCACCTTGACACAATCGGCTTTGTTGTAACAGGAATTACCGATGACGGTTTTGTTCGTGTGCAAAAAGTTGGCGGAGTTGATATGCGTACTGTTGAGGGTATGGAATTGACACTTCACGGTAAAGAAGATGTTTATGGTGTTGTTTGTACAGTGCCTCCACATCTCTCTGACGGAGAAAGCAAGGTGTCAACTGACGGCACCTGCGTTGTGGATATTGGTATGGGCAGGGAAGATGCTGAAAAAGTGATTTCAGTAGGTGACAGAGCATCGTTCAAGAACAGTTTTTCTGTGCTTAACGAAAACAGAGTTTCATCTCCGTATATTGATGACCGTGGTGGAATTGCAGTGCTTTTAAAGGCGCTTGAATACACAAAAACAGAGAATGAAATCACTCTTGTCTGCTCAGCACAGGAAGAAACAGGTGGCACGGGGGCAAAGTGTGCATCTTTCAATGTGAATGCCGATTTGTCCGTTTCTGTTGATGTTAGTTTTGCAACTACGCCTGACTCAAAGGCAAATGAGTGTGGCAAAATGAATGGTGGGGCTATGATAGGCTTCGCACCTATTCTTGACAGACAATATACTGAACTTTTGGTTGAAATCGCAAAGGAAAAGGATATTCCTTATCAGAAAGAGATTATGAATGGTCGTACAGGCACAAATGCAGACCATATTACAATTTCAAAAGGTGGAATTCCATCTGTTTTGGTGTCAATTCCTTTAAGATATATGCACACACCGGTTGAAACTGTTGATATAAGAGATATTGAGTCTTGCGCAAAACTTATTGCAGAATTCTTGGAAAGGGTGTGAGATTATGAATTTTGAACTTTTGAAAACCCTTTGTTTGCTTAATGGCACATCAGGTGACGAAAAAAATGTGAGAGATTTTATAATCTCCAAACTCCCCGAAGATTGCGATTACACAGTTGACCCCATAGGAAACTTAATTGTTAATAAAAAAGGCGAAAAAACACCCAAAAATAAGGTTGCACTCTTCGCACATATGGATGAAGTTGGCTTTATTGTCACATATATTACTGACGAGGGCTTTGTTTATGTTGCTAACGTAGGTGGGATTGATAGTTCTGCTCTTTTCGGTAAGAAAATTACTATTAATGGTCACGTTGGCGTTGTTGGTGGCAAGGCAATTCATCAATGCTCGGGTGATGAGGCAAAGAGAATTCCCGAAATTTCTGATATGTGTGTTGACTTTGGTTTTGAAAATAAGGAAATAGCAGAAAATCATCTAAGCCTTGGAGACTTCGGTTACTTCAAATCGGATTTCATTGAGTTTGGTAAGGATATGATTAAATCAAAAGCTCTTGACGACCGCCTTGGTTGTGCTATTATGCTTGAGTTTTTGAATAAAAAGTCAAAATTTGACTACACTTGTGTTTTTACTGTTCAGGAAGAAGTTGGCACTCGAGGGGCTACTGTTTCCGCATACACAGTTAATCCTGATTATGCTATTGTGCTTGAAACAACAACTGCGTCCGACATTCCTGACACACCTGAAAACAAAAAAGTTTGCAAGGTGGGTAATGGTGCAGTTGTATCCTTCATGGACAGAGGCACAATTTACAATAAAGATTTATATAAAAAGGCAAGAGAAATTGCCGACAAAAACGGCATCCCTAACCAGACAAAGACTGTTGTTGCAGGCGGAAATGACGCAGCAGCAATTCATAAAGCAGCAGGTGGTATAAAAACTGTTGCAGTTTCATTACCTTGCAGATATATCCACTCAGCATCTTCTGTTGGCTCTAAAAAGGATATGGAATGTGTAAAAGACCTTGCGAAAGCTTTGTTAGAGGAGTTTGCAAATGGTTAAATCCCTTGAATTTATTGATAAGTCATTTTTTGACTATCTCGGTAAAGACGATTATGCACAGTTTATTGCTTTGACGGGACTTTGCGACGGGATAAGGCTTAATGACGGTGTTGTGTGGGTACAACTTGATGAAAACGAGCAGATTACCGCAGTTGTTTCCACAAGCAGAAATGGGAAAAGTCTTGTTTTTGCAAGGGAAAATGCGGATAAGGAAGAGTTAGATTTTGTAATAGATACTGAAAAGGGTGAATTAGACAAAAAATATCTATTGAAAAAATCTGTATCTCGTAATGATATTAAAAAAGGTATTGATAAGTCCGAATACTGGAAAATTAAAGACCTTAATGATGACGACAGAGAAAAACACAACGAAATAGTTGCACTTAAAATGCTTTTGAATAGTATGGGTAAGTGTGAGGGCGCTGTTGCAACAAAAGATAATAAGATTGTTTCAGGCGGATTTATTACGTTTAGTCAAAAAATATCTTTGATTACAGATGTTTACACGGATGAGGCATATCGAGGCAAGGGCTACGGAAAGGCTTTAGTCGAAAAATTACTAAACATTTCAATCAATGAAGACGTGTACCTGGTATCTAAAGAACACAATTTAGAATTTTATAAAAAATGCGGTTTTGAAATCGTTAAAGAAATATATGATTTATAAAGGATAATGCAAAATGTTTTTTGAAATTAGCGACAGAGTAAAGGAGCTTTCTGCTACAGCGTTAAAGAAAGCAGAAACAGTTTTTGAAAGTATTGACGAGATAACTGAATATAATCAACATAAGGTGCTTTCTGCATTTATTAGAAATAGGGTTGATGAAACAGATTTCAACACATCAACAGGTTATGGCTATGGAGACAAGGGCAGAGAGAAACTTGATGTGCTTACTGCGGACATTTTTGGTGCAGAAAGTGCAATAATCCGTTCGGGTGCGTTGGCAAGCGGTACACATACTCTTGCTGTTTGTCTTTACGGTATTCTTCGTCCAAATGACACAATGCTTTGCGTAACAGGTGCACCATATGACACTCTCCATTCCACAATCGGTCTTGGTGGCAAGAACATGGGCGACGGTACTCTTGCTGATTTTGGTGTTACTTATGCTCAGGTTGATTTAACAGAAAATGATGAACTTGATTATGATGCTATTGAAGAATGTGCAAAAGACAAAGATGTAAGAATGGTTTACATTCAGCGTTCTCGAGGTTATTCACTTCGTCACACAATTTCTGTTGATGAAATCAAAAAGGTTTGCGAAATCGTACATAGAGTGAATAAAAGAGCAATCGTTATGGTTGACAACTGTTATGGCGAATTTACTGAAAAACTTGAACCAACAGAGGTTGGTGCAGACTTAATGGCAGGTTCACTCATTAAAAATGCAGGTGGCGGAATTGCATCCTGCGGTGGCTATATTGCAGGTCGTAAAGATTTGGTTGAACTCTGTGGATATCGTCTTACAACTCCCGGACTTGGTATTGAGGTTGGGGCAACACTTGGACAAAACAGAAGTCTTTTTATGGGACTTTTCAATGCACCGCATGTTGTTGGTGAGGCTCTTAAAACTGCAGTTTTTGCTGCATCCATTTATACAGAATTAGGATTTAAAGTTACGCCTACCGTGGAAGAAACTCGTCACGATATTATTCAGGCAATTTGTCTTGAAAATCCTGAAAACCTTATTGCGTTTTGTCAGGGACTCCAAAAAGGTGCTCCGGTTGACTCCTACGTAACTCCAGAGCCTTGGGATATGCCGGGATATGATAATCAAGTTATTATGTCAGCAGGTGCTTTCACATCGGGTTCATCCATTGAACTTTCTGCAGATGCTCCACTACGTGAGCCATATGCTGTATGGATGCAAGGCGGACTTAATTTTCACAGTGGTAAAATCGGCGTAATGCTTGCAACAGAAGAACTTTTGAAAAGAGGTCTTATAAAATGAATTTAATGCACCTAAAAAGTGGTACGGATGTCCGTGGTGTTGCCGTTGCAACAGATAAACACCCCGAAATTCAGTTGACTGATGATGCTGTAAGATTTATTTCAACTGCTTTTATTAAGTTTTTGAGTAAAAAAACAGGTAAGGCATATTCCAAACTGACTGTTTCTGTTGGCCACGATTCAAGAATTTCTGCTGACAGAATTAGAGATGCTGTAATTTCCGTTGTGAGTGAAATGGGTGTTAATGTGCTTAACTGCTCATATTGTTCAACACCTGCTATGTTTATGACAACTGTTACAAGAAACTGTGACGGTGCGATTCAGATTACTGCAAGTCATCATCCTTTTGACAGAAATGGACTTAAATTCTTCACTCGTGATGGTGGTCTTTCAGGTGATGAGTTAAAGAGCATTTTAGCAGATGCAGAAAATGAACCTTGTGAACAAGCAGAAAAAACAGGTGATATTATTCCTGTTGATTATATTTCCGAATATGCAGAGATTCTTCGTAATATGATTAAGCAAGGTGTTAATGCTGAGAATTATGAAAAGCCACTCGACGGATTTAAAATTGCCGTTGATGCCGGTAATGGTGTTGGTGGATTTTATGCAACAAAGGTTTTAGCGCCTTTGGGGGCAGATGTTTCTGCAAGTCAGTTTTTAGAACCTGACGGAATGTTCCCCAACCACATTCCAAATCCTGAAAATAAGGTTGCTATGGAATTTATCCGTAAGGCAACAGTGGAAAACAACTGCGATTTAGGTGTGATTTTTGATACTGACGTTGACCGTGCTTCTTGTGTTGATGAAAAAGGTGAAGAAATCAATCGAAATGCTATTGTTGCAATGGCTTCCGTTATTGCACTTGAAGGTAACGAGGGTGGAAGCATAGTAACAGACTCTGTTACAAGTGACGGACTTCGTGAATTTATTGAAGAAACACTTGGCGGAAAGCATATTCGATTTAAACGTGGATATAAAAATGTAATTGATGAGGCAATCCGCCGTACGAATCTTGGCGAAAACTCACCACTTGCCATTGAAACATCAGGTCATGCTGCCTTTAAAGAGAATTACTATCTTGATGACGGTGCATATCTTGTTACAAAGATAATTATTAAGGCTGCTGTGCTTCGCAAGGAAAATAAGAAAATCGGCGACTGTATTGCCGACCTCAAAAAGCCTTTGGAAGAAAAAGAACTTCGTTTTAATATAACGGAAGAAAATTTCCGTGAAATCGGTGGGAAACTTATTGAGGACATTAAAATACTTGCAGAAGAAAACGAAGAAATGATTTTAGCACCTGACAATTATGAGGGTGTTAGAGTTTCATTTAAAGACGCAAAGAGAAACGGGTGGTTTTTACTCCGACTTTCTGTTCATGACCCTGTAATGCCTTTTAATACAGAGAGTGATTCTGTGGGCGGATGTGTCGAGATTTGCAAGACTTTCTGTGAAATGGTAAAAAATGTAAAGGGTATTGACTTTACACCTCTTCAAGATTTCATAAAAATGTCATAAAAGTGTTGACAAATCAAGAAAAGAATTTTAATATATTTAATGTCTTAAGATTTTTGAACGGAGGTGTAGGTATGATTTTTGAAAAAGTACGTGCTATTATTTGTGACCAGCTTGAATTGGATGAAGACGTTGTTACATTGGACGCAGTTCTTCTTGAAGATTTAGGTGCTGACAGTATTGACCTTGCAGATTTGGTTATGACTCTTGAGGATGAATTCGAAATGGAAATCTCCGACGAAGAGCTTGAAAATATTAGAACTGTTGCTGATATTGTTAAGTTTATTGAAGAAAACTAATTAACAATTTTAATTTAGATTTTTAAAAACAGGGACAGACTATCTTTGTCCCTGTATCTTTTATAATAAATAGCTTCTTTTTCCGCAAATCTTCGTGGCTTTCGGCTTGAGTATCCATATACGGCTTCGCCTTTGCTGCATTGACTTGCGAAAAAGTAAATCTATTTAATTTTTATGTTAAGGAAGATATAAAATGGCTGAACAAAAAAAGATGGTTGAGGAAATCACCTCAATGGACGTGGATTTTGCCAAATGGTATACCGACGTTGTTAAAAAAGCAGAATTGGTTGAATATACAAGTGTAAAAGGTTGTATGGTTATTCGACCTTACGGTTATGCAATCTGGGAAAATATCCAGAAAACTCTTGACGGAATGTTTAAGGAAACAGGGCATGAAAATGTTTGTATGCCTATGTTTATTCCTGAAAGTCTTTTAAATAAGGAAAAGGACCACGTTGAGGGCTTTGCTCCTGAGGTTGCTTGGGTAACTCATGGTGGTAGTGAAAAACTTGAAGAGCGTCTTTGTGTTCGACCTACTTCTGAAACACTTTTCTGTGAGCACTACGCAAATATTATTCAATCTTACCGTGACTTACCAAAACTCTACAATCAGTGGGTTTCTGTTGTTCGTTGGGAAAAGACTACAAGACCATTCCTTCGTACACGTGAATTCTTGTGGCAGGAAGGTCATACAATCCACGCAACTGCAGAGGAAGCTCAGGAAGAAACAATTAAAATGCTCAACGTTTATGCAGATTTCTGCGAAAACTGTCTCGCAATGCCTGTTGTTAAGGGCGTAAAAACTGCAAAAGAAAGATTTGCAGGAGCAGAAGATACATATACCATTGAAGCACTCATGCATGATGGTAAGGCTTTACAGTCAGCAACAAGCCACTATTTCGGCGATGGCTTTGCAAAGGCTTTCGGAATTCAGTTCCAGGACAGAGATAATAAGTTAAAGCATCCTTTCCAGACATCATGGGGATGTACAACTCGTCTTATCGGTGCTCTTATTATGACTCACGGTGATGACAATGGTCTTGTTCTTCCACCAAAAGTTGCACCTATTCAGATTGTTGTTATTCCTGTTGCATCTCACAAAGCAGGAGTTAAGGAAAAGGCAACAGAGGTTTATGAAAACCTTAAAAAGATTTGCCGTGCAAAGATTGATTTAAGCGACAATTCACCGGGTTGGAAATATGCAGAGTACGAGATGAAGGGTGTGCCTCTCCGTCTTGAACTCGGTCCACGCGATATTGAAAACAATCAATGTGTAGTTGTTCGTCGTGATACAAGAGAAAAATACTTTGTATCTCTCGATGAGCTCGAAACAAAGATTCCTGAACTTTTACAGGTTGTACATGATGGTCTTTACAATGCAGCGCTTGAACGCAGGAGCAACATGACTTATGTTGCAAGCAACATGGACGAAATGATTGATATTGCAGAGAATAAGCCAGGGTTTATCAAGGCTATGTGGTGTGGCGACCGTGAATGTGAAGATGCTCTTAAAGAGCAGGCAGGTGTTACATCACGTTGTATTCCATTCGCACAGGAAAAAATTTCGGGAACTTGTGTTTGCTGTGGCAAACCTGCAGATAAAATGCTTTATTGGGGCAAGGCATATTAAAATAAATTAAAAAAGAGGGGGATAAAAAGTGAAAAAGTTTTTAAGTTTAATAGTTACGACAGTACTTACAGTTGTAGTTTTTCTTACTCCAGCGATAAGTAAACTTTTTGAACCGGTTAACCACGTTCTCGCGGTGGTTCTTATAGAGTTAGCGTTAATATTTATCGCCTTTTTCCTTGGCTGTTTTTCAAAAAGCAACTTTAAATTTTTATACACAGTTGCAGCAGGGTTGGTGTTTGTTTTATCCGGATTGATACTTTATAGGGATTTTTGCAAGTTAAGTGTTATAAGAGATTACGGTTTTATTATCTTAATCACTACGCTTGTTGCTGTTTTATTAGGTTCAATAATCAGACAGGTTATAGTTGCAATAATCAAGGCAATTCGTAAAAAGAAAAAAGCGGAATAATTTTATACTTCTAAAGGGTAGTTTTTAACTACCCTTTTTTATTACAATAAAAAGTTGAATTGGGTATAAAAATATGGTAAAATAAAATGATAAATCATATTGGGGGAGTATGTGTGAAAATAATTGATATTTCGAGAGAAGTTTTAAGTTGTCCGGTTTTTCCCGGCGACCCTGCGGCAAGTCTTGAAATGGTAAAAACCATTGATTATGAAAATCCATACAATCTTGGAAAAATCGAGATGTGTTTGCACAACGGAACGCATATGGATGCACCTTTGCACTTTTTGTCAGACGAAAAAGATATTACAGAAATTCCCCATGAAGCATTCTTCGGCCCTTGCGTTGTGGTTGAAGCAAATGTTGAAATGATTACAGGTGCATTTGTTGAGGAGTATTTTCCAAGAAATGCAAAAAGAGTACTTGTAAAAAGTGGCGGCAAGGCTGTTTTTCACGAATCGGCTGCGTCTGCTATTGCACAGTTAGGATATTATCTTGTAGGAACGGACGGTATGACTGTTGAGCCTGAGGGTAGCGACGGAAGAACACACAGAATGTTCTTAATGGATAATATTGCATTACTTGAAAACCTAGATTTGAGTAATGTTAAAAAGGGAGATTATTTCCTTTCGGCAGCACCAATAAAAATTAAAGGTGCTGAGGCTGCTCCCGTAAGAGCTTTTTTAGTTAGTGATTTCATCTTCTGGAGTGGAGATAATAAAAAATAATTGGAGAAAACCATGTTGAAGAAATTGTTCAGTTTGTTCCTGACCTTCGCAAAAATAGGGTCAATTACATTCGGTGGCGGACTTACAATGTTGCCACTATTAACACGAGAAATTGTCCAGAAGAAAAAATGGGCAACAGAGGAAGAATTGCTTGACTACTATGCAGTTGGTCAATGTACACCGGGTATTATTGCAGTTAATACAGCAACATTTATCGGTTATTATCAGGCGGGTGTGTTAGGTGGTATTTTTGCGACTCTCGGAATGGTAACACCATCAATTATAATCATCACAATTGTGGCATCTGTTTTGCAGACCTTTATGGATTACCCAATCGTCGCATCGGCACTTACGGGCATCAATGCTGTTGTCTGTGCATTACTTTCACATACAGTAATCACACTTGCTAAAAAAAGCCTTGTGAATGTGATTTCGGTTGTACTTTTCATATTAGGACTTGTTGCCTGTTTTGTGTTTGATATAACACCAATTCTCCTTGTTGTTTTCGGCGGAATTGTTGGTGTTGTTTACAATAAAATCAAGGGGGTAAAAGCAAAATGATGACCTTCTTGTATTTGTTTTTAGAATTCTTCAAAATCGGACTTTTCGCAGTTGGTGGCGGTCCTGCAACTATTCCGTTTCTGCAGGATTTGGCACGTAGTGACTATGGTTGGTTCAACCCTGAAGAATTGGGTGTTATGGTAGCTGTTGCAGAAAGTACCCCCGGACCAATTGGTGTTAATATGGCAACATATGCAGGTTATAACGCAGGACTTTCAGAATTCGGCATTGTTGGTGGTATTCTCGGTGGTTTAACTGCAACTTTGGGACTTGTTACACCATCAGTTATCGTTATTGTCATAGTTGCGGGATTTTTGAAAGCATTTAAAGAGAATGAGTATGTTAAAGGTGCATTTTCAGGCATTCGTCCCGTTGTTACGGCACTTGTTTTGTTTGCAGTTTTTGGAATTATCAAACCCATTTTTTATGTGAATGGCGCATTTGTGGTTCCTGTAATTGCAATTTCAGTTGTGCTTTTTGCACTTATGTTTATAAAGAAACTTAAAAAACTACATCCTGCATTCTGGTTGGTGCTTGGTGCAGTAGTAGGTATATTATTAAAACTTTAAGGATTTGTTTGTATGTCACTTCAAAAAAACCAAGATATACAACTGAATATTGAGGGTTATACTGCCGAGGGTAATGGGGTTGGACATTATGATGGTCAAGCCGTTTTCGTCAGTGGTGCGGCAAAGGGTGACACTATAATTGCTCACATCATTAAGGCGAAAAAGACTTATGCCATCGGTATAATTAAGGAGATTTTAAAGCCATCTCCTGACAGAGTGAAAGTGGATTGTCAGCATTTTCGCTCTTGTGGTGGATGTGTTTTCCGTCATATTTCCTATGAGGCAGAAAAGCAGTTGAAAAGGCAAAAGGTTGTTGATGCTTTTACTCGTCTTGCTCATATTGATGTGCCGGTAAGGGATATTATTACTTGTGAAACTGAAAGATACAGAAATAAGGCTCAATATCCCGTTGGAATGGAAAAGGATATTGTGGCAGGATTTTATGCACAAAAAAGCCACAGAATAATAAATTCTTCCGACTGTGCTTTGCAACCAAAAGAATTTGCAGAGATTGTTGAAACAATAAAAGATTGGATGCGGGAATTTGGCATTACAGCCTATGACTCTGTAAATCACACGGGACTTGTACGACACATTTACATAAGAAAAGCCTTTAAAACAGGTCAGATTATGGTGTGCCTTGTAATCAACGGAAGTGTTTTGCCATTTGGGGACGAGCTTTGCGACGATTTAATGAGATTTAAGGCAATCAAGAGTGTTGTCATCAATGAAAACACAGAAAAGACAAATGTAATTCTCGGTAAAAATTGCACTACTCTTTGGGGTGAAGATTATATTGAAGATATACTTTGCGGAGTGAAAATTAGACTTTCACCACTTTCATTCTATCAAGTAAATCACGATTGTGCCGAATTGCTTTATAAAAAAGCATTGGACTATGTGGAGGCAAAAGGGGACGAAACAATCCTTGACTTTTACTGTGGTGCGGGTACAATCGGACTTTCAATGGCGAAGGATGTTAAAAAGGTAATCGGTGTTGAGATTATACCTGAAGCTATTGAGGATGCAAGGGAAAACGCAAAGAGAAATAATATTGAGAATTGCGAATTTTACTGTGGTGACGCAAAGGATGCAGTAAAAATTCTTAAAGATAAAAATATCGAGCCTGATGCGGTAATACTTGACCCACCACGAAAAGGGTGCGACAAAGAGGTTTTAGAATATGTTGCAGAAATGAATCCGCAAAAAATTGTCTATGTTTCTTGTGACGTGTCAACTCAGGCAAGGGACTGTGCAATTCTTAAAGAATTAGGCTACGAAACAGTAGAGGTAACACCTGTTGATATGTTTCCAAAGACAAGCCATACGGAATCTGTCGCACTTATTGTGCGACAATGAATTGCAACCTTGCGGTTGCATGAATTGAGCAGGGTTGCTCATGAATTGGCTCTGCCATGAATTGACCTTCGGTCATTGAGTTTTGCAATTCAATTCATGGAGCAAAGCGAGAAATCATGAAACGAAGTTTTCAAATCATGACGCATAGCGTCAAATCATTTATGAGGAAACCAATATAATAACTGAAGATGAATATAAAGATATGTTCGCAAAGTGTAGTAAAATCAGAAAAATTCTGATTTCATCAATCACAACTGCTAAAAACAACAAGTAGTATTAACGTTAGAATAAGGCTAAGGAGTGCAAAACATATGGATAAATGGAGATTTCTATATGATTTTCAAAAGACCTTTGATTTTGATTTATCAGTAGAAAGTGATACAGCAGTTTTGACAAATCACAACACGGGAGTACATATTGAGATTTTTGAAGACAAGCATTTAACAAAGGATATGAAAGAGTCATTTGTAGAATATCGTGTTTGCTTTTCTACACAACATCGGCATTTTGAGGACTTAGGCAAAGTAGAGAAATACGTTCGTTTAATATTGACTGATGAGATATTGCCAACAGAGTTTTATTATAATGGCGAAAGACGTTTTGGTGGAGAAATAACAAAAGCTGATTATGAAGATTTGAATATAGAGCATTTAGCTGAATTGTTTGGATACACCGTAGAATATCTATCTCAATTTGATTTTGAGGTTAGTAGTTGGTCGGGGAAATATAATATTGAACGCAACTAAGTAGGAGAATATTTAAACCGAATAATAAGGGGGATTATTTATGGGAATTTCTTCATTAACAAAAAAGGTTTTTGCTACCAAGAATGGGTGGTCAACAGAGCCTGTTGAAAGGGCAAGCTATTATTCCTATTTTGCTGGACAAAATATGATTTACACGCTTTTTAATGCATGTCTGACTACATATCTTTTGTTTTTGGGCATTCATCCGGCGAAATCAGGTACAATTATATTGATTGTCAAGGTGTGGGATGCAATAAACGACACACTTTTCGGTGCGATATTTGACTTAATTAAATTCAAAAGCGGAAAGAAATATCTGCCTTGGATAAAAGTTTCCACCTTCCTTATTCCACTCGCCACAATACTTACATTCGTTATACCATCAGGTACTTCAGAGACAGTTAAGTTAGTTTGGTTTGCTGTTGCATACATATTGTGGGATACAGCTTATACTCTTTGTGATGTGCCTATTTTCGGAATACTTACTTCAATGAGTCAGAGTGTTGACGAGAGAAACAGTATTCAGTCATACAAGAGTATTGCCACCTATGCGGGTGTTGGTATAACTACTGCACTGACAACTGTCCTCATCAGCGAACAGGTTGGTTTGAATTACGGGACTATATCAATCATAGTCTGTATTGTTGCCTTTGCATTGATGATGCCTGCTTCATTTAAGCTTGAGGAACGTTATCACGCCGAGAGTGAAGAAACATTTACAATCAAAAAAATGCTTTCATATCTTGTCAGAAACAAGTATTTGCTTATTTATTACCTGGGCAATTTCTTTTACGCAGCATTGAATATCGGCAACGCATTTACTCTTTACGTTTCATACTATCTGTTTAACAGTGCGTTGTTCTCATTGCTTGTTGGTGCAATCGGCACAGTGCCGCAGCTTATTGTTTCTCTGTTATTACCAAAGATTATCCGTAGATATGATAAGATGAAGGTAAATCAGATTTGCTTGTTGGCTTATGTTATCCTCAGCGTTGTTATGTGGGTAATTGGTTACGGTAATGTTGTTGTATATATCATTCTATTCACTATCCGTTCAATTCCGTTGGCAATTGTATCTCTTGAAATGTGTATGTTTACCCCTGACTGTGCTGAATATGGCCGATTTAAAACAGGTACTGAAGCAAAGGGAATTACCTTTGCGGTGCAAACCTTTATGGCAAAGCTTACAGGCTCTATTTCCGGTGCTTTGGGACTCTTTATTCTCGGTCTTAAGTCAGTTGGCTGGAAGGTTATTGAGGTAAGCTCATTCCAGGAGCTTGAGCAAAGCGGTGTAACACAGAGTCAACACGCATTGGATATGCTTTGGTTAATCTTTATGCTTATTCCTGCAATTGGTGGTGCTATTGCATTCATCATCTGGCTTTTCTATGACTTAAAGGATAAGGACGTTCAGATAATGACTGATTGCAATACAGGTAAAATCACCAGAGAAGAAGCTTTGAGCAAACTTTCAAAGAAGTATGACATAAAGGAGTAATTATTATGAAAAAATCATTTGTAAGAATTATTTCAATTATTCTTGTGCTCTGTATGACCTTGCCGATTATGGCAAGTGCATCTGTGGCAGGAGAGGTATCAAGAGTCAGTGTTACAATCAATGGTGATTCTGCTACTTCAAGAGGTTTTTGCTGGTACACAGACGAAACAGCAGGAACTGATGTGCAGGTTGCGGTTGCTGGTGCTGATTTGACAAAAGCAGAAATAGTTAGCGGTGTAAGTCACAAGGCCATGGACAAATATGTGCACAAAGCAGTTGTTGATACACTTAAACCTAACACAAAATATCAATATCGTGTTGGTGACAGCAAAACAGGTGTTTGGAGTGATGTTGGATATTTCACAACTCCGAGCAAATCAAAAGATGATGCAAATTTCATTGTTTATGCCGACGTTCAGGCAAGTAACGAGGAAAATTTTCAGGCTGCTGCAAAGGTTTTGCAGGTTGCGGTTGACACAATGCCAAACTATGAATTTGCAATAGGTCTTGGTGACTTTGTAAATGATTGTACTAACGAAGAATGGGATAGCTATTTCAGAAATTTCTCATTTATGAATATGAATACAACTATTGTTCCCGTTGCAGGAAATCACGAGGGCAATCTTCAATGGTTCAAGTTTAACAATATGTTCAATATCGGTGCAGTTGAAGACAGTGCAACCATAACAGGTTGTTATTACTCCTTTGACTGGGGTGATGCTCATTTTGCAGTCCTTAACACAAACGATATGTACCCGATGTCTGCTTCCCAGATTAACTGGCTTAAAAACGATATGAACGCATCTGATGCACAGTGGAAAATCGTGCTTATGCACCGTGCGTTATATTCAGCAGGGAAGAATATTAATAAGCCTGACACAGTTATCATGCGAAATCTTCTTCTCCCAGTTATTGACGAATTGGGAATTGACGTTGTCTTTGCAGGTCACGACCATATGTATATGAGAACAGAGCCTGTTAAGGGCGAAAAAGTTCAAACTGCACAAACAGTTACAGAAATCTGGAATGGTGAAAGCACAACATTCGCAGTAAATCCTGATGGCACAACTCACATTCTTCCATCAACAGCAGGAACAAAGCGCTATGGTGTGAATGAAGAAGCAATGCCGCCAATTTTAGAAAGCTCTGCAATTGCAAGGGACACAAAAGACGGTGGTGTGTTTGCAACAGTAAGCCTTGACAGTAATCATTTTGTTTACAAGGCATACATGGTTAATGATGAAACAGGCGAAAAGACACTTATTGACACTTACGCAATAAAGAAAACAGACAGAGAACCTGCCAATGATGATTACGTTGACTTGCCAACAGATATCGGCTCAACAGCAGGACAACATGGTATTACTTTTGTTGTTGAAATTTTAAAAATGTTAGTCAGCTACATTAAATTATTATTCAGCGTTATTTAAAGGAGTATCTCTATGAACGGAATGACACGCAGAGAGCAACAAGTTACGGATATAAATGAAATAATAGAAATTCTTGAGAAATCAAAGGTTGTTCACGTTGGTATGTTAGATGGCGACGAGCCTTATGTTGTGCCGATGAATTACGGATACACATTAGTTGACGGAAAACTCATACTCTATCTTCACGGTGCAAGACGAGGAAGAAAAATTGATGCTTTAAGAGCAAATCCAAAGGTTTTCTTTGAGATGTGTTGTGATGTTACACCTTTTGAGGGTGAAGTTGCCTGCAAATATGGTATTACCTATGCATCCATTATGGGTAGGGGTGTTGCAACTCTTGTTGAAGATGTTGAGGAAAAGAAAAAAGCTTTGTCCGTGCTTATGAAAACACAGGTCAACAAGGATTTCACATTTGAAGATAAGCTTACAACTGTTGTGAGCATTATTCGTATTGACACTCTTGAATTTACAGCAAAAAAACGAAACGCACCTAAAAAGTAAACCCGAGTTTACATAAAAAAGCAACAAATTCAAACTGAACTTGGTAGAGTTTTTAGTTCTATAAAGTATAATATAGTCAGCACTTGATTGTGAGGTGTAAACAATGAATATAGGCGAAAGAATAACAGAGTTAAGAAAAAGCAAAAATCTTTCTCAGGAAGAATTGGCAGAACAGCTTGGTGTTTCTCGTCAATCTGTTTCAAAATGGGAAACAGGAGTGTCAATTCCCGATACAGATAAAGCTGTTGCTATGAGCAGAATTTTTGGAGTTACTGCCGATTTTTTACTCACGGGGGAAAGCAACAATTCAGACCTTGCGAGTGGTGGAGTTGTTTATAATAAAGAAAAAATCTATGAAGGTGCTGAGCCTGCTAATGCACCCGAAGGAACGCAACCAGATTATGAGGAAAAAGATGAAGTAAAAAAGCCTAACTGGATAACAATCGTTTCTATTGTAGTGGCAGTATGTTTGCTTATCGGTATTGGTGCAATTGCTTTAGCCGGCAAGGATAAAAACCCGCTGGAAGGACTTGTGGAAGAAGATGTGAAATACACTTATGTTCTTGTTCACGGAATGGGTGGCTGGGGAGAAAAAGCTGCTATGAATGATGTATCACCATATTGGGGGTCAACATCAGGTAGCATTTCAGCATATCTTCGCACACAGGATATTCAGGTTGTGGAAGCAACTGTGGGTCCCTTTTCAAGTGCTTGGGACAGAGCGTGTGAACTTTATGCACAGTTAACTGGTACAAAGGTTGACTATGGTGAGGCACATAGTAAAGAACACGGACACGCACGATTTGGCAGAGAATATACAGAGCCATTGGTTGAAAGATGGGATAAAAAAGCAAAAATTAATCTTATTGGACATTCCTTTGGTGGTAATACAATAAGACTTTTTACAAGTTTATTAGAATATGGTAGCGAAGCAGAAAAACAGGCAAGTCCTGACGACTGTTCACCACTTTTTAAGGGTGGACAGGGAAATCTTGTGAATAGTGTTACAACTCTTGCATCCCCACATAATGGTTCAACTCTTTTCTATTGTCTTGATGAGGGAAAATTGATAGAGGTTGCGTTGAGTCTTCTTTACACAACAAATGGCATTGGAAGCATTTCAAATGTGGATATGTTAGATTTTCAGTTAGAGCATTTTGGAATCAAAACAGACAATCACAATGTAAATTTGCTTATAAGCAGTAGTTTTGGCACTGGTCGTGACAATGCTTTTTATGATTTGTCACCAGATGGTGCAAAAGACCTTAATAGTCAAATAAAGCTTGTTGATTCCGCTTACTATTTCTCATACGCTTACTGTACAACTACAGAAACAACATTTTTTGGAACACATGTTCCAACTAAGGAAACCATGGGTGTTTTAATGGTTCCCGCGGGAATGATTGGTGCTTATACAAACAAAAAGACAAATGCAAAAGTCTATATTGATGAAAAATGGTTTCCTAATGATGGGCTGGTTAATGTGATTTCTGCTCAGTATCCCACAAATGATGCACATGTGGATTATGTTGTAGGTGAGACTAAGGTGAAATCGGGACAATGGTATGTATTCCCAACTCTTACAGGTGACCATGGAACAGTTATTGGTATGAATGGTAATGTTGACGCAACACGAAAGTTCTATATGGACCATATCGCTATAATTGACAACTTATAAAAAATTCCCTATGGAGTTCCATAGGGATTATTTTTTTATTTCTGTTTGTCTATAAATTTTCCGTAGTGCTTTGGCTCAAGAATCTTTGGGGCAACGGACATTGCCTTTAAGAAGATGTTGAGAATTACTTTGTTTGGAATCATCTGTTCAAAGAATCCCACAAGGTTATTGAGAATTTCACCACCCGACGGTGAGCTTGAAGGAATCATAACAACCTTATCCTTTGGTTTAAATTCAAAGATAAGAGAACGTTTTGCAATGGTTTGAATTGGGCGAATTGTCACTAAAAGACTTTCGTCGTCAAGCCAGAAAGCATTGGCACAGACTGTGAAATCAATCTTGCCAAGAGTAATTTTTGAGTAACGGTATCTTCCGTCAAGGCCAAGAATAATTGTATTTGTTTCCGTGCCCTCCGTCCATTCCATTGAACATTCTTTGTCGTTGAAATCAAACTTGACCATATCGATATTACCGGGCTTGTCCGTAAGCATATATGTAACTGCCATTGGTAACACACTCAATTGGAAACCGGTAAGGTTAAGGAAAAGTTTCTTACGGAATTTAATATATCTGTAACGGATAATTTTTTCCATTTCTGTACGGTCACTCTCAAAAAGTGGCTCAACATTTGTATTTTCAACAGATGTTTCTTCTTCGTCAGTTTCTTCGAATGCTCTTGGAAAATACTTGAAAAGATATTCAAGGCATCCTGTTTCGTCAGTAACGGCAGAAGTCAGTACAACAGTTGCGTCGTATTGTGGGATACCTACGCCAAACTGTGAAAACATACCGTCAGCACGGAAAGAATCTTCATCAATGCTGTTTTTCCAGAAGCAGTAACCGTAACCAAAGGATGCGTCTGTGCCGGGACGATTATACTCATTACCGATTTGCTTTTTGGTTGCTTCAATTGCCCATTCTTCAGGAATGACCTGCACACCATTGAATATGCCCTTTTGTTGATAGCAGAGAGTGAGTTTTGCAATATCTTCAGTTTTGAGATAAAGTCCCCAACCGCCTGCTTCAACCCCGTTGCGGTCAGTTTCCCAGAATGGAAAATCAATTCCGAGTGGCTCAAAAAGACGAGGTCTTAAATATTCTCTCATACTCATTCCTGTAACACGATTTACTATTGCAGAGAGCATAAAGATATTTTCGTTAATGTATAAGAATTTTTCACCCGGCTCAAAAACCCAAGGAGAGTTTATGTAATCCTCAATCCAGTCAACTTTACCCTTATCGGAAAGAAAACTTGGCTGTTTACCTGATGACATTCTCAGAAGATTTCTTACAGTCAGTTTATCAAAACGTGCATCTGCCTTTTTAGGTGGATAGTCAGGAAAAATATCCAAAAGCTTTGTGTCAAGGGATATAAGTCCATCGTTTATTGCAAAACCGATTGCAGTTGAAGTAAAAGATTTGCTGACTGAATAAACGGACTGTGGCGTGTCCTTGTTATATGGCTCGTTATACCATTCAACAGCCACTTTTCCGTGACGGATGACCATAAGGCTATGGAATTCATATCCCACTTCTCTGGCATCGTTTAAAAACTCTTTGACAACCCTTGATGAAACCCCAACCTCACCGGGTTTTCCTGCTCTTTCAATAGCATTATTCATAATAATCCCTCTCTTTTTATTTCCCTTTTTTAAATACAAAAAACTTGCTTATCACATAATTCCCCACTGTGACTAATCCCATAGCAATGATTTTTGAAAAATTGTAATTTATATGCAATAAAGTTGCAAGCACAAACATTGTGCCCATATCTAAAAACAGTGTCAGTAATCTTGCCGAAAAAAATGATACTGCCTCCCTAAAAATCCTTGGACTTTTGCTTTCAAAAACAAAAATTCTGTTTGCAACATAAGCAAAAGAAACAGCACCAATCCATGAGATTACATTTGCAATCTGTAATTGAACCGGATTATTTCCGTAGAGAAATGTGAGAGTACTACCATAGAAAATCACCATACTTACCAAGGTGGTAAGGCCTCCCACAATCACGTAATTGATGATTTCTTTATATTTTTTATAAAGACTGATTATCTTCTTCATTGTAAATCATCTTTTCCTTTGCTTTCAACACATTTTTTTCAATGTAAATCGGACGATTTTTGCCCTGAATGTAAGTGCGTGCCAGATATTCGCCCACAACACCTAAAAGCAAAAGCTGTAATCCACCAAGGAAAAGAATAAGCACAACGATAGTTGCATATCCTGGTACGTCCACACCGAAGAAAAGCTTTTGAATAATTACAACAAACATATAGAGAATTGATACAAGGAATGTGAAAAATCCTACTCCTGTTGCAATTCTTAATGGTAGAGTTGTAAATGCTATAATACCATCAAGGGCATATTTAACGAATTTGAAGAAAGACCATTTTGATTCGCCCGAATGTCTTTTTTCTGCCATATATGGAAGGTAGTAAGTGTTAAAACCAATCCACGCAAAAATACCCTTTGAGAATCTGTAATATTCCGGGAGATTGAGAATAGCATCGCAAACACATCTTCTAAAAGTTCTGAAATCACTTGCTCCCTGGAAAAATTCAATGTCACTTGTCTTGTTAATACATTTGTAGAAACATTTTTTCATAAATGACATAAATTTGCTTTCGCGACGTTCATCCTGATAGGCAGCAACCATATCGCAGGTTTCATTTTCAAGCAAATGGTTAACCATATTAACAACAATTTCCGGACGTTGTTGCAAATCGGCATCAATAATTGTTACAAAATCTCCTGTTGCATGACGGAGCCCTGCATACATAGCAGCCTCTTTGCCGAAATTACGAGAAAACTCAACAACGGAAACGTAGTTCGGATATGATGAGTAAAGCTCTTTGAGTTTTTGACTTGTGGAGTCCGTACTACCATCATTTACAAAGATAAATTCAAAAGATTTAATATCTTTTGGCATTTCTTGAAATGCTGTTACAGTTTCTTTGAAAAATGGGAATATATTGTCCTGCTCGTTATAGCAAGGGATTATTAAAGAAAGTTTCATATTAAAATCAACCCTTTATCATTCTGATTTTCTTTCGTTTTGCTCTGATTTTGTTCCTGCGAATTATAAGCAGAATGTAGATTACTACAAGAATCGCAAGAACGATGAATAGCACCTTAAATATAGTTGTTGATAGTATATTTTTAGCCACACCGATAATAAGAAGAAATACATTAAGGTCAATATCCTCAGCTGCAACAAGGTCAACAGTTGCAACGATATCGCTTCCGTAAAGAACCTCTGCTTTACCGATAACATCACCCTTTTTGATTGGTGCTTTTACATTTTTCGGGGTTTCACTTTCAATAGGACGGGTAACAAGACTTCCCGCCTTTGTACCCAATGGCACAAGTGCAGAGATTTCTTCTGCAGGGACTAATCTTAAATGGTCAACCTTGCTGTTGTATTCAACATCTACAACTGTTATGACATCGGTTTTATCAGTTACCTTTGTAAGTTCAATATTTTCAAATGCCCAGTTATATATTTTTTTACTATCGGTAAAAGCGACGTTTTCTTCAACACCATCGTTGTCGATGTCATATTGTGGCGCACCCATAACAATAAGCAGATAGTTGTATCCGTCACGGGATGCAGTTGTAATAACACATCGACCTGCTGCGTCAGTTGTACCTGTTTTAACACCCGAAACTGCGTCACAGTAATAATCAGGAATTCCGGGATTCATCATTTTATTTGTATTGTGAAGATATCTTGTGTGAGGGTATTTATCAGTAGGTTTAATATCGTATCTTGATGTGCTTGTTATTTCTTTAAATGTTGGATTCTGCAAAGCATATTTTGTGATTTTGTAAAGGTCGTTTGCAGTTGTATAAGCATTGGGGTCCGTGTCAAGACCGTGTGCATTATAGAATTTTGTGTTTTCGCAACCGAGTTTTGCCACAAACTCATTCATCATAACTACAAAATTGTCAATTCCGTTACCAACATAATCTGCAAGAATGTTTGCAGCATCGGCAGCGGAGGGCAACATAAGACAATAGAGCAAATCTTTTATTGAGAGGGACTCGCCGGCAAGGATACCAGCTGTGGCAGCATTCTGCTCATAAAGTCCGTTAAGATTTTCTCGTTTGCATGTGACCATTGTGGATAAATCCGTACAATTTTCTAAAACCAGCATGCAAGTAACAATCTTTGTAAGAGATGCAGGAGCAGAACGCTTGTCTGCGTTTTTGTCGAGAATAACTGTTTCTGTATCTGTGTTTATCAACAGAACAATATCTGCCTCTGTTTCCATAAGAGAATTAAAGGATGCACTGGCTCCTATTGAGAATGATGAAAGTATAATAACGGCAACAAGAATTACCGATAAGAATTTTTTCACAAAATCACCTACTTGAAAAATCTTTCCAAAAGTATATAATAAGTATACACAATAAAGTATAACACAAATAGAAACAATATCCAATACAGAAAAGAAAAAAATTACAAAAGGAACGAAGATTCAGATGATTTATATTACAGGAGATATGCACGGCGATAAAAAAAGGCTTTCCCCATTAAAACTGAGGTTTTTAAATGAGGGAGATACTCTTATAGTTTGTGGTGATTTCGGATTTTTATGGGATAACAGTAATGCCGAGCAGAATTATCTGATGGCACTTGGTAAGAGAAAGTATAATATTTGTTTTGTTGACGGAACTCACGAGAATTTTGACCTTTTGAATAATTACGAAATAAGCCAATGGAATGGTGGTAAGGTCCATAAGATTTTTGGCAATCTTCATCATCTTATGCGTGGTCAGGTTTACGAGATTGAAGGAAGAAAAATCTTCACAATGGGTGGGGGCGAAAGCTCGGACATTGATATCCGTAAAGATGTGAATGCCTGGTCAAAGGACGAAATTCCAACACAGGAGGAATTGCTTGAGGGTGCTGAAAATCTTGAGGTTGCAGGATATGATATTGATATTATCGTCACCCATGAGCCACCACTCAAGGTTAAGAATTTCTTAAACCTTAATGACCCAAACGAATTTCGCGTAAGTGCTCTTAATGCGTATTTTGAAGAACTTTCAAATGACTGCAAATTCAGAAAATGGTATTTTGGCTCACTCCACATTGATAAATACATTTCAAGTTCACATCGTGCAATTTTTAAGGATATTGTAAAAGCTACTACGGGAGAAAAAGTATAAAAAAGAAAGTCTGTTAAGTGAGAGACACCTTAACAGACTTTTTCTTTATAGAAAATTAGAGTATTGCGAGAATTTTGTCAAATACGGAAAGGATAACTGCAAATGGACCTTCTCCACTCTGTTGTGCTTCAAGGTTTCCGCAATCAACAGCAACAGCACCATCATAATCACTTGTATATGATGAAAGCCAAGAAATCATTCCGTCTGGGTAAGTAAGAGTAACTTTATCACCAAGACCGTTAACAGTGTTCATATACGGATATTTTCCATTAGTTGAACTGAACATATCGTGGTTAACTGCAAACCATGAATGGTGTGAACTTGATGTTGCGTTTCCGCTTGGATATTTAACAAATGTAAGTGATGAGAAACGACAGTCAGCAGGGGAGTTGTTAGTTTCAGTAATAATACTCCACAAAGGTTTAACCGAGAAGAAATAGTTTACCAATGGGTCAAGTTTTCCACTTGTAAGCCATACAGGGATATCTGCAATAAGGTCTAACGCATCAGTTGATGGTGTCCAAGCAGGGCAAATTGGGAAAATTGCTGCAAACAGTTCAGGGTAAGCAACTGCCATTTTAAGTGTCATTTTACCACCCATTGAATATCCACCGATATAGATACGGCTTAAATCAATGTTGTCCTTGTTTTGAGAGATAAAGTCATCGATAGTTGCACGTAATGGGTAAATAAGAGAATCTGTCCAGTAAATGCCTTCTTCTTCAAGTGAACGAGGAGCAAAGATAAAAGCACCGTTACTGCTCTTGAAACGATTTTGGAATTCATCGGATGTCCAGAAAGCGATATCACTCTTTGTTACCTGCAAACCTTCTTCTGCACCGTCACCCATACCGTGAAGCCAGATTACGAGGGGATATTTTGTTGTGTCACCGTCTTCAACAGGTGAAAAATATCTGTAATCAATAGTGAAACCATCAGTTTCAGGACCTTCACCATAAACGAATTGTTTCTGCAATTCAGGAAGACAATCGTCGTATGTATCGTCCACACTACAAGCAAAAGCAGGAAGTGCTAATGCACATAAAATCATGATAAAAGATAAAGTAATGGATATAAATTTTTTCATAGGTATAACCTCCCTTTGCACGATTGTAGCACAAGAGTATTTTGTTTTTCAATGGATAAGATTGAAATGATACAAAAATCGAAATTGTGTTGAATTTCTCTTTGATGTGTAGAGTTAGAACTTATGTTTTACCAACGGTTTATAAAACTTGGGTTTCTTTTCTCCCACTTTTACCATCTCTCGTGAGAGCAATTCTCTCATTTCTTTGATAACATCGGCATACATCTTGTTGTTTACAAGATTGTTTTTCTCATGTGGGTCATTTTTCAAATCATATAAAAAGTCATCAAAATAAATGAATGAACTGTGTTCTAACATTCCCGAGCCGATTGCACGGGCAGAATATTTCCAATCCTTCGTACGGATTGTTCTGCCGATTTGGGATTCGCTGATTTGAATGAAAACGCAATCTCTTTCGGGGGCATCATTTCTGTTTACAGGAAGAATATTGCCTGAATAGCTTTCGGGGACAGGGATTCCTGCAAGGCTTAAAAGAGTTGGTGGAATATCTATAAGACTCACAAGACTTTCAACATTTTCATCTTTACGTACTGCACCCCCACCGAAAACAAGGGGTGTATGTATGCTTGAATCGTGACAACTGCGTTTGTATTCCGCATTTCTTGTCTTGAAATGGCAACCATGGTCGCTTGTGTAAACAATTATAGTGTTCTCATATATCCCTTTTTCTTTAAGTGTGTTAACAAGTCTGCCCACGTTTTGGTCAAGTGAATGAATTGCCGCAAGGTAGTCGGGATATTCTTCCTTGTAGTTACCTTTAAGGAAAGTAAGGTCTTCGGGAAGTGGATAATCACGGTAATTTTCAATCAATTCCTTTGGACCTTCAAAATGACCGTGGTCATTCTGATGATGTGGCTCAAGCTGTGAAATAAACATGAAAAATGGCTTGTCAGCATTGTGATTATTTATGTATTCAAGGGCGAAGTCATTTATACAGTCGGTACGATATCCTTTAAAGTCAATTCTATTGCCATCTTCATCAAAAACATATCCGTCATATCCGTGGGATGTGAATTCAAGAATATCTGCTGCTCTCCAATACTTGTAATTGCCCTGTCGGACCTTTGGAACAGCAGTTTTTTCACAATGCACACCTTTTCCGGGATAATGGTCGGATGCCAAATGCCATTTTCCGATGTATGCAGTATCATAACCGTTTTCGTTGAAATAATCTGCCATGGTTTTTACGTCTTCCTCCAAGGCGATACCGTTCCAATAGCATTGATTTTCGGTTGCATACTGTCCTGTTTGCAAGCAAGCACGCGCAGGGCCACAAACAGGCTGACAAGTATATGAATTCTCAAAGAGTAAACCTTCTTCGCCTAATTCCCATACGTTGGGCATAAGAGATTCATTGAGAGTATCCCATCGTTGTTGGTCAGAGAAGTAAAATATAATATTAGGTTTCATATTTTAGTTTTTAATAGTTGTTGTTTATAGCTGTGCCAATTGCACGGTGAAGAGAATCTTCGTGAGTTGATGGAAGGTCACAGTTGTAGTGCCAAATCATAACTCCACCATAACCATTATTGATTGCATATTCTGTTTTCGCTTCGATAACATCAGGTGTGTTAAACCAAAAATCTTTTCCTGTATTGGGACAATGATACCAACCGTTTTCATCAATTCCATCGTAACAGCTGTTGTATCCGTGCCAATAAGCTGACAAATCTGTTGGACGAGAATAGAAAGGAAGACCGATGTTAACTTTTTCAAGAGGAAGTTTTTGTTCCTTTATTGCTCCCAATTGTGCAATCGTATCTTCATAGGTGGCGTGTCTTCCCTGTGCGTCAACAAAGTCATAAGTCATAATTTCAAAAGTGTCAATTGCTTTAATGGCTTTTTTAGTATAGTTTAGATTCCATGTGGACGCAGCAACACCAAGGGTGTACTTGTCACCAAGCTCCTTATCCAGAGAAACAAGAAATCTGTTGTAATAAAACCAAGCCTTTTTAGAAAGAGGATATTCGTAATCGAAATGCACACCGTCGAAATCGTATTTGTCAAGGACTTCGACTATATTTTCTTCTAAAACACCACTTCTGAATGCTTTATTATGCTCGTCACTCTGTACTTCCATTTGCTCGTTCCAGTCCGTTGAGTCAGTATGTCTGTTTGGGCCAAGAAGATTGAGAGTTATATGAATATCTCTATCACCAATGGCATTACGAAGATTGTTTAAAACTGTTTCCAATTTTTCAGTTTCAACATTGACATTACCTTTGTTATCAAAGGTTGCACACTCAAAAACAATGACATCTGTTACAATATTAAAATCTTCAGCATATATACTGTCGGGATTTTGGGCAAAGTCCCCCCTTATATAGGTTGTAACTCTGAAATTTTCAACTTTTTCTATAGGCTTATCCGAGCCGATACCGAAAAAGTTTAGAACAAGTGTAACTATTGCTGTAATACAAGCAAAAATGTTTTTTATAGTGTACATGATTAAAACCCCTTTGAGTGTTAGTATTGTGTGGATATTATATCACAAGAATATAGTTTATTCAATAATGAAAAAAGTAGTGCAAACTCGCACTGTTTGATAAATTGGAGTTTGTCGGGTTGTTTAATTGAGTTATTCTCGGCTCCCCTGAAAGGGGAGCTGGCAAATGCGTAGCATTTGACTGAGGGGTTTGTTCGTTTTACACCTTACTAACTGAGGCTTTTTTCGTAACCCCTCTGTCA
>JAGAMK010000041.1 GCA_017624735.1 Clostridia bacterium
AAAGCCCTTGGGATTCTTTTTATTCTTCCGCAACAACTTTTACAATCTCTCCCACATAAACTCTGTGGAAATCGTTGTTGGCATAATTCTTCATAATTGTTTCGTCAAGAAAACCGTCAGGTTTCATATCCTGATATGCCAGTTTTTTAAGCACAACATTAACCTTTGCTTGTTCATATCCTACTGCGTTATCAAAATCAACAGGAGTAAAACCTGTTTCAGCCATCTTGTCAATATCACGACCTGATTTGCTACCGCAGATGCCAAGTTCTTTTTTATATTCTCCGCCAAAGAATGAAAGTGAAAAATAATCGTTCTTTTCCATGAATTCGAAAGTGTATCTTTGTGGTCTTACGAAAACAAAGCAAACATCTTTATTCCAGAGTTCACCGATTCCGCCCCAACTTACTGTCATTGTGTTAAAATCGTCTTTTGTTCCTGCAGTAAGTAATGCCCAGTCGTTGCTAATCATTTTAACAAAGCTGTCTTTGAGTTCTCTTACGTTTATTTCTTTTTGCATAATCATCAGTCCTTAAATAGTTGGTTACAGTAATTATATACTTAAATCAATAAAAATACAACAAAAACCATTAGATAAATACTGACTATGTTCAAATTGTTGAAAACATTTGTAGAACTGTACAAAATTTTCAATGAAAGTTTGTATAGTTATTTTTATTCTATGTCTTTTCTTAACCCCTTTTTTGTGCTAATATAGTAGAACAATTTTCGGCCATGTTGTGATATGGTGTGTTTGAAGGATGTATAATAATGGAATTTAATGAAAGATTAAAGTATCTCAGATGCTCAAAAATCCCAACAATAACTCAGAAGGATTTGGCAAATGCTTTGGGTGTTACTCAAAGAAAAGTATCTTTTATGGAAACAGGTACAACTGAACCATCACTTAAAGATATCAAAGCCCTTTGTAAATATTTCAATGTTTCTGCTGATTATCTTCTTGGGTTACCAAAGAATATGAATTTTCCGGAGTAAGATATGACAAAAAAACAACGTGCTGTACTTTTAATTGAAGCACTGAAAAAAGAATATCCTGAGGCAATTTGCTCATTAACAGCAGATAATCCGTTTGAGTTGCTTGTTGCAACAAGACTTTCTGCCCAATGCACGGATGCACGTGTTAATCTTGTAACACCTGCCTTGTTCAGTAAATACAGAACGCTTGACGATTACGTAAATGCAGATGTCAAGGATATTGAAGATATAATTCATTCCTGTGGTTTTTATCATGGCAAGGCTCGTGATATTATTGAAATGGCAAAGGGAGTGCGTGACCGTTTCGGTGGAGTAGTACCTGATAACATTGAGGATTTAACTTCTTTGCAGGGCGTTGGCAGAAAAACAGCCAATTTAATTGTTGGTGACGTTTATAAAAAACCTGCTGTTGTAGCAGATACTCATTTAATAAGACTTACTAACCGAATGGGACTTGTCGGCACAAAAGACCCTAAAAAAGTTGAAATGGAATTAAAGAAAATTCTCCCACCTGAAGAAAGTAACGATTTTTGCCATCGTTGTGTACTTCATGGCAGGGCAGTATGCACATCACGAAAAGCATATTGTGAAAAATGCTCATTAAATGAATATTGTAAAAAGATTATGTAGTATTGTAGGGGACGATGTCCACATCGTCCCGTTTTTGTTTTATTATATTGTATTTTATATATAAATTATGCTATACTATTAACATATTATGGAAAAGAGGTAAAATTTATGGACCCAATTAATGTTGATTTCGGAAACAAGAATGTTGTTCCTGAAACACCAAAAGGCAGCACTTGGAAAAAAGTAGTGGCAAGTCTTTTGGTTTCTTTGGTGGTTGCAGGGGTTACTTATTATTTTATGCTTCCTGCTCTTAATTTTAAAGCATTTGAGCTTTATATTTATCTTGGTGTGGTAATCATGTCATACATCGCTGCATTCGGTGTATTTTCTAAGGCATATTTCCGTCCTGAGTATATGGAATATGCAAAGAACAAGGTTAAAATTCCACTTGTACTTATTGGCGTGTTGGTTGTAGTAGTTATAATTGGCTCACTTATTGGTGCAGAAATATTCCGTGCAAAGGACTATGCTAAGCTTATTGATGTTAAAGAGGGTAATTTTGCAGAGGAAGTTGCAGAAATCGATTTTTCATCAGTACCTCGTCTTGATAAGGATTCATCAAATATGCTTGCAACTCGTGCGCTCGGTGACCTTTCAGACTATGTTTCACAGTTTGTTGTAAATGAGTATTACTCAACACAGATTAATTATAAGGGAACTCCTGTTCGCGTTCAGTCACTTGAATATGGTGATGTTTTCAAATGGCTTAAGAATACAAAGAATGGTATACCTGCATATATTATTGTTGACATGACAACTCAAAAGGCTGAACCAGTAAGACTTGAAGAAGGAATGAAATATTCACCTGCAGAGCATTTTAACGAATACCTTATCCGTCATGTTCGTTTCAAGTATCCAACACTTATGCTTGGTGACCCATCATTTGAAATTGATGAGACAGGCAGACCTTTCTGGATTGTTCCTGTACTTGACAAAACAATCGGTCTCTTCGGCGGAACAGATGTAATTGGTGCAGTTGTTGTTGACTCAATCAACGGTAACACAACACTCATTTCAACAAGCCTTGATGGTACAACAAAATTGCCAACTGATAAGTTTGCAACTGATAAAGAATTCCAGTGGATTGACAGAATTTATTCTTCCACAATTGTTAATCAGCAGTATAATTTCTACGGTAAATACAATAAAGGCTTCTTAAACTCAATTATCGGTCAGGAAAATGTTCGTGTAACATCATCTGGTTACAACTATTTAGCACTTAATGATGACGTATATATGTACACAGGTGTAACATCAATCAGTTCTGACCAATCCATTATTGGTTTCGTTCTCATTAACCAAAGAACAAAAGAGGCTGTTTATTATCAACAAGCAGGCGCTTTGGAAGAAACTGCAAGAACTTCTGCACAGGGTAAGGTTCAGGAAAAAGGCTATGTTGCAACATTCCCACTTCTTCTTAATGTAAGTGGTGAACCAACATATTTTATGGCACTTAAAGACGCAAGCCAGTTTGTTAAGATGTATGCGATGGTTAACGTTGAACAGTCAACAATAGTTGGTGTTGGTAGTACTCTTACTGAATGTATCGAAAACTATGCATCCGAACTCGAAAAGAGTGGTGTAAATGTGGATGTTGATGTTGACTCAATGGGTAACGAAGAAACACCAGATGAACCAAAAGTTGAAACAGTAGATGTAACAGGTACAGTACAAGAAATCCGTAGTGTCATCACAGGCGGTGAAACTTATTTCTATATTAAACTTGCAGATAACGCAACATATTATAAAGTTGCGGTTAAGGATGCAGAAAAGATAGTAATTCTCAATGTCGGTGATTCAATTACATTTGTTGTTGATAAAGATGCAACAGGCGATATTGTTACAGTAAAAAATGTAAAATAACAGTTATGGCGGGGATTTTACTCCGCCATTATTATTTTGGTACACAAATTGGAGTTTATCGGGATGCTTGAATATGTGACCTTGCCTCCCTCTGACGAGGGAGGTGGCACGAGCATAGCGAGTGACGGAGGGAGAGATAGGCTTGTTCGTTTATTAAATCTCTCCCTCAGTCTGCTTCGCAGAC
>JAGAMK010000042.1 GCA_017624735.1 Clostridia bacterium
TAGTTAGTTTATCTGTTCACTATCTCTCCCTCCGTCATTTTCTTGCGAAAATGCCACCTCCCTCGTCAGAGGGAGGCATTACAATTGCAACGCAGTTCCGACACTTTTCACTTTGCGTTTTGCACTTTGCATTCATCCCGACAAATTCAAATTTGAAGATTATTACTTAAAATATTTCTCTTTGCTTTTTTGCTTTATTATGTTACAATCATTTTATTGGGAGGGAAAAATATGAAAACTAAACAATTATCCCCTGAAAAGTTAGCAAAAAAACAAATGCGTAAGGCAAAAGAACTTAAATATTGGGAGAAACAAAAGGCAAGACCAAAGGGCAAGACATATTTTTGGTATCTTGTTTTAATTATTGCTCTTATCTATGCAGTTGACGAAATTGCATCCCAAATCGGTTCACTTATGCAGACAGAAATTGCCAACACATTTTTCCAGAGTGAAAGTGCTGTTACACTCCTTAACCTTTTGCAGATTGTGGCAATACCGTTCCAGATTATCGGTATTCTTTACAGACCATTGGCAGACCGTTTTGGAAGAAAGACATTCTTGATTATTAATACATTTGGAATGGCTCTTGCGATGTTTGTGATTTTCCTCTCACAAAATGTGATTATGTACTTTATGGGCGCTTGTATGATTCTTTTCTTTGTGCCACACGATATGCATGTTGTGTACATTATGGAATCTGCACCAAGCAAAAGCCGTGCAATAACCTATTCCGTTGTTAAATTCTTTGCAAATATGGCAGTTATGCTTGTACCTTTCCTTCGTCGTTGGTTAATGGAAACTTCAGGACAATGGCGCAGAGTTTACTTTATCCCTGCCATCGTTGGTATTGTGGTTTCTCTTATTGCACTTCTCTGTGCAAGAGAAACTGATGCATTTATAGAATCCCGTATCCGTTACCTTAGCATGACAGAGGAAGAATTACAGGCAGAAAAACTTAGAAAAACTGCACAGGATTCGCAGGGTGGCGTTATTGATGCCCTTAAGTTCGGTTTCAGTCACAAGCAACTCCGTTGGGTATTCATCTGCTTTGCCCTTGCAGGTATCGGTGTTATCGGTAGTATGAACTATCAGGCAATTCTCACCCACGGATATGCACAGAGTATTTATGGCTCAAATGCAAAGGAATTTTTAGACCTTGTAAGTGTTAAAGAGGTCAGTCAGGCACTCATTTTATACCCTATCGGTATGGCTCTTTCACAGGTTATTATGGGCTTTATCTCTGACAAAAAAGGCAGAAAAGCAGCAGCAATTACCGTTGCTACAAATTGCGTTGTTTCCTTTGTAATCTTCGCTTTGGGTGCAAGAATGAACTTCTTAACACCTGAAATTATCGGTTTCTTCTGTGGTACATTCGTTG
This sequence comes from Clostridia bacterium, assembly GCA_017624735.1. GTDB lineage: Bacteria > Bacillota > Clostridia > Oscillospirales > Acutalibacteraceae > Fimenecus. The sequence goes on from JAGAMK010000042.1 coordinate 1,379, forward strand.
GAAGCTACTACTCCACAAACGACGTACTTATTATGATGGCAAGTGAATCTGCACCGACAAACCTTCGTTCATCTGCAACTGCAGCACAAACTGTAGTAGGCTTTGCAGGATATGCTGTCGGATTCCTTACAAATATGGTGTTAGCACTTGTTTTCGGCGACGGAATTATCGGAACAGTTGCTCTTTGTCTGCTTGTTCCAAGTTTTGTTGTTACAATTTATGCTCTTATTAAGAAAACCCACGATACCAAAGGCATTGACCTTGACAAGGTTACAGGAACTGAGTGGGATTAAATCAATGCTGAATTCGTAATGCGTAATGCTGAATTAAAAAATGAGAATGGATAAATCCATTCTCATTTTTTGTTTTATATTTCATTGTAGTCCTTTAATTACGAATTACGCATTATGAATTACGAATTGAAATTTATTTCACCTGTGAAACAAATTTCATAAACTGTGCTTTGCCTTCTTCTGTTCTTTCGAACACACCGCATTGACCGAGAATTGCAGTAAATACAATACCAATTTCGTCACGGAGAATTCCGTCACAGTTGTCTGCATTGATGTCTGCATATTTTGATTTAATCATTTCTGCCCAATCAAAGTGTTTTGCGATTCTTTCGTCTGCCTTGATGTCTTTATTCTGGAGAATTGCATCCTTTAAGATTGCCATTTCTGTTTTAAGACGTGACGGAAGAACTGCAAGTCCCATAACCTCAATAAGACCGATATTTTCTTTCTTGATGTGGTGGTACTCAGGGTGTGGATGATAGAAACCGTCAGGATATTCTTCTGTTGTGATATTATTACGAAGAACAAGGTCAAGTTCGTACTTACCGTCTCTGAATCTTGCGATTGGAGTGATTGTGTTGTGAATCTGACCGTCTGTGTAAGCATAAATAAATGCTTCTTCATCAGTATAATCACGCCAAGTTGCAAGGATTTTACCTGCAAGAGCACACATTCTGTCCGTATCCTCACATTTCAGACGGATAACACTCATTGGCCATTTTACGATTCCTGCTTCAACATCTTCGAATCCGTCAAATGTGAATTTTTCCTCATAATCAGCCTTTTCCATTGCGAATGTATAGCTACCACCCTGGAAATGCTCGTGAGTAAGAATTGAACCGCCTGCGATTGGCAAATCTGAGTTTGAACCAAGGAAATAGTGTGGGAATTTCTTAACGAAATCGCAAAGTCTTCTGAATTTATGTTCTGAAATCTTCATTGGTGTATGTGCATCGTCAAAAACAATACAATGCTCGTTGTAGTAAACATATGGTGAATACTGTAAAAATGCGTCAACACCGTCAAGGCAGATTGGAATAACTCTGTGATTCTGACGTGCAGGATGATTAACTCGACCTGCGTAGCCCTCATTTTCCTTACAAAGCATACATGTTGGATATGAGCTCTGTTCCATTTTTGTAGCCGCTGCAATAGCCTTTGGGTCTTTTTCAGGTTTTGCAAGGTTGATTGTGATGTCAATATCACCATATTCTGTGCTTGTTACCCATTTAACATCATTTTTTATTCTGTATTCACGGATATAGTCTGTTTTAAGAGCAAGATTATAGTAATAATCAGTTGCTTCCTTTGGAGAAACTGCGTATTTATCATTAAAAGTCTTAATAACCTGTGATGGTCTTGGAGTGAGAACTCCCATTACCTTTGTGTCAAACAAGTCTTTATATACGATTGAGTCTTCACAAAGTCCTTTTTCTACTGCAAAGTCGAGAATAACCTTTAAAATCTCTTCAAGGTTTTCACTCTTTACCTCTGCTCCGGTTTCCATACTGTCCATATTGAGGATTTCAAGTACACGGTTAACTGCCCAAACTTTGTCTTCTTTTTCAATTAAGCCTTCTCTTACGCCATATTCGATAAGAGAATTTATTGCTTCATAAATATTCATAGGAACACCCCTTTAAATTGTCTAATATTATTATAAAGAAAAACAGTATCTTTTCAAGATGTTTTTAGAAATTATATTGAATATTTTTAAAACTTATGTTAATATACATTGGCTATAAAACGAGGTGTAATAGAAATATGGTATGTAATAATATACTTGAAGCAATAGGGCATACTCCTATGATTCGTCTTAACAGAATGGTGGATGAGGACAGCGCCGAAGTGCTTGTTAAATACGAAGGACTTAATGTTGGCGGTTCAATTAAAACAAGAACTGCTTACAATATGCTCAAAGCCGCTGAAAAACAGGGACTTATTAACGATAATTCAATTATTGTTGAGCCAACAAGTGGTAATCAGGGAATCGGACTTGCTCTTATCGGTGCAGTAAAGGGTTATAAAACAATAATCATTATGCCCGACTCCGTTAGCGAAGAAAGAAGAAAGTTAGTTAAACACTACGGTGCAGAGGTTGTGCTTATTCACGACGAGGGTGACATTGGTAAATGTGTTGACGACTGTTTGCAAACTGCTCTTAAAATGCAGGAAGAAAACCCAAATGTTTATATTCCACAACAGTTCACAAACCCTAAAAACCCCGAAGTGCATAAGCATCACACAGGTCTTGAAATACTCGAACAGGTTGCAGAGGATATTCACGGATTCTGTTCAGGTATCGGCACAGGTGGTACACTTAGCGGTATCGGTGAGGTGCTCAAAAAACAGTATCCTGACATAGAAATCTGGGCAGTTGAACCGGAGAATGCCGCAATCCTTGCAGGTGGCACAATTGGTACTCACTTGCAAATGGGTATCGGTGACGGACTTATCCCTGATAATCTTAACCAGAATATTTATGACCATATTCACGTTGTTACTGATGAAGAAGCAATTAAGACAGCACGTGATTTAGCACGTCTTGAGGGTATTATTTGTGGTATTTCAAGTGGCACAAACGTTGCAGCAGCACTTAAGCTTGCGAAAAAACTCGGTAAGGGTAAAACAGTTGTAACAATTCTTCCCGACACAGCAGAAAGATATTTCAGCACACCCCTTTTTGAATAATGCCAGGGCATTATTCAATGAAGTAAATCCTTGCGGATTTATGAAGTATCCTAACTGATATGAAGTAGCGTTGCTATGAAGTATGCCTGACGGCATATTAACGGTTTTGCTTCACTTCATAATCGTGAGATTACTTCATATTGCGTGGCAATACTTCATTAAAAAATTGATAATTCATTATGAAAAAAATTAAGGCAGAGGTTTTAATCCTCTGCCTTTACTTATTGCTTGATTAGAATGGCAACCAGCTTGTCAAGAAATAAACTACGTCTGAAAGAAATGCTAAAATTACTAACATTATATTCATCCTCCTTTATTTTGGTAAATTTATTATACCATAAAACTTTACACTTGTCAAATTACTTCTGCTACTTTTTTAAGAACAATTCTCGCATCTGTTACAGTAATTACACCGTCGCAGTTAACGTCTGCTTCTTTGAGGTTTTCTGATGGGAAGCAAATCATTCCCGATGCGGCTTTAAGAATGAGAGTGGCATCGTAAGCAGTTACTCTGCCATCACCCGAAACATCACCGCTACCACAGGTATATGGCATAAGTGCAGGAATTTCACAGTTATAATACATAAACTGTGGATATTGTGAATTAGTATCGATTGTATATTGTTCATTTGCTGTAAGCAACCAAAGGTAGAAATCACAAGTTCCGTCATTGAGATTGTATGCAATATGTCCCCAGTTTTTAGTAAACCATGTCTGCATTGGTGCCTGACAAGTTGAAGCGTCAACAATGTTATCAGGAGAAATCATATTTCTGCCCATATCCACTGCCTGGACATAATCTGCACCAAGAGTTGTACCCATATCTGCAACTGTTGCAAAACCACTTGTGTTGTATGTTTCAATAACACCGTCAGAATTCCAACGAGCAGTTTTTGTAACAGGTGCGATGAATTTGTTATAGTTTGAAACGCAGAAATAGTTTACATCTTCGCTTTCAACCATTTCTTTTACTCTGTCACTTGTTTTACTTGCAACTTTTTCGTAGTATTCATTTACAAAATTCAAAAGCTCAGGGCCTGCATCAGGAAGCATTTTTTCTATAGCTTCTTCAAAATGATATTCAGGGATAAAGCACCAGAATGATGGAAGATATCCGAAAACAGGAATTAAAACCTCTTCATAGATTCTGTCCCCTGCCTTTTCGAAAAGATCATTTGCAAAGAGTGCGAGTTGCTCAAACACCGGAATATATGGAATAAGTGACGCATACTCTGCACTACCATAAATGCTCTGTACAATAAGTCCTGCAAGTGCTTCACCGTCAATTTCAGGGTTACCGATGAAAAGCTGACCGAGCATTTCGAGTCCGTTGAATGCAGAGTTTGCCATTACAAGGTTTTCAACATCATCATAACCATAAAGTGCCAAATATGTATTTGTCATACATCCGCCCATGCTTTCAGCACAGATTGAAACCTTATCGTGACCTGATTTTTCTTTAACTTCCTGAATGAATTGGTTAAGGTCTTGTGCAATATCAAATGGGTTTGCTGTCCAATCATAAATAAAAAGATATGAATGACCTTCACCTAATTCATTATAAACTGCCTGAGCCAATGTATATTCAGAGCCGGAATGTTCTTCTGACATATCAACATAAGTTTCAACAGGGTCACTTGTGTAACCTTTAACTGTAACAACTGTGTCACGGTTTAAATTATTGTCATAAGAAACAGGTGCGAAAATGTCCTTAACTGCCTTTTTCAAACCATCAACAAGGACGTCCGTGTCCCCTGTTGCAAGATAATATGTAAGTTGAGGAATTGCAGGTAAAATACCATTTACAATATTTTCAGTAGAGAAAACCTCGTTACCCTCGCCGTCGTAAAGAGTTTCACCGATACCTCTTACCTGTACAATTGGCGCTGTACCACAATCGCATTTTTTACCTGATGCAAATGCAGGTGCTAATGTTGAAGCCACTAAAATCATGGCTAAAACAACACTTAAAACTACCTTTGTCTTTTTCATAAAATCACTCCAATGTTTTATTGAAATAATTTTATCACAAGATTTTTCCAATTACAACAATATTTAATTAAAACACACTTTCAATTATTTTTTCGCAGACTGTGGGTGAATATTGCCACGACTCAATATGTTCTTCGTTTGAATAGTATTTTATTGGTGTGGGTTTGCCTTTTTCGGGGAATGAGTCCACAATGGAGAGCTTGATTTTCATTTTTTCGGGGTTGATACTCTTTATGTAAACACTTGCAGAGTCCCCTTCCTCAACATCGTCAGTATATTCTGCAAGTCCTGCAAGATTTGGACTGAGTTCAATAAAAACACCATATCTCTCAATTGAACGGACAATTCCGCCAACTGTCTGCCCTGCTCTGAAATTACTTGCATTTTCTTCCCAAGTGCCTAATAATTCCTTTAAGCTCAACGTAACTCTATCCAATTCGTCAATTCCTTTTACTACTGCTTTGATAATGGTATTTACGGAAAATCGCACATTGGGGTGTGGAATTCGGGAAACGGAAATGCTATCTATTGGCAAAAGTGCGGAAATTCCACAACCGATATCACAGAATGAGCCGAAGGTTTCGTTGTGAGTGACACGAGCCTCAATAACATCTCCCGGCGAAAGATTTTTAATGTAATTCTCCATACATTCTTCCTGAACCTGCCTACGACTTAAAATTGCAGTACGATTTCCTAATTCGTCATCCATAAAATCAACAATTTTAAAGCAAACAGGCTTATTCACTCTTGAAACAATTGCGATATCACGGACTGTACCGTCAGAAATGCCGATTGCACATTCTTCCCTTGGAATTACACCCTCCATAACCCCTAAATCCACGTGGAGATTATGCTCGTTGTCGCAAAGTGTGACTTTTGCCTCTAAAATTTTCTCTGTAAAAAAGCATTCACGAAGACCATTCATGCTTTCCATGTATTTTTTGTTTTGTTTTGTGTCAAATAAAATCCCCTCGGGACGGTATTTTTTCATACATCTCACCTTTATTTTTAAATTGATATTAAAGAATATGAGAGAATCCCGTAAAAGAGAATAAAAAAGTATTTTATTTTTTGGACATTTATGGTATCATATATAATGGTGAAGATTATGGATATTAAAGTAAACGATATTCTTGAAATGAAAAAAGAACACCCCTGCGGCGGAAAACAGTTTCTTGTACTTCGTGCAGGAATGGATTTCCGTGTCCGTTGTGTAAAATGTGACCGTGAGGTTATGGTGCCAAGGGTGAAAATTGAGAAAAATATAAAACGCGTTTTGAGAGATGGAGAAATAGTAAATGTTTGATAAATTATTAGGTATTGAAACAAGATTTGAAACAGTAAATGAACAGCTTTGCGACCCTGCAACTGTCAGCGACCAGCAGTTATACACAAAGTTAATGAAAGAGTTAAAGCAGTTAACTCCGGTTGTTGAAAAATTCCGTGAATACAAGGGTTACAAAGAAACCTTTGAGGAGTCAAAAATGCTCCTTGATGAAGGTGGAATGGATAAGGACTTCAAGGAAATGGTGCAGGAAGAATTTGAAACTGCAAAAGAGCAACTTGAAATCACTTGGGAAGAATTAAAAATTCTTCTTCTCCCCCGTGACCCTAATGACGACCGAAATGTTATTATTGAAATCCGTGGCGGTGCAGGTGGCGAAGAGGCTGCACTTTTTGCAAACTCACTTTTCAGAATGTACACAATGTATGCCGAAGCACGTGGCTGGAAAATGGAAATACTCAGCGAAAACCCAACTGAATTAGGTGGATACAAGGAAGTTATTTTCTCAGTTGATGGTGACGGTGCTTATTCAAGATTTAAGTTTGAAAGTGGTGTTCACAGAGTTCAGCGTGTTCCTGAAACAGAAAGTCAGGGCAGAATTCAAACATCAACTGTTACTGTTGCTGTTCTTCCTGAAGCAGAAGATGTTGACTTTGAGCTCAACCCTGCTGAATTACAGATTGACGTTTTCCGTTCAAGTGGTGCAGGCGGACAAAAGGTTAATAAAACATCATCTGCAATCCGTGTTACTCACTTACCAACAGGTATGGTTGTTGAGTGTCAGGATGAACGCAGTCAGCACAAGAATAAGGATAAAGCACTTAAGGTTCTTCGCTCACGACTTTTAGAAATTGAACAGGCAAAGCACGACGCTGAAATTGCAGGTCAAAGAAAGAGTCAGGTTGGTACAGGTGACCGTAGTGAAAGAATAAGAACATACAATTTCCCACAGGGACGAGTTAGCGACCACAGAATCGGTCTTACACTTTATAAAATTGAGCAGATTATGAATGGTGACATTGATGAAATCATCGATGCACTTATCACAGCAGATACTGCAGAAAAATTAAAGGCGAATGAATAAAGGTGAAATTATGTTCAAATTAAATAAGTTTGAGAAATTTGTGATTCGTCATTATTCTGCTATGGTAGTAGCATATTTTGTTATAATTACTGCTTTAATGGTTATCAATGATATTTTTGAAGGTATGTTTTTTACCATACCATTTCTTCTTATGATTGTAGCTTATTTTGGTGGACTTTTTGTTATAACCATTCCTTCAAGAAAAATCAAACAAATAAATGAGTTTTCTAATGTTGCTCTTGACATAAACCATGCTCTTGATGCTTGTAATCAGATAATTGAGGCAACAAACCAAAAAAGCACAAAATTTCTTCCCAGCTATTGCATTTATAGAATTATATGTCTTATAAATATAGGCGATTTTGACAGAGCAGAGAACCAGATTCGACTTTTTTGGCAACATTTCAACTTGAAAAAAGTTGTTGCAAGTGATTTAGCCACAACTCACATACTCATGGCTAACATTGCTCTTGAAAAAGGAAATATTCAACTTTTTAATGAAGAAATGCGAATAGTAAATGAATACCGAAGTAATTCGAAATTATTTGGCATTTTCAAAAGACTATACAATTATAATCTTACAGATATTACTCTTTATGCAGAGGCTTATTTTGCAAATGAAAACTCCAATGCACAAGATTTTGAAGCAAGAGTTTTTGCACACATGAGTCTTGACGAAACAACAGGCAAAAAGAGAAAGAAGAATAAAATGCCTTCCCCTATGGTATATTTTTCAGCATATAACAGACTTTTTATCTTTTATAAAAATCAAGGCGACTCTGTCAAGGCTACATATTACGCACAACAGCTTGTGAATATTGGTAACGAACAGTTAAGTGATTATCGTAAAGCAAAGGAATATCTTGAAAATGAAAACAGTAGTAATTAACATTACAACTGAATATGACAAAGCATTGATGGAAGCTAAAAGGCTCATAAATGACGGTGAGGTTGTGGGAATTCCAACAGAAACTGTTTACGGACTCGCAGCCAATGCCTTAAATGAAGATGCAGTTAAAAAAATCTTCGTGGCAAAGGGCAGACCAAGTGATAACCCACTTATTGTGCATATTGCAAAGGTGGAAGATTTAGAGCCATTAGTTGCCGAAATCCCTGAAAAAGTCAAGATTATGGCAGACAAATTTTGGCCCAATGCTCTTACAATGATTATGAAAAAGAGTGAGAAAATCTCTGATGTTGTTTCAGGAAATCTCGATACAGTCGCTGTAAGAATACCAAAAAATGATTATGCAAGAGCCATAATTGAGGCTTGTGGTTGCCCGCTTGCAGCACCATCTGCAAATCTTTCGGGCAGTCCGAGTCCCACAAATGCCAAATACGTTTATGACGATATGAACGGCAGAATTCCACTCATTATTGACGGTGGAAATTGCGAAATCGGTGTTGAATCAACTGTTATTTCCTTTGCCGAAGAGCCACCAAGACTTCTCCGTCCCGGTGGTGTGACACTTGAAGAAATGACCGAATTAATCGGTGAAATTGTGGTTGATGATGCTGTGCTTAATAAATTGGATGAAGGTGCTGTTGCCTCCTCCCCCGGTATGAAATACAAGCATTACGCACCAAGTGCCGATATAACAATCATAAAAAGTGATTTTGAAACTTTTAAATCTCTTTGCGAAAGTGAAGAAAATGTAACTGCATTATGCTTTGACGGTGAGAGTGAAAACTTATCCTGTCCATCTGTTACATACGGTAATAAAAACGACGGGTATTCCCAGAGTGCAAGACTCTTTGATGCTCTCCGTGAATTAGACGAAATGGGTGCACATAAAGTCTATGCCCGTTGCCCCAAAACAAAGGGTATGGGTTTAGCTGTTTATAATCGCTTAATCCGTGCCGCAGGGTTTAAGATTAAGGTGATATGATATGAAAATTATTGGTCTTACGGGACTTACGGGTGCAGGTAAAAGCACCGTTGCACAAAAGTTAATGGCTTATGGCTGTTATCACATTGATGCTGACAAAGTTGCCCGTGAAGTTATAAATAACAACGAAAATGTCAAAAATAAACTGAAAGAGCGTTTTGGTGACGACGTTATAAACGAGGACGGCACAACAAACCGACCACTACTCGCTACTCGTGCATTTGCTGATACAGAAAGCACAAACGATTTAAACGCCATCACTCACCCTGCTGTGACAGAAGAAATAGAGTCCATTATCAAAGATATGGAAGAAGTAGGTTATCGTGGTGTGATTATTGATGCTATTGCACTTTTTGAGAGTGGTGAAGACGCACTCTGCGATTTCACAGTTGCAGTTGTAGCCCCTAAGGAAATCCGTCTTGAAAGAATAATGAAAAGAGATAACATCACAGAAGAAAAGGCACTCCTGCGTATCAATGCCCAAAAAGACGAATCCTTCTTCACTAAAAAAGCAGATTTTGTATTGTGGAATTATCCACCTTATGATATAAATGTAGAAATAAAACCAATAACATTACAACTTGGATATAGTAACCGCTGACTAAATCAAGGTTATAATTCTCAGTGGCTACTTTTCCGTCATAACTCGCCCAAAATACTCGTTAATACACAAAGTATTGCCTGCGTTTTTTGACGGTTCTGACAAAAAACTATCTCGCTGATAATCACAACCCGATTTAATCAGCGGTTACTTGAAAGGAGAAAATATTATGGAACTTAACGAAATGAAAAAAGAGCTTTTTTACGAGCCAAAACACGCTATGGAAACTGTTGATGATGCAGTTGTAAAGGCTGCCGACGATTTCTGCGAGGGCTACAAAGCTTATCTTGACTTTGCAAAAATTGAGCGTGAGTCTGTTGAATTCTTCGTTGCAGAAGCAGAAAAAAGAGGTTATACAGAATTTGACAACACAAAGAAGTATAACGCAGGCGACAAGGTTTACTTTAACAATCGTGGTAAGGCAATTATCCTTTGTGTAATGGGTAAAAAAAGCATCGCAGAGGGTGTTAAAATCTCTGCTGCTCATATTGACTCACCTCGTCTTGACCTTAAACCAAACCCACTTTATGAGGATTCATCACTTGCATATTTCAAGACTCACTACTACGGTGGAATAAAGAAATATCAATGGACTGCAATTCCACTTGCACTTCACGGTGTTGTTGTAAAAGCAAATGGTGAAAGTGTAAAGGTCAATGTTGGTGAAGACGACAATGACCCTCAATTCTGCGTTACTGACCTTCTTCCACATCTTGCTCAGGAACAAATGAAACAGACAATGAGTGACGGAATCAAGGGTGAACAATTAAATATTCTTATCGGTTCTCGTCCATTCTCAAAGGATGAGGGTAGCGACAAGGTTAAACTCAATATTATTAAAATTCTCAACGAGAAATACGGCATTACAGAGGGCGATTTCCTTAGTGCAGAACTTGAACTTGTCCCTGCATATAAAGCTCGTGACATCGGTTTTGACAGAAGCTTAATCGGTGCTTACGGTCACGATGACAAGGTTTGTGCTTATCCTGCTGCACAGGCAATTTTCAATGTGAAAAATCCTGAATACACTTGCCTTACAGTTCTTACTGACAAGGAAGAAATCGGTTCTGACGGTAACACAGGTCTTAACTCATCATATATGAAGTATTTCATTCACGATTTGGCAGTTATGGGTGGAGTTGAGCCTTGGAGAGTGCTTTCGAAGTCAGAATGTCTTTCTGCTGACGTTAATGCAGCCTTTGACCCAACTTTCCCTGAGGTTAGTGAGAGAAAGAACTGCTCATTTGTTAACAACGGTGTTGTTATTACAAAATATACAGGTGCTCGCGGTAAGAGTGGCACTTCTGACGCATCCGCTGAATATATGGGTAAAATCCGTAGAATGCTCAATGCAAATGATGTTGTATGGCAGATTGGTGAACTTGGTAAAGTTGATGCAGGTGGTGGCGGTACAGTTGCTATGTATGTTGCTAACCTTGACATTGACACAATTGACCTTGGTGTGCCTGTCCTTTCAATGCACGCACCAATGGAAGTTGTTTCAAAGCTTGACGTTTACATGGCATACCGTGCATTTAAAGTGTTCTTTGAGCAAGCCTAAAAGGCTTGCAATGAAGTAAATCCTGACGGATTTATGAAGTATCCTAACGGATATGAAGTAGTTTCACTATGAAGTACGCCTTACGGCATATGAAAGGATTTACTTTACTTCATATTTACGGAGTAAATACTTCATAATCGAAGATTACTTCATATTGCAAAGCAATATTTCATTATGCTCAAACAGTTAAAGGCAGAGAAATTCTCTGCCTTTTTGTTTTACAATAAAATCGGTTGTGGTTGTGATTTTGTCGCAAGCACCTCACGTACTGTATCGGGAATATATTTAAAATCTGCCACAATGGAGTTGGGTTTGTTGATATAATCATCCTGCTCCATTGGGACAAAATAGATATTCTTACTGTTCATTAAAAGTCCTATGTTCTTTGCAGCCGCACCTAAAGCATCATTGGTTGAAACTGCGATAATAACAGGTCGCTGATTTCTCAGATGTGCTTTTGTGGCAAGTGTTACTGATGTGTCGCTTATTCCGTTGGCAAGTTTGCCGAGAGTATTACCCGTGCAAGGAGCAATAACCAAAACATCAAGCAATTCCTTTGGTCCTATTGGCTCGGCACCTGTTATTGTGTGAATTATTTCTTCCTTGCAGATTTCTTCAATCTCATCGTTAAAGTCCTTTGCTTTGCCAAATCTTGTGTCCGTATTATAAGCTGTATGTGACATAATGGGAATTACTTTGTATCCCTCATCTACTAACTTTTTCATTTGTGGGATTACCTTTTTGAATGTGCAGAAAGACCCGCAAAGAGCAAATCCCACAGTTTCTTTTTCCATTGTTATTCCTCCCTTTGCGAGATATTTTTTCCTATTATTTCCCCTGCAGTTTTTGGTGTATATTTTCCGGGCAGACCCAATGCCTTGACAACATCTATACCGTGTTTTTGTGCCAAATCAAAGTCAAGCCCGAATGGTGCAGAAGCGAGTTCGATTATCTTACATTCTTTTTTCATATTGACTATAGATTCTTCATGAATAATATGGGCAGGGACGGTGTTAATGATGATGTCATAGTCCCCTGAAAGCTGTGAAAGTGATGTCAAAGGCTCTGCCTTACAACCTTTAATAATGGCATCTTCCCTTTGTGACGGATTTCGTGCAAAAACCGTCACATCACAAGAAAGAGATTTTAAAACTGCAACGGTCTCCTTTGCAACCCTACCAAAGCCCGTTACAGCATATTTACCCATGGGCAGGGCAAAATCAATGTGTTCAAGGATGATTTTCAATGCACCAAAGGCAGTTAAAACCGCATTTTTCTCAATAAAGGTCTGGTCATAGTAATCATAAAACGGAATTTCACTCTCCCTTAGTCGGGAAAGCAATTCTCCCTTGATTATTCCACCGAAAACAAGATTTTTTCTTCCTAAAAAGGAAAACAGACGGTCAATGAAAATCTCTTTTTTGGAAAAAGGCATAAATATGGTCTTATCGTTTCTCGTAGCTGGTAATGGCAGAACTACAATGCTGTCCTCCCCTATCATACCTTTAAGTTTATCCGTATCTTCGTCCCAATCAAAAAGACCATAGGAGTTTACTGTGAATCCCTTTTCCACAAGATACTCTTTAAGGTATTTTTGTCTTTTATCCCCACCGACTATGACAATATTTCTTGTTTTCATATATACTTCACCTAACCTTTACAATATCAAGATATGAAATTTGAGAAAATTTGGTGATTAGGTGTTTAATTTTTTTAAAAGATGTAATATAATAAAAGGTGGTGATTAAAATGAATGAGATTACAAAAGTTTTAGAAACTGTAAAAACAATACATTTCATTGGAATCGGTGGTAGTGGTATGTGCCCGCTTGCAGAAATTCTCCATAGCAAGGGTTACACTCTCCAAGGCTCCGATAATAACGAAAGTTCAATCGTTGACCGTATCCGCAAAATGGGAATTAAGGTTATGATGGGACAACGTGCAGAAAATATTGAGGGTGCTGAAATGGTGGTTTATTCCGCTGCTATTTCAAAGGAAAACCCTGAACTCAAAGCAGCAATTGAGAGTGGTATTCCAACATTCCAACGTGCAGAATTATTAGGTGAGGTTTCTCGTCAATTCTCAAATTGTATCGGTATCTGCGGTACTCACGGAAAAACAACTGTTACATCTTTAACTGTACAAACTATGATTGAGGCAGGTCTTGACCCATCTGCAGTTATCGGTGGTAAATTGCCACTCACAAATTCCTATGGTCGTGTAGGTAAGACTGAAACAATCGTTATGGAATCCTGTGAATATCAGGATACATTCCTTAAAATGAGTCCCGATGTTGCAGTTATTCTCAACATTGACGAAGACCACCTTGAATACTTCAAGACAATGGAAAACCTTATCTTGAGCTTTACTAAATTTGCCCAGTCTGCAACAAAAGCAGTTATTTACAACGGTGACGATGAAAACACCCTTAAAGCCATCTCTGACGTTAAGGGCAAAGAAATGATTTCATTCGGTTTCCAGAGTAAAAATGACTACTATGCAGAAAACATTGAAGAATATAAAGGTGCATTTACAAAGTTTGATGTAATGTACAAGGGTGAAAAGTTAGGAAATGTTGAACTTTCAATCCCAGGTATTCACAATGTGCTAAATGCTCTTGCTGCAATTGCATCTTCGATTTATTCAGGTGCAAAATTCGAGGATTGCATTAAGGGATTACAGGAATTCAAGGGTGCAGGTCGTCGTTTTGAAGACTTGGGAACATACAACGGAATTGACTTTATTGATGACTATGCTCACCACCCTGCTGAACTTAAAGTTACACTTGAAGCCGCTATGAAAATGGGCTACAACACAGTCTGGGCAGTTTTCCAACCATTCACATATTCAAGAACTGCTATGCATTTTGACGAGTTTGTTGATGTGCTTAAAATTCCTGACAGATGTGTTATGACAGAGATTATGGGTTCTCGTGAGGTTAACACATACGATATTTACACATCACAATTAGCAGAAAAAATTCCTAATTCTGTTTGGTTCAACACTCAAGAAGAGGTTGCAGACTATGTTGTGAAAAATGCAAAAGCAGGAGATTTGGTTCTCACAATGGGTTGTGGCGACATTTACAAATCCGCATTTATGATGATTGAGAGACTTAAAAATGGTACAGTTTAACAACTCTTGGGATATTCTATTAAAAGACGAGTTCCAAAAGCCGTATTATCTCAATTTGAGAAAATTCTTGGTGCAGGAATACAAAACTCAAACAATATATCCCCATATGAACGATATATTCAACGCATTAAAATATACTGATTACAAGGATGTTAAGGTTGTGATTTTGGGACAAGACCCATATCATCAGCCTAATCAGGCACACGGACTTTGTTTTTCCGTTAAAAAAGGTGTTAATCCCCCACCGTCATTACAGAACATGTATAAGGAAATCTATGCGGAATATGGTTACCCAATTCCACAGCATGGGGAGCTTACATATTGGGCAGAGCAAGGTGTTCTTATGATGAACACAGTTTTGACAGTTCGCGAAAGTCAACCAAACTCTCACAAAGGAATGGGTTGGGAAATTTTTACGGATAATGTAATTTCACTTTTAAATCTTCGTCCCGAACCGATGGTATTTTTACTTTGGGGTGCAAACGCAAGGGCGAAAAAGAAAATCATTACAAACCCAAATCATTTAGTGCTGGAGTCTGCACACCCAAGCCCACTTTCAGCATATAACGGATTTTTCGGCAACGGACATTTCAAAAAAGCAAACGAGTTCCTAAAGCAACACAAAATGACAGAAATCGACTGGAAGATAGAATAAAAAGTCCACCCTGTGTATTCGCAGGGTGGATAGTTTTATATAATTCTTTCTTTAAGAATTCCGTTTTCCAAATCTTTAATATTGTAAATGTGCTCCATAACATCAAATGTTTCTTCAAGATTGTGTCGTGCACTTATCCAACCTTTTCCGTCAGTTATCCACACGAAATCAAATCCATTTACTGATTCTGTTTCCCATGCTAATGCCTTATAACTACGAGCAGTCTCATTAAGTTTACTTCCACCACTTGCATAGAAATTAGTTTCAATACCATAGATGTGGTTTGAAGTTTTTATAACAAAATCAAACCTTTTTTCTGCCCTTCCTTGATTAGATATTGCTGACAGGTCAACACCCCATTTTTCTGTAATTTGACTAATAGTTGTTTCCTTAAAATAAGTAACATTTTTTATAAAACCAGCTTTTTGAATATAAGTTTCAACCAAATCTTCCATCAGATGTCCGCCACGGTTTTTTCTACCGTTAGAATCAAGTCCTGTTTCAACACCTGTGACATAGTCCACTAAATTATTGATAATATGATTTTCTAACAAATCAAACAAACCCGTTTCACGCATAAAATATGAATAATCTTCATAATACTTATAACTATTAGGTGGAAATTTTCCAAAGTCAAACTTATAAAGCTGACCACCATTTTCGTCTTGGCAATAAATCTCATCTGCTCTAACAGCTAACAGAATTGGAATGCATTTTAAAATTTGTGGATATACCCTTAATAAGTTTTTAAAATCTTCTTCAATATTTTTTGAACCAATAAGCGAATTCAAAATATTTAGTTCTATCTTTATACTATCAACATTTCCATGTACTTTTTCAAAATCCGTATAATATTTATAATCTGCTATGCTATCACGAAAAGTTGATAACCAACTATTAAAATCTCTTTTCATATTATCCTCCTCAATAATTACAAATTAAAAGTTCGCTTATTTTTCCTCTGTTGTCACCTTTGCTGTTTATTGCTCTGTTGGCAGAAACCCTATTTATGTTCAGTCCTAAATATAAATCATCAAAAAAATTATCATTTTCATCGGTGTTTTTCGGGTCAGAGTTGCTTGCCATTACCTTTGCAAGGCTGATTGATTTAATAAACTCGCTTAATCTTACTTGTTCTGTATCATTGAAATCTTCTGCGTTATATGATGTAAACTCTGCCGTTCTTGTCAACGGTCTGTATGGTGGGTCAAAATACACAAACGTATTTTCATCAACTAAATCTTTAATAGTTGAATAATCGCCCTCGAAAACAGTTACCCTTTGCAACAATTTTGAAACTCTTTTAAGATTATCCTCATCACATATTTTAGGATTTTTATATGAACCCATAGGAACATTATATAATCCTTTTTTATTCACACGATACAATCCATTAAAACAAGTTTTATTAAGATATATAAATAATCCTGCACGAACGACAGAATTATTGTCACCAGAGTTTTGAATCTCAGTGTTGTATTTTTCTCTTTGTTGATAGTAATATTCTTTTCGTTCTTCATCACTTTTGTTTAAATGAGTTGTTTCATATTGTGATAATAATCCAATTAGTTTCTCCACATTGTTTTGAATAACTCTATAAAGATTTATCAGCTGAACATTAGTGTCACAAATATAGATTTCTTCCATTTCATAGTTGTTAAGTATATCAAACAATACTGCCCCTGCACCAACCATTGGTTCGCAGTATCTCTTTATACTTACACCTAATTCTTTCGGATAAAATTCTCTTATAATTGGCAAGAGCTGTCCTTTGCCACCTGCCCATTTTATAAATGGTTTTGCAGGTATTTTCTTCTCATAACGGAGTGTTCTTCCGTCAATCGGTTTGATTGCATCACTTGGTATAACCCACATATTACCAAGCATTGTTACATTTGGTATTCTGTTCTCTTGGCAAAGAGTTATAACTCGTCTATGCGATATGTTCCATTTTTCTGCAGCAGTACTTGCAGTCATATAACCTATCATAAAAACACCTCCGTTAGCATTAAATTCATTATATTCCAAAGTTGGAATAATAGCAAGGATTTTCTTGTAAAAAATACAAATGGTAAAATCGACTGGAAGATAAGATAAAAGCGAGGTCTTATGACCTCGCATTTTTTAATATTTTGTAAGATACTCTTCGATTTCCCATTGAGTGACTCTTGTTGTGTAACTCTTCCATTCCTGCTTTTTACCTGCAAGATATTTTGAGAAGATATGCTCACCCAACACCTCTTTTACGAATTCACTCTTTTCGAATTCTCTTGTTGCTTCCTGAAGAGTACTTGGAAGATTTTCAATGCCCTGTGCTTTTCTCTCTTCCCTTGTCATATCATAGATGTTTGTTGTAATTCCTTCAGGTGCTTTCATACCCTTTTTGATACCGTCAAGACCTGCTGCGATGCAAAGTGCCATTTCAAGATATGGGTTACATGATGGGTCTGCTGAACGAAGTTCAACACGTGTTGCCATTCCTCTCGCTGCAGGAACACGGATAAGTGCTGAACGATTTGATGCTGACCAAGAAATATAAACAGGTGCTTCAAAGCCCGGAACAAGTCTCTTATATGAGTTAACAAGTGGATTTGCAACGCAAGTAATTGCCTTAACATGGTGAAGAACACCTGCAATAAACTGATATGCAGTTTCACTAAGACCATATTTATCATCAGGGTCATAGAATGCGTTTTTGCCATCCTTCATGAGTGAAAGGTTTGTATGCATACCGTTACCTGCCGCGCCATAAAGTGGCTTTGGCATAAATGTTGCGTGGAGTCCGTTACGACGAGCATAAGTCTTAACAACATGTTTAAATGTTACAACCTTATCGGCTGCATCAAGTGCTTCTGCAAATTTAAAGTCAATTTCGTGCTGACCCTCTGCACATTCGTGGTGAGAAGCCTCAATTTCATAATCCATCTGCTGAAGTGCAATACAGATGTCATTTCTGCACTGTTCACCGTCGTCAGCAGGACCGATATCGAAATATCCAACTGCGTCGTTTGTTTTTGTTGTTGCTCTACCCTGTTCATCAAGCTTGAAAAGGAAGAATTCGCACTCAGGACCAACATTGATTGAATATCCCATACTTGCAGCATCTTCAATTACTGAACGAAGTACATATCTTGGGTCGCCTGTGAAAGGAGTAACTTTATCTGCACCATAAACATCACAAATTACTCGTGCTGTACCCTCTTTCCAAGGGAGAAGTGTAAATGTATCAAGGTCAGGTTTTAAGTACATATCTGACTCGTCAATACGAACAAAACCTTCAATTGATGAACCGTCAAACATTTGGCCATCAGTAAGTACTTTTTCGAACATATTTTCAGTAATTGCGATATTCTTCATCTGGCCGAAAATGTCAGTAAACTGCAAACGCAAAAACTTAATATTTTTTTCTTTTGCTATTTTGAGAATGTCTTCAACTGTATAACTCATGGGATTTACCACCTTTCAAATACGACTGTTACTATATATGTACCCATTTTAACCCTTATATTATACCATTGATTAAAAAGATGTCAATAAAATAAGTGGAAAGTGGAAAACGTAAAATGGAAAACGGCGAGAACTATGTCTCGCCATTTTTAATACTTTATTCAGTTTTGCTCTTTTTGTAAAGAACATAAGAATAAACAAATGGGACAATTACCATCGGTATGAGCACAACAAAGAAAAGCCAGAATAATCCTAAAAATGCTGTTGCCATTATTACAATACCGCCGATTACCCAGAGGAAGCCTGCAAGACGGTGCGTTTTATTCCAGTTTTCTTCGTCATTTAATGTCCAAGGAATTTTGATGCCTATTGTATAACTTTGTTTGCATTTTGGAAGATAATTGCCGATTACAACAAATAATGCACCCATAAACAGTGGCATAATTATTTCAACGCTGACTTTATGACCAAGTGCAGTTGCATACACCATTGAGTTGCAAAGCAACGATATAACGGGAATAATCCACAGAACAAGAGTAAATATTTTATCGTTGATATTCTGCTTCTTAGGGTCAAGAGATGTAGCAACAGCACAAATCCAATGAGCTGCAACCAACACTAAAGGCATCACAAATACTGCCGTTGCTTTGTTACCATAGCCATCAACTTCGCCATTTGCTCCCCAATGCATAGGGACTTGGTCGGGCAACTTATCCCAGAGTATAATGCCAATTATTATTGGTATAAGAGTTACTAATGATGTAACTA
Organism: Clostridia bacterium; assembly: GCA_017624735.1. Lineage (GTDB taxonomy): Bacteria > Bacillota > Clostridia > Oscillospirales > Acutalibacteraceae > Fimenecus. Next base: position 20,780 of record JAGAMK010000042.1, read on the forward strand.
TTAATTTTGGTAAATTTTTCTTAATCATTTATATTTTCCCCTTTCAAGTCTTTTATCCAAAGCATAATTTCTTCAAGAACGGATGCGTTCAATTCATAGATTATGAATTTTCCGTCCCTTTTATCACGGACAAGGTCGGCTTCTTTAAGCACGGAAAGATGTCGTGATATTGCAGCACCTGTTATATTGAATTTTTCTGTTATTTCCCCTGCTGACATTTCTCCGTTTTTAAGCATATTGAGTATCTCACGACGGACAGGGTCAGAAAGGGCTTTTAATGTATTTTGAATTCCCATAAACTCACTCCTTTAACATTTAACTTAAATGTTAAATGTATTATAGCATGGTGTTTTGGATTTGTCAATAAGGTAAATAAAAAAATTTTACAAATTGGAATATGTATAATTATTTAATTGAGTTATTCTCGGCTCCCCTGAAAGGGGAGCTGAATTGCCGAAGGCAAGACTGAAGGGTTTATTTGCACATTATTATAACCCCTCTGTCACTTCGTGACATCTCCCCTTTCAGGGGAGACAAGAAATCAAAAGAGCTCGATAAATTCAAATTTATTTTACATATAAAAAAGCGGGGTCGAAACCCCGCCATAGTGTGTGAATATTTAATTACATAAGTGAAAGATAGAGTTCTTTGATTTCCTCTACACTTGTGTCTCTTGGGTTACCTGGACGGCAAGCATCATCAAATGCAGACTGTGAAAGGAAGTCAACGTCTTCTGCCTTAACGATTTCTTTAAGGTCTGTTGGGATACCAACATCAACTGAAAGCTGTTTAACTGCGTCGATTGCAGCCTTTCTTGCATCTTCAAGGCTCATAGCGTCAACATTTTCTACACCCATAGCCTTTGCAATATCTCTATATTTTTCGCCTGTTGCAGGAGCATTATATTCCATAACTGTTGGAAGAATAATAGCATTTGCAACACCGTGAGGTGTGTCATAAAGAGCACCGAGTGGATGAGCCATTGAGTGAACGATACCAAGACCTACGTTACTAAAGCCCATACCTGCAACATACTGACCGAGAGCCATACCCTCTCTGCCTTCGTCTGTGTTTTCAACTGCACCACGAAGTGATTTTGCAATGATTTCAATTGCTTTGATATGGAACATATCTGAAAGTTCCCAAGCACCCTTTGTGATGTAACCTTCAATAGCATGTGTAAGAGCATCCATACCTGTTGCTGCTGTAAGTCCCTTTGGCATTGATGCCATCATATCAGGGTCAACAACTGCTACTACAGGAATGTCGTGTACGTCAACACAAACCATTTTTCTGTCTTTTTCTACGTCTGTGATAACATAGTTGATTGTAACTTCTGCTGCTGTACCTGCTGTTGTTGGAACTGCAATAATTGGCACGCAAGGATTCTTTGTAGGTGCAACACCTTCAAGTGAACGAACATCAGCGAATTCAGGGTTTGTGATGATGATACCGATAGCCTTTGCTGTGTCCATTGAAGAACCGCCACCGATTGCTACGATACAATCTGTACCTGCATTTTTAAATGCCTCAACACCTGTCTGAACATTTTCAATTGTTGGGTTTGGCTTGATATTTGAATAGATTTCGTATGCGATTTCTGCATTATCAAGAATATCTGTTACCTTTTTTGTAACACCGAACTTGATAAGGTCAGGGTCGGAGCAAACGAAAGCCTTTTTAAAGCCTCTTGCTTTGATTTCGTCAGCAATAGCGCTGATAGCACCTTTGCCGTGATAAGATGTTTCGTTAAGTACAAAACGATTTGCCATAATAATTTTACCTCCATAAGTCAGAAATTCTGACAAAATTTTAACAATGATATTATACAATAAATCCCCTGTTATTTCAAGGGGAAATCGAGAGAAAGAAAAAAGAATATCGACAAATTGGGGTTTGTCGGGTTGTTTAATTGAGTTATTCTCGGCTCCCCTGAAAGGGGAGCTGGCAAATGCGTAGCATTTGACTGAGGGGTTTGTTCGTTTTACACCTTACTAACTGAGGCTTTTTTCGTAACCCCTCTGTCA
>JAGAMK010000043.1 GCA_017624735.1 Clostridia bacterium
CCCTGAAAGGGGAGCTGGATTGCCGAAGGCAAGACTGAGGGGTTTATTTGCACATTATTATAACCCCTCTGTCACTTCGTGACATCTCCCCTTTCAGGGGAGACAAGAAATCAGATGAGCCCGACAAATTCAAATTTGTATTATAAAATGACAACGGCGGGGTCAAGATTTGCCCCGCCACATCAATTTACTATTCACTTTTCTTCATTTGCTTTACAACCTGATTTCCGTAAACGGCTGTTCCGGTGACAAGTACACCTTGCACTACACTTTCAGGTGACAAGCCTAAAATTGCAACTGCACCGAGAATTCCGAAAAACAGAAGTATAATTGGAATATGCTTATCGGGAATTTTCTCTGTATTTTTGATTATTGCACCAATTATATTAAGTACAGGAATTAGTAAAAGTGCATTTTCTGTTATAAATTCAATCATATTTTCTCCTTATGTCATTACGCTCACCAAAGCACCGCAAACTGCACTAATCATGGCCACGACAAACTTATCCCACAACCAACTTGGTCGTCTTTTAAGCGCTTCGATGCTTTCTTTTAATTCGCCAAGAGTCACGAGCATACTGTCGAGTTTTGTGACACTCTGTACCTGTGTAAGTGTTACCTCATTGACCTTTTTGTAAAGAATTTTAATATCCTCTTCCACAGTATCAAGTCTATGATTTAAGATTTCTGCTTCCGTCATAACTTACCCCATTTCGCTTTTCTTCACAAACCCCGTAACGTTATCTCCAACAGGCTTTCGACCAACTCTTGATGCCGAGTTTGTGACTCTCATTCTTCCGTTGATTACTTTTCCATCATAGATATAATATTCACCACTTACATTTCTGGTGGGTTTTGTTACGGTTGCTGTGGTGTAAAGACCTGAATCTTCAAGAATGATTTTCGCCCCTGCTGAATAGTCCTTTTTCTCGGGTTTTTGAGGTTTGCCCGACTGTGGTTTTGGAAATCCGTTAAGTCCGTTATATTTCATAATGGATGGATAGTGCTTATATGCTTCATCCAAATCAACATAGCCCTGAATTCCTGCAACTCTGCCCTTTGAACTTTTCTGCCATATTCCGTAAGTTTTTTCGAATGTTGGTTTTGTAGTCCATTGTGCGAGCCAAATATCATATCTTCCCAAAATTTCATCAGTAAAATAGTTATCAAGCCAATGCTTATTTGCATAAATGCAGACATAATAGCCATAACTTTCCATTCTTTCGCAGAAAGCTTTTGCGATTTCCGATACTCTTTCTTTACCAAGGGATGCTATATTGGATTCTTCCAAATCATAAGCAATTGGATATTCAAAAGTCTTGCCTTTGATTACAGAAAAACAAAAATCCGCCTCTTTTATTGCTTCGGCTGGTGTTCGTGCGTAAGAATAGTGGTATGCTCCTACGGGAATTCCGACCTTTGTAGCATTTTCGTAATTGGTTTCAAAAAGCAAGTCTGTATTGCCCTCATTCCAACCGAATGATGAGCGAATCATGGCAAACTGCACTCCATCACTTTTCACCAAGGGCCAATCAATTCTGCCCTGCCATTTTGAAACATCTATACCAGAATATTTTTCCATTTTTCTTCTCCTATTCAATAAATATATTTTTAAAATATCCCATAGCACATCTCGCCTGAACTTTTGCACCAAAATAGTTTGGATGTGTACGGTCGTTATAAAGATTTTTATATCCGACCTCAGCATTTCTTGAGCCATCAAAGAACATTGACTGTTGATTATCAAAAGCAGGATTCAAAGGACATTCATTGAACATATCAATAACGAGAATCCCATACTGACCACATACATTTTTAATTGCCTCGGCATAATCAGCAAGAGTAAGATTAAAACTGTTAACAGGATTCAACGTAGAAACAGTTTCGTCATTTCGTTTAATTGGTGTACAGAAGATTATTTTCTTATCGGGATATTTTTCATTTAATCCTCTGATAAGCAAATGAAGACTTCCCTTAAATGTCTTTTTAGCTTTTTCTACTTCTTCCTGAGAAGGTGCAACCGGTAAATCCTCACCCATTGGAGCCCAACTATACCTCCAATCGTTAGAACCGATTGAGATAACAACCAAATCAGCTTCGTCCGCCATTTCTGAATATCGCTCAATCATAGGGGTTCTATCCCTTGGTTGTTCTCCCTCATTTCCCCACACAGAAAGTGTTGAACCACCGATTGCATAGTTCACATATTTCATTTCATAATAGTCGCAAAGTTGTTTTCCCCAGTTATATGGCAGTTCAAGAATGCTATCTCCGTTAAACACTGCTTTTTTACCAAGTAAACTGTAATTGTCAAGAATTTTATCCTTGATAAAGCTGTGATACGGACGATAACTCGTTACTGCTTCTCCTTTTTCCATCTGCAGGTCTGCTGATTTTAATGTTTCAAGCACAGTTGAAAAACGCAACTTTGTACATCCTGATGGAATAGTAATTGTTGCTCTGCTATTAGCAGTTGCGGGATTAGCAACAAGATTATCGTTTTCATCCGCATAGTGAATTCTAAGGATATGATTTGTTCCTAAATATGAAAAAGTATAGGTTTCGTTTTCTTCCACTTTAATCCATGGGCTTACGCCGTGTTCCTCATGTACGGCAAGCATGGATTCCCCTCCTACTTTTGATTTTTCATCAAGGTACTTTCCTGCTATCACTGATGATGAATCATAAAGATTCTTGCCGTTACCAAAAAGGGATTCGAATGCTTTTTTGTTCTCACTGGCGATATTTTTAGCTTCCTCTCCCTTTATAGAAGCCTCGTCACTTGCTTTATACACATCCGCAAGCAAATCATCCCGTATTTTCTCGTAATAGTCCTCGTACTCAGTGGAAACATCACCAACTTCAAGCTGGAGTTTTGTTTTAGTTGACGAATCACAAAGAACAACATATTTTGGCTCGGTTAAAGTAAATACCCTGTTTTGTGCACCAATAAAAAATTCTTCGTAGGTTCTGTTTTCGTCAGTTTTATAAACAGCATATCGGAAAGCGTTATAACTATTACTTGCTGTAGAATAGGTATATGTTCCCTGTGGAAGATAAATATAGTCCGTTCTGCAATATCCTGCAAAAGGCTCAATAACACCATTAGACTTGACTGCTTCACCATAAACAACTGTTTTTATCAGATTTTTTCCCGTAATAACCACAGTGTTTAATCCCTCACCACGGTCACCCTTGTCACCTTTATCACCCTTATCGCCTTTTTCACCACGGTCACCCTTGAATGTTCCTAATCTAATCGCCTCAAAAAGTGCATTGACCGAAAAATCATTGACCTTGGCTATGGAGTTATCAGTATCGGGAGAAATATCAAACTCCAAACAGAATTTGTGTGGTTTAATTACCTGAACCGTGTTTCCATCACCGTCAATGCTGACAATATTGAAAAAACATTCAACTCCACGAAGTGAACTCATTGTAACAGGAATATCATATGTAATCGTGTTAGTTTCCGTATTGAGTTCAAGATAATCCGTTCTCACCTTTGTTCCTAAAACTGAACGATATTCAATGTAATAACGATAATCACCCACATACTTCTCATCAATTTTGAACTGTAATTCTGTGGCATTATGTTCCCACATTACTCCTGCGTTTTCAGAATATTCATTCTGAGCATCGGGACTTATATCAATAGAAATTATTCTTTTTTCCATCAATTTTCTCCTTTATAGTAATTTCTCAATTGGTTTGCCGTTTCTTCAAGTTCGTTTTTTATCTCATAAAATTTATTAAGATTTCCTTTCAACTGTCTAACGGCATCCAAATCCCCCGTCTTTTCTGCTCTTTTTATATCCGCCCTGCATTTGTCTATGAAGAATTGCTGTAACTCGGCATTCTTCTCATATTCCTGTCCTAATTCTTTTAAGGATATTGTCTCAGTTTTCAAAAAATTCCCCCTTACTGTTTAAAAAGCTTAAAAAATCCCCCTTTGTAGGAGGACATTCGTTGTTGTAAAACACAACATATTTTAAATGAGTATTCAATTTTTCCTTTATGACATCAACTGTTCGATAGAGTCCCGAACGAGATAACTTATACTTTTTGGCAATTTCTGTGACAAGAAGATTATTGCACCAATGGTCCTCTGCGATGCTTCGTTCCATTTCGGTCAATTCATTATTCATAACCGACCTGACAGTATCAATCATTCTTTGTTTCTTTTTGTAAACAAGATATTTTATTCCCTTGTTTACAAAGGCTTTGTCTGTAAACTCCAAATCTTCCGTGAGAAAAAGATAATCATCGTAGGAAAGTTCAATTATTTTCCCATTGTTCATCGTAGTGAAACCTCCTATTCTGAGAAAAAAACAAAAACGCATATATTTTTCATATATACGTTTTCTATCGAACATTTGTTCGCCTTACAATTATTATTGTAGCTACTTTTGATTAAGTTGTCAAGAGAAAATAAAAATATTGTTGTTTTTACAATTCTTAATCGTTAGATAAATTGGGGTTTGTCGGGTTGTTTAATTGAGTTATTCTCGGCTCCCCTGAAAGGGGAGCTGGCAAATGCGTAGCATTTGACTGAGGGGTTTGTTCGTTTTACACCTTACTAACTGAGGCTTTTTTCGTAACCCCTCTGTCA
>JAGAMK010000044.1 GCA_017624735.1 Clostridia bacterium
CAAAACGCAAAGTGCAAAGTGCAAAACGTCGGAACTGCGTTGCAATTATAATGCCTCCCTCTGACGAGGGAGGTGGATTTGCCGCAAGGCAAAGACGGAGGGAGAGATAGTGAACAGACAAACTAACTACCCCTCAGTCAACTTCGTTGACAGCTCCCCTGACAAGGGGAGCCGAGTATCGCCCATACGGAGTACATCCCGACAAACTCCAATTTGAAGAATGATTTTGTTATTTAGCAAGGAAAGAAAAACAGCCTTCCTTGTCAGAAAAGCTGTCTCAATAGTTTATTCCGTTTTATATTTCTCTGCCTGTAAATTGAACATGTAGGCATAAGTACCGTTGAGTTCCATAAGTTCTGCGTGACTACCACTTTCAATGATTCGACCGTTTTCCATAACGTAAATTCTGTCGGCATTAACGGTAGTTGAAAGCCTATGCGAAATGAAAATAACTGTTTTCTTGTCCGCTGCCTCAATCATAGCCTGATTAAGATTATATTCGGCAACAGGGTCAAGGTTTGCACTTGGCTCGTCAAGGATAACATAAGGACAATCCTTATAAAATGCTCGTGCGATTGCCGTCTTTTGTGCCTCGCCACCGGAGAACATAACACCCTCGTCGTCAAATTCTCTTAAAAGCTCGGTGTTTATTCCGTTTTTAAGTTCCTTGTTAAAACCGCTGTGTTTAAGTGCATCCCATACTCTTCCTTCGTCAGGGTTAACATCAAGGGCAACATTTTCGCCAAGACTGCAAGAGAAAATCTGGAAATCCTGGAAAACTGCCGCAAACCTGTCACGGTGTGAGTCGGCAGTTGCATTTTTGATGTTTTCACCATCAATTAAGATTTCACCCTCTGTTGCATCATAAAGTCTTAACAACAAGTTAGTGAGAGTGGTTTTTCCTGCACCATTGTAACCAACGAGAGCGATTTTCTCATAAGGCTTAATTGTAAGATTGATGTCTTCAAGTGTTGGTTTATCGTTATTTGGATAAGTAAACGAAAGATTTTTAATCTGAATTTCCTTGGGTTCGGTTTTCTTAACCTCTTCGCCACCGTTCTTGATTTTGAAGTCTGCACCCAAGAATTCACGGTACTTATCAATCATTTTTGCCTGTTCGGAGAAACGAGCCAATGCCCATATTGTAAGGAATTGGAACGACATAGCAACTGCGTGTGCGCCGTTGAAGGTTGCAACGAAATCGCCTGCAGAAAGGTCACCTTTAATAAGCACACAATATCCAAGGTAAAGCGGAAGAATGAACATAAATCCAAGTCCCTGAACGCCAACCTTTTGTGTGCAGTTGAGAGCAGAAATCTTATCCCAGTATTTTTTCTGGTTATTGATAACGTCATCTGCCGCGTCATTATATCGGTCAATAAGCAGGGGAGATATGTTGTTCATTCTTACTTCCTTTGCGTAATCCTGCAAATAGAATACACGTTGAAAATAGTCAGAACGTCTGTGGTATTTTGCATTTTCAACTCGTCTTTCCATCATAAGGGTGCCAACTCTTTTACTGATTGGCAGGAAAACGCAAATTACAACAAGAATAATTACCAAGCACCATGGGTCAATTGTAAACAAAACTGATGAAACAGTAATAAGTGAAATAATGTGTCCCACATACATTCTCACAAGTCCCAAAAGGTTTTGAATGTTGCCCGATGAGGACTCAATTGTGAGAATAAAGTTGTTGTAGAATTCAGGATTGTCGTAGGATTCAAGGTCAAGACTTCTCGCCTTGTCATAAAGTTTTTTGTTAAGTCCGTAGTAAAGTCTTTCTCTTTCCATATTCCAATAGAATTCACGGAAAAGCCACGAAAAGACTGTGGAGAGAATCAAAACAAGACCTATTACAATAACTGCATAGAAAATTCTGTTAAGGTCAGTGCCTTCGGTCACTACGTCGATAATATACTTAACACCGATAACTTTAATAAGGTTGTTGGGGAGTATCATCAAAAGTCCCCACATAAATTCACCCAATACAAGGAATGGAGAAACACTAAAAAGCAGTTTTATAAAGAAGAAAATATTGGATGGCATTGAGTGGAGTGTTTTTTCTTTTTCCTTTTTCTTAAACATTCTCTGCCACCTCACTTTCACCCTTGTAACTTGATGCCTGTAAGGTAAACATTCTGTTATATTCACCATTCTGTGCCATCAATTCCTGATGACTGCCCGATTCAAGAATTGTGCCGTTGCCGATAACAATAATTCTGTCGGAAAGCACAGCACTTGAAAGGCGGTGTGAAATGTAAATAACAGTTTTGTCCTTTGTAACATCTATTAAATTTTCATACATCTTGTATTCTGCAATTGGGTCAAGAGCAGAACTTGGCTCATCAAGAATTGCAATCTGGAAATCACGGGCAAAAAGTCTTGCAGCAGAAACCTTTTGGTTTTCGCCACCCGAAAGACCTGCACCGTCAATTTCAAATTCCCTTGTAAGGACTGTGTCCGCACCTTTTGGAAGGCTTGCAACCTTTTCCCATACTCCACTACGACGAAGTGCTTCTTCAGCAATTTTCTTTTCGTCGTCACTACATTCGTGGCACATAATGTTTTCATTAACAGAAACTGCAAAATTTTTGTAGTCCTGAAAAACAGTTGCATAAGCATTACGAAGTGAACTCACATTGTATTCCTTAACATTGATTCCATTGTAAAGAATTTCACCCTCGTCAGGGTCATAGAATCTCAAAAGTAATTTAACAAGTGTGGATTTACCGGCACCATTAACACCGACAACGGCAATGGTTTCACCTTTTGTAATCTTAAATGAAATATTTTTAAGTATTGTTCTGTTTGTGTCAGGATAACCGAATGTAACGTTTTTAAATTCAAGGCTTTCGAATTCTCCTGCATCCTTGCCACCATCAGTAATTTTTGGTTTATAGTCAAAGAAATCTCTTAAATTTTGGAAGAAAAGAGCCATTTGTGTCATTTCGTCAAAGGCTTCTGCAATGCTGAGCGTTGAATCGCGGACGGAGTTGATTGATGAAAGCACAACGGAGAAATTGGAAATCGAAAGCGCCTTTGTGAAAATGAACTGATATCCTGCAAAGGCATAAGTGCCGATAATCGGAATAAAATCACTTAAAAGTGAACTCAACATACTGTAAATGAAAAGTTTAACACCATATTTTTTAAGAATAACAACGTTAGCATCAATAGCAGCCTTGAACCTCTTAATAAGCACTGCGAAAATATTGGATGTTCTCATATCCTTTGAGAAGTCCTTTAAAAACATTGTTCTCTGGATATATGCTTTTATACGATTGTTTGTTGTCATTTCAAGGTCACGCTTGTAAACAGCTTTACTTTTGAAAATCTCAACAACAAAAACAAGAGTAACGGGCAAAAGGAATAACAGATACATTGGGTTAATAACTGTAACTGTTGTAATAACGCAGATAAGGGCGATGACGCCACCTGCAACGGCAGCAACATCCCAACAAATAAGGTCATAATAGCTTGATGAAAGCACCAAGGTTGCTCGCTGGTATTTGTCATAAAACTCAGGGTTTTCGTAGCAACTTACATCAAGGCTTGTTGCCTTTTCAAAAATCTTGTTATTGACTTCTTTAAGCACGACTTTTGCAGAAATAAGTCTTGTCCTTTCAGCATAAGCCGAAATCACATTAACCGCAGAATATGTACCTAAGAAAAGTAAAAGATATTTAAAATAAGTCTTAAAATCTGCCTGACCATCGATGATGCTTAATAAAACTTTCAAGAACAAAATATTCTGAACATACATTGATAAAACTTTGTTAGATATTTCTGTGACAAAGTAGCCGATTAAAAGTTTTTTGTCTGCTTCCCATACGAGTTTGATAGCGTACATAACATTCTTAAACACGGGAACTTTAATAGGCTCGTGGAGTTTAATCCATCTCATAACCTTTGTTTTCACTCCTTGTATAACAAAATCTCTAATAACCATCACTAAAATCGGTGTGCAATTATTAACGAGAGAATTTTTTTGACAGAAACGTCCAAAAACACAGGCAATACTTTGTGTCTTGGCGAGTATTTTGGGCGAATTATGGTGGAAAAATAGCCGTTAAGAATTGTGCACAAGATTGCAAGTGATGGTTATAAAAATAAAAACCGTAGGTACTTCTACCCACGGTGACAAAATACAATATCCTAAATGATAAAATCAATCGCAAGAACAGGAGTTGTACTGAAGATAGGGGCAGAAAGAGTTGAACGTATTGAATTTTCTGTTGTTACACCAACGGTTTGTCATTTGATTTCTGCCTCCTTTCTTAAAATAATAGTTTATTGTGAGTAACTTTGTTTAGGATATCATAGGAGAATTTCGATGTCAAGAAAATTATGGAAAAATAAGGCTTTAGAGCATAAAAAAACGCCCCCACGGGACGGTAATCAACACATTATAAAAAAGTGATTATAAAAATGAAATAACCCTCGGAGCCGATGTTTCTTTACACATCTTTCACTGACTCGGAGGGTTATTTCTGTTCACTCTTGATATCTAACATCTTTTTATCTACCTCTCATTCTACAGATTTCTTTGTCTTCCGTTTTTTGATTTCAACTCCGTCACACTCTTTACAGTCATCAATCATTCTCGAAAAGCGAGACTCTTTAATGTAGCAGAACCTATTTTACAATTTTCAGAAGACCTTTCGGATGGTTCTTGTTTTAAAAATAAACTTTAGTTTGCAAACATTTATCTATATCAAAAATTAATTTACGTTTCTTTTCCAAGAACTCGTATTATTGTTATGTCCGTGCTGTTTGCTACACCATCTTACTTCTTAAAACTAAGTTTTATTTTTTTAAGAACCTTTGAGTTTTACCTGTACATTGGTATCACCGTTTCCTTTCTGTGTCTATAATATAACACAGAAAAAAGCATATTTCAATATGTAATTTTGTACAAAGTTTATATTTTTAAACTGTTTAATAAGTAGATTTTGTGCACTATGCTCATAGAACTTTTGAAAAAGTATTGACATTTGCTTTTGTTTCTGATATTATTAATCTGTTGGGTGTTTAAAAGACACCCATATTTTTTGTCGAAAAATGCAAAGGCGGGGTAAAGACCCCGCCTTTGTTATTTGTAGATACAATTTGTTTTATTTAATTCTTTTCTTTTTCTTGTTGTAGGTAATAAAGTATGCAATCGTCTGTGCAACAAAAGTTATAGCCCACGAAATTGTGTATGAATGATAAAGCCATTCAAGAGTGTGGAATTGTGGAATCTGGAAGATTGTATAAATCCAGGCAATTCTGAATCCACAAACACCCACAACGGAAATAACCATAGGTGCAAATGAAACACCCATACCACGGAGAGCACCACCGGAAACATCCATAAGACCTAAAAGGCAATATGGAAGGAAAAGACAACTCATTCTCACCATTCCCCAACGGATTGCTTCATCAGAGTCTGTAATATAGATTGATAAAAGATTTGGACCGAGCAGATACATACAGAGCGAAAGCACAAGACCGATTACAAGTACACAAGCAAGACAAAGGAGAAACACCTTTTTGGCACGTTTGTACTTGTTCGCACCAATATTTTGCCCTGTAAAGTTGAGCGTCGTCTGATGAAAAGCGTTAAGAACGATATACATAAATCCTTCAATGTTAAGTGCCGCTGCGTTACCTGACATAACTGTCGGACCAAAGGAGTTGATTGATGACTGGATAATAACGTTTGAAAACGAGAAAAGTGAACCCTGAATTCCTGCGGGCAAACCAATCTTGATTATCTGCAAAAGCTCGTTTTTATAGAATCTGAGCTGTGAAAAATGAAGTTGACACGCATCACTTCTCTTGATAAGAGCAAGAATAACAAGAATTGCAGAAACACCTTGTGAAATTGTAGTTGCTAATGCAACACCTGCAACATTAAGGTCAACGGCAGTTACGAAAACCACATTCAGACCGACATTGATAACACCTGCAATAGTTAGGAATATGAGCGGTGATTTTGTATCTCCTGCTGCACGAAGAATGGCTGCACAGAAATTGTAAATCATCATAAAGATGATACCGCCGAAATAAATCTTCATGTAAATCGCAGAAAGGGGAAGAACATCGCTGGGTGTACTCATCCAACGCAAAAATGTTTCAGAAAGTGTAATTCCTATAAAAGTAAGTACAACACCGCCCACTAATGCAGTTGGAATTGCCGTGTGTACTGCACGATGAACTTTTTTGTTATCATTAGCACCAAGTCCTTGTGCAACGGTAACACCCGTACCTACTGAAAGACCTACAAAAAGGTTTACAATAAGGTTTGTAATAGCCCCCGTAGCACCAACAGCAGCAACGGATATGCTTCCGCAGAAACGACCAACAATAATTAAGTCCGCCGCATTGAAAAGGAGTTGTAAAACACCTGTAAGAATTATTGGAATTGTGTAGGAAATCACGTTCTTGAATAAAGAACCATTAACCATATCAATATTTCGTCTGCTCATAAATTCACCTGTAATAGAAATATCCCGACAACAAAAAGTTGACGGGATTAGTTTTTGGTCGAGATGACAAGACTCGAACTTGCGGCATCCACGTCCCGAACGTGGCGCGCTACCACCTGCGCTACATCTCGATAGATTGTTTTAATGCTCACTTATTATAATATGTTTCAATTTATAAATCAAGTGAATTTTGCTGTTTCTAAAATATAATTTTATATGTAATTTTGTCGAATACATTTTTGTAGGGGACGATGCCCACATCGTCCCGTTTTGGTTTATATGTAAATTTATTGCGGGCGGATGTGGGCGTCCGCCCCTACATTATTTGTATCGCCAAACTCCAATTTGTCAAGTAAAAACTCCCCACAATGTAGTGTGAGGAGTTGCTATGTTTATTGTTTTTATCTTATTCCGTAATTTTCAATTACATAGTCCATATCCTTGTCGCCACGACCTGAAAGGTTGATGAGGATTGAACCGTGTTCCATCTGCTGAGCAAGCTTCATACCGAATGCAACTGCGTGTGAACTTTCAATAGCAGGGATGATACCTTCCATACGAGAAAGTTTGAAGAATGCATCGATTGTTTCTTCGTCGTCGATTACATCATACTTAACTCTGCCGAGTTCCTGTAAGAATGCGTGTTCAGGACCTGATGAAGGGTAGTCGAGACCACTTGCAACTGAATAAACAGGAGCAGGTTCACCGTTTTCGTCCTTAAGCATAATGCTGTTGAAACCGTGCATAACACCTTCAGTACCATATTTAAGACTTGCAGCATGGTCACCCATCTTAGGACCACGACCAAGTGGCTCGATACCATAAATATCAACAGGGTCATTCAAGAAACCAGCGAAAAGACCTGCAGCATTACTACCGCCACCAACACAAGCAACAATAGCATTTGGAAGATGACCTGTCATCTCAATAAACTGCTCTCTTGCTTCAATACCAACAACACTCTGGAAATCACGAACCATCATTGGGAATGGATGAGGGCCTAAAACAGAGCCAATACAGTAAATACAATCTTTATATTCCTTGCTGTATGCATCAAATGCTGCGTCAACAGCCTCTTTAAGTGTCTGTAAACCGTGAGTAACTTCAACAACGTTTGCACCGAGGATTTTCATTCTTGCAACGTTTGGAGCTTGCTTTTTGATGTCAACAGAACCCATGTAGATGTCACATTCAAGTCCGAAATATGCAGCAGCAGTAGCAAGAGCAACACCGTGCTGACCTGCACCAGTTTCTGCAATAATTTTCTTCTTACCCATATATTTTGCAAGAAGTGCTTCACCCATACAATGGTTGAGCTTGTGAGCACCGGAATGGTTCAAGTCTTCACGTTTTGCATAGAGCTGAACTTTACCGCCAAGAGCATCTGAAAGTCTTTCAAGATGTGTAACAGGAGTTGGTCTGCCTTGAAATTCTTTTCTGATTCTGCGAAGTTCTGCAATGAACTTTCTTGACTGGCAAATTGAGAAATATGCTTCTGTGATTTCTGCCATAGCATTTTTTAATTTGTCATCAATATAAACTCCACCGTATTTGCCGAAATAACCGTTTTTGTCTGGATAGTTGTTAAAATAAGTGTCAAAATCAACATTGTTTAAAATCATAGTTATATCTCCTAAAAGTAATGTTTTTATGCGTTAAATGTTATTTTGTGTTTCGCCATCGCTTAGTTAAAAGTATCATAAAATCACCTGTAAAAAACAAAAAATCCATCCCAAAACCTTGGGACAGACTGTAAAATCTGCGGTACCACCCAAATTCGTAGTATAACTACGCACTTACCGTGTACTATCATACACTCAGCACTATAACGGTTGCTCTCCGTCTTATCTACTAACTTTAGCTTTCGACTCGCCCTCAAAAGTCCATTCATTGAAAATTTCGTTACCGAACTCACACCATCGTCGGCTCTCTATAAACGAAAAAGAATCAACTACTACTCTTTCTCATCGGTTTATTGGTTAAATATTAACTTGATGAAATTTTATCACTACAAATAAATAATGTCAATAGAAAATTTTAGATAAGTGTTTATATAAAATTGAAATTTTCGGGCTCATCTGATTTCTTGTCTCCCCTGAAAGGGGAGATGTCACGAAGTGACAGAGGGGTTATAATAATGTGCAAATAAACCCCTCAGTCTTGCCTTCGGCAATCCAGCTCCCCTTTCAGGGGAGCCGAGAATAACTCA
>JAGAMK010000045.1 GCA_017624735.1 Clostridia bacterium
CAAGGTCGTGGTCAAGTGCTAAATATGTATTAGCAAGCGTCTGTGCCTCAACGCCTTGTGATGCATCAATAATAAGCACGGCACCCTCACAGGCAGCAAGTGAACGAGAAACCTCATAGTTAAAGTCAACGTGACCTGGGGTGTCAATAAGGTTCAATTCGTACGTATTGCCGTCCTTTGCCTTGTAGTCAAGTTTAACGGCATGAGCCTTGATTGTAATGCCACGTTCACGCTCCAAGTCCATATTATCAAGTAACTGCTCGGTCATATCACGCTTTGCAACAGTTTCGGTAAGTTCCAAAAGTCTGTCTGCAAGAGTACTCTTACCATGGTCGATATGAGCGATAATTGAAAAATTTCGAATGTTGTCTTTCTTAGCCATATATTACCTCATGAAATGAATTAAATACTATTTTTAAATCCGTTGCCGAGAATCTGCTTTGACTGTGTAACAATGAAAAAAGCATTTTCATCGGCTGATTTTATTTTCTTGATAAATTTTTGTGTCTGGTTGTCATAACAAGCGCAAAGAAGAACATCTTTGCCCTGCTTTGAGTATCCGCCCTGACCTTTAAGAGTAGTAACACCACGATTGAAGTCATTTAAAATCATGTGACGGATTTCGTCGCCTTTATTTGTGATAACCATGATTGTAGCACCACGGCTGACACCGTAAATAACATAGTCAAGGACTTGTGCACTTACAAAGGTCACAACTACTGCATAAAGCATAGCGTCAATATTTCGGTAAACGATTCCGCCAAGCAAAATCACAAAACCATCAAATATAAGAACGCTTTTACCAAATGAAAAATGGGGATGATTTATCTGAATTAACTTTGCAATAATGTCAATTCCACCCGTTGTGGCATTTCTTACAAAAATTATTCCGAGTGAAATGCCCACAAGAGCACCACCAATTACGGAGGATAAAAGCAAATCATTTGAATATGCAGGTATAAAGAAACCCGAGTCAATTATAATTGATGTAATAAAGGTTGCCCAAATAGTTCTTTTTATGAATTTTCCGCCAAGCTTTTTCAAAGCAATAATAAAAAGGGGAACATTCATTAAAAAAATGGCAGTACCGATTGGAATGTCAAAAAGGTAGTTAAGAATTGTTGCAATTCCCGAAAAGCCACCGTAGAGAATACCGTTTTTTGCTAAAAAACAATTCACGGCGACACTCATTCCAATACCACCAAGTATAAAAATACAAGTGTCGAAAAGAAATTCTTTTAAATCATTCAGGCGTTTTTTCACCTTGGTCATCCCCAAAACTGTTGATGACTTCATTAAGCAGGAATCTGAGTCTTTCGTTTTCGTTTTTCAGATACAAATATCCGATAAGTGTTTCAAATCCCGTAGCGTAATGATAGTCACATCCGCTTTGGTTCTTTGGTGTGTGGGATGTGTGAGCATTTCTGCCACGCTTGAACACATCCATTTCCTTTTCCGTAAGCAAGGGCATAATTTTTCTCATGGCTTCTGCCTGAGCCGATGCCTTGACGGACTGAACCGAAAGCTTATGTAACTCCCCAACGGGACGATTGGCTTCACAAACAAGTTTTTCACGGATGAAAAGTGAAAACACTGCATCACCCGTAAAAGCAAGTGTTAATGGACTTAAAGTGTCCACTTTTAAATCTTTATCGTATAATCTCATAATTTACGGAACATAGTCAAACTCTAAATCGTAGATGCTGACTGTGTCACCCTCCTGAATACCTTTGTCAATAAGTGCCTGAATAACTCCGCGTTCCTGAATAACTCTCTGGAAATATTGGAGTGATTCGTAGTCGTCAAGGTCAGTTTTGCAGAGAATTCTGTAAATCCAGTCTGCCTCAACAATGTAAACTCCGTCTTCGACAGTGACAGTAAATCCGTCGTTACTCTTTTTAGCAATAACTTCCATTGGGATTTCTTCAGTTTCATATTGCTTAACAGGTGGGAGAGTGTCAAGCATGCGAGCAACTGAATTTATAAGTTCTTGAGTGTTGTGTCTGATTGGAGCACAAATTTCAAAATATTCGTAACCCTTGCCTTCAATATATGCTCTGAATTCTTCCAACTGCTCGTCAGTTGCAAGGTCAATTTTGTTACCGGCAACAATTTGTGGGCATTTTGCAAGTTCAGGGTTGAATTTTTCTAACTCTGCATTGATAGCTTCAAAATCTTCAATAGGATTTCTGCCTTCACTTCCTGCAACGTCAACGATGTGAACAAGCATTCTGCATCTTTCTACGTGACGCAAGAATTCGTGACCGAGACCAATGCCCTCGGCAGCACCCTCAATAAGTCCGGGAATGTCTGCCATAACAAAACTTTTTTCAGGTCCCATTGAAACAACACCCAAAACAGGAATAATTGTTGTGAAATGATAGTCACCAACAAGTGGCTTTGCCTGACTTACAACGGAAATAAATGAAGATTTACCAACATTGGGGAAACCTAAAAGACCAACGTCTGCAATAAGCTTAAGTTCAAGGCTAACTTCCCATTCCTCACCGGGAGCACCGTTTTTAGCAAATTTAGGAGTTTGACGAGTGGATGTTGCAAAGTGTGAGTTACCCCAACCACCACGACCGCCTTTTGCACCTACAAATTCGTCGTCGGTTGACATATCTGCCATAATTGCTCCGCTCTCAACCTCACGGATGATTGTACCACGTGGCACTTTGATAATAAGGTCTTGACCTTTTCTGCCACTGCGTTTGCCACTACTACCGTTAGCACCTGCTTCAGCCTTGTATTTTCTTTTATAACGGAAATCGGCAAGAGTGGAAAGATTGTCGTCAACCTTAAAAATGATGTTACCACCACGTCCACCATCACCGCCGTCAGGACCACCTGCGTTAATGTATTTTTCACGATGGAAAGCAACTGCACCGTTACCACCGTCACCGGCTTTTATTTTAATTTTAGCAATATCTACAAACATATTTTTACCTCGATTTATATACAATTAAATATAAATTCCCATTATCCTTATTATTTTACACTATTTTTATAAAATAATAAATAGTAATTTCAATATTTTTTCATTATTTTTTGTGTGGATAGGTTTTTAAAATTACCATTATTTTTATTTTACAAATTTGAATTTGTCTATATGATTTGTCTTGTTGTTTTCAGATTTCTTGTCAAAGGTAGGAATAATTACTCATCGAACAAAAAGAAAAATCTGTAAAAATAACTCAGAATATAATGAAACTCGTCAAAAATCAAATATATTGTATAAATATATATTGACAACCACAATATATTGTGTTAATATAAACTCACAAAAGAAAACTATCTCAAAATACTATAATTTATGTCCGTAAAAACGGACTGAAAATATAATTTTTTTCGAACATTTGTATTGACTTTTTAAAAATTTCGACTATAATATGACTTGTAAAGAACATTTGTTCCAGTTTGTTCGGTAAAAATTCAAATTAAAATAAATCGGAGGTTGATTTTATGTCAGCAACATTCGCAATCACAACTTTAATAGAACTCGCAGTAGCAATCCTTTTGGTATATGGCTTTATGCACGAAGAAAAATTTATCGCATTTGAACAGGCAATTAAAAGAATTGTAATCGGCAATATCCGTCGTGCAATCCGTATCAGAAATCACAAAAAGGCTGTGGCAAGGGGAGAGCATCTTCGCTTACACACCGTGAATAGAAGAACATCTGATGCAAAAACAACAGTAGCATAATTTGATAATTAGTTTTCATTTTTGATACTCCTTTCACACCTTCTCTCAAAAAAATCCCCAAGGGCAATACCCTTGGGGATTTTTCATTTAAATTGATGTTTTTGTGTGTCATTCTGAGGAGTGTTAACGACGAAGAATCTCGGTTATTAATTCAGGAGATTCTTCGCTTCGCTCAGAATGACATTAAAATATTGTCATTTTTCATTTACTCTGCCGTATATTCGCGAACTCGAAGTGGTATTCCAATTTCTTCGCAAAGCTTTTTACAATCTTCAATGTCTTCTTTGCTGATTACATCAACTACTGTCAATTTAACAGGTGTACCTAAGTTTTTACATTCCTTTGCGAAATTAAGCATCGAATCAAATGATTTTTCCCCGAAGGAAGGTCTTGTAACTTCGTTATATTTTTCCTTTGTTGGTGCATTAAGGCTGATTGAAACACTATCAACTACTTCGCATATTTCCTTTGCAGTTTCTCTCTTGTTAATAAGGTCTGAAAGTCCGTTTGTGTTAAGACGGATGTTGATACCCTTTGATTTAAGGTGCTTACAAGCTTCAAGCATATTGTCAAGGGCACAAGTTGGCTCACCATAGCCACATATGATAATTGAATTGTTGTATTTTGAAAAGTCAAATTTGTCAATTTCACTCTTTATTTCATCAATAGTTGGGTTGTGGTCAAACCATAAAGTTGTTGCTTCACCAACGGAGTCACCATTGTTACGGATGCAGAAAGTGCATCTGCAAGGACAAGCATTTGTAATATTCAAGTAAGCCTGATTTCCATAAGTATAAACAATATCAGTCATATTAAACTCCTTTATAAAACCGAGATTTAAAGTTCATTTTATCAAGTGCAGTTGCCACGATTATAAATAGAATTCCACTTGCAACTGCTTGAATTGTGTTGCCTATTATCGAAAGGGTAGCAGATGCAACTGAATACAGCACACATTCTGCAACAAAATAGCCGAGAATTGAAATAATACCCGAAACAATAGTCATCAACGCAACCTTTACATTTATTATTTTTTGTGACTTATTATTTCTGCATATAAGCATAAAAGGTAGTGCAATTAGTATTTTAATTATTGTAGTAGGTACTGCCCATACAGCAAAACCACCTAAAATATCTGCCAAAGCACCACCTATGGCACTTGCCACAAGACAATAGGGGGAAGGTAACAAACAAGCTGAAAGATAAATAAAACAATCTCCCAAATGGATATAACCCTCGCCAAATCCTGTTGAAAATTTAATAAGCATTGTAGAAAGTAGGATGATTGCAGTAAAAATCGCAGTATTTGTAATTCTTAAAAGAGATTTTTTATTCTGCATTTATAATCAACCTCAAGTGCTTTTGAAAATTAACTCCGTCAGGCTCATATTTGAGTTCTGTCGGGGTGTCAAGTATTGATTTTATAATAAAATCCGTTGCAAGATTTACTGCTTCTTTTACGGATTTTCCATTCACTATTGAGCCACAGACAACACTTGAAAAAATATCACCTGTGCCTGAATAACTGCCATTTAAAAGTGGTGTTTTTACTACTTCTATACCGTTTTCATATGCAATAAGATTTGTGATTTTGTCGCCATCTTTTATACCCGTAACAATAACAGTTTTTGTGGTTTCTGTAAGCAAAGATTTTGCCATTTTACAAATTTTTTCATTTGTTTTTTCTCTGATTATTTCATTATAATCTGCACCACAGAGAATACATAATTCAGTAAGATTTGGTGTGATGATATTTGCCTTTTGGGTAAGTATTTTCACCTTTTCGCAAAGAGTTTCGTTATATGTGTCATAAAGCACACCGTCGTCTGCCATAACCGGGTCAACAAAAACAAGTGAATCTTTGCCGAAATGGTCAATAAAATCAAGGATAATATCAACCTGTTTTTCACTTCCAAGATAGCCTGTTAAAATGGCGTCAAACTCCACATTTTGCTTCTTCCACACATTAATATATGGGGTTAAATGCTCAGTAAAATCAACAGAGTGAAAACTATCATATCCGGTTTGATTTGAAAGGATTGCAGTAGGTATTGGATTGCATTCAAGTCCCATAGAAGAGAGAATTGGAAGTGACACTGTAAGCGAGCATTTTCCAAATCCTGAAAGGTCATTTATAACTGCAACTTTTTTCACTGATTTCACCCCTTGATTTGTGGATTTTATGAGTATATAATATACTAAAAGTGTCTTTAATAAAATATACAAATTTTAGAATTTTTAAGGGGACAGTTGAACGTGAGAAATCAAAAATTGTATATGCAGATTTATACTTATTACAAAAATTTAATTGAGGACGGAAAACTTACTGAAGGAACAAAATTGCCATCAATTCGCCGATGTGCCGAAGAATTAGGAGTCAGCAAAACGACGGTTGAACAAGGCTTTATGTGCCTTTGTGATGATGGATATATCGTGCCAAAAAGTCAGAGTGGATACTATGTATCAAAACGTGGGATTTCTCCTAAAAAAACAGAGAAAAAGAGCCGGAATGACTATGAAGAAAATAGAATTTTATACGACTTTTCATCCACAGGTGTTGACGCAGAAAGTTTTAATATGGATATATGGAGAAGATACTTAAAAAGTGCTTTGAGACAAAATGAAAGACTGCTTTTTTACGGGGACCCGCAGGGAGAATATGACCTGCGATGCGAGATTGCAAAATATGCGAGAGAAACGAGAAATTGTGTCTGTTCGGAGGAAAACATTGTAATCGGTGCTGGAGTGCAGACACTTTTAAACATTCTCTGCCCACTTGTTAAAAACAAGAAATCTGTCTGCTTTGACGACTTGTCTTATCGTCAGGGTACAGCTATTTTTAATGACTATGGTTTTAAGGTTAACAACAACCGAGAAACAAGCAATATAATCTATGTTTCACCATCATATTCAACCCGATGGGGTGATGTTATGAGCGTTAAGGAAAGGTTTGATTTAACTGAATTTGCAAGGGCAAACAATAAACTTATAATTGAAGATGACTATGGTAGCGAATTTCGTTATTTTAATCGTCCCACACCATCCTTACAAGGCCTGAATGGTGGAGAAAATACTGTCTATTTAGGCACTTTTTCAAAGCTTTTGCTTCCGTCAATACGTATAAGCTTTATGATTTTACCACCAAAGCTTACGGAAAAATACAAGCAGAAAAAAGATGTTTACAACCAGACTGTTTCCAAGGCAGACCAAATTGCACTTTGCAGTTACATCCGTGACGGTCACCTTAATTCACAGATTAGAAAATCAAGAAAAATCTATGCACAAAAATCAAAAATTCTTACAGATTTGTTATTTGAAAGATTTGGTGGGAAAGTTGAGATTTTAAAGACCAATTCGCCTCTTTATATAAAGTGTAAATTCAATGTTAAAGTGTCCACAAAAGAGTTTTGTGATAAAGCAGAAAAAGAGGGTGTTATTTTAATTCCTGCTAATGAAAAAAACGAATTTCCTGAAATTGCCTTTTCTGTTGCAACAGTAGGGCAGAAAAGCCTTGAAAATGCAGTGGATTTGCTTGAAAAAGTGATGGAAAGTTGTGAATAAACACAAAAGCAGCATACGGTTTATATGCTAATCGCCAATATTGTCTATAATTGTATAAAAATATTGAAAAAAAGATAGACATTTTTCGAATGTTTTGATATAATCTTACCATGTACTGTTATGTAATGTTACGGTATTAAATTTTTAAATAAAGGCAGTTTTTCTGCCATAATCAGACAAAAGGAGGAAATTCCAAAATGCTCAAAAAATTAAGTTCCATTCCATTTTCAGGAACACCGGAACAAGAAGAACAGCTTAAGGCTGTCATTGAAGCAAATAAGGATGACAAAAGTATGCTTATGCATGTAATGCAGGAAGCACAGGGTATCTACGGTTACCTTCCTTATGAGGTTCAGGTTATGATTGCTGAAGGTATGGATGTTCCACTTGAAAAAGTTTACGGAGTATCAACATTCTACGCTCAGTTCTCACTTTCTCCAAAAGGCCAGTACAACATTTCAGTTTGTCTCGGTACAGCTTGTTATGTTAAGGGTGCTCAGGACCTTGTTGACAAAATCACAGAAAAACTCGGTATCGGCCCGGATGAATGCACACCGGACGGTAAATTCTCTCTTGAAGCTTGCCGTTGCATCGGTGCTTGTGGTCTTGCCCCTGTTCTTACAGTTAACGACGAAGTTTACGGTAAACTTACAGGTGACGACATCCCAGGCATTCTTGAAAAGTACATGGCATAATGAGAGAACTATCTCTTAATATTTTAGATATTGCTCAGAATTCAATCTCTGCCGGTGCTCCACTCATTACGATTGAAGTCAGTGAGAACACAACTGACCACACCTTGTTTATCGGAATTTACGATAATGGCAAGGGCATGAGTGAAGAACAGCAAAAAAGTGTTATCGACCCATTCTTTACAACAAGAACAACGAGAAAGGTTGGTATGGGAATTCCACTTTTTAAAATGGCAGCGGAGCAAACGGGTGGTAGTCTTGAAATAAAATCAGAACTCGGTGTTGGTACTGAGGTTAAGGCAAATTTCAAGACGGATAGCGTTGATTTCACACCATTAGGCGATGTGGCTTCAACCATTCAAATGCTTATCACAATGAATACTGACCGTGACTTTGTTTATAAACATACAGTTGACGGAAAAGACTTTGTGTGTGATACCCGTGAAATCAAAGCAATATTGGGTGATGTTCCACTTGATAGTTATGAAATTTCACAGTGGATACTTGAATTTATTAAAGAAAACACGGAGGTGCTCTATAAATGAAAACTCTTGCAGAACTTATGGCTATTAAAGAAGCAACAATGCAGAAAATGACAGTTCGTGAAGATACTGGCGACGATGCAATCAGAATTGTTGTTGGTATGGCTACTTGCGGTATTGCAGCAGGTGCTCGTCCAGTTCTTAATGCTTTCGTTGATGAAGTTGCAAAAAGAAATCTTAAAGGAGTTACAGTTTCACAGACAGGCTGTATCGGTATGTGCCAGTTTGAGCCAATCGTTGAAGTAATCCAACCAGGTAAAGAAAAAGTAACTTATGTTAAAATGACAGCTGAAAAAGCAGCAAAGGTTGTTAATGACCATATCGTTAACGGTAACCCTGTTGCTGAATATACAGTGAAATAAGGAGGAAACAAAATGTATCGTTCACACGTACTTGTTTGCGGCGGTACCGGTTGTACCTCTTCAAACAGCGCAGCAATTATTGAGGCTCTTGAAACTCAGATTGCTGAAAAAGGCTTAAGTGAAGAAATCAAAGTTATCAGAACAGGTTGTTTTGGTCTTTGTGCTCTCGGCCCAATCATGATTGTTTATCCTGAAGGAAGTTTCTATTCACAGGTAAAGGTTGAAGATATCCCTGAAATCGTTGAAGAACACCTTCTCAAGGGTAGAATTGTTACTCGTCTTCTCTATGATGAAACAGTAACACCTGATGAAATCAAATCTCTTAACGACACAACATTCTATGCAAAGCAGAAGCGTGTTGCTCTTCGTAACTGTGGTGTTATCGACCCTGAAAATATCGATGAGTACATAGCTTTTGACGGTTATCAGGCATTGGCTAAGTGTCTTACAGAGTACACACCTGAACAGGTTATTCAGGTAGTTAAAGACTCCGGTCTTCGTGGCCGTGGCGGCGGCGGATTCCCAACAGGTCTTAAATGGAGCTTTACAGCTGCTAACCAGGCTGACCAGAAATATGTTGTTTGTAATGCTGACGAAGGTGACCCAGGTGCATTCATGGACCGTTCAGTTCTTGAAGGTGACCCACATTGTATCATCGAAGCAATGGCTATCTGTGGTTATGCAACAGGTGCAACAGAGGGTTATGTTTATGTTCGTGCTGAATACCCAATCGCAGTTAACAGACTTCAGATTGCTATTGACCAGGCTAAGGAATATGGTCTTCTTGGTAAAAACATCTTCAATTCAGGTTTCGACTTTGACCTTCACATCCGTCTCGGTGCAGGTGCATTCGTTTGCGGTGAAGAAACAGCTCTTATGACTTCAATCGAAGGTAACCGTGGTGAGCCAAGACCTCGTCCTCCATATCCTGCAGTTAAAGGTCTTTTCGGCAAACCAACAACAGAAAACAACGTTGAAACATTTGCTAATATCCCACAGATTATTCTCAAGGGTGCTGAATGGTTCGCATCAATGGGTACAGAAAAATCAAAGGGTACAAAGGTATTTGCTCTCGGCGGTAAAATCAATAATACAGGTCTTGTTGAAGTTCCAATGGGTACTACACTTCGTGAAGTTATCGACGAAATCGGTGGCGGTATTCCAAATGGTAAGAAATTCAAGGCTGCTCAGACTGGTGGTCCTTCAGGCGGATGTATCCCTGCATCTCTTATGGACACTCCAATCGACTATGATAACCTTACAGCAATCGGTTGTATGATGGGTTCAGGCGGACTTATCGTAATGGACGAGGACAACTGTATGGTTGACATCGCTAAATTCTTCCTTGACTTTACAGTTGATGAATCTTGTGGTAAGTGTACTCCTTGCCGTATCGGTACAAAGCGTCTTCGTGAAATGCTTGAAAAGATTACTGACGGTAAAGCAACACTTAAAGACCTTGACGAACTTGAAGAGCTTTGCTACTACATCAAAGAAAACTCACTTTGCGGTCTTGGTCAGACAGCTCCAAACCCTGTTCTTGCAACTCTTAAATTCTTCCGTGACGAATATGTAGCTCACGTTGTTGATAAGACTTGTCCTGCAGGTGTTTGTAAGAAACTTGTTAAGTATGAAATCGTTGCTGATGCTTGTAAGGGTTGTACACTCTGTGCTAGAAAGTGCCCTGTTGGTGCTATCAGCGGTACAGTTAAGAATCCTCACACAATCGATACAAATAAATGTATCAAGTGTGGCGTATGTATTGATTCTTGTAAGTTCGGCGCAATTATTAAGAAATAAGGAGAGTGCAAAAAATGGTAAACATTAAAATTAATAACAGACCTTATACAGTACCAAAGGGCAGCACTATCCTTGAAGCTGCTCGCTATGCGGGTATTGAAATCCCTACACTTTGCTACCTTAAAGAAATCAACCAGATTGGTGCTTGCCGTATCTGTATGGTAGAGGTTAAGGGTGCAAGAAGCCTTGTTGCATCTTGTGTATTCCCAGTAAACGAGGGAATGGAAATCTTCACAAACACAGAAAAGGTTAGACATTCAAGAAAAATGACTCTTGAACTCATCCTTTCAAATCACGATAGAAAATGTCTTTCATGCGTACGTAGTGGAACTTGCGAACTTCAGAAACTCTGCAAGGAATTCGGCGTAGATATTGAAGACAGATTTGACGGTGAAATGACTCGTTACAATTTTGACGATTCAGCAGCTCATATGGTAAGAGATAACAACAAATGTATCCTTTGCCGTCGTTGTATCGCAGCTTGTGACCAGCAGGGCATTTCAGTTATCGGTGCTAACGCTCGTGGTTTTGATACACACGTAAGCTCAGCATTTGATAAAGACCTTGCAGATGTTTCATGTATCTCTTGTGGTCAGTGTATCGTTAACTGCCCAACAGGTGCTATCGTTGAAAAAGACGATACAGATAAAGTTCTTGCAGCAATTAACGACCCTACAAAGTTCGTTATTGTTCAGACAGCTCCTTCAATCCGTGCAACTCTCGGTGAAGCATTCGGTATGCATATCGGTACAAATGTTGAAGGCAAAATGGTTGCTGCTCTTCGTCGTCTTGGTTTCGATAAAGTATTCGACACAGACTTTGCTGCTGACCTTACAATTATGGAAGAAGCTAACGAACTTATTGAAAGAGTTCAGAATGGTGGCACACTTCCAATGATTACATCTTGCTCACCAGGTTGGATTAAGTACTGTGAACACTACTATCCTGAACAGATTCCACACCTTTCAAGCTGTAAATCACCACAGCAGATGTTCGGTGCAATCATGAAGACATACTATGCTGAAAAGCTTGGTATGGACCCTAAAGATATGGTTGTTGTTGGTATTATGCCTTGTACAGCAAAGAAATTTGAAACAAAGCGTGACGACCAGGCAGCATCTGGTTATCCTGATGTTGATATCGCTCTTACAACAAGAGAACTCGCAAGAATGATTGAGAGTGCTGGTATCTTCTTTAAACATCTTCCTGACGAAGAATTTGACCAACCATTTGGCGAAAGCACAGGTGCATCAACAATCTTCGGCGCAACAGGTGGAGTTATGGAAGCAGCTCTTCGTACTGCAGTTGAAAAGCTTACAGGCGAAACTCTCGAAGATGTTGATTTCGTAGCAGTTCGTGGTATGGAAGGCGTTAAGGAAGCTGAATACGACGTTGCAGGTAAGAAGATTAAGGTTGCAGTAGCATCAGGTACAAAGAACGCAAAGGTTCTTATGGACCAGATTAAGAACGGCACAAGCGAATATCTCTTCATTGAGATTATGGGTTGCCCAGGTGGTTGTATCAACGGTGGTGGTCAGCCAATTCAGCACGCTGTTGTTCGTAACTTCATTGACCTTAAAGCTCGTCGTGCAGAAGCACTTTACACAGCTGACAGAAACAATTCAGTAAGAAAGTCACATGAAAATGAGGCAATCAAGACTCTTTACACAGAGTTCCTTGGCAAACCGGGAAGCCACAAGGCTCACGATATTCTTCACACATCATATGTGGCAAGAAAGAAATATTAATTTCTCGAATAACTAAAAATGACGGGGAGTGGATGATTTCACTTCCCGTCTTGTATTTTTGTGTGATTTGTTGTAATATTATAGTATATTAAATAGAAAAAACAAAGGATTACTATGATTAAAAGAATTATTGCATTATTACTTGTATTCTCCATAATTTTTTCATTTGCATCCTGTGTAAGTAAGAAAGAAGTGGAAGAAAGCACAACTCAAATACCAACTGTTAAAGTCACTATTCCTGAGGGATATACCTTGTTGAGAATTTCGTGGCTTTTAGAAGAAAAAGGGCTTTGCACAAGTGATGAATTCATAAATCTTGCTCAGACTTATGACGAATGGATTGATTTTACACAATATCCCTTTTTAGAAGACCTAAAAAATCAGGAAAATGTCTGTTTTTATCTCGAAGGATATATTTTTCCTTTGACTTACGATATCCCCGAAAATGCTACAGCAAAGGATATTATTTTAATGCTTTTGAATGGCACAAAAAAGGTTTTTAATGATGAGTTTATGCAGAAAGTGGAAGCAAGTGAATTTTCTCTCCATGAAGTACTGACATTGGCATCCATTGTTGAGAAAGAAGCAAAACTCGACGAGCAAAGACCAATGATTTCATCCGTTATTCATAACAGAATAAACGCAAAAATGAAAATTCAATGCGACCCTACAGCCACATACTGTGATAAGGTAATCGCAGTACAATACCCTGACAAGGCAGATTTTTATGAAAAATATTACGATACAGATATATGTAAAGGTCTTATGGTTGGTCCTATCTGTAATCCCGGTATGAAATCCATTGACGCAGCACTTAATCCTGCAGAAACGGAATATCTTTACTTTATAATAGGTATGGTTGAACCTTATGTGGCAAAATATTCAAAGACATATAAAGAGCATGTTAAATACCACGATGAAAATTACGAATTAATTTACGGTAAAAGAAAATAAATCCATATAAAAAGTCCTTACCAAATGGTAAGGACTATATTTTTGCTTTAGAAAAGAGAACAGATTCCTGAATACAGTATATCTGAATCGTAATAAGTTACACCTGAGTCAAAGGCAAATGCAAACAATGGGATAAAGAGTAAAAAAACAAAATAGAGAATGTAAAGAACAATGCTGACAATAAAACCTATGAGTGCCATTTTACCGTAAGCCTTAGCGCTCACGGGCTTTTCATTCATATTAACAAGATAAAGGATAAGACCAACAATAGGAATTAAGAAACATACGAATTTTAACCCGCCTGATGGTTTGTCATCTTCCGGTGAGTATGGCGAATAGGATTTCCCGAATGGAGCACCGCATTTAACACATATAGCCGCCTTTGGGTCACAAGGGTTACCACAGTTTGAGCAATATTTACAAGGTGGAGTGTTATATTGGTTGTTGTAATTATAATTGTATTGTGATGGAGCAGGGGGTGGAGTAGGCTGTGGAGCAGGTTCTGATACAGGTTCTGTAATAGGCTCTGCAACAACATCATCAACTAATTCAGCACCACATTTTGCACAGAAACTAATGGTATTGTCATTGTAAATCGCTTCACAAGCAGGACATTTCTTCATAATTCACACCTCTTTAAATTATATAGGTTATAATTAGATTTTATATGTATTTTCTCAAAATGTCAACAGGGAAATAAAGTGCAGAAGATTAAGCGTTTAATAAGCATCAAATCAACAAATTGGAGTTTGTCTATTTCTTTTGGGTTGTTTTTTCGGCTCCCTCTGACGAGGGAGCTGTCGAACGAAGTGAGACTGAGGGAGAGATTTAGTAAACACATAAGCCTATCTCTCCCTCCGTCACTCGCTATGCTCTTGTGCCACCTCCCTCGTCAGAGGGAGGCAACAATTTATCATTCAAACAATTCGACAAATTCAAATTTGTATTAGTGTTAATCCGTCTTACTTACAATTCTAAATCAATTAAGGACCCCACTCTTTCGAGTGAGGTCCTGTTTTTAGCTTATATGAAAACTTTAATTAGTCTTCCTTTGGAGCATAGAGAGCCTGAAGACGAGTAAGGTGTTCATATCTTTCTTTTGCTGTTTCCTCAGCCTTTGCGAAGAGAACTTCTGCTCTTTCTGGGAATGCACGAGAAAGTGATGAGTAACGTGCTTCGTTCATAAGGAAGTCACGGTAGCTTGTCTTAGCTTCTTTGCTGTCAATTGTGAATGGGTTCTTGCCCTGTGCTTTGAGAGCTGGGTTGTAACGGAACATATTCCAGTAACCGCAGTCAACAGCCTTCTTCATTTCAGCCTGGCAGTTAACCATACCACCCTTAATTGAGTGCATTTCACAAGGAGCATAAGCGATGATGATTGATGGACCATTATATGCTTCAGCTTCTGTGATAGCCTTAATTGTCTGGTTGTTGTCAGCACCCATAGCAATCTGTGCTACGTAAACGTAACCATAGCTCATTGCAATTTCAGCAAGGCTCTTCTTAGCGATGCCCTTACCTGCAGCAGCGAACTGTGCAACCTGACCGATGTTAGAAGCCTTAGAAGCCTGACCACCTGTATTTGAATAAACTTCAGTATCAAATACCATGATGTTTACGTCTTCACCAGCAGCAAGAACGTGGTCAACACCACCGAAACCGATGTCGTATGCCCAACCGTCGCCACCGAAAATCCATACAGATTTCTTTGAAAGATATTCTTTGTTTTCAAGAATGTCTTTCTTCATTTCGCAATCACAATCAAAGCCTTCAAGAGCAGCAACGAGAGCATTTGTAGCAGCTGTGTTCTTTGAACCATCTTCAAGAGTTGCAAGGTATTCGTTAGCAGCTTCAACTACGTTTGCAGGTGTGTTGCAGTTGTCAAGAATTGCCTTAACATCTTCAATAAGACGATTTCTGATTGCTTTCTGACCAAGGTACATACCAAAGCCGTGTTCAGCATTATCTTCAAAGAGTGAGTTAGCCCATGCAGGACCGTGACCGTCTTTGTTTACTGTGTATGGTGATGTAGCAGCAGGGCCACCCCAGATAGATGAACAACCTGTTGCGTTAGAGATGTACATTCTGTCACCGAAGAGCTGTGTGATAAGACGAGCATATGCTGTTTCAGCACAACCTGCGCAAGAGCCTGAGAACTCAAGGAGTGGAGTCTTGTACTGGCTACCGATTACTGTGTTGTCAGCAACGTCTTCTTTAACTGTTACGTTTTCAACCATGTAGCCGAATGCTTCCTGCTTGTAGTCCTGTGATTCACGAGAAACCATCTTGAGTGAGTTTGTAGGACAAACGCCAACGCAAACTCCGCAACCCATACAGTCAAGTGGAGAAACTGCAAGTGAGTACTTGTAAACGCCCTTGCCTTTACCTGCTTTCTTATCTACGATTTGAGCAGATGCAGGAGCATTAGCAGCTTCTTCTTCTGTAAGAAGGTATGGACGGATTGTAGCGTGTGGACATACATATGAACACTTGTTACACTGTGCACATGTGCTTGAATCCCATTCAGGAACCATAACTGCAACACCACGTTTTTCATAAGCAGCAGCGCCCTGTTCAAACTGACCGTCAACGTGGTCCATAAACTTAGAAACTGGGATTGAGTCACCATCCATCTTGCCTACTGGAAGCATGATGTTGTCAACCATCTTAACGAGCTTTTCAGCACCAACTGAAGCAGCAGCTTCTGTTGTGTCAACTGCGTTAGCCCAATCTGCAGGAACGTCAATCTTAGTGTATGCACCGAAACCTGCGTCGATAGCCTTATGGTTCATGTCAACGATATCCTGTCCCTTCTTGAGGAACTTCATAGCAGCCTGTTTCATGTAGCCGATTGCTTCGTCCTTAGGAAGAACGTTTGCAAGGGCAAAGAAAGAAGCCTGAAGAATTGTGTTTGTACGCTTGCCAAGACCGATTTCAGCAGCAAGGTCGATAGCGTTAACTGTGTAAAGTTGAATGTTGTTATCAGCAATATATTTCTTTGTTTCAGCGTTGAGTTTAGCATTAAGTTCGTCAGCGTTCCACTGGCAGTTAATAAGGAATACACCGCCTGGTTTAACGTCCTGAACCATCTTGAAGCCTTTTTCAACGTATGATGGATTGTGACAAGCAACGAAGTCAGCCTTATTTATGTAGTATGGACTCTTGATTGGGCTGTCGCCGAAACGAAGGTGAGAAATTGTGATACCACCTGTTTTCTTTGAGTCATACTGGAAGTAAGCCTGAACATACTTGTCTGTATGGTCACCGATAATCTTGATAGAGTCTTTGTTAGCACCAACAGTACCGTCACCGCCAAGACCCCAGAACTTGCATTCGATTGTACCTTCTGCAGCTGTGTTTGGAGCTGGTTTTTCTTCAAGTGAAAGGTGAGTAACGTCGTCGTGGATACCAAGTGTAAACTGACGAGCCGGTGTTTCAGCATTAAGGTGTTCATAAACTGCAAAGATGCTTGATGGAGGTGTGTCTTTTGAACCAAGACCGTAACGACCGCCACAAACCTTTGCTGTTCTGCCCATTTCGTTAAGAGCTGCGATTACGTCAAGGAAGAGAGGTTCACCGATTGAACCTGGTTCCTTTGTTCTGTCAAGAACTGCAATCTTCTTAGCTGTTTCAGGGATAGCTTCGCAGAATGCTTTAGCTGAGAATGGTCTGTAAAGACGAACCTTAACAAGACCAACTTTTTCACCCTTAGCTGTAAGGTAATCAATAACTTCTTCAGCAACGTCACAGATTGAACCCATAGCAACGATTACACGTTCTGCATCAGGAGCACCGTAGTAGTTGAAGAGTTTGTAGTTTGTACCGAGTTTCTCATTAACCTTGTTCATATACTTCTCAACAATAGCAGGAGCAGCATCGTAATATGAGTTACAAGCTTCTCTGTGCTGGAAGAAGATGTCGCCGTTTTCGTGTGAACCACGAGTTGCAGGACGTTCTGGGTTAAGAGCATGTTTTCTGAATGCCTTAACAGCATCCATGTTGCACATTTCTTTGAGGTCTTCATAATCCCAGATATCAATTTTCTGAATTTCGTGAGATGTTCTGAAACCATCGAAGAAGTTAAGGAATGGAACACGGCTTTCGATTGTTGCCAAGTGAGCAACAGCACCAAGGTCCATAACTTCCTGTGTATTTGTTTCAGCGAGCATTGCGAAACCTGTCTGACGACAAGCATAAACGTCTGAATGGTCACCGAAAATGTTAAGAGCGTGTGAAGCTACGCAACGAGCTGATACATGGAAAACTGAAGGAAGAAGCTCACCAGCAATTTTATACATGTTAGGAATCATAAGAAGAAGACCCTGTGATGCTGTATAAGTTGTTGTGAGAGCACCTGCTGCAAGAGAACCGTGAACTGTACCTGCTGCACCTGCTTCTGACTGCATTTCAGCAACTCTAACCTGTGTGCCGAAAATGTTCTTTCTTCCCTGTGCAGACCACTGGTCAACGTAGTCAGCCATAGGTGAAGATGGAGTGATTGGGTAAATACCGGCTACTTCTGTGAACGCATAAGATACGTGAGCAGCAGCAGTATTACCGTCCATAGTTTTCTTTTGACGAACTATGGGTGTCTTGTTTTCTGCCATTTTGTATTTCCTCCTTAATGGAATTAAATATTAAATAAGTATAAAAGCATAATACAGTTGATATATGCCCATTCATACATTATAAATGATAACACTTTTGTCGTAAAATGTAAAGAGATTTATGCTCAAAAAGTAAGCAATAAGCCATAAAAATTTAGCCATTTTTATTGTATTTTGGTTGAATAGGAAAAATATAATAATCAACTATCTTATACCACTCTTGACGGAATGCATATTTTGGTATAAAATACATACTGATATTCTATAAATATCTCTATATTTTTTATAAGGACGGTTTTGTCACATGGGCACGGACCCCGGGAGTATTATTATTAAAATAGTAACTCTTTTCGCATTGATTTTTGTCAATGCATTTTTCTCAATGTCAGAAATGGCAATTGTTACTCTTAACGACAACAAAATTGATAAAATGGCAAGTGAGGGTAACAAAAAAGCAAAACAGATTCAGAAACTTACTGAAAACACAAGTTCATTTTTGTCAACAATCCAAATTGGTGTTACATTGGCAGGTTTTTTGACATCTGCTACTGCTGCACAGTCATTCGCAGAAATGCTTTCTAACGCAATTGCGAAAACAAGTATCGTGAATGTTATTCCTGTTGGTGTAATCAGCGGATTTTCAACAGTTGTAATCACACTTGTTATGTCATATTTCTCACTTGTTTTAGGTGAGCTTGTACCAAAGAAAATTGCTATGAACAAGCCTGAAAAAATGGCTTTTATGGCAGCGCCAATTCTTGTTTTTGTGGCAAAAATTACAAGACCGGTTGTTAAATTCCTTGCTCTTTCAACTAATGGTGTGTTAAGACTTATTGGTATTGACCCTCACGCTGACGAAGAAGTTGTTACGGAAGAAGAAATCCGAATGATGGTTGACGTTGGTGGCGAAAAAGGTGTTATTGAAGATGTTCAGATTGAAATGATTAACAACATTTTTGAGTTTGACGATATTGACGTTGCCGATATTATGACACATCGTACAGATATGGTTTGTATTGACGATGACGAGCCACTCAGCGAAGCAGTTAAGCTCTCAATCGAAAATGGTTTTTCGAGAATTCCTGTTTATGAAGAAGACCCTGACGATATTATCGGTATTGTTTATATTAAAGACTTCCTTAAATATGTGGGAACAAGTCTTCCAAAGACAAAAACAGTAAGGGATATGATGCGACCTGCATATTATGTTCCCGAAACGAAGCGTTGTGGCGAACTCTTTACTGAAATGACAGAAAAACGAGTTCAGATGGCAGTCGTTATTGATGAATACGGTGGTACAGCAGGTATTGTTACTCTTGAAGACTTGCTTGAATCAATCGTTGGTAATATTCAGGACGAATATGACCAGGAAGATGAAGAAATCTCAATCATCAATGACACAGTTTTTGAGGTTGACGGTATCACTGATATTGAAGAAGTTGAAGAACATACAGGTAAAACATTCCCTGAAGGTGATTATGATACAATCGGTGGATACATTATCAGCGTTCTTGGTTTTTTACCACAGGACGGAGAAATGAACGAGGTTCAGTTTGAAAATGTGAAATTCACAGTTTTAAATGTTGAAGAACGTCGTATTGGTAAAGTCAAAGTCGAAATTCTCCCCATAGAGAAAAAAGAAGAAGTTGAAGAACGCCGTTTCTTCAAACGAAACGAAGAATAAATAAGACCAATATGGTAGGGCGGGGTCTTGACCCCGCCACTATAGTTTGTGAGGATATTATGCAAAAAGCCAACTACCAGAAACAACTTGATAAAATAATTGAGAGTTTAGGGGATAGAGTGCCAACAATTCTTCTCCATTCTTGTTGTGCTCCTTGCAGTAGTTATTGCATTGAATATCTTTCTCAATATTTCGAAATTACAATACTTTACTACAACCCCAATATCTACCCTGAAACTGAATACGAAAAACGCAAAGCAGAGCAGAAGCGACTGATTTCTGAAATGAAAACAAAATATCCTGTAAAAATGCTTGACTGTGATTTTGAAAGTGAAAAGTTTTACGAGATGGCAAAAGGACTTGAAAACTACCGTGAATGTGGTAAAAGATGCTTTAAATGTTATCGCTTACGACTTGAAAAAACAGCAAATGAAGCAAAAGAATATAACTACGATTATTTCACAACAACGCTTACCATAAGTCCACTTAAAAATGCCGAAAAAATCAACGAAATAGGTAATGAATTAGCAAATGAATATGGCGTTAATTGGTTACCGTCAGATTTCAAGAAACGAGAAGGATATAAACGCTCAATAGAATTAAGTAAAGCCTTTAACCTTTACAGACAAAATTATTGCGGATGCGTATTTTCACAAAATGAGCAAAAAACAACGGACATCGTGTGATGTCCGTTTTCTTTATTCCCAAATATCAACTGCGCCTCTGCTCTCGGTTACTTTCGCAACGTAAGCAGCAACCTTTTTGTGCTCGGGATGAACCTTGTATTTTTCGAGTTCTTCTTCGTTTTCAGTTTCAACAACTAAAAGTGCATCAAAATTCCTCTCACACTCAACCTGATTTTTAAGGAACGTGAGTTTTTTTATGTGTGGAATGAGTGGAGGGAGTGCTTCAAGACCATTTTTAACGATTTCAATGTTTTCGTCCTTTGTTTTGCCCTCTGCATCCTTAAATTTCCACATTACAATGTGTTTAAGCATAATATCACCTTATATTAAATAATTGTCTTGCGTTTTTATCTGTCATATCAAGAATTTCCTGTGCTGTAACACCTCGTAATTCTGCAATTTTTTCTGCTGTGTATGGAATATGCAAGGAATCACATCTCTTGCCACGGAATGGCACGGGAGTCATATATGGTGCGTCGGTTTCAATGAGTAATCTGTCGCTTGGCACAAACTTTGCAACCTCACAAGGCTTAACTGCATTTTTGAATGTAACAGCACCACCAAGACCGATATACATACCGAGTTTGATGATTTCCTTTGCCATTTCAACACTACCCGAGAAACAATGCAGAACACCTTTTGGCTTATACTTTTTTAGAATATTAAGTGTGTCCTCGTGGGATTCCCTGTCGTGGAAAATGATGGGCAAATCAAGTTCGTTTGCCAACTGAATTTGCTTTTCAAGAAGAATTAACTGATTTTCACGACTTTCCTTTTCGTAGTGATAGTCAAGTCCGATTTCACCGATGGCAACACATTTTTCGTCCTGTGCTAACTCTTTTATTCTCTCCAAATCACCATCTCTGTATTCGTCATTGTCAAGGGGATGAAATCCTACTGCAGAATAGACGAAATCGTATTTGTGAGAAAGCTCAACTGCAAATTCACTTGTTTCTATGTTTACACCACAGCATACAACACCTGAAATTCCTTTTTCTTTAAAAGAAACGAGCAGTTCGTTTCTATCAAGTTCAAACTGCTCGTCATCATAGTGTGCGTGTGAATCAAAAATGTTATGATACATTATCTTATTCTCGCTCCGTTTGGCATATCTTTATCAACAAAAATAACTTTTGCATCTTCTTCTGTAACGTCAGCTGCAAGAATCATGCCGTTACTCTCAACACCGCAAAGAACCGCAGGTTTAAGGTTTGCAACAACGATAACTTTTTTGCCGATAAGGTCTTCCGGCTTATACCATTTTGCAATACCGCTTGCAACAATTCTGTCAGTACCTGTACCATCATCAAGAGTGAGTTTTAAAAGTTTCTTTGCCTTTTTGATTGGCTCACAATTCTTAACTTCTGCAACACGAAGTTCAACTTTCATAAAGTCGTTGAATTCGATAGGTGCAAGTCTCTCAATTTTAGGTGCAGGAGCATTTGCCTTTTCCTCTGCTTCTTTTTTAGCCTGTAATTCGGCGATTAACTTTTCACCATCAATACGAGAGAAGAGAGGAGTTGCAGTACCAACCTTAACACCTGCTGTGAGTCCGCCCCATTCCTGAATGCTTTCATAAGTAGCAACGGAAACATTCAACTGTTCTGCAATTTTAA
This sequence comes from Clostridia bacterium, assembly GCA_017624735.1. Classification (GTDB taxonomy): domain Bacteria; phylum Bacillota; class Clostridia; order Oscillospirales; family Acutalibacteraceae; genus Fimenecus. The sequence continues at coordinate 21,961 of JAGAMK010000045.1, forward strand.
CTGCAGTTTCAGGCATAATAGGGGAGATGAGTGCAGAAAGAACACGGATGCCTTCAAGAAGATTGTAAAGAACTGTGCCGAGTTTTTCTTTCTGTGCTTCGTCTTTTGCAAGTGCCCAAGGCATTGTTTCGTCAATATATTTATTGCAACGACGGGCAAAATTGATTACACATTCAACTGCATCACTCATCTTGTACTCTGAAATGTACTTATCAAAACCTTGGAGTGCCTTTTTAGCACAGTCTTTAAGGTCTTCGTCAAATTCAGTTGCACAAGTTGGTGCTTGAACAACACCGTCAAAATACTTGTTCTGCATTGCAATAGTTCTGTTTACAAGGTTACCGAGAGTGTTTGCAAGGTCCGTGTTGAAACGGTCAATCATTGCTTCGTAAGTGATTGAGCCGTCGTGTGCGTGTGGCATCTCTGAAAGAAGATAGTAACGAACTGCATCAACACCGAAAATCTCTGTAAGGTCATCAGCATAAATAACATTACCGCGAGATTTACTCATTTTGTCTTCACCAAAGAGAAGCCATGGGTGACCGTAAACCTGTTTTGGTAAAGGCTCACCAAGTGCCATAAGCATAATTGGCCAGTAAATTGTGTGGAATCTTACAATGTCCTTGCCGATAATATGAACATCAGCAGGCCAGTATTTTTTATAATTGTCACCACTACCATCAGGGTTATAACCAAGAGCAGTAATATAGTTTGAAAGAGCATCAATCCAAACATAGATAACGTGACGGTCATCAAATGTTACAGGGATACCCCATTTGAAAGATGTACGAGAAACGCACAAATCCTGAAGACCGGGTTTGATGAAATTGTTAAGCATTTCTTTTTTACGAGCCTCAGGATAAATGAAGTTTTCGTTGCTTTCAATGAATTCTTCAAGTTGTTTCTGATATTTGGAGAGTTTGAGGAAATATGCTTCTTCCTTTGCTTTCTTAACTTCTCTGCCACAGTCAGGACACTTGCCGTCAACTAACTGGCTTTCTGTCCAGAATGACTCGCAAGGAGTACAATAAAGTCCCTCATATTCACTCTTATAAATATCACCCTGCTCATAGAGTTTTTTGAAAATACCCTGAACTGCTTTTTCGTGATAATCATCAGTTGTACGTACAAAATGGTCATAAGTTGTATTTAAAAGGTCACAAATACCTTTGATTTCGCCTGCAACCTTATCAACGTATTCTTTTGGGCTAACGCCTGCTTCCTTGGCGTATTCTTCAATTTTTTGTCCGTGCTCGTCAGTACCTGTCAAAAAGAAAACATCAAAGCCCTGCATTCGCTTGTACCTCGCAATAGCATCGGTGAGCACTATTTCGTAACTGTTACCGATGTGTGGCTTGCGTGATGTGTACGCAATGGCTGTTGTGATGTAAAACTTTGGCTTTTCACACATAGAAAACGCCCCTTTCTGAAAATTTTTCGCAACAAACAATATTTTTGTCGCATATATTATAGTATTATACTATCCCTTGCCAATATTTTCAAGAAGAATATAACATTTTCTTTTGCGAGCATTTTAAATGTTATACAAATTTGAATTTGTCGGGATGAATGCAAAGTGCAAAACGCAAAGTGAAAAGTGTAGGAACTGCGTTGCAATTGTAATGCCTCCCTCTGACTAGGGAGGTGGATTTGCCGCAAGGCAAAGACGGAGGGAGAGATAGTGAACAGATAAACTAACTACCCCTCAGTCAACTTCGTTGACAGCTCCCCTTTCAGGGGAGCCGAGAATAACTCAATTAAACATCCCGACAAACTCTAATTTACAGAATTAAGTTTTTAACAGAGATAGGCAAATATCATAATTCTTACCTATGAAGAACTTTTTTCAAAAAAATTAAAAAAAGTTGAAAAAAAGTGTTGACAAATCTTTTTTTATGTGTTATCTTATACGAGCCGCTGAAACACAGCAGCAAAAAAATGTGGGAGCATAGCTCAGCTGGGAGAGCATCTGCCTTACA
>JAGAMK010000046.1 GCA_017624735.1 Clostridia bacterium
CGCACCTTAAATCTTATAAGTTTGAGTGCAAAACAAGGCATAAATGCGAAGGAATCCTGACGGATTTCAAGCATTTTAACGAAGTTTTGTGCCAAAATCATTGATTTAAGGCTGTTAAATCCCTAATTGAGAGACCCCAACCTTTGGACTATTCTATATAAGTTCAAAGGTTCTTTTTTTATGCAAAATTTGTAAAATCTTTAGATATTTTAGTGTTTATTCGTTGACATTGACACTTTACCGTGCTAAAATCGTATTAATATTTTGTTAATATTTAGGAGGTATGTATTATGTTTTGCCCTGAATGTGGTAAACCTAATCCAGATGAAAACAGATTTTGTCAATACTGTAGTGCATTGTTGGTAGATAATTCTGCTGAACAATTTCAACAGCCTGTAGCACAGCCTGTTTCAGACAACGGGCAACAAGCAAAACCTGATGTAGTTGTAAGTATTCCAAAAGTTGACACTGCAAAGGTAAAGGGCTTTATTCAAAAGCAAAAGAAACTTCTCGTTCCCATCGTTGCAGTTGTGATTGCTCTCATTGTTTTTGTTGCAATCGGTTCTTCATTATCGTCACCTGAAAAGGTAGTTGAAAGTTATTTCACTGCTCTTACAGAAAACGATTACGAAGCAATGTATAAACAACTTGCACTCCCTGAAAGTGATTTGCTTACAAAAGAAGCTTTTGCAAACTATATGACACAAAACTTTGGCGAAGGTGAAAACCCATACTATGGTGTCAAAAAATTCGACATTAAAGAAATAGACGAAAGAGATTACTATGGTTATGGCTATGATTACAACGAGAATAGAGATAATAAGAAGGATGAAAACCCAGTTAAGAATTATCAGATTATAATGGTTGATAAAACAACTGGCGAGAGTTCAACTTACTTTGTAACTTTGATTGAACAGGATACTAAAACATTGTTATTCTTCAAGAACTACAAGGTTTCATCAGCTGCCTTCGTTGCTCAAAACGTTAAGCTTTATGTAGATGGTGAAGCAGCAGTAACATTTGATGATATAGCCCTTACATCTCCAGAAACAGATGAATATGGCACAAAATCATATTCACTCCCTGCAGTATTCAAAGGCGAACACAAGGTAACACTTACAAGTGACCTTTATGAGCCATTTGAAACAAATTTCTACATCTATGAAAACTATGATTCACAAACTGTACGTACTTCTTATATGAAATTTAAGGAAGATATTCTCACATCTCTTGAAACAAAAGCTTTAGACACTATTAAGACAATGTATGCAAATGCACTTGCTAATAAACCATTCTCAATAGATATGATGAAAACAACACCTGAATACATTGACCTTAGTAATATATATACAAACTTAGTTGATACTGTAGCTATGCAAGAAGACGGTACAGGTTTAAATGAAATTACATTCACAAGTGGTGCAATCAGAACCAATTATTCAAACGAGAAACAGTATTCAGTTTATACTGATGATGCTGGAAGAACAACGGTTTCATTTACACTTAACCTCACCTACGACTTCAAATACACTAGAAACATTGGTTGGTACGAGCCTCAACTTGAAGTTCGCGAAGGTTCTAACAATGACAGCGTTTCATTCCAGTACACATATGTAGATGGTGAATGGAATCTGTCATCAATGAGCGATTGCGTCGTTTATTATTATTAATTAATAAAATATAAAAAGGGAAGGAAAATTTATTATGGCAAAATTTTGTACAAAATGCGGAAGACCACTTGCTGAAGGCGAAGTTTGTAACTGTGCAGTAGCTCAGGCTCCTGTAAATCCTGGTCCACAGGCAACCCCAGTTCAGCAGAACGCTAACAATGGCTCTGTTAACATCAATGTTACTCAGGTAGCAGCAAATGCAACCGGTGCATGGACAAAAATCAAAAATCAAATCGGTATTGGCGACCCATTAATCAACGAAGGTGACGCTTTTGAAAAGGGAAAGAGAATTATTCCTGATTGCGTTAAACCTAACGATGGTGAAGTCCCTGTAAGACAGTACCAGATTGCAACATTAAGAAACAGAATCCTTGGTATTACATATACAAAGGCATACGGTAGAATTCAGGTTACTAACAAGAGAGTTATTTTCAGAGCTCCTGGTCGTTGCCTTGCTGGTAGAACAACACTTCAGCACGAATTTGCAATCGACGAAATCGCAGGTATCGAATCACGCCGTGAATATGGATTTAATTTCTGGGATTTAATCATTGGCTTAATCGTATATGCAATCGGTGGAGGTATTGGTTTCGGCATTGCCGGTGGTATAAGTGAAATGGGGCAAGAAGGTTTCCTTGCATTCCTTTTCTCAATAATTTTAGCAGCAGGGGCAGGGGCATTATTCTTCCTCGTTAAAAAGAAATGGCTTCTTAAACTCTTAGGTTTAGGTGCGGCTGTAGTTCCACTTTGGTCTCTTGGTTCGGTTCAATTTAGTTTCTGGGTTGAAAATGAATTCCTTGGTATGCTTATGTTCTTATTTGCTATTCCATTCACACTCATCAGCCTTCTTACATTGTTCCTTCACGCAATCAAGCCAAACCTTGCTTTGATTGTTAAAACAAAGTCCGCATCAGAAGCTATTGACATTAGACGTAAAAAGTTGCCTATCTTTGGTGTTATTGGTGGACAGAATGAAAAAGACGACCACACAGGTTACACAGAAATCTGGCCTGAAGAGGATGCTGAACTTTCAATCCGTGAAATCGGCGCTATGATTAACGATATTCAAAAACTTGGCGATTTCGGTATCGAAAAGTGGAAACAGTAATCTTCATATAAAACACACAAAAAACTGCCGGATAGAATATTTTTCTATTCGGCAGTTTTAGATTTTGGAGAAAAATATGGATATTTTAAAATTGCAAAAAAAGATTGAAACTGAAATTCACGATAAGCAAATCTCTAAAAACCTAACAAGAGTACTTTGTAATTCTCCGGAGGATTTTCTCAACGTAGTCGAAAACTGGGTATCAGGTGAAGAGAATGACTATACCTTCAGCGGAATATCATTAACCTTCATTCGCGAAAAGGAAAAGTGCTCTTATCTTAACGCATTACTCAGAATGCATGTATTAATTAGTAATCCATCACTAATTCCTGGATACCCACAATGGAAACCACGATATAAGGATGGAGGTCGTTAAAATGCGTTGGCCTTGGTCTGCCCCCCGTTTTGACCCCCAAAAGTTTCGCAGTGATGAGTGGTCAAAATTAAGTCATAACGATAAAGTGGAACAGTTACAGCTCCTTGAAAACAAAATGGCGAAGACACAAGGAAGAAACCCTCGTCCGGTTGAAGTGCATAGTAATGATTCCTTGGATGGGTGTCATGGTGTTTACAGTCCCGATGGAAAAGGCGGTGGTGTAATTAAAGTAAATGAAAACGACCTTCATGACAATAGTTTTGAATGTATGGATACTGTACTTCATGAAGGGAGACATGCATATCAGGATGATGTTATAAATAACAGAATAAAAGATACCGAACCAGAATCTGTAAAAGAAGCTTGGTTACACGACAATGGTATAGGTGAATACATACCCTGTGGTGAAGGGCCTTATTGCGACTACTATTATCAGCCACAGGAATATGATGCTTTTAAATTTGCTCAGTCTGAAATGGATAATTTATCTAGTTATTTCTATGACGACCCGCAATATCGCGATTACATAAACAATCGTGACTATGACCACCAAATAGCATATTCCGAAGCCATAGAAAGATATGGAACAGCACAGGAATCAGAAATATGTAATCGTGTCCGTGACAGAGTTGAACAACGTTATCAGTCACATCACAATCAAATAATAAACACTCCTAATAATTACTCTAACAATTATTCATCGCTTTCCCAATCAGACCTAGCAAAGAGCCGAGTCTCTACTCCCGATTCGCCGCTGGTTGACAGCAGATATGTAAATGGTAGTAAGAATTATGACCAATATCTTGACTATTTACAAAAGGAAAATGACGGCGGACTAAAATATGTAGAGACTGACCGAAATAATCCTAGATTTGCGCAGACAAGTGCTTCTAATATTCATGAAATCGATTTATTCGGTGATTCTCGTGATTCAGAAAAATTCTGGGGTCAGCATGGTCGCACAAGGGATGACTACTATGAAATGGCATCACATATTCCTGAAGTTCAAGAAAGACTAAACAACGGAGAGAGTATAGAAAATCTATATAACGACTCCAATGTAGGCCATTGTGCCCGAAATTATTACGACCCGGACAGAATGCCAAAAGTAGTACAATATGGGGATACATATTTGGCACAGGATGATAACAGACATCGCATTTTGGCTGCTCAGGATATGGGGCATGATATACCTGTCAAGGTGGTTGGTGAATATCAGCCAATTGAAAACAATCTCAATGAGAATCAAGGACATCAAAACACCGATTTACCAAATGTTGAGGAGTCGAAAATCAGCCAAAACTCTGACGGACAGGACAATAACCTTTCAAACGATGAAGCACCCACATTACCCGGTGTTGAAGAGTCAAATGAAACTCCCAATGAAAACGAAAATATGGATGGAGTTGAATCTCAGAAAAAAGGTGAAGACCTCGATGAAGGCGAAGACCTAAACGAAGTCGAAAATCTAGATGAAGGTGAAAATCTAGATGAAGGCGAAAATCTTGATGATGGAGAAAACCTCGACGAAGGCGAAAATCTAGATGAAGTCGAAGAACTTGACGATAGTGAAAACCTTGACGAAGGCGAAAACCTTGACGAAGGCGAAAGCCTCGATGAAGGTGAAGAGCTTGACGATAGTGAAAACCTTGACGAAGACGAAGACCTAAACGAAGACGAAAATCTAGATGAAGGTGAAGACCTAGACGAAGGCGAAGAACTTGACGATAGCGAAAACCTCGACGAAGACGAAAACCTCGACGAAGACGAAAACCTCGACGAAGGTGAAGAGCTTGACGATAGTGAAAACCTAGACGAAGGCGAAGACCTAGACGAAGGCGAAGACCTAGATGAAGGCGAAGACCTAGATGAAGGCGAAGACCTAGATGAAGGTGAAGAACTTGACGATAGCGAAAACCTCAATGAAGGTGAAGACCTAAACGAAGACGAGAATATAGATGAAGGCGAAAACCTTGACGAAGGCGAAAACCTAAACGAAGACGAAAATCTAGATGAAGGTGAAGAGCTTGACGATAGAGAAAACCTCGATGAAGGTGAAGACCTAGATGACGGCGAAGACCTAAACGAAGTCGAAAATCTAGATGAAGGTGAAAATCTTAATGATGGAGAAAACCTCGACGAAGACGAAAATCTAGATGAAGGTGAAGAACTTGACGAAGGCGAAAACCTTGACGAAGGCGAAGACCTAGATGAAGGCGAAGAACTTGACGATAGTGAAAACCTCGACGAAGGTGAAGACCTAGATGACGGCGAAGACCTAAACGAAGACGAAAATCTAGATGAAGGTGAAGAACTTGACGATAGTGAAAACCTCAATGAAGGTGAAGACCTAAACGAAGACGAAAATCTAGATGAAGGTGAAGACACAGGCGAAAGTTCTAGTCCTTCTTACGATTATGACTATGGATATGGATACTAATAGGAGGCATTTATGAAAAAAATTGAGGTCTATGATGGTAACGAGTTATATTATCAGCCAGTGCCATACCCTACTAGCAACCCAAGATGCGCGTTTGTTGGTGTGAACAATATGGGACAGGATATTTATGTTCCAATTGACCACAACCTGCTTAGCCGACATATGATGCTTTTAGGTGGAATTGGTACTGGTAAAACAAACACGTTTAACCAAATTATAAGACAATTGCGTCACACAATGACTCAGGAAGATATCATGATTATCTTTGACACAAAGGGAGATTTCTATAAGGAATTCTATCAGCCTGGCGATATTGTTATCAGTAATGATAACACTGCAACTGGTCCAAATGGTCCTGACTATTGGAATATCTTTAACGAAATCGAACGTGACGACCATATGGAAGAAAACATTGTAGAAATTGCAAAATCTCTTTTTCACCAAAAACTTGAAAAAACATCTCAACCCTTCTTTCCAAATGCAGCCAAGGATTTATTCTCGGGAATTCTTACTCATTTTGCCAGAAATCCGGATTTACATCCAAGTAATTACACTCTTCGCTCCTTCCTCGATAGCTCACCAACAGCTCAAATCAGAGAGTTACTGAGTTCTCACGACGATTTAAAAGCAATGGTTAACTATATTTCCGATGACCGTTCACCACAGACACAGGGTGTTATTTCTGAATTACAGCAGATGTCACGAGAAATCTTCCTTGGTAACTTTAAAAAGCAAGGAACGCTTTCCATGAGAGACATTGTCCGTAAAAAGGGTGGAAAATTAGTATTTATCGAATACGACCTTGGTATTGGTAATATGCTTGCCCCTATTTACAGTCTTTTATTTGACTTGGCAATTAAAGAAGCTCTTTGCAGGAAAAAGAGTGAAGGTAATGTTTATTTCATCACTGACGAGTTCAGCCTCATTCCTAACCTTCAGCACGTTGATGACGCGGTTAACTTTGGCCGTAGCCTTGGTGTTAAATTTATGATTGGTATTCAGAACGTTGCTCAGATTTTTGACAACTATGGCGAAAACCGTGCACGAAGCTTGTTATCAGGCTTCTTAACATCCGTTTGTTTCCGTGTTAATGACCCACAGTCAAAGGAATACATAAAGGAAATGTTTGGTAAAAACAGAAAAAAAGAAATCTTTATGGCTTCCGTTCAAGGCAGAGGTATTGTTGAGCAGATGCGTGATGCCAATGTTGTTGAGGACTGGGATATCACCAGATTAGGTCTTGGTGAAGCGATTATCGGCTTACCCGGTCAACCGCCGTTTGTATTTAAATTTAAAAGGGCATAATTGAGTTTTATAAATCAAACCACCTATGAGATAATAACATTTCATAGGTGGTTCTTCATTTTATGAATTACGTAGTTGTCTAAGAAGAATTTAACCCCACAAAGTTTCATTACTCTGTGGGGTTTTGTAATTTATATATCAATCTCAATTCCAACTGGACAGTGGTCGCTACCCATAATCTGGGTATAGATTTTGCTGTCCTTTACCTTTGGCATAATTCGGTCGGACACAACAAAATAGTCAATTCTCCACCCTACATTCTTTTCCCTTGCGTGGAACATATAGCTCCACCAAGAATACTCAACTTTTCCAGGATAAAGAGTACGGAATGTATCACGAAATCCTGCATTTAAAAGTTCTGTGAATTTCTGTCTTTCTTCATCCGTAAACCCTGCGCTATGATGATTTGTTTTTGGATTTTTAAGGTCAATTTCATTGTGTGCAACATTCAAATCCCCACAGTAAATAACAGGTTTTGTTGAGTCAAGAGACTTAATGTATTCCCTTAAATCGTCCTCCCATTCCTGACGATAATCGAGCCTTGCAAGTTCTCGTTGGGAATTGGGTGTGTAAACACAAAGGAGATAGAAATTCTCATATTCAAGGGTAATTGCTCTGCCCTCGTGGTCGTGCTTGTCAATATCGAGTCCGTACCAAACACTTATTGGTTCGTGCTTTGCAAAAACCGCAGTACCTGAATAGCCTTTTTTCTCGGCTGAGTACCAGTATTGATAGTATCCGTCGGGCTTGAAATCGGCTTGGTCAGGTTGCATTTTTGTTTCCTGAATACAAAAAAAATCTGCATCTTCATTCTTAAAAAATTCTTCAAAACCTTTATTCAAACACGCGCGGAATCCGTTAACATTCCAAGATATAAATTTCATAATTCTATTTCCTTTTACTTTTCTTTAACTATACTTAATCTGTCAAAAATTCCACCTGCAAAACTGCCTGTTTCTGCTTGGAATTTTACTGTTATTCTTTCCTTTTCCCCTATCATTTCTTGTGGAATTTCGTAATATACATCATAGAAATTATTGGGGTATGGATTTTCCAAGGTAACATCGGCTAAAAGTTCACCATCAACAAAAATTTTAAATTTTCTGCCAACATCACCGCTGAAGTATTTCACTTTAAGGTAATTTGTTGTGGTGTTTTCCACAGCCATATCATAACTAAACCATCCGTCTGATAAGGCATCACGATAAATAAGTCCATTAAAACTACCCGATGTGGAATTTTCACACTTTAAGTTGTGAGAAAACTCATATTGGTCGTTGCCAATCGGTAAGGAGTCAATTACGATATATTTATCTTCCTCATTTTCGGGGAGCTTTGTTCTGCTGTCGGCAAGAGTGAAATAGATTCCGTAACGGCTTGTGTGATGCTTATAGTGTGGTGAGAAAATAAGTTGCTGATTTGTTCCGAGAAGTTTAAATTCAAAACTATCCCCTATTCTCACAAGGTTTTCGTCGATATTTCGAAGCCATCTGTTAATTGTTCCCTTTTCAACAATGAGAGTCTCGCTGACGGAAGTATCCCATAAAGGTACAGTAACATTAACACCTGTTGTGCCTGTATTCATATTTTTTGTACCCATATCGGCACTCAATACCCACGGACCATATTTGAATGCAACTGCGTTTTCGTTATCGGGAAGCGGATGAACAGTAATGCTCATTGGCATTTCATATTCGATTACATCCCCATCCTTCCATTTTCTATGGAGGGTGATAAAACCGTCTTTTACTCTTACAAGTTTTTTGTCCCCATTGATTTTAACAGTTGGTTTTTCTTTGCACCAATCAGGCACACGAAGAACAATTTCTGCATCCCCCGAGCCATTTACAGTAAAAGTAACCTTTGGCAAATCTGCATTTTGTGTAATTGAAAGTCCCTTTTCGTCCCAGACTACCTTTGAAGATGTGTAACGGTTTACGTAAATACGGTTTTCATCGTGGAAGTATATACTGTCACCAAGTTTTGAAAAATTCTCCATTCCCGAGCCTGTACAACACCAGAAATGGTCAGTTGGTGAACTGTAAACCTTGAAAAATCCCGTTGCCATTGGTTGGAAATAGGTTGTCATACCAGTTTCGGGGTTTTGTGAAGAAAGAATTGCATTTATAAATGTATTCTCGTAGTAATCGGAATATTTTACATCCCCTGTTACCTTAAAAAGTTCACGAGTGAGTTTGAGCATATTATATGTGTTGCAGGTTTCACAGTTGCAGCTTGTTCTTTCGGCATCAAGGACTTTTGGCTCACCAAAATGCTCCCATTCGCTTGTTGCCACCTGTGATATATGTGTGATTTTCCACAACAATCTGCCAGAAATTCGCTGCAACCTGCAAGTAATATTCTTCGCCCGTCACGTTGTAACGATTGATTGCACCAACAATCTTTGGAATCGTTGTGTTTGCGTGTTTCCCGTTAAGGATATCCTCGCCATTATATAGTGGCTCAAAAAGTGACATTTCGTCAAAACTGTGTGCAGCTGACAAGTGCTTTTCGCTCTTTGTATGCTTGTAAAGATTATAAAGGCAGTCATTCATTCCACCATATTCAACATTGAGGACAGTTTTTTGAATTTCAGGTGTCCATTGACAAGTATGACTATATACCCAATCACCAAGTTTAGATGCTATTTTAAGTGCATCTCTGTTATCAGTCAAAGCATAAACATCAATAAGTCCTGCCAAAATTTTATGCATAGAATACCAAGGTACCCAAGTATCTGATGTATCGCCTTTTTCGATTTTATCATAATGACTTTCGGGGATTGCGTGAAGATAACCATTTTTAAGTTGGCACTGCGAAAGAACAGTTACCATATAGTCAGTAATTGCCTTTAATTCTTTGTCCTTTGATGTGGCATAGGCTTGAGAAACTGCTGTGAGATAATGACCTAAAGTGTGTCCCTGAATTGCAGATGTTTCCCATCCACCATATTTTTCTGCATTGATTTTTCTGCCTGAGATATCACCAAAGCCACGCATAAGACGGTCAGGCTCCAAAGATTTAAGATACTGCACTTCTTTTGCGAAGGCATTTTGCTCGTATTTATCTAAAAGTGTTACGTTCTGCATCCCAAATTCCTCCAAAGGCACATTAAGTGGGTCAAGTCTTACATTGATTAAATCCTTATTCCCAAAAAATGGAAAAAGCGACAGAATTGATAAGATAAATGCTATCAATTTTTGAAACATTTAATCCCCTCCCACTTTTATTTGAAGATATTTTACCACATAACTTTTTTTACTGCAATAATGGAAATTATTGTGTTATAATATATGTATTAAACAAATTAGAATTTGTCGAGTTCTTTAAAGTTTGAGTCACCCTGAACGCAGTGAAGGGTCTCCTAATTTGATAAAGAGATTCTTCGCTTCGCTCAGAATGACAATTAACCCATTTGCTGTAATGTAAATCATCCCGACAAACCCCAATTTTCTTTAACGAGGTTATTATGACAGTTTTTGATAGAATTTACGAAGTAGTTAAAAGTATTCCCAAGGGCAAGGTTGCAACCTATGGTCAGGTGGCTATGCTTGCAGGCAATCCAAGATGGGCAAGAGTTGTTGGATATGCTCTCCATTGTAATCCCGAGCCCGGAGTTATCCCTTGCCACAGAGTTGTTAATCGTGAAGGTAAAGTATCCCCTGCCTTTGCATTTGGCGGAGAAAACATTCAACGTGAACTCCTAACACAAGAAGGAATCGTCTTCGAAGATGACGGCACAATTGACCTGCTAAAATACGGAATGTAGAATTTATTAACAAATTATTTGTATTTTGTTGACTATCTTGTATAAATATGGTAGAATAAGTTTACAAAAATAAAAGGAGGTGCCATAAATGTTAGCATCAATTTTCGAAATGGTAATGGGAATTCTTGGTGGTGCAGGTGCAGACCCAGAAGCACAGAGCATCGTTGCTCAGATATTTGATTTTGTACTCAGCATCTTCGGTATGTAATTTAATATTATAAAAAGTATAAGCCATCCGTTTCGGATGGCTTATTATTTTTGCACTTATTTATTATCAATATGCACATCAAGTTGATTATATGGGATTTGGATACCATTTTCATCAAATGCTTTTTTAACATTTTCAATAACATCAAAGTTTACATCCCAATAGTCAGCAGTATTACACCATACCCTTGCAGTATATGTAAGTGCACTTTCGTTATGTGCAGAAAGTCGTACAAAACATTCCGGGTTTTTAAGTGCTTTCGGATGTGATTCAAGAACATCTGTAATAACTTTCTTTACTTTTTCCACATCGCAATCATAAGCAGTATTGAATGTGAAATCTACACGACGGATGTTTTCTGCAGAGTAGTTTTCAATTACTGAATTTGTAATTGTACCGTTAGGAATAATAATTCTCTTATTATCAAAGGTAAGAAGTTCAGTATAAACAACTGAAATTTCAGTAACTGTACCACTTTCACCTGCAGCCTCAACATAATCTCCCACCTTGAAAGGCTTAAAGAGAAGAATCATAATGCCACCTGCAAAGTTTGAAAGTGAACCCTGCAACGCAAGACCGATTGCAACACCACAGGATGCGAGAACTGTGATAAATGATGTTGTTGGAATTCCAAGGATTACTGCAATAGTAATAAAAAGAACTATGTACAACAAAACGGATGAAAAACTTATCATAAATGAACGAAGACTGTCATCAACCTTATTAAGTTTTTCAGATGTTCTTATCCATTTTCTAAGCCATTTAATTGCTTTGGCACCTACAACCAACAGAACAATAGCTGCAAGAAGTTTAAGTCCTGCTGATGTTGCAAGTTCAATGAGATAATTAATAATTTTTTCAAAATCAATATTCATTTGTTACGCTCCTTTATAAATAATGAAATTATTATATATTTATCCACTTGCAATATCAAGGTTTTTATGCTTAAATTTTCAGTTTTTTTGGCAATTTGCATATAGAAACAAATTAAGTTATGACAATTCTCACAAAAAACTTTTTTGAATACATTGTCCCTTTATTTTATGTAAAATTTAGTGTATAATTAATTGATATGTATCAGAAAGGGATGGTTTAATGACAAAAAATGAAATTATCAGCACCGTCAAAGGTTTGCCCACCTATGTGAAAACGCATTGGAACACACCTAATGAGGGTGAATATGTTTCCTTAAAAGAATTCGTTGCATATACTGCAACACAGGCCGGTTCTTATATTTTCTTAACGGCATCGGGAATGTTATCTTTCTCGGCATCATATTTCTGTGGCTCTATTATGGGACTCAGCAATATGCAATTCCAACTTGTTAACCTTATAAGCACAATAATTGGTTATATATTTATGTTTATGAACCCTATAAGCATTCTTATTTACGAAAACCACGGTGAGCTTTCTCCAAAAATGAGAAGATTTGCTCATATCTGTTATTCGGGTGAAATGGTTATAGGCTTGTTGTGTTATTTTGTTCCTATGGATGCACTTGACTTTATGTTGGGTACTCCTCAAATTGTAGCTAACATTCTTTTCTTAAGCGGTATAACAAACTACATAACATGGGGTATTCGTAAAAAATTCTGTGCAAAATACGGAAGACTTAAGCCCTTTATTCTTCTTTGCGGTATCCCTGCGGCAATTATTATGTCAATAATTCCGTTCTTGCCTATTCAAAATCTTCCAAGTGTATATAAGCTTATTATCCTTCACGGTGCTTTCATCTTGATGAACTATTTCTATAACGCTTATGTGGGTGTTAACGGTCTTGTAACATTTATGACACCTAACTCACAGGAAAGACAAAGACTTCACTCAATAGTTCCTATCATCACAGGTTTTTTCCCGTCAGTTATTAATATGTTTTTCCCAATACTTATTCAGTCAACAGGCGGATACCTTAACATTGACACTTATAAAATCTTTGTTCCTATTTTCGGCTTTATCGGTGTTTTTGTTTCAATGGCAGGCATTTACTGTAAAGAGCGTGTTATTGAAGCATCAGGTGACAAACGCAAGAAGGTTACGTTCTTTAACGGAGCTAAAAACGTTCTTAAAAACAAATACTTATGGATTACAAATATCTCAACCATTTTAGGTCAATGGTCAGCTTTAGTTGGTGGTCTTCTTCAATTCTGGTTCATTTACTCTCTCAGAATGGAAGCGCTTTATGGTTTTGCAGCAAGTTTTGTTGTTGTGGGTATGACATTTGGTAATATTCTTTGTCCTATTCTTACAAAGAAATTCCAGAAGAAAAATATTCTTATCGCATTCCGTGGCATTTCACTTCTTACGGTTTTCCTTATGCTGTTTGCTGTAAGAATTGAAAATCCTTATGTGTTTATGGCTGCTATGTTCCTTCGTAACACATTCCAACCTGTTGTTGACGGCATCAATATTGGTCTTGGTGCTGATATTCAGGACTATCACCAATGGAAATACGGCGAACGTGCTGACTCCATGGCAGGTGTGTTCAGTTGGTTCTTAAACCCAATCAATGTGGTTCTTGGATTTATCATTCCGGGACTTCTCGCGAAAATCGGATTTACATCTGACTGGGATGTGCTTTTCGACCAATCAATTCTCAACCAGGTATTCAGCCTTTACACATGGGCAACAATTATCAGTACTATCCTTATGGTAATTCCTTTCTTCTTCTACGACCTTACAAGAGAAAAACACGACATGTGTGTTGCAGAACTTCAAGAAAGACTCCGTGCCATTGAAAATGAAGAAACTGAAAGCGAGGTAGTTTAATATGAAGAAAAGATTTATTAAAATTTTCGCACTTCTTATTTGCATCTGCTTATTGTTTTCTGGCTGTGGTGCAGTATCCACCTTCTTAGGCATTGAAGGTGACGAAATCGAATACACCATCGAAAATGGCGAGGCAACTGTTACAGGCGTACCTAATAAAATGACTATTACAAAAATAGTTATTCCTGATGAATATGAAGGTGCTCCTGTTACTAAAATTGCTGATTTTGCCGTAGTTAACCTTGAATATGTAACCGAAATTACAATCGGTAAAAATGTTAAGGAAATCGGTCCTTGGGCACTTGAAAATAATCAACACGTCACAGCCTTTGAAGTGGACGAAGCCAACGAATACTTCTGCGATGTTGACGGTGTTCTTTTCACAAAGGATATGAAAACTCTCCTTTTCTATCCTCCTGCAAAGGATTTACAGAAAGTAAAAGATGACAACGGAAACGATATTCAGATTTCAGAATACACAATTCCTGACGGTGTTGAAACAATCCGTACAAAGGCTTTCTACAAATGTGATAAAATCACAAAAATCCACATTCCTGACAGCGTAAAAGACATCCAAGAAAAAGCATTCTTCCGTTGCAGTTCACTTAAAGACCTTACTCTTTCAAAGAATGTTGAGGTAATCGGCAAAGATGCTTTCGGTTTCTGTTCAGCGCTCAATGAAATCAATATTCCAAGCACAATCAAACAGATTGACACTTATGCTTTCTACAACTGCACAAGTCTTTTAACAATCAATGTTGATGCTAAAGAAAGTGATATAGCCCTTGGTGACAAGTGGTATCCGACACAAAACGGACTTGCAATCAAGGATTTAAAGATTAACTGGAAATCATAAATTAAGAGCCGTCGTAAGACGGCTCTTTTTTCTATGCTTTAAGCATTTTATATTTTTCTTCTATTCTATTCCACTTTTCGATGTTTTCTGCTTTAAGTTTATTCACCTCGTCACAGACAATCTTTGCACCGAGGTATTTTTCCTTTTCGGCTTTGGTTTGATAATTTTCATATTCTATCAAAGCCTTTTGTGCTTCATAAACAAGTTCAAGATTTGAAAGAACTGATGTGTCAAAATCTTCGTGTTCAAAATCTGCGAACATTGCACGGATTTTAAGTGCGTTAATCATATTCTTTCGCTTTTCTTCACTTAAATCGTAGAAAAGGAAAGGAATAATTGAAAGGATTGTGCCGAATATCGCACAGATAATTACAACTCGCACAAGGGGTGTTCTGAAATCGGCATTGTACAAATCGTCATAGTTATTTGTAAGACCGTAAGTTCTGAAAACAAGTGGCATAAAATAACCTGTTGCAAG
This sequence comes from Clostridia bacterium, assembly GCA_017624735.1. GTDB lineage: Bacteria > Bacillota > Clostridia > Oscillospirales > Acutalibacteraceae > Fimenecus. The sequence continues at coordinate 14,977 of JAGAMK010000046.1, forward strand.
TCCCAAGATACTGCCTATTAAAATACCACCCTGCTCAATAAAGCCTTCAAGTCTGTCGCCCGTTTTATACTGCTGATAATCCATCATATCCGCTTTCATAGCAGGAAGATAGATAATTGAAACTGCACCAACCATTTCCTTTATGAAAATGCAGATGAATAAGAGAATATAATTTTTATATAAAAACATCATAAGGCAAAGGCAAACAACCTGAATTGAAAGAGAAATCAAACAAACTCTCTTTTTACCAAGCTTATTGGTAAGCGGTGCTGCCGCAACCATACCGGGAGTATATGCCTCACCTTTGATAACAGTCATAAGTGAATACACTGCAGGATTGTTCATTCCGTAATAGAAAATCCATTGGAAAATATTAGCGTAGCCCTGATTTAAGAATGCCACCCATTGTGAAATATTGATTATCCAGAAATACTTATTATGTGAAACCTTTTTAAGTCCCTCAAAGAAATTCATCTTTTGAACATATTGTTTTGGCACAATAACTCTTTCCTTTGTGCCGAAAACACAGAGCATACTTACAATTACACCTATTGTGCAGAAAATAGGAAAACCAATACGATAGGTTTTAATGCTGTCAAGCGGTCCAATAAGCGGCATAACGGGATTTATAACTGTTGGTGCAAAGGAATAGATAATTGAACTGATTTCGATTATCCAAGAACGTTCCTTTGAGTTTGCCGACATAACCTGAACGAGTCCCGAATATGCTGAACTGTAAAATGGAGAAAAGAATTGAAGTAATGTGTAACACACAAAAACTGCAACAAGTTTTTCTTTATATTCCATTGTTTCATAAGGAAGATACACGAAAACCGTACCTATAATTGCTGTTGGAAGTCCAAGCGTTAATATGTATGGTCTAAACTTACCCATTTTACTCTTTGTATTGTCAAAAAGCATTGCTCGTGTTGGTGCAATAAGAAGCATAATGAGTGTTGAAATAACATTCATTGTCTGCAAGTCCATTGCCTTAATGCCGATTGATGCACCAACAATCATACTGCCCGCACTAAGACCTATCATACCCACAATTGCGGTTATAAAATAAACACCCATACCACCAACAGAATATGACACTATTTCCTTATAAGGCACATAACTGCCCTCGGGTGCTGTGCTCCAATTTGATTTAATCGTTTTTAATATATTACTGATTTTACCCATAAAACCACCCACCAAAAACTTTCTCAAAATGATTATAAGTCTTTTTCGTTGCAAAATCAATTATATTTTAAGAAGTCTTGAAAAAGGCAAAAAAATATTGTAGAATAATGTCATAAAATACATAAAGGAGATTGGATATGGATTTTTCAATTTTTGACTCATTTGATATGAGCGTATTCACCTTTTTCGGCGAGCAAATTCATAGTGCCACAATGAATATTATCGCAGAATTCATTACTTTTTTCGGTGGCGGAACTTTTGTAACCCCTATGGCAATTGTAGGTGCTCTTTTAATTCCGTTTAAAAAGACTCGCAAATTTGGTATGGCGGTACTTTTTGCAGTTTTAGTGGGAACACTTCTTACAAACCTTATTATGAAGCCTTTGTTTGACCGTCCTCGTCCATATATCTACTATGCAGACAATCCTGTATTCATGAGCTGGCATCATTTCGCAGGTAATCACATTGAAAGCGAAAAGTCATTCCCATCAGGTCACACAACTGCTGCTTTTGAATTGGGCGTTGCGATTTTCCTTGTAATGAAAAACAAGAAAATTGCTTGGGTTTTCCCTGTTTTCTCTGCACTTGTTGGTCTTTCAAGAATTTACCTTATGGTACACTATGTAACAGACGTTATTGGTGGCGTTTTCGTTGGTGTATTCGCAGGCATTATGGGTTATCTTATTATGAAAGCAATTATGAAAAAGACCGCAAATACAAAATTTGCCGAATTTGATTTAGCACAGAAATTCAAAAAGAAGGCATAAATACTTATAAAATAAATCACCTGTGTCAAAACTTGATACAGGTGATTTTTTATGTTCAAACGAGTTTCTCTTGCATTTTTTACTTTATGCGTTGTGTTCGGTCTTTTGATTGTAAATATCGGAATTATTATTGCAGACATCGGTTCTTCCCCTGCAACCAAATCCCAAAGCACAAAAACTTATCTGCTTTCGTCTTCAAGGGGTATGATTTATGACCGAAATATGCAAAGAATTGTAAATCGTGAAGGTGAAGATTTCGCAGTATGTCTGCCTACCACAAGTGCATTGAAATTCATCAACACCTATGCTCCGGAAGATGAGAAAAATGCTCTTTACGAAACCTTGCAAAATGGTAACATCGGAATTTTTAAAACTCCTGTTACCTTTAATAAAAATGATATAAAATCCGTTGCAATTACCAATCGTTATGGAGAAAATCAACCTTTGGTGCATTTAATCGGTCACCTTGACGAAAACGGTGTTGGTGTTATGGGGCTCGAAAAAGCCTACAACTCACTTTTGAGTCGTCAAAGTGGTCAGTTGAACGCTGTTTGGAGTGTTGATGCTATTGGGAATATTCTTTTGGGTGAGGGAATTAAAATAGAAAGTAAAAAATACCTTTCAAGCAGTGGAATTCAGTTGACAATTGATTTGAAAATACAAGAAATTGCAGAAAACTCCCTAAAAAATAACAACATAAACAAAGGTGCAGTTGTAATTCTTGACAGTAACACCAACGAGATTTTAGCCATGGCTTCAATCCCCACATTCAATCCCCTTGACCTTGGTGCAGGCATCAATGATAGTGACCAACCTTTCATAAATCGTGCTATAACGCCTTATTCCGTCGGCTCTGTTTTCAAGCCATTCGTAGCATCCGTCGCCATTGAAAACAACATTGACTTGACATACAACTGCACGGGAACAATCAAAATCGGTAATACAAACTTCAGTTGCAGTAATCACACCGCCCATGGTGAGGTTGATATGAAAACTGCAACAGAGAAATCCTGTAACACATATTTTATTGCTCTTGGGCAAAAAGTTGGAGCAGAAAAACTCCGTTCTCTTTCCTCTGATTTTGGACTTGGAAAAGAAATTGAACTTGCAGATAATTTTTATCTAAACATAGGAAATCTCCCCACCACAGAAAGCATAAATTCACCACAATCCCTTGCAAATCTCTCCTTCGGTCAGGGCGAATTACTGGCAAGTCCCTTGCAAATGGCGGTTGCTTACTCAACCTTTGCAAATGATGGATTTTACCGTCCACCCACCCTTATGAAAGCCATTATTGATAAAAATGGAGATACAATTCAAAAAGTAACCTTACCTGAAAAATACAGAATTCTCAACAATTCAACAGCAGAAAAAATTGACTCATATTTAGAAAGTGTTGTCGCCAACGGAAATGGTAACAAGGCATTTTCAACACTTGTTTCAAATCGTGGAAAAACAGCAACAGCACAAAGCGGATGGTATAAAGATGGCAGAGAAATTAACCACACTTGGTTTTGTGGATATTTCACAGCAAAAGAAAAGACCTATGTTGTTGCAATCTTTAAGGAAGACGGAATATCGGGTGCTAACGACTGTGCCCCCGTATTCAAGGAAATTTCGGAAAATGTTATACAGTTAGAATAATACATTGGGGTTTGTCGGGATGTACTCCGTAGGGGCGATACTCGGCTCCCCTTGTCAGGGGAGCTGTCAACGAAGTTGACTGAGGGGTAGTTAGTTTATCTGTTCACTATCTCTCCCTCCGTCATTTTCTTGCGAAAATGCCAC
>JAGAMK010000047.1 GCA_017624735.1 Clostridia bacterium
ATTTTCACTGTGTTTTTTGATATAAAAACCGAAAGAACCCTGAAATCATCGGGGTTTTCGGGGTTCTCTTGGTTGCCGTTATCTTCCGTTAAATTCCGTTAAGTTCGTTTTTTGACACTTGACTCGAAATGCGGTAGGTCGTGAATAGCGGCGCAAGAGTTCAAATCTCTTCATCTCCGCCAGACAAAAATAGCCCGTCGCAAGATGGGTTCTTTTTTTGTTATTATTTAAACAAATATGAATTTGTCGGGGTCTTTGACTTAATCTTTTTTCGGCTCCCTCTGACGAGGGAGCTGTCTGCGAAGCAGACTGAGGGAGAGATTTAATAAACGAACAAGTCTATCTCTCCCTCCGTCACCCGCTATGCTCGTGCCACCTCCCTCGTCAGAGGGAGGCAAGGTCACGTCATTCAATCATCCCTATAAACTCCAATTTGTAATATTGATTTTAAAATATTTAGTGTTATAATATCTCAAAAGGTGGCAAAACAATGAATAAATATACAATTGAAGAGTTAAATATTAAAGATTATAAAAAATGCAATAACATATGGAATATGAAAAAGTGTGAATTTACTGAAAAATTTCGCAAAGAGATTGAGGACGGAAATCGTGTTGTTTTCATATATAAGATTAATGATGAATTTATTGGTGAAATCGCTTATGTCTTTGATATGAATGATAGCGACTACACAATTCCAAATCAAAGAATATACATTTCCCGACTTATTGTGAAAAAGGAATATAGAAATCAAGGTATTGGCGGAATTTTAATTGATTACATTTTAGAAGAAATCAAGAAAATGGGATATAAAGAAGCTACAATTGGTGTCGACAAAGATAACGCATCCGCTTTGCACCTTTATCAAGAGAAAGGCTTTACTAATATTCTTTTTGACGGAAAAGACGAATACGGCGAATTTTACAAACTAATGAAAGAGATATAATATGACAAGATTTAAAGAATTTATAAAAAATGAAATTGTACTCATAGTTTCTTTTGTTTTAGCAGTTATTTCTGTATTTTTTGTTGCACCAAACAAGGGATATACTGAATACATTGATTTTCGAACATTAGGGTTACTTTTCTGCCTAATGGTTGTTATGGCCGGACTTAACAATTTAGGAGTATTTAAATATGTGGCTGAAAAGATGCTAATGAAAGTTAAAAGTATTAGCGGCCTTGCTGTAATACTTGGACTGCTTTGTTTCTTTTCATCGATGATTATCACAAATGATGTTGCGCTCATTACTTTTGTTCCTTTTACTGTTACGGCTTTAAAATTATCGAACAAAATGGACAAATTAATTTTTATAGTAACAATTGAAACTGTTGCCGCAAATTTAGGCAGTATGCTCACCCCTATCGGTAATCCGCAAAACCTATATTTATTCTCGGCATTCAATATGAGCATGAGTGATTTTTTTGTTACCATACTCCCCTATGCTTTGCTGTCATTTATGCTTGTCATTATTTCTTGTTTATTTATAGGCAAGGGAGAAATCAGCACACAAAATGCTGAATGTGAAACCATTTTTTCAAAACTACATATTGGAATATATTCATTTTTATTTATTCTGGCTTTACTTACTGTTTTCCGAGTAATCCCTTATAAAACAACCGTTTTAATCACACTGGTTTTTGTTATAATATTTGACAAAAAAATTCTAACAAAAGTTGATTATAGTTTGCTTTTCACTTTTGTTTTCTTATTCATTTTCATTGGCAATCTCGGAGAAATAAAACAAATCAGTGTCTTTTTAAAGAATATTGTAAATGAAAATGAAGTTATTGTTGGTATAGTTTCAAGTCAAATTCTCTCAAATGTTCCTGCTACAATTCTGCTCTCAAAATTCACAGAAAATGCTCACGATTTGCTGATTGGCGTAAATCTTGGCGGACTTGGTACATTGATTGCATCAATGGCAAGTTTGATTTCATTCAAATTTGTTGTAAAAGAAAAAGTCGGTACAGGAAAATATATTTTTGTTTTCACGGTTGTTAACATTGTGTTTTTAATGTTAAATTTAGGCTTGTGGTTGATAATAAGATAATTTTAAAAAGTTAAGGGTACTCAATTGAGTACCCTTTTTGATATTCTTTACCATATTCAGAATGACATTACATGTTCTTACAACGCAGGCATGGGCGCCTGACACTACGCGTTGAAATTATTTCTTTTGTCCGTAGTAGGCATTTGCACCGTGTTTACGAAGATAATGTTTATCAAGAAGTTCCTGTTGCATTGGCTTAATTTCAGGATTCATCATAAGATTATGCCATGCCATAAATGCAAGTTCTTCAAGCACCACTGCATTGTGAACTGCATTAAACGGGTCAGTTCCCCAAGAGAAAGGACCGTGACTATGCACAAGAACCGACGGAATCTCGTCAGGATTTATTTTTTCAAAAGTTTCTGTAATTACAAACCCTGTTTCAAGTTCATATTTTCCATTAATTTCACGTGGTGTCATTTTTCTTGTGCAAGGAATTTCACCATAGAAATAGTCAGCGTGAGTAGTGCCGAGGGCAGGAATACCCATACCAGCCTGTGCAAAAGTTGTTGCCCAACGTGAATGAGTGTGAACAACGCCACCAATATGTGGGAATGCATTATAAAGTGCAACGTGAGTATCAGTATCGGATGATGGATTTAAGTCGCCCTCAACCTTTTTGCCGGTTTTAAGGTCAACCACAACCATATCCTCAGCCTTCATTGTGTCATACTCAACACCTGATGGTTTAATTACCATTAAACCTTTTTCACGGTCAACACCTGAAACATTACCCCAAGTAAATGTTATAAGTTTATAATGAGGTAAAAGCATATTCGCCTCATATACTTTTTTCTTTAAATCTTCAAGCATAGGTTACTCCCCTTACTTTAATTTCCATGCAAGGTCTGCAAGAAATAAATCTTTTTCAAGTCCGGCAACTGTTGTATCTTTATTGATATGAACAAATTCAATATCCATCATATTAGCCCAGTCTTTCATCTGCTCTGCAGTCACATCATAGCTTAATACTGTATGGTGAGCACCACCCGCAGTAATCCAGCATTCAATACCTGTTTCGAGGTCAGGCATTGCTCTCCACATTACACGGGCAACAGGAAGGTTTGGCATTTCCATAATAGGTTTAACACATTCGATGTCCTGACAGATAAGGCGAAGACGTCCACCCATATCAACAAGGCTAACTACAATAGCACTACCTGCTTTACCTTCAAAAACAAGACGAGCAGGGTCTTTTTCGTTCATACCAATTCCAAGATGATGTGTTTCAATTCTTGGTTTATCGGCTGCCATTGATGGGCAAACCTCAAGCATATGAGCGCCAAGGCTGTATTCTTCGCCCTCAACAAGATGGTATGTATAGTCTTCCATAAAACCTGTACCACCGTTTTTGCCCTCTGCCATAGCTTTCATGATTGCAGTCATAGCGGCAACTTTCCAGTCACCCTCACCACCGTAGCCATAGCCCTGAGCCATAAGATGCTGGCTTGCAAGACCCGGAAGCTGTTCCATACCATAAAGGTCTTGGAAAGTATTTGAGAATGCCATACAGCCCTCTGCGTCAAGCATTTTCTTCATTGCGATTTCTTCACGAGCCTGATAACGGATTGCATCGATATTATCAGTTGCAAAATCATATTCTGCCTTATAAACATCCATAAGAGCATTGATTTCAGCATCTGTTACTTCGTTCATAACCTTTACAAGGTCACCAACTGCCCAAGTATTAACCTGCCAGCCGAGTTTAGCCTGAACTTCAACCTTATCGCCTTCTGTAACAGCAACTTCACGCATATTGTCACCAAAACGCATAACTTTAAGTTCTTTACTTACAGCAACGCCAACTGCTGAACGCATCCAGTCACCAAGACGTGTACGAACTGAGTCCTTTGTCCAATGACCTGCTATAACTTTACGAGGCATACGAAGACGTGCTGCAATAAATCCATGTTCACGGTCACCGTGAGCAGCCTGATTAAGGTTCATAAAGTCCATATCAATTTCGTCGTTTGGAATTTCAACATTGTACTGTGTTGCAAGGTGGCAATATGGTTTCTGTAAGTCTACAAAGCCGTTAATCCACATTTTTGATGGGCTGAATGTATGGCACCAAGTGATGATACCTGCACATTTTTTGTCATAATTTGCTTCTCTAACAACATCTGTAATTTCTTTATTTGTTTTTGCAGTTACTTTGTAAACAACTTTGCAAGGAAGTGTGCCTGATGCATTAAGTTCGTCAACCATTTCCTGTGCACGAGCTGCAACTGTTTCCAAAACTTCAGGACCATAAAGGAACTGACTACCAACTACAAACCAGAATTCATAATTTTTAAGACTCATAATATTTTTCTCCATTCTTTTATTTAAGAGTATTAATTGCACATTTTTCAACTGCAACCGCTGACTCGTATCTCTTAATATATTCATTGAAACCATCGACATCTGCTTTGTCGGGTTCAATTACACTTGCTTTATACTCTGCGAAAACCTTGTTTTCAAGATAATCTTCAAGTGGCTCGTTTTCTTTGTTTACCATATATGCTGCAAGGAGTGCAATACCCCAAGCACCACCCTCACCTGCAGTTTCCATAACTGCAACCGGAGTATTAAGAGCACCTGCCATAAGTTTTTGACCGACAACAGGAGTTTTGAAAAGACCACCGTGACCTAAAAGTTTTTCAATCTGAACATTTTCTTTATCGAAAAGAATGTTCATACCAAGACGAAGAGTTGCCATTGTGCCATAGAGTTGTGCTCTCATAAAGTTTGCAAGGCTGAATTTAGTATCAGGCATTCTAACGAGTAATGGTCTGCCCTCTGCAGTATCTGTTACAGGCTCACCTGAATAGTAGTTAAAGCTGATGATACCGTTACAATCTGCATCACCCTTAAGTGCTTCGGCATAAAGCATATCATAAAGTGCAGGTTTATTAACTTCAACACCTGAATTAGCAAGTACTTCTGCAAAGAGTTTCACATAAGCATCAAGGTCCGATGTGCAAGTATTACAATGCACCATAGCAACGGGTTTACCTGTTGGAGTTGTAACCATATCAATTTCTGTATAAACATCTGAAAGTGCTTTATCAAGGACAATCATACCAAAAATTGATGTACCTGCAGAAATATTACCTGTTTTTGCTGCAACACTATTTGTTGCAACCATTCCTGTACCTGCGTCACCTTCAGGTGGGCAAAGTGGACAACCACATTCTAATTCACCGGTAGGGTCAAGGAGTAATGCACCATCTTTTGTAAGTGAACCTGCATTATCACCTGCAAGCAAAATCTTTGGAAGAATGTCAAGGAGTTTGAATGAATAACCTTTTTCTGCTACCAAAGCATCAAACTGCTCAACCATTTTTTCGTCATAGCAATTCTTTGTGCTATCAATCGGGAACATACCTGCTGCTTCACCGATACCGATTACCTTTTCACCTGTGAGCACCCAATGAACATATCCCTCAAGTGTTGTTAAAAAGTCAATATTCGGAAGATGGTCTTCCTTATTCAAAATTGCTTGATAGAGATGTGCAATACTCCAACGCTGTGGAATATTGAATTTGAAAAGATTTGTAAGCTCAGTTGCAGATTGCTCTGTAATTGTGTTTCTCCATGTTCTGAATTCTGCAAGTTGATTTCCGTCTTTATCAAATGGAAGATAACCGTGCATCATAGCAGAAAAGCCCATAGCTTTTAATTCAGTGAGTTTTACACCATATTTTTCTTCTACGTCTGCTTTAAGATTTTTATAAGCATCCTGAAGACCTGCCCACACATCATCAAGATGATATGTCCACACACCATTTTCAAAACGGTTTTCCCAACCGTGAGAACCACTTGCAATTGGATTATGCTTTTCATCAATCAAAACGGCTTTAATTCGTGTTGAGCCCATTTCAATTCCCAAAACAGCATTACCATTCTGAATTGTATTTTTAATTGCCTGAATATTCAAATTTTCCAACTCCCAACTATGAAAATACATCCATAAAATTATATCACTTTAAACAGAGTTTCGCAATAGAGTTAAAGCAATTTACTCATTTCTACATCATTAAAATTAAAGGTATTTGTAGGTGTGATTTCAAGGATAAATTCAATTATTTCTTCATAGGACGCAGTTTTAATATCAATTCGTTTTATGTTTTGGTTGAGTATTCCCCACTGACTACCTGCATTGTAAGTTTTATAATTCCATTTTGTACGGTTTATCTGGAAAAACTCATAGAGCATCTGTCCGAAATATTCATTTTCACCGTTATTGTATTCACCATTATAAACTGCAACTCCCCAATCACGTCTTACCTTTCTCAATTCGTTGACACGATACAAAATCATATCAGTTGATGTGTCATAAATGTGTAATTGATACATTACATTTTCGTATCCGAATTCATTGGGATTTGGTAAAACCTCGGTTGACCAGATGCCTTCAAATGAAATTATGTGATTTTCGTCAACTTCTCTTATTGCTTTATATAGAATGTCATAAGCTTTATTTGTCTGTGCCGCTGCTTCTTGGCTTCCTGCTTCCCAAGAATAGTCACCTGTATATCCACCATTGTTTTGTGGCTCGTTTAAAAGGTCATAGACTGCAATTATCTCATTATCTTTATATCTTTCTGCGATAGTTGTCCAAAGTTCAACACAAGTTTCCATTTTCTCTTCATAGAGTTCATTTCTGCCTGCTTTACCCGTACTATGGTTTTTGCTCTGTCCACCCGGTGCACCATGCATATCAAGAATTATATAAATTCCGTATTTAGCACATTGTTCAATAAGCCAATCAATTCGCTGAAAGCCTGGATTATCATTATGGTCAGTAGTTAGCCAGGTGCCATCCTCATTCATAAAATTTCGATACCAAAAAGGTACACGGACACAATTAAAACCGAGTTTTTCAATCTGTGCAATATCATCTTCAGTTATGAAATTATCCATAAACACCTTTTCGATTTCTGCAGTTTTTTCTGCACCAAAGCGTTCAATAAGCACTTCAAGTGTATCATAATGTGCCCAATCATGAGTATATTCAGGCACAAAGCCCATCCATGTTTCCCACAAAAGCCAGTTACCAATATTAACACCATTAAGAATGACTTTTTTACCATTTTCATCAACTACATAGCCTTTCTTATTAACAGAAAGCATACTCATTTCATAAGGGTTTTCGTAGTTATATTCTGTTAAGGGTTTTACATCTGGTTGGTTGATATTAAAACCTAAAAGTGATAAAAGAATTGAAACAACAAGTGAAATTGATGTAATAATTTTCATAAAGCACATCTCCTTTTCTTTATTATATTGGATATTTTTTCATTTTTCAATATAAAAAGAAATACCATCTCAAAAGAGATGGTATTTAAACTATTTTATTGCGTCAAGCCATTCGTTTTCACGAAAGCCCACAAGAATTTTATTATCTGTAATGAGAATTGGACGTTTTACAAGCATTCCGTCAGTAGAAAGCAGTTTCAACTGTTCTTCTTCACTCATTTCGGGAAGTTTATTCTTTAAATCCATGGATTTGTATAAAAGTCCGCTTGTGTTGAAAAACTTCTTTAATGGTAAACCACTTTTTTTGTACCATAATTTTAATTCATCATAAGTTGGATTTTCTTCCTTAATGTGACGAGCGGTAAAACTTACTCCATTGTCTACAAGAAAATTCTTTGCTTTCTGACACGTTGTACATTTGGGATATTCAATAAAAAGCATATTTTCACCTTATTTCTTTTTACATACAAAACAGAGCCAGCCACCGTCTTCGTATCTTTCAATTATTTCAAAACTGTTATCAGCGAACGCTTTTGTAACTTCTTCTTCACGAGGCTCAATGATACCTGATGTAATGAAAACACCATCATCCTTTAAAAATTCCCCTACTTGTGATGAGAAAAGAATAATAATATCTGCGACAATATTCGCAACTACAACATCAAACTTACCTGTTACTTTATCAACAAGGTTACCATTGAGAATATTGTATTTTGGGGCTTCAAAACCATTAACTTTTCCGTTCTCAATGGCTGTTTTAACTGCAAGTTTATCAATATCGACACCTGTTGCATTGTCAGCACCCATTAAGAGTGAAGCAACGGACAAGATTCCGCTACCGCAACCACAGTCAAGGACACTATCCCCTGCCTTTACGTGCTTTTCAAGTGTTTCAAGGCAAAGTCTTGTTGTGTTATGTCCACCGCTACCAAATGCAAGACCTGGTTCAATGCTTAAAACTGCTCTGCCTTCTGCATCATAATCATCAATCCAAAGAGGACGGATAAGAAGTTTTTCGCCGATTTTCATTGGCTTGAAATACTCTTTCCAGTTATTTTCCCAGTCCTCATTTTTGCAAGGCTTATATTCAATACTATGTGAAATCTGCTCGCTTTCATATCTTTCTGTTAAGAATGAGATTGCCTCTTTATAATTTTCCTCAGGTGAGATATAAATGTGAACACAACCCTTTGTTCTGTCCTTTGCAAGAAGTTCTTCATCAATAAGGTCAATGTTTGCAATTTCCCATGCTTCCTGTTCAAGTGTTCTGTAATCTTCAATATAGATGCCATAAGGCACAGCCATACTTGCAATATCAGCTGCACGGTCAATATTTTCGGCATCTACTTCAATTTTAATTTCGGTCCAATCCATTAGAATCCCTCCACCATAAATATTCTACCAAAACCTTGGAAGAAATAAAGTAACCACTGATTAAATCGGGTTGCGATTATCAGCGAGATAGTTTTTTGTCAGAACCGTCAAAAAACGCAGGCAATACTTTGTGTATTAACGAGTATTTTGGACGAGTTATGACGGAAAAATAGCCGTTGAGAATTGTAACCAAGATTTAAGAAGTGGTTACAAATAATAAACAAAAAGCAGAGATTACTCTCTGCTCTGTTTTGACGATTAGATTATATCTGCTCTTTAACTTTAGCAGCCTTACCAACTCTGTCACGAAGATAGTAGAGCTTGCTTCTGCGAACCTTACCGCGTCTAACAGTTTCTACCTTTGCAACGTTTGGTGAATTTACAGGGAATACTCTTTCAACACCTACACCGTATGATACACGACGTACTGTGAATGTTTCAGAAACACCAGCACCCTTGCGAGCAATGATTGTTCCTTCGAATACCTGAATTCTTTCTCTTTCGCCTTCACGAATCTTAACGTGTACTTTAACAACGTCACCGACTCTGATTGCTGGGTTTGCTTCTTTGATGCAACCCTCTGTCATTAATTTTAATGCGTCCATAACTAACCTCCGATAAAAATTTTTCAAGTGTTCGTACCGAAGTTCAGCAGAGGACCACCCGAGATAATAGTTATTTTGTTGCGTACTACCGCAAATGCTCAAATATAATATCACAAGTCAATATAAAATGCAAGTATTTTTTGAAAAAAGTTTTTAAAGAAAAACTCTTACTGTTTCACCGTGCCTACCATTGACTGTTACTATCTCAAACCCTTTATACTCTCTTGCTTTTTTAATTAAAGGTTTTATTTGTCTATATCTAAGTTTAAGAAACAGCGGATGTTTTGTTATAAGAAATAATTTTAACGCTCCAAATAATACTCTGTTGAAAACTAACCAATTGGGAATTCGTATCGTTTTAGTTGTATTGTTCATTGGATAAACAACTTTCATTTTTCAACTACCACCCGTATGTCATCTCCGTTTTGTGTTTTCACTGTAACAATTTCACCGAGCACACCAAGTTCAACCATTTTGAAAATGCTTTCAAAATTTACTTCACTTAAATCTACACCTGCAAAAACACCGGAAATATCTTTACCAACATTGATAAGTTCTTTGACGAGAAGATAAGGAAGATTTACTTTAATATCGTCGCCTTGAGCAGTATCAACATACACTCTTAAAACAAGCTCGTTTTCATTTACTTTTTCTGTCTTTTCATATTTCACGTTCGATTGAATATCTTCGTTTTTGAAAAGTTCATCAATGGTAATTTCATAAAGTTCTGCAATATTAGGCAATGTCATAATATCAGGACAAGCAATATCATTTTCCCATTTTGAAACTGCTTGTGCAGATACCCCAAGTTTTTCTGCAACATAATCCTGAGTAAAGCCTGATTGTTTTCTGAGTTCATAAAGTTTTTTGCCAATTGTTTTTTCCATTCTAAATCTCTCCTTTGAAATTTTTGAACCGGTTTCAACTGCATTGTATGTGCAAAAAGTGAAAAAGTAAATGTAATAAAAGTTGATTTTTTATTTTTCAACCATTGGTTGAGCAGTTTTTGAATGCTTTAGCATTATTAACGTTGAAACTGCCGTCAAAATCCACGCAAATATCTGGAACAAACTGAATACATCTGTTGAAAATTTTTCGGCTAGCAAACCGAATGTTATGGGTGACAATAAAATACTTCCGTAAGATATTGCTCCTTGAAATCCTATAAATGACTGTGAAATATCACGTCCCATATGAATAGGTGTCAAATGTGTCATGTTCGGGAAAACGGGACCATTACCAAGGCCAATTAAAAACAATCCAACTGTTGCAAGTAATGGATTTTTTGAGAATGTGAGAATAACAGCTAGTAAAACAACACTTTCACCAATTACAATAATCTTTTTTGGAGACACCTTGTTTGCAATAAGTCCTGATAAAAATCTGCCTAATGTCATTCCGATAAAGTAGAACGTAATCATTCCTGCGGCTTTATCGGGAGTAAGTCCCTTTGAATTTACAAGAAATGTACTACCCCACGCAAGACAAACGGATTCAATGGCACAAGAACCGTAATAAATTACAAGGCTTGCACGTGCTATTGGAATCCTTAAAAGTTCAGAGATTGAAACTACTCTTGTTTCGTCGTCTTCTGCCTTTTGTTCTTTAACCTTTTTCCATATCGGAATTGATGCAAAACACATTATTGTAAGGGCAAGTTGGAAGAAAAACATCGTTTTATATCCACCCTGCCAATTATTACTCTGTCTTAAAGCAAGTGACATCAAGAATGGACTCAAGGTGACCCCAACACCATAAGAACAATGAAGAAAATTTACATGAGTTGCCTTGTAATTCAATGCTACATAAGTATTCAAAACATTATCAATTGCACCTGCACCAAGTCCTAATGGGATTGAAAACAAGCAAAGCATCAACATATTCTTTGAAGCTGAAAAGCCAAAAAGAGCAATAGCAGTTAATGCTGTACTCATCGCAACCACTAATGGTGTTCCAAATTTTTTTGTAAGTCTTGCACTTAAAAGGCTTGAAACAATTGTCCCTAAATACATTAAGCCTGTGACATAATTTGAATATGAAATAGGCAAATCAAATTCAGCATAAATTGCAGGCCAGGCTGTGCCAAATAATGAGTCGGGAATTCCGAGCCCTACATATGTCACGAAAATAATTATAACTAATAATGTTGCCATAAACTATTTGAAAATCTCCATATTCTCTGTGTATGACTGTACTTTGATAATATCAACATCTTGCTCATCAGTTTCGGTATCTTTAACTAATGCACCAATCAAAAGCATTGGGTTTATATTTGTACTTGTACCTGATGAGAGGATTGTTTTTAAAACAAGCTTGCCATTTTCGTTTTCTAATTCAAATGACTTTATATGTTCTTTGATATTAACTTCTTTTTCAACCTTATTTCTGCCTTTTTTTACTTTTTTAAGCACCATAATTTCATTGGATGAAAGGATTTTTTCTGCTTGTTCCAAAAGAAGATTATCGGGATTATTAAAGATTATTTTATACTCTGCCCAACGAATATCGTTTGGTGATGTTTCATAAATATAAATCTCTTTAACGGTGATATCAACGGGTAAAGCATTATTAAGTCTTTCTGCTAATTCATTCAAGTCTGTTTCTTCCATAAGTCTGAAATCAACTGTTTCACAAAGGCTTTCAAATCCTAATGACAATGGCATTGCAAATGTTAAAAATGCATGAGGATTAAACCCTTCTGTGAACCAGATTGGCACACAAGCTCTTTTCATAGCACGAGTAATACAACGAACTGTATCAAGATGGGAAATAAACTTTGCCATACCCGTTTTTTGGAATGACATTCGCACATCCATAGCCCATTTTTTAACTTCTGGCATCGCATTTACCCCCATTCAATTTGTTTGCACCACAAGCAGAGCATTTAATTCTACAATGAGGTGTCGTTTCACTTAGGTGTGCTTTTTTATTTTCATCAATAAGAAATTCTTTACGGATACCATAGTCCATAATATCCCATGGTAAGATTTCATCGTAATCACGACGACGGTTAGCATAGAATTCTGTTGTAAGGTTACATTCATTAAACGCTTCACGCCACTTTGGGAAATCAAAGAATTCGTCCCAACTATCAAATTTACAACCCTTTTTCCATGCTTTATAAATTACCTCACCAAGTCGTCTGTCACCACGAGCTAAAACACCCTCTAAAACAGATGTATCTGACTGATGATAACTGATTGTTATTTTACGACTTGTTGTACTGCTTAAAAGATGTTTCTGCTTTTCAATAAGCATATCAGCAGTATCCTGTGGCTCCCATTGGAATGGTGTGAATGGCTTTGGAACAAATGACGCACAGCTAACACTGACCTGAACACCCTTACCCTTTGGCTTGTTAGGGTTGTGATAAAATGTATCAACAACCTTTTGTGCAAGGTCTGCTATACCCTTAATATCGTCAAGAGTTTCTGTCGGAAGTCCCATCATAAAGTAAAGTTTTACGCTTGTCCAACCACCGTCAAAGGCTTTAAGAGCTGTTTTTAAAACATCTTCTTCAGTAACATTTTTATTGATTGCATCACGAAGTCTTTGTGTACCTGCTTCTGGAGCAAATGTAAGGCCACTACGACGAACTTTCTTTAATTCTTCCATAAGTTCATCGGAGAAATTATCCACACGAAGTGATGGCAAGGAAACATTGATGTTTTCTTTTAACGCCCAATTAAAAAGCATTGGAATAAGTTTTTCAATATTTGTATAGTCACTTGTTGAAAGAGAGCAAAGAGAAATTTCGTCATATCCAGTTGCATCGCTAATGCTTCGGCATTGTTCATTGATTACTTCAGGTGATTTTTCACGAATTGGTCTGTAAATAAATCCTGCCTGACAGAAACGGCATCCACGAATACAACCACGGAAAACCTCGCCAACAGTTCTGTCTTGAACAACGTCAATAAATGGTACAACAAAATCCTTTGGATAATGAACAGCATCAAGGTCAGAAATTATTCTTTTCTTAACTTTTGGAGGTGCTGTTTCTTTGTTTTCGATTGACTTAATAGTACCATCTTCATTGTAATTAACATCATAGAATTCAGGTACATATACACCCTCGATTTTGGCAGCTTCTCTTAAAAATTCAAGTCTTGTTGAGCCTTTTTCTTTATGTTCAATAAGCAAATCAATAAGGTCATTTGTAACCTCTTCGCCTTCACCCGGCAAAAAGATATCAATGAAATCAACCATCGGTTCAGCATTACAAACGCAAGGACCACCTGCGATTACAATAGGTGTAAGGCTTGTTCTGTCTTTTTTGAGTACAGAAATTCCACCTAAATCAAGCATATTGAGTACATTTGTATAACTCAATTCATACTGTAATGTAAAACCTACCAAATCAAACTCGTCAAGGTTATCGCCACTTTCAAGTGCATAGAGTTTTATACTATTTTCACGCATAAGCGCTTCCATATCTTCCCAAGGTGCAAAAACGCGCTCACACCAAGCATCTTCTCTTGCATTTACAAGGCTGTAAAGGATTTTCATACCAAGGTGTGACATACCGATTTCATAATTATCAGGGAAACAGAAGGCATATCTCAGTTTTACGTTGTTTTTGTCCTTAATTACGCTATTAAGCTCACCTCCTGTATAACGAGCAGGTTTTTGAACTTTTTTAAGTAACTTTTCAACTTCTTTTTTTACCATAATTGACCTCACAAAAAGTTATTCAATATATTTTACTATAAATCTATATTTATTTCAATAATCATTATCTTGAAACAGCGAAATAGTTAGAAAAATAGCGATTATTATAAGGGAAAAGTTGTATCCACTCACAACAAAGACATAAACTGCCCATAGATAAATAATGGTTATAAATAAGATTGATATAATTTTTAATATTCTTCTACACGTTGATGCTTCAAAATGCCGTGAAAGTAGAAAATACAAAATTGTGCCACCATCAAGACTTTTTATTGGCAAAAGATTAAAGATCATAAGAATGAGATTTATACAAGCACAAGTCATAACCAAATAACTTTCGTAAAAGCATAAAAATGTGTAAGAAATGATTACGAGTACAAAATTCATTATCGGTCCGCCAAGAGAAATTGCAACTTCTCTTTTTGCACTTACTTTAAAATTTTCTTGTCGGATAATGTTCATTCCAACCAACTCAAATTTTACTTTTTTCGGCTTATTTCCTACGAGTATCATTAATGAAAGATGCCCTAATTCGTGAAAAAGTGAAGATACAACCGTTATAAGTACATTTGCAGGTGCTTTCAAGGAAACAATGTATGTCAGGAATGCTACAAACAGAAATGTTATTTCAAACTTAATACCACAAATTTTAAATGTCATAACTTTTTACACCAATGTAAAAACAGGAGAAAAGCTAACCTCTTCCCCTGCTATATTTTCTGTATTTTCCTCTTGCTCTACACTTGGCGAAAAAGTTTGTTTTACCACGTTTTTGAATGTATCAAACAAGCTTGATACTGCAATATCATTTTTGCTTATTTCTGCATAGAAACTCTTTATATTCTGTGACAAATTACTTTCTGTACGGCACACACCATACAAAAGTCCTGTTAGTAAAAGAGACATAACAAGTTGCGTGATTATGACCTTTGTTAAAAAACTCTGTTTTTCATTTATTCTCTTACTCGTTGCTTTTCTTTCACGTTTTCGTGTATAAAAATTATCGTCCATAACATCACCACTTGATTATATGATGAAATTATGGACAATATGTTATCTCTTAAAGAATCTTATTATTTTTGCAAGTTCGCTTGAATTTACAGTATGCCTTCCATCGGCTGACTGAATAAAGTCAAGCAATTGTTTTTCCTTGTTGAAAATTTCAACACCAAGCTCTGCATCATCAAGAATTTTGAGTTCAGAACGGTCATCGACAAAATAAACTATTGGATAAATATCTGCAGTTATATCAAAATCTTTGAACATTTCTGCCATTCTTCTACCCTGACGATAGGATTGTTTAACAGGATTACTGATTTCCTTTTCGTAAACCTTATCGTTCTTACCATGCTTAACCTGTTTCCAATTTTGTTTTGATGTTTTACCTTTGATTATTCCACGGTAATTCTTACTTTCGACAATAAAAACACCATTTTTGCCGATAACAACAAAATCGAGTTCCATTGTAATGCCACGATTAAGGATTACAGGATTTGTAAGAATTGTGTATTCTTTTGGAAGATTTCGCAATATTTTAAGTGTTGCTTCTTCTCCACGTACACCTGATTTTAGTATTCCAAAATTCTTGCGAAGAACAAGAAAAACAACAAAAAGGACAAGTGCAATTACAATAAAAACAATTGGGAAAGCAACAGACATCGTTGATTTTTTAGTAAGAATTGCAAACAACATTCCAAGTCCTACCCCTGCAAAGACGAGAACAAGGAAAATTGCCAAGGCAGTTTTCAAAAAAGCCTTGTTTTTATTCTGTTTTAACTGGGACTTAATTTTTACAAGTCTTGGCATTTCTTCACAACCTTTAATTAAAATACCTTTTTCATTACTGCACCATCTTTTGCAGATGAAACAAGAGTTGAATAACGAGCAAGCCAACCTGACTTAACATTTGGTTCAGGTTTAACGTATGATTTTCTTCTTTCTGCTAATTCTTCATCAGAAACCTTAACATTGATTTTACTTGCAGGGATATCAATTTCGATAATATCACCCTCATAAATAAGACCGATTTCACCGCCTGCTGCTGCTTCAGGTGAAACGTGACCGATAGACGCACCACGTGACGCACCGCTGAAACGTCCGTCAGTAATAAGAGCAACCGTTTTATCAAGTTTCATACCTGCAAGTGCAGATGTTGGGTTGAGCATCTCTCTCATACCGGGACCACCCACAGGACCTTCGTAACGGATAACAACAACATCACCATGAGTGATTTTGCCATTGTAAATAGCATCAATTGCCTCGTCTTCAGAGTTAAATACTCTTGCAGGACCTGAATGTACAAGCATTTCAGGTGCAACGGCTGAACGTTTAACTACGCAACCATCTTTTGCGATATTACCCCAAAGTATTGCGATACCACCTGTTTCGCTGTATGGATTGTCAATAGGACGGATAGCGTCTGTATTCTTAATATAAGCACCCTCAATATTTTCACCCACAGTTTTGCCTGTTGCAGTAATAAGTGACAAATCAAGAAGGTCTTTCTTTGCAAGTTCTGCCTGAACAGCAGGGATACCACCTGCATTGTTAAGGTCGTGCATATGTGTTCCGCCTGCTGGTGCAAGATGACAAAGGTTAGGCACTTTTGCACTGATTTCGTTGAACATCTGCAAATCAACAGGAACTCCTGCTTCATTTGCGATAGCAAGAAGATGAAGAACACTGTTTGATGAGCAACCAAGAGCCATATCACAAGCAAGAGCATTACGGATTGACTTTTCGTTAATAATATCACGAGCCTTGATGTCTTTTTCCACAAGGTTCATAATTGCCATACCTGCGTGCTTTGCAAGCTGAATACGACCACTATGTACTGCAGGAATTGTACCGTTACCGGGAAGAGCAATACCAACTGCCTCTGCAAGACAGTTCATTGAGTTTGCTGTGTACATACCTGAACATGAGCCACAACCCGGGCAAACATTTTCTTCAAATTCAAGGAGTTTGCAATCATCAATCATATTTGCTTTACGAGCACCAACAGCCTCAAACATTTTTGAAAGTGATGTTTCAACACCATCAATAAGACCTGACATCATTGGTCCACCTGAGCAAACAACTGCAGGGATATTAAGACGAACTGCAGCCATAATCATACCCGGAACAATTTTATCACAGTTAGGAACAAGAACAGCACCATCAAAGCCGTGAGCCATAATCATTGTTTCAACGCTATCTGCGATAAGTTCACGAGATGCAAGTGAATATTTCATACCAACATGTCCCATAGCAATACCATCACAAACACCAATTGCAGGTACCATTACAGGGGTACCACCTGCCATACGGACACCTGCTTTTACTGCCTCTGTGATTTTATCAAGATGAATATGACCAGGAACGATTTCGCTGTGTGCAGACACAACGGCAATTAAAGGTCTTTCTAATTCTTCTTTTGTATAGCCCATTGCATAGAAAAGGCTTCTGTTAGGTGCTCTTTCAACACCTTTTACTACATTTTCACTTCTTAAATTCATAATGAGTCCTCCTAAATATAAGGGAATGAATCCCTCCACCATCTTCGATGGTCCCTCCCTTTAACAAGGGAAACTATATTAAAGTATATTTTATACTTATGCGACAGATTTTTCAAGGGGAAATTTCAATATATAAAATCTTTTACTTTTACATTTTTTATGGTATTATGTTGTTAATGGTTTATATTTCATGCAAGGAGAGTATGGAAATGATTGAAAATAAGATTCATGTGGCTTACGGTTTTCACGTTAACTGTTATCACTCTTACCGTGGTGATACGAATGACAATTTAGGATTCGGCTCGGATATAAGAATTATCAGGAAAACTCTTGATACCCTTACTGAATTCAACGAGCAAGGAATTCCCGTAAAAGGTACTTGGGACACAGAAAACTTTTTCTCTTTACAGAAAATTCTCCCCGAATATGCTCCTGATATCATTGAAAAGATGAAAGAAAGAGTAGAAAAATATGGTGACGAGAATATCATAATGGGCTACAACAATGGTGCTTTATCGGCTATGACAGAAGATGAATTCTGTGAAAGCATCAATCTCGCCATTACTAACCCTGACGGTAGTGGACTCCAAGACATCTTCGGTACTTGTGAGAAAATTGTTCGACCACAGGAAGTTATGTTTACACCGTCGCAGGTAAGTTTATATAACAAATTAGGCATTAAGGCACTTTGTCTTTATTACAGTTGTGTGCCTTTTGATGCATTCAGGACTATTATTCCAAGACTTTCTGACGAAGAAGCATTTAACCCACTTACCTACACCTATAATGGTGAGAGTATGACAATTATCCCTACATATTCAAATTCCGATGTTTGTGACGCAGGTTGTCTTCGTGCTTGGGTTAAGGATTTGCGTAAAAAACAGGAAAGTGGCGAAATCAACAACGACCTTTTCTTATTTATAAATATGGATGCTGATGCTATTTTCTGGGAAACTATTGATATGGGTAAAATGACAGGTAAAGTTGCAAACACTGACGGTATTCACGGACTTGTTAAAGAAGTTGCAGATTTGCCTTATGTTGTTTTTGACACTCCAGGTGGATACATTAAAAATCATAAACCGATTGGTAAAATTGAGTTTACTCACGATACTGCTGACGGCAATTTCACAGGATATGCTTCATGGTCAGAAAAGCCATTTAACAGAAAAATCTGGACACGAATTGAAAGAGCAAGAGCTATGTCAAAGGTTACAAGTGACCGTGATATGCTTTCTCCATCATTCAACAATCGTGTTTTATTGCTCTCAACAACCCATTTCGGACTTGCAACTCCTGTGCTTAACATTCAGAGAGAAAAAACAGCAATCGATTTAAGTGACAAGGTTGTTGCTGACGAAATTTCAGTAATGCCTAAAACTAAGAAAATCACAGTTCACAATATAACAAATTCGCTGTTACAATGTGTTCAAGTTGAGATTAAAGAAACGATTTCAGACATTTCATGTATGACAGTTAAGGCTCGTGACCTTGAAAGTTTTGTTGCTGTACCTACTGCTGATAATTGTTCTTCCGCATATCTTATGCTGAAATTCAAAAAGAATAAAAAGAAATATGAGCTTGAAATCGGCTTTGACGGTGAATGTAAAGAAACTACATTTAAAAATCTTCTTGAAACACCACGTATGTCAATTATGTTCTCACCTAATGGAAATATTGCTTTTGCACATTGTGACGGAAGAAAAATTGGTGGCTATGATTTCCTGCAATCATATATTACTTATGGCAAGAAAAAATACAATTTCGAAAACGCAGTTACTTCCCCCCTTTCTCTTGCAGGAAATGGTGAAGGTGTAAGAATTCAGGGTGAAATTCACTTGCCAAAAGAAATTAAATCAGGTAGTTTCACTTTTGATTTCTTTAAAACTGATTTTTCTGATGCCATATTTGTTCGTACAACAGTTAATTACCCATACACAGCGGAAACAACATCCATTTCAACCGAAAATTCTGCTCTCGGCAGATACAGTGATATGAATTGGAAAGAAACTGTACCATTCCAGATTACACCAACATTTAATGGTGATATTTCAGTTATTAAGAGAAACTTTATGGACGATATTTCTTCATTCAGAACACAGAGTTTCCCTGAATACGATGAAAAGAATGAGGAAATTGACTCATTCAATCATCAGTTGACAGGTGGCTTTGTAGGTCTTTACGATGAAAACGGCGGTATTGTTGTTGCCAATGCTCGTCAGGTGCTTTCTTCAATGGCTCATTGTCCTATGAGATTGGAAAAGGACAAGACTGTCAGAATGAATCCTTTTGGCACTTATTACGGCAAACAAAGACACCATTTCAGCCGTGCAAATGGCGAAATTCTAGATACTTATAATCTTGTTGCGGCACAAGGTAAGAGTATTGCTCCGTCATATAACGGAAGTTCGGAAACTGCTGTTTTCGGACTTTACCCTATGGCAAAAGGTGGACTTTCGGACAATGAAAAGCAAGAAATATGTGCTTTTGCAGATGGTGCTTTGATTACTGCACCTGAAAATGAGAATGTTGCTCCATTCACAAAGGACAACATAACACTCCGAGATGCTAATGCAGACGGAATAAATGAAAAAGACCTAAAAAACCCTGTTATGACAGGTATTTCTGGTAACGTTGGTAAATACATCACAAAGGGTGTTAAAGCAATTACACATATTGTTACAACACAGATTAAATCAAAATAATCTTTGCATTTTTTGAAAATGTGTTGTATAGTAGATTTTAATATTTCTTGATTGGGGAATGTTTTATGGAAAATTTATCACAGAGAATTGCTGAAACACTCAAAAAAATGATTGTTGAGGAGCATAAATATAATTACGGTGAAAAGCTGCCTAATGAAAATGAGCTTTCACAAGAATTGGGTGTCAGCCGTTCTACTCTTCGTGAAGCCATCAAAACACTTATTTCAAATGGTGTGCTTGTAGTTAAACGCGGTAAGGGTACTTATGTATCAGAGCAATTTGACCAGTATGCCCACGAAATTGATGTAAACGATTTTATGAAAAAACAGATTACATTACGTGATTTGTATGAAACTCGTTTGATTATTGAGCCTGAGGCAGCTGCGCTTGCTTGTAAGCGTGCTACAGATGAAGAAATTAACGAAATTCTCCGCCTTGGAGAAATTTGTCAACAAGAATTGAAGAACGACCCAGGTGGAGCAAAGAGAATTGAGTCTGAAAGTGCTTTCCATGGTGCAATTCTCAAGGCATCACATAACGAGTTTTTAGGTCAGTTCTTGCCTATTCTCACAAAGACAATTCAAAAGACAATTGAACTCAACTACAATCTTGAAACAATTGCCGAAGAAGCTTATGAAGACCATATTATGATTATGAAATTCCTTAAAAACAGGGATTCAATCGGTATGAAGAGTGCTCTTACCATTCATCTGCACCACGCAGTAATTAATGAACAAATTTCTTTTGATTAATTTTTTAAAAAGGTATTGACAATTTAATTTTATCATATATAATATGTTGTATGACAACGCAAACAAGATGTCAAACAACATATTATTTTTATTTTAGGAGATTTTATTATGTCACAACAGAGAATGTTCTATCAGGAAGATTGTAATTTAGGTTTATTAGACGGCAAGACTATTGCAGTTATCGGTTACGGTAGCCAAGGTCATGCTCACGCTCTTAATGCTAAAGAGTCAGGTTGTAATGTTATCATCGGTCTTTACGAAGGAAGCAAATCTTGGGCAAAGGCTGAAAAGCAGGGCTTTGAAGTTTTCACAGCAGCAGAAGCAGCAAAGAAAGCTGACATCATCATGATTCTTATCAACGATGAATTACAGGCTGATATGTATAAAAAGGACATTGAACCAAACCTTAAAGAGGGCGATATGCTTATGTTCGCTCACGGCTTCAACGTTCATTTTGGTTGCATCACTCCTCCATCATTCGTTGATGTTACTATGATTGCTCCAAAAGGACCCGGTCATACAGTACGTTCAGAATATCAGGCAGGTAAAGGTGTTCCTTGTCTTGTTGCTGTTCATCAGGACGCATCAGGTAAGGCTCTTGACAAGGCTCTTGCTTATGCACTTGCTATCGGCGGTGCTCGTGCAGGTGTTCTTGAAACAGACTTCAGAACAGAAACAGAAACAGACCTTTTCGGTGAGCAGGCAGTTCTTTGCGGTGGTGTTTGTGCACTTATGCAGGCAGGTTTTGAAACACTTTGCGAAGCAGGTTATGACCCAAGAAATGCTTACTTTGAATGCATCCACGAAATGAAGCTCATCGTTGACCTTATTTACCAGAGTGGTTTCGCAGGTATGAGATATTCAATTTCAAATACTGCTGAATACGGTGATTACATCACAGGTCCAAAAATCATTACTGACGAAACAAAGAAAGCTATGAAGAAGATTCTTTCAGACATTCAGGATGGTACATTCGCAAAAGAATTCTTGCTTGATATGTCCCCTGCCGGCCGTCAGGTTCACTTCAAGGCTATGAGAAAGCTCGCAGCTGAACATCCTGCAGAAAAAGTTGGTGAAGAAGTTAGAAAGCTTTACAGCTGGAACAACGAAGAAGACAAGTTCATCAACAACTAATTCATCACATAAAAAGATTAAGAGTACGGAATTTGGTTTCCGTACTCTTTTTTTGTAGTTATTCAATTATAAGTTTACCGTCAGCATCAACATTGTAATGACCGACTGTGATTGGTGTTCCGTCTGCATATGTAAGACCGTTAATTCTCTCTTCATTGAGATAAATTCTCTTGTTTTTAACGATTTCGTGTCTGTCACCAATGAAGTAGAAATCACCGTCAACCTCAACAAGTTGGTATGCCTTTAATTTGGCATTATTCTTGTAGATGTTATTACCAACAATACCATTTAAAATAATCATCTTACCATTTTCGTCAAAGTCGTAAGAACCAACTGCAATTGGTGTTCCATCTGCATATGTAAGACCGTTGATTTTTTCTTCACTGAGATAAACTTTTCTGCCTTTGATAATTTCGTGTCTGTCGCCAATGAAGTAGAAGTCACCGTCAACCTCAACAAGCTGATATGCCTTCTGCTGAACATTGTTTTTGTAAACATAGTTACCAACAATGCCTTCACGCATTATCATTTTACCATTCTCATCAAATTCGTAAACACCTGCTAAAATTGGTGTACCATCTGCATATGTAAGACCATTGATTCTTGCATCAGTAAGATTAACCTTCTGGTTCTTGACAATTTCGTGTCTGTCACCAATGAAGTAGAACTCACCGTCAACCTCAACAAGCTGATATGCCTTTAATTTGGTATTATTCTTATAAATATTCTTTCCGACTACACCATTTAAGATTATCATTTTACCGTTTTCATCAAAATTATAAGAACCAGGTAAAATTGGTGAACCATCTGCATAAGTAAGACCATTGATTCTTACTTCGGTGAGTGAAACCTTCTTGTTTTTAACAATTTCATGTCTGTCACCGATGAAATAGAAATCACCATCAAATTCCACAAGCTGATATGCTTTTTGCATTACACCGTCCTTGTAGAAATGGTTATCTTTTATGCCTGTGAATGGTGGAGTGTAGTTATAATGAATTGTTGCGTCGAGAAGACTTGCATTATAATTACCCATTGAGATTTCGTTCCATTGTGCTTCTGTGCCTAAATAATATACATCTGTAAGTTTATCACACCGATAAAATGTTCTTTCACCGATTGTAGTTACCCCACTAGGGATTATTACACTTGTAAGTCTTATGCAAGGCCAAAATGCACCGTCATTGATTGTTGTTACATTATCAGGGACTGTATAATCTGTTTTTGCGTTATATGCCGGATATCGAATAAGCGTTGTTTTATCTTTATTAAATAACACACCATATTCATCACTTGAATAATTTTTATTATTACTGTCAACCATTATACTCTCAAGGGCACTACAATACGTAAACGCAGAGTCATCAATTGCTGTTACTCCACTTCCAATTGTTATGCTTGAAAGTGAATAGCAACTGTAAAATGCATTCATACCAATTGCCGTTACTCCATCGCCAATAATGACTGTTTCAATATCGTCTTTAAAGTCTTGCCAAGGACGATTACCAGTGCTATAGTCCTCAATTGCACCATGACCGGAAATGGTAAGTTTGCCTGTGGAGCCTTCAAACGTCCATATAAGATTATCACCGCAAGTTCCCGTAATCTTTCGATTAGGGTCTACATAATTGTATACAATTGTTGCGCTAAGTAAAGGCTCGTTACCATTAGCATCTATTGAAATTTCACTCCAGTCTTTTGCTGTGCCGGAATAAAATACAGTTCCATATACACTTCCAAGGTATTCACAACTCGAAAATGCGTTCTCATCGATTGTGGTTACGCTGCTCGGAATTGTTACACTGAAAAGATTCCAACAAGCGCCAAATGTGTAATAATTGATTGTTGTTACACCGTCAGGGATTATCACACTTTCGAGGTTGGTACAATAATAAAATGTCCTCTCACCGATTGTTGTTACACTATCGGGAATTGTTACACCGGTAAGATTTTCACAAGCGTAAAATGCATTATCAGCAATTTTTGTTACAGTATCCGGAATTACATAACTTGTTCTTGTGTTACCCTTAGGATGATATACGAGTGTAGTTTTATTCTTGTTGAACAATACACCATATTCATCATTTGAAAAATACTTGTTATTACTGTCAACTGTTACTTTGGTAAGATTATCGCAACGATAAAACACCATATAACCAAGAGAAGTTATACCTTTACCAAATGTTACATTTGTAAGATGACAGTATCCGAATGCCTCATTTTCGATTGTTGTTACACTGTCAGGGATTGTGTAACTTGTATTTGCATTGCCTGTAGGATATTGAATGAGTGTTGTTTTATCCTTATTAAATAACACACCGTATTCATCATTAGAATAGTTTTTATTATTACTTTCAACTGTTATACTTGTAAGGTTTTCGCTCATACTAAATGCATCTTGACCAATAGTCGTTACGCTGGCAGGGATTGTTATGTTTGTAAGGCTATCACAAGCAAGAAATGCATACTTACCAATTGTTGTTACACTGTTGGGGATTGTCACATTTGCAATATTGCCGGAAAAATAAAATGCATAATCATCAATTATTGTTACACTGTTTGGAATTGTTATGCTTGTAAAGCTATCCATATCACCAAATGCATATATACCGATTGTTGTTACACCATCTTTTATAACAATTTCTTTAATATAATCATCACAACCTCTCCATGGTTGATTGCCGCTCCAATAATCATACATAGCACCTGTACCGGAAATAGTTAATATGCTTGTAGATTCATCAAATACCCATGTAAGATTATCCCCGCATGTGCCTGAAGTTACATAGTTGTAGTGCTTTGTTGCATTAACCAGAACATTATTATAGTTACCTATTGAGATTTTGCTCCAATCGCTACTTGAACCCGGATAGTTAATATCTGTAATACTGTTACAGGATTGAAATGCCCTGTCAGCAATTGTTGTGACGGAAACAGGAACATAATAATGTGTTATCGTGTTACCCGCAGGGTATGTAATGAGTATCGTTTTATCCTTGTCGAATAATACACCATATTCATCATTTGAATAGCTTCCATTGTTTTCGTCAACAATTATTTCTTCAAGGCTTGTACAATATACAAAAACATCATCACCAATTGTTGTTACACTACTTGGAATTGTTACACTTTGAAGACTGTGGCAACTGTAAAACGCTGAAACACCGATTGTTGTTACACCATCATCTATAACAACCTCTTTGATATTCTCCTCATAATTCTCCCAAGGGCGATTGGAGTAATTGTAATCATACATAGCACCTGTGCCGGAGATAGTTAGTGTGCTTGTTGGTTCATCATATACCCAAGTAAGATTATCGCCACATACACCTGAGTCAGTTTCTTTATAATGCATTGTTGCGTTGAGAAGAGCAGTGTTATTATCACCAATTGTGACATTTTTCCAGTCTTGTATAAAGCCTGTGTAATATACGCTATGAAGACTCGTACAACTGTAAAAAGCACCTGCACCAATTGTTGTTACACTTTCCGGAATTGTTATGCTTGAAAGATAGTTGCAGACGCTGAATGCATAATCTCCGATTGTTGTTACACTATTGCCGATTGTTACTTGATTGAAGCGGCAACCACTAAATGAGCGGTTTCCGATTGTGATTACACTATCGGGAATTGTTACAGTTGCAAGCTTTGAGCAACTATACGCCGCATAATCACCGATTGTTGTCACACCGTCATTTATAACAAGTTTTTTAATAATATCCTCATAATCTTCCCACGGACGATTATTGCTATCATAATCATACATAGCACCCGTACCTGAAATGGTGAGTGTGCTTATTCTTTCATCAAATACCCATGTAAGACTATCACCACATGTGCCCGAGTCTAAAATTTTACAATGAATTGTTGCGTCGAGAAGTGGTTGGTTATTCTTTCCAATCGTAATAGCATTCCAATTGTCTTCTAATTCTTCGTAATATACATTCGTCAGACTGCTACAACCATCAAAAGCATTCTCTCCGATTGATGTTACAGTGTTAGAAATTGTTATACTTAAAAGACTTTCGCAATTGTAAAAGGCATAATTACCGATAGTTGTTGCACCATTATAGATTGTTGCGCTTGTAGCGGCTTTGAAATCATAAAATGCATAATCACAGATTGCTGTTACACCGGTTCCGACTGATATAGTGGTTACATCATCTGCAAAATATCTCCACGGGCGATTATCAGCAGTATATTCATACATATCCCCTGAACCGTAAATGCTTAATTTGCCCGATGACTCATAAAACTGCCATGTAAGACTATCACCACATTTACCTGAGGTTGCGGGCATAAATTCTCCGCAATCGTCGCAGCTTTCGTCTTTATTAGCATCCGTATGTCCTGTTGCTGTATATTCCAAGGTGTCGGTAAAACCACAAACGGAGCATTTAATTATTTCATAGCCATCAGTAGTACAGGTTGCTTCAACAGTTTCAATCCATTCAAATGCGTGTCCATACATTAGACAGTCATCACTGGTTGCAAAAGCACCAATGCTTGTAGAAGGTACCGCTGAAAAAATTAATAAAATTGAAAGAAAAATTGATAATATTTTTTTCTTCATTTATAACACCTCTTTTTATTTTATAATTTTATAATAGCAGATTTAACTATTTTTTTCAACAAAAAAAAGTTTTTTTGTGCAAATTGGCATAATCATCAAAAAAAACAAAGGTGGAGAGAATCTCTCCACCTTACTATGTTTTATTTCTTATTTTCGCATTGCATTGGGCAAGTGGCACAATCACCCATCATAATGTCGTTTACTGTCTTGCCTGCTGGAATCATTGGAAGTACTCTTTCGTCCTTATCAATTGTACATTCAATCCATACAGGGCCATTTGCTTTGAGTGCTTCTGCGAAAGCATCTTTGAATTGTGCGATTGTTTCGGCATAATATCCCTTTGCACCAAAAGCCTCTGCAAGTTTTACAAAGTTTGTTTGACGGTGTGGGTCGGTTTCTGAAAATCGCTTACCATAGAAGCAACGTTGCCACTGACGAACCATACCTAAAACTGTATTATTCATAATAACTGTAATAACAGGAAGATTATAACTTACTGCTGTACAAGCCTCATTGAGATTCATATGGAATGAACCGTCACCAGTAATATGTACAACCTTTTTACTGTCACCAAGAGCAACTTTTGCTCCGATTGCTGCACCATAACCATAACCCATTGTGCCCAATCCACCACTTGTAAGGAATCCTCTTGGGTTTACATGGTGAACATACTGTGCAGACCACATCTGATGCTGACCTACGTCAGTTACAACAACAGTATCCTCCCCTGCCATATCACAGATTGCACCGATTAACTGATGTGGTAAAATCTGTGAGTCATCGTCCTGTGGAGCATAGTCAACGGCTTTATATTCGTTGAGTTGTTTGAGCCATTCTGCTCTGTCACCTTTTTTAATAAGTGGCAAGAGATTCTCAAGAACTGTTTTAACATCACCAATTACATAGTGGTCAACTGCAACGTTTTTATTGATTTCACTAAGGTCAATATCAATCTGAATAATTGTTGCTTTCTTTGCGAAATCGTTTGTATCAAGAGCAACACGGTCAGAAAAACGAGTACCAATGGCAACAAGCACATCTGCATCGTCAACGGCTTTATTTGTAACATAGCCACCATGCATACCTAAAAGTCCAAGGTTAAGTGGGTTATTATAGCCGATTACACCTGCTGACATAAGAGTATGACATGAAGGCATATTTGCTTTTTCAACAAGTTCTAATGCAAGTTCTGACGCGTTTGATGAAACAACACCGCCACCGAACATTACAACAGGCTTCTTCGCATTATTGATAATGTCAGCAACCTTTTGTAGTTCATCCATATCAATAACTGTATCATCTTTAACTACAACTTTTTCTTTGTTATGGAATTCGGTTACTGCTGCAGTAACATCCTTTGTGATATCAATAAGGACAGGACCTTTTCTGCCTGTGTTTGCAATACGGAATGCCTCACGGATTGTATCAGCAAGTTCATTTACATCCTGAACCATATAGTTATGCTTTGTAATAGGCATTGTAATACCAGTAATATAAACCTCTTGGAAAGCATCACGACCGATAAGACTCTTACCAACGTTACCTGTAATTACAACCATTGGAACGCTATCCATATAAGCAGTTGCGATACCTGTAACAAGGTTAGTAGCACCGGGACCGCTTGTTGCAATACAAACACCGGTTTTGCCTGTTGCTCGTGCATAACCATCAGCAGCATGGGAAGCACCTTGCTCATGTGCTGTAAGGACATGTTTTATCTTATCGCTATATTTATAAAGTGCATCATAAATATTAAGGACAGCACCACCCGGATAACCGAAAATGGTGTCAACTCCCTGTTCTATTAAAACCTCAGCTAAAATCTCCGAGCCGTTAAGTTTCATTTTCCTTCACTCCATGTTTTTGCTAATTGATATAGAAAAATATTAACTCTTATTTTATAATATACACGAAGAAAAATCAATAGTTAATTAAGAAAAAAGGCAACAGAAATAACATTCTGTCGCCTTTAAAATTATATGAATTTATACATTTTCATCGATTTCTGTTGTTTCTGTACTTTCAATGGTTTCCTCAGCAACAGTTTCTACTGTTTCTTCAACCTTTTCTTCAGGTAAAGCACCTGTTGTCATAAGGGATTCAAACTGTTCTTTATCAATTTTCTCCAACTTGATAAGAGCCTCTGAAACAATGTGAAGCTGGTCAATATGCTCTCTAAGAATTGTTTCCGTTCTCTTATAAGCATTATTGATAATACTTTCAACCTCTTCATCAATTGCAGCTGCAACAGTTTCGGAATAATTTCTTGTATGAGTGTAATTCTTTCCAAGGAAAACCTCGTCATTATCTGAGCCGAATGCGATTGGTCCGAGTTTTTCGCTCATACCGTATTTTGTAATCATATTTCTTGCAGTTTCAGTTGCACGCTGAATATCGTTTGATGCACCTGTTGAGATATCGTTAAAAATAATCTGTTCTGCAACACGGCCACCTAAAAGTGACACTATATCATCAAGCATTCTTGATTTAAGCATATGTGTTTTATCCTGTTCAGGTGTATAAAGGGTGAAACCTGCTGCCATTCCACGAGGAACGATTGAAATATGAGTAACAGGGTCCTGATTTTCAAGATAGTAAGATGAAATTGCGTGACCTGCTTCGTGATATGCAGTAATTTTCTTATCCTTTTCAGAAATCTTACGAGATTTCTTTTCTGAACCCACAACAACTTTCATTGTTGCTTCTTCAATTTCGTCCATTGTAATTGCCATAAGCTTACGTTTTGCCGCGAGAAGTGCTGCTTCATTGAGGAGGTTTTCAAGGTCTGCACCTGTAAATCCAACAGTTGTTGCTGCAATTTGATGCAAGTCAACATCGGGTGCCAATGGCTTGTTTCTTGCGTGAACTTTAAGGATGTCTTCTCTGCCCTTAACATCAGGATAACCAACTGTTACCTGACGGTCAAAACGTCCGGGACGAAGTAATGCAGGGTCAAGAATGTCAGGACGGTTAGTAGCAGCGATAACAATTACACCTTCATTTGCACCGAAACCATCCATTTCAACAAGCAACTGGTTAAGTGTTTGTTCACGTTCATCGTGTCCACCACCCATACCAGCACCACGGTGACGACCTACGGCATCAATTTCATCGATAAATATAATTGATGGCTGATTTTTCTTTGCTTCTTTAAACAAATCACGTACTCGGGAAGCACCGACACCCACATACATCTCAACAAAGTCAGAACCTGAAATTGAGAAGAATGGTGCATTTGCCTCACCTGCTACTGCACGGGCAAGAAGAGTTTTACCTGTACCGGGAGGGCCAACAAGAAGGACACCTTTCGGAATTCTTGCACCTAAGCTTGAAAAGTCATTTGGGTTTTTCAAGAATTCAACAATTTCTGTAAGTTCTTCTTTTTCTTCGTCTGCACCTGCAACATCTTTAAATGTTACTTTTTTGCTTTCATCGTCAGCACGTTTTACTTTTGCTTTACCAAAATTCATCGCACGATTATTTTCGCTTGAAATTGATGATGACATTTTTCTGAACATTACAATCATCAATACAACAAAGCCAATTGTCAAAAGTGCTGATGGTAAAATGCTGAATAACCAAGAGTTAGATGTACCTGCTTCATAATTACATTTAATCGGTGCGTCGGGGTTTGCCTTGTTATGCTCACGCACCATATGATGAACATCTTCAACAAACAAATTGACATTAGGAATTGAATATTCATATTCCTTTGTATCATCTTTAAGTTTATAGGTCATAGCACCACTATTTATGTTAACAGTATATTCTGTAACCTGACCTTTATCGAAGTACTCAACAATCTGGTAGTACTGTAATTCTTTTTTTGAATCCATTCCCATATATGCCACAATAAGCCCAATGCAAAGTGCGGGAATTAAAATATATGGAATTATTGTTTTCCAATTTATTTTTTTCAAATTTATGTTCACTCCTGTTTATTCATATACCGCAGGTTTTAAAGCACCTATGTACGGTAAATTCCTATATTTTTCATTAAAATCCAAGCCATAGCCTACTACAAAGGCATCTGGAATCTGTGTTCCTGCATAATCTGCCTTTACATCTGCCTTACGTCTTTCCGGTTTATCAAGCAAAGTGCATATCTTTATGCTTTTTGGATTTCTTGCTGAAAGAACTTTTATGAGATATTCAAGAGTAACACCACTATCAAGAATATCTTCAACAATAAGCAAATCCGCACCATTAACAACATCAGTATCAAGGTCTTTGATAATTTTAACAACGCCTGATGTTTTTGTGCCTGAACCATAGCTTGAAACAGACATAAAGTCAATAGTGCAAGGAATTTTAATCTCACGCATAAGGTCAGCCATAAAAACTACTGAACCTTTAAGAACACTTACAAGCACAAGATTTTTATCTTTATAATCTTCAGTTATTTGTGCACCAAGTTTTTTTACTATTTCACTTAATTCTTCTTCCGATACTAAAACTCTTTCAATATCGTTAAACATTATTTTTCCCCACCTTTGAAATTTTTATATATTTTTTTGTGTCTTTATTAGATTTACAACGACTTGAAACACCAAAAAATTCTGTCCACACAATTCCGTTATCATCAGAAAGTATTAACATTTCTCCACGACTACGATTTTCAATTTTCTTTTCATTAAAAAGTTTTTTGAGTGTTTTATTCGGTCTTTTAGGTAATTGATAAGAATCACCATCACGACGGTTTCTTAAAACCGCATTAGTTGATATTTTATCACAATCTATAAAATTGTCTATATCCTGTTTATTAATAATCTGTAAATCTTTTTTTGAATAAAGCTTTATATCATACTCTCCATATGGAGTTACTATATTTCGTGAATTCAAATCAAATGCAAAGTCAAAATCTTCTGTTTTTGTTAACTTTCCAAAAAACATTTTCTTGCGTTCAATGTTAACGGTTACATTACCACAAATGTCAATACTTCCACCTTTTTCAAGCAGATTTGATACTGAGTTGATATGCTCACGACTTATATTTTTAGCATTGTTTTCTTTTAAAATCAAAGATATAACTTGACTTTTCAATGCCTTATGTTCATCTAAAAAAACAGAGCAATCATAATATCCGTCATTTCGTGATTTTTCAAGCAAATCCACTGCACGGCTATAAATGTAATCTTTGGAGTCGTTGAGCGACTCATTACATTTAGCAAAAGCCTTTTCAAACGAAGGATTTAAATCAAACAACAATGGCACAATATTATGTCGAATTTTATTTCTTGTATAGTCATCGCATAAATTTGTGCTATCTGTTATGTAATTGAGTTCGTTTTCTTTAATGTATTCTTCAATTTCAGTTCTTGAACAATCAAGTAAAGGTCTTATATAAATTTCTCTTACAAATGGAATTCCACATAATCCTGAAAGTGATGAACCACGGGATAAATTGAAAATGAAAGTTTCAATATTGTCATTGAGATTGTGTGCAGTAGCAATTACATCGCAACCAGAATCTTCAAAAAAGCTGTATCTGATGCGTCTTGCACATTCTTCAATACTTTCCCCTGTTTTCTGTGCTTCAGCTGGAATGTCTGCTTTATAAAAAACAAAATCCATTCCGTTTTTTTCGCAAAACTTACGGCAGAATTCCAAATCGCGGTCTGCCTCCTCACCACGGATACCATGATGAATATGTATTGCTTTCAATTTAGAGATACCTAATTTTTCTTTATTATTCAAAAGAATATGTGCAAGGCAAACAGAATCAGCACCACCTGAAAGACCAATTCCAAGAATACTACCAATTGGAATCATGTGGTGTTCTGATATTGTTTTAAGAACCTTATCTGTCATCTTTTATCCTTTCAAGAGTTGAGAACATTGTAAATTCAGGATTCCACGCAACCTTAACTGTTTCTGTAGAACCATGTCTGTTCTTACCTACAATAACCTCGGCAATATTTGCAGATTCTGTATCTGAATCTTCTTCATTGTTTTTATAATAATCTTCACGATGGAGCATAAGAACAATATCTGCGTCCTGCTCAATAGTACCTGATTCACGAAGGTCAGTCATCTGTGGTCTGTGGTCGTTGGAATTCTTTGCAACACCACGGGATAACTGTGAACAAGTAACAACAGGGATATTAAGGTCTTTTGCCATCATTTTAAGTCCACGAGTGATTTCGGAAACTTCGTTTACACGGTTTTCTGACCGCTTTGTACCGGACATAAGCTGAAGGTAGTCAATTACGATACAGTCAACATCTTTCATACGAAGAGCTCGTGCTTTCATCTCATTAACATTGATGTTTGCCTGGTCATCAAAATAAAGCTCACAATTAACAAGATTTTGAAGAGCAAGTCCTAATTTTTCCCAGTCAGAGTCAGTTATATCGCCTGTTCTTAATTTATTACTGATAATTCGTGCTTCAGTAGAGATAATACGTTGTGCAAGTTGTTCTTTTGACATTTCCAAAGAGAAGAAAAGAACTTTTCTGCCTTTCATAGCAATATTTCTTGCCACATTCAAGGCAAAGCTTGTTTTACCCATAGCAGGACGAGCACCGATAACGATAAAGTCGGAACGATGGAATCCACCACCTAAAACTTTATCAAGATATGAAAATCCTGTTGGGATACCAATATATTTTTCTTTCTCCTGAGGGTCAGCACTACCAAGTTTTTTGAGTCTTTCAAAAACATCGGACATAATAATATCACTGACTTTTGCAGGACCCGACACGTTCTTTCCACGACGGATATCATAGATTTTCTGTTCAGCCAAATTGAGGAGATGGTCAGGTGATTCTGTTCCGTCACTTGTCTTTTCCAAAATTTCTCTGGCTGTAAGCATTAATGTACGTAGATAGAATTTATCAATGATAATTTTTATGTAAGACTCAACGTTTTTTGTTGAAGGAACTGCATCGGCAATTTTCATAAGATATGTTTTACCACCGATATCGTCATACACGCCTTCCTTCTTCAATTCTTCCAGCACAACAAGAGGGTCAATTCTGCCCCCCATTGTATCAATATTGAGAATTGCTGTATAAATTGCCTTGTGCTGTGGAAGATAGAGATGGTCTATTTTCAACATATCGGAAACTGTTGGCAAACACTCGGGGTCTTTAAGAATAGCACCAAGCACTGCCTGTTCAGCATCAAGACTATAAGGCAAATTAAGATTTCCAGAAGCCATTAAATTGCTTTCCATATTATTCCCCTACCATTACTGTCATTTCGGCTACAATATTTGTATAGAGTTTAACTTCGATTTTAAATGAACCGAAAGTTTTGATATCATCCATTGAAATTTTTCTCTTGTCAACTTTAACTGCAAACTGTTTAGAAATTTCAGCAGCAACTTCTTTTGACGTTACAGAACCGAAGAGTTTGCCGTTGTTGCCTGCTTTTGCTGTTATTTTTACAATTTTACCCTGAAGCTTTGCTTTTGACTCATTAGCAGCAGCAACTTCAACATCAATTTTATGTTGATTTGCCTGTTCACGGTTACGAAGTTCAGTAAGACTCTGTGCGTTAGCCTCTACTGCAAGTCCTTTTGGAAAAAGAAAATTACGTGCGTAACCATCAGAAGCCTTTACTTTCTCACCTTTTTTACCTAAGCCTTTTACGTCAGCCTTTAAAATAACATCCATTTTGTTTTCCTCACTTTTATACGAATTTATCGATTGCACATTTAAGTTGTGCTATTGCATTTTCTATATTTTCACCTGAAAGTTGTGCAGCTGCCATTGTTTGATGGCCTCCACCACCTAATTCTTCCATTACAAGTTGCACATTAATATCTCCATAAGAACGAGCGGAAATATTCACTGTATCACCTGTTACAAACATTACAAACGAGCCCTTTACTCCATCGATATTCAAAAGTTCATCAGCAGCCTGACTTGCAACAATTCTTACATTTTCAAGTTCATAATCAATAACGCCGATTGAACAATTCTGATACATTGATGAGTTTTTGATTACATCACTCTTTGCCTTCTGTGTTTCCATACTATTTGCAAATAATTGCTTAACAGCAACAGTATCAGCACCCAAAGAACGAAGGTATGCTGCTGCCTCAAAAGTACGAACACCTGTTTTCATTACAAAGTTTTTTGTATCAAGAGTAATACCGGACATAAGCGCTTCCGCGCAAGCCTTTGGCACTACAACATCTACATTGATGTACTGAATAATCTCTGTGACCATTTCTGATGCTGATGATGAAAATGGCTCATGATAGAAAATAACTGCTTTATTTATATGGTCAACAGTTTTTCTATGATGGTCTATAACAACGATTTTATCAACCTTGTCAAACAACTCGGGAGTTTCAAGGAAACTCTGTCTATGAGTATCGACAACAACCAACAAGGTCTTTTCACTTAAATACTCATCAACATTTTCAGGCTCAACAAGAATATCACCCATATCATTTGCAATTAGATGTTTTGCAAGAGGCATTGCCAATGATGTTTTAGTGGACATTACGATTTTCACATTTCTGCCTAAAGCCTTACAAATCATTGCAACACCAACTGCTGAACCCAACGAATCCAAGTCGGCAAAGCGATGTCCCATAATCAAAACATTATCACTTGTTTTAATAAGCTCTTTGATTGCCGATGCAATCATTCTTGTTCTTGTTTTATTGCGTTTTTCAACGCCTTTTGACACGCCACCAAAAAACTCATATTCACCATTCTGTGGCTTGACTGCAACTTGGTCGCCACCTCTACCCATCGCCATATCAAGAGCTTGTCGGGCAATTTTTTCACATTGTGGCAAATTATCGCCTAATCCGACGCCAACTGACAGAGTTAAACCAATTTGTTTGTTTTCGTATGTATAAGCACGAACCTGAGTCAAAATGGAAAACTTATCTTCCATCATTTTTATCAAATTATCTTTTTCAGCAAATACAAGAAATCTGTTATTTTGTACTTTTCTAAGAATACAATTATACCCACCAAACCAATTTTCGATAATTGTTTCTACTTCGCCAAGAATTTCAGATTTTTGGCTATCACGAAAATCATTTAAAGCATCATCAACACTATCAAGATTTATAATCATAAATACAGGACGTGTTGCAAGATATGCAGACTTATATTTTTTTAACAACGTATCATCAACGAAATACAAAGCATGAAATTCTTTACCATTATATTTTACAACACTTGGATATGCTGTATATTTCTTTTTTCCGTATGAACACTCAATAGGTTTTAATTCACTAATAGATGCCACACCATTGCCTGACGTAAACTGTTTCACATCATTTCCCTCATACAAACTATCTTCAATAAAATGTTTGAAAAAGAGTTTGTTGTACCAGACAACAGCATCATTATCATCAATAAGGACAACAGGTAATGGGAATTTTTTCAACCCATCCCCTTCATCAGCAATCAAAAGCTTACTGTTTAACGCATTGACTATGTCTTCCAATCTCTTCTTTGAGATAATTCTTATAATAAAGCTTACCAACACAAGCCCGACAGTAAGGAAAATCCCTACGAGCGCCACAAACACATTATATTTAAGCATAATCAAACTCATAACAATGCAAATAAGTGTTGCAGGAATTGTTATGGGATATGCTTTCATAACCTTTTTTAGGACTTGTTTCATTCGTCCTTCATTTGAGTTTTTCATAAACACCTTATTATATTGAATTAATTATTGGAATAACCATAGGATTTCGTTTTGTTCTGTCATACAAAAGACGGGATATATCGTCTCTGATTCTGTTGCGAATTGCTCCCCACTCAATAACACCCTCGTGGACACATTCATCGATTACAATCTGTGCAACGAGTTTAGCCTCTGCTATAAGCTGTTCAGAATCTCTCACATAGACGAATCCTCGTGAAACAATATCGGGACCAGAAACTAGCATTCCTGTATCTCTTTCAATAACAGCATTGATAATAATCAAGCCGTCTTCAGCAAGACGTTTTCTTTCACGGATAACAGCACTACCTACGTCACCAACACCGTAACCATCAACAAAGACTTTACCTGCCGGTACATCTTCCACAACAGACATCTTACGTTTTGTGAGTTCAACCTGTTTACCATTATCTGCAATATAGATATTCCCCGGAGCAATTCCC
Source organism: Clostridia bacterium (assembly GCA_017624735.1). GTDB lineage: Bacteria > Bacillota > Clostridia > Oscillospirales > Acutalibacteraceae > Fimenecus. The sequence continues at coordinate 36,698 of JAGAMK010000047.1, forward strand.
ATACTCTCTGCAAGTTGAGCATGGCTTCTTAAATGCTTTTGCTCACCATGAACAGGAATAAAGAATTTTGGTTTTGCAAGGCTCATTATCAGACGAAGTTCTTCCTGACAAGCATGGCCTGAAACGTGAACATCGTACATTTTTTCATAAACAACCTCTGCACCACGTTTTAAAAGTTCATCAACAACTTTACCAACGGTTTTTTCATTACCGGGAATTGGGGTTGCAGAAATAATAACATAGTCACCTGTGCCGATTTCAACTCGTCTGTGTTCTGAAAAAGCCATTCTGTAAAGTGCAGACATTGGTTCACCCTGACTACCCGTTGTAATAATAACAAGCTTGTCGTGTGGATACCTTGAAATGGAATCAATACTTACAAGAATACCTTCAGGTACATTGAGATAGCCGAGTTTTGATGCTGTTTCAACAACATTTTCAAGGCTTCTGCCTGAAAGAGCAACTTTTCTGCCCACAGACTTTGCAACGTCAATAATCTGCTGTACACGATGAATATTTGATGCAAATGTTGCAACAATGAGACGTTTACCGTCTGCCTTTTGGAATAATCTTGCAAAGGATTCACCAACTGTACGTTCACTCGCAGTATAACCTGGTCTTTGGGCATTTGTTGAATCTGCTAAAAGACAGAGAACACCCTTTTCACCAAGTTTTGCAATTCTTGCAAGGTCAATAACATCGCCATCAATTGGTGTTGTATCAATTTTAAAGTCACCTGTCTGCAAAATAAGTCCTGCAGGTGTACTAATCGCAAGTGCCAAGGCATCAGGAATTGAATGATTTACGTGAATTGCCTCAACCTCAAAGCAACCAAGTTTTATTTTATCCTTAGGCTTAATTACATTGAGTTTTGCAATATCAAGGATTTTATGCTCACGTAGTTTATTTTCAATAAGTCCAATTGTGAGTTTTGTTCCGTAAACAGGAATATTAACTCTTTGAAGAAGATATGCAAGACCACCAATATGGTCCTCGTGTCCGTGAGTAATGAAAATGCCCTTTATTTTATTAACATTCTGTTCTACATAGGTAAAATCAGGAATAACGAGGTCAACACCCAACATATCAGGTTCAGGGAATGCGAGACCACAGTCAACAAGAATCATATCGTCGCCACATTCATAAAGTGTCATATTCTTACCGACTTCGTTAAGTCCACCCAAAAATGCAATTCTCATAGCAACATCAGGTGCCTTTGGCATTCTTTCCTTTGTTGCCTTTTTGCCTTTTGTTGGTTTATTTGTTGTCTTTTTATATGTCTGTTTTTTATTCAAAACGCCTTTTTTGCTTTTTGCCGGCTTATTTTTACTATTTGTATTTTTTGGTTTAGTCTCATTTATCTGTATATTTTTTTCGTTTTTCTGTTTAGCCATATTTGCCTCCTTTTATCAAAATATCATCAACGATTCAATTATATCTATAATTCACGATATTCAATATATGTAAAATGCTTATAATTACCCATAATATTTCAATATACTAGTCTTAATATAATACTATTTTTTATTATTATTGTCAAGAAAAACACCCATTATAAAAATTCATATTGTTAAAGTTAAAAAATCATGATAAAATTAGTCTTATATGAATTACAATTATTTATTCACAGAGGTTTTTATGGAAAATTTGACTTATGTAGAAATGTTTACTGACGGTGCTTGTTCAGGCAACCCAGGTCCCGGTGGTTGGGGAACAATTCTTCGTTGTAACGGAGTAGAAAAAGAACTTTCAGGTGGAGAAGCTGAAACCACAAACAACAGAATGGAATTACTTGCAGTTATAAATGGCCTTGAAGCCTTAAAAAGAAAATGTAAGGTTAAAATTTATTCAGACTCATCCTATGTTGTAAATGGTATTACCAAAGGCTGGGCAGAGGGTTGGAAAGCTAACAACTGGCGAAAAGCTGACAAAAAACCTGCTCTTAACTCTGATTTGTGGGACAAACTCTTATATCTTTTATCCCAACACGAATATGAATTTGAATGGGTTAAAGGACACGCAGGGCATCCTGAAAACGAGAGATGTGACAGATTGGCTGTTGCATATTCACAAAAGTTTAAATAATTACATCATTTTTCAAAATTTGGTTGATTATTAAACTGTTTTATGATATATTTATGTTTATATATTGGATATATATGTACAAATTGAAAAGGCGTGATTGAAAAGTGGAAAACAATGTAACCACAACCGTTACTGAAGAAGTTAACAGCGAAGTTTCTGCTGCCAACAGACGATACCTTCGTCCTAAGGAAATTGCCGCTTACCTTCTTACATCATTCGGACAAAAAAACTTAAGCCAGTATGTTAATGCGTTCCGTCAATTCTTTGCTATCAGCTTCCTCGGAATGTCAGGTAGTACATACGGTGTTATTATGTTCATCGAATCAATTTATGATGCTGTCGATGACTCAATTTCAGGTCTTATTATTGACCGTACAAGAACTCGTTGGGGACGTCTTCGTCCATGGCTTGTTATCCCTACTCCTTTCTGGGCAATCGCTATGGTCATGCTCTTTACGACTCCATCATTCCTTGTTCATGAATGGCAGAAGGTTATCTGGACTGTTATTGCAATTTTCGTTTATAACCTCGGTATGTCATACTTTGGTGCATGGACAATTATGCTTTATAACATTACACCAAATAACAACGAACGTGATAATTTGATTGCTACATCAAAGTTCGCTGACCTCTTTGGTGTATTCCTTCCATCAATTGCTTCATTCGCAGTAGGTATTCTTCCAAAAGCAACTGATAATAAAATCGGTATGCAAGATATTTACACAGGATTTGCTGTTATTATCACGGTAATCGCTGCATTCACTGCATTCTTTGGTTTCTCTGCAATGCGTGAAAGAGTTCCACTTGCTTCACGTGAACAGATGAAGGAAGTTGGCGTTCTTGAATCATTTAAAAACGTTTTCAAAAACAGACCAATGTTTATTCTTGTTCTTTCAGGTTTCTTTGCTGGTTTCAAGTCAGTTGGTGTTGCAAGTGAAAGTTTCTACTGGATGCACAACTCAAAGAACATTGCTCATGGTTCTATTGCAGGTCTTTTCACAGGTATTCCTAACTACATTATGGTACCTCTTGCTCCAAAACTTATCCGTAAATTTGGTGCTAAAAAGGTTGCTGTTGTATCCGGTATCTTTGCAGGATTTGCTTATGCAGGTACATTCCTCATCGGTATTTTCGGTAATGGTGGTAAAGGCTTCCTTGTTGACTGGGAAGGTCAGAACGCCGTAATCAACCTTGCAGTTCTTACTCTTTGCCTTACAATCTGTGGTCTTCCAAACCAGCTTTTAAACGTTGCTGGTGCTGTTCTTCAGGGTGACGTTTACGACTATAGTGAATGGAAAACAGGTATGAGAAACGAAGCTCTTGTGCAGACAGTTCAGAACTACTTCGGCAAAGCTGCAAACTCAATCACAAACCTTCTTTCAGGTGTTGTTATCTCAGCTGTTGGTTATGTTGCTCGTAAGGACGAATTCGGTAACATCGTTCCTGAATCAAACCACAAAACACTCCTTGGTTTCTGGGCTGTTTTCTGTTTGTTACCTGCAATCGCTCGTTTCCTTTATGGTGTAACTCTTATGTTCTTCAACGTTGACGGTAAAGTTAAGCAACAGATGCTTGCTGACCTTGAAGTAAGACGTCGTGAAAAACTTGAAGACCTTGGCATTGATGGTGAAACAAGTTCTGATAACGCAGAATAATTCTCAATCACGAATATATAATAATTACCCCAACTCAAAATCGAGTTGGGGTTTTGTTTTAGAATTATGTGTTTACTTGAATATTATATAACAATTGCTCCGACAAATTCAAATTTATACACTTAAATAAAATGGGCGGGAGCAAGCCCCCGCCCTACATTATTATCTCCTACAATACGTTTCAACTAAATTAAGTGTTGCTTTTACTCGATATAATGTAATTACAATTTTAATTCAGTTGAGTTTCTGCTTTTTGAAACGGCAGATTCGCTTTACACTTATTACAGTTGAGATGAACAGATTTTTTCAAATCCGTTATTCTGCATAGTTTGTTGCAACAATATCCACACCTGTACCGAGAATATTCTCGATAACAATGTCACCAATATTAACAGGAGCTTTAATTGAAGCCTCGTTAATAACTTTCATGCAGTCCATCATCATGCCCTTTGGAATTGGGTTTGCAGATTTCACAGGCACAACATAAGCTTTGCCACCTTCAACTTTAACAGTTGTTGTAAGCATTCTTGTTGGATTTGTAACCTCTGTGCGAGCATAGGCATCGCCACGTTTACAAGTATTACCTGTAACAGTAGCTACATTACCGTCTGCATCAAATGTAACAGTAATTGGGCATCCTAAAGGACAAGCAACACAAACAAGTTCTCTATTTTCCATTATTTACGCCTCCACTCTTACATTAATAACTGCATCTGCAGGAAGTTCAGAAATCACTGACTGTTTGAGAGTAACATATTCCATTTCACCAGGACAAAGTTTAACCTTTTTCTTTGAAAGGATTTCATTACCGTCACACTCAACAATAATTTTTGCATTATTATAAACAGCACCAACACGGAAATAAAGTTTAACATCTGTATCTGTTTCACGATTAATTCTCTGTGGTACTATGTAACGAACACCGTTGATGCCTTGAGTATAAACACACTCGCCTGTTATCTTTTCACCCTTGATGAACTTTGCAGCACCAAGACCTGCAATTTGGCTTTCCTCTGTAACATAGTCAACAAGGTCGTGAACCTGTAAAACGTTACCACAAGCAAACACACCTGCATGTTCAGTTTCACGATATTCATCAACTTTTGGACCATTTGTGATTCTGTCAAGGTCGAGTCCTGAATTCTTTGAAAGTTCGTTTTCAGGGATAAGACCAACTGAAAGCATCAATGTATCACAAGGAACATATTCTTCTGTCCCTGGGATTGGCTGAAGTCTTTCATCGACCTTTGCGATTGTAACTCCCTCAAGTCTGTCCTTACCATGAGTTGCAATAACTGTAGTAGAAAGCTTAAGAGGAATACCAAAGTCGTCAAGACACTGAACGATATTTCGTGTAAGACCACCTGAATATGGCATAAGTTCGCAAACCATTTTAACCTTTGCTCCCTCAAGAGTCATACGACGAGCCATAATAAGACCGATATCACCTGAACCGAGGATAACAACCTCATGACCTGGCATATAGCCATCAATATTAACATATTTCTGTGCTGTACCTGCTGTCATAATACCTGAACAACGGCTACCTGCGATGCTGAGTGCTCCTCGAGGTCTTTCACGACAACCCATAGCAAGAACTACTGCTTTTGCCTGAATTTTAAGGAGACCATCCTTTTTATTAACCGCTGTTACAACGTTACCGTCAGCAACATCAAGCACCATTGTATCTGTTTTAACAACAATATCAGTATCCTCAAGAAGTTTCATAAATCTGCCTGCATATTCAGGGCCTGAAAGTTCTTCACCGAAATAATGAAGACCGAAACCAGTATGAATACACTGTTCAAGAATACCACCAAGTGTTTCGGCACGTTCTAAAACGATAATGCTTTCCACACCGTTTTCTTTTGCTTTAAGGGCAGCTGCCATACCTGCAGGACCGCCACCAACTACAACAAGGTCATAATTTAACATACCGATTCACCTCACTTTGTTCTTTCGTAAATAATCTTTGAGTCGCCGCCGAATTTTGTGATGTCACTCATTGGAACACCTAATTCACGAGCAAGGATTTCTACAACTTTACTGCCACAGAAACCACCCTGACAACGTCCCATACCTGCTCGGGTGCGTCGCTTAACGCCATCAACGTCACGAGCCCCTGCAGGAGCTTTAATAGCATCAATGATTTCGCCCTCTGTGATTGTTTCGCAACGGCAAACGATTCTACCGTAAGCAGGATTTTTCTTAACGAGTTCTACTCTTTCTTCGTCACTCATATGGCGGAAACGAACAGGCTCTTCTCTTGTATCTGTATAGTTTTCTTTTTCTGTGAGTTCGAGTTTTTCATTGAGAATTTCACGAACATAAAGTGCAATAGCCGGAGCAGATGAAAGTCCTGGTGACTCAACACCTGCAACGTTCAAGAAGTTTGCACTCTTATCGCACCAACCGATAATGAAGTCATCATTAACAGGATGAGCACGAACACCTGCGAAAGATGTGATTGCATTTCTTGTTGAAACGATTGGAACAGACTTAAGTGCCTTTTCAACAATTTCTTTAAGTCCTTCAGGAGTTGTTGTGATATCTTCTTTATCCTGGATATTAAGTGCTGTTGGGCCGATAAGCAAGTTACCGTCAACAGTTGGTGTTACAAGGATACCCTTACCCATTTCATTTGGACACTGGAAGATTGTGTGAACAGCAAGGTTCCCAACTGACTTATCAAGAACATAGTACTCACCTTTTCTTGGTACTAAATGGATTGAATCGTCGCCAACCATTTTTGCGAGTTCATCTGAGAAATTACCTGCTGCATTGATTATGTATTTTGCAGCAATATCACCTGCTGTTGTGTTAAGAACATAACCGTCAGCATTTTCCTCGATTGCTTTTACTTCACAATTTCTGATGAATTCCACACCATTAGTTACTGCATTTTCAACAGCTGCGATTGTAAGCTCATAAGGACAAACAATACCTGCACTCTCTGAAAGCAAAGCACCAACTGCTTCATCACTGATATTAGGTTCAATTCTGCGAAGTTCATCGCGGTCTATAACTGAAAGTTCAGGAACTCCGTTTTTAATACCACGTTCATAAAGTTCTTTAACATGGTCCATTTCTTTTTCACTGAAAGCTACTACTACTGAACCATTTTTCTTGAATGGAACTGAAAGTTTTTCACAAACCTCAGGCATCATCAATGTTCCCTGAACATTAAGTTTTGCCTTAAGTGTACCGTTCTGTGCATCAAATCCGCCATGCACAATAGCACTGTTTGCCTTTGTTGTACCCATAGCAACGTCATTACACTTTTCGAGCAAAGCAACGTTAATATTAAAACGGCTAAGTTCACGTGCGATGAGTCCACCGACAACACCGGCACCTACAACTGCTACATCGTAAGTCATAATTACACCCTTCTTTTTCTTTTTTAGGTGGTTCATTACACACCTATTCATTATCTTTTGTATTATAACATATTTGTACTTTTTTTTACATAGTTTTTATAAAAAAATATTAACAATTTTTATCATTTAAATTGTGCATTTAACCGATTGCCCAATTTTTTTATTATTCTTTTTTCAAGTCTTGAAATATAACTTTGAGAGATTCCCATTTTGTCGGCAACCTCCTTTTGAGTTAACTCTTCTTTTTCTCCCAAGCCAAATCTCATATCAATTATTTCTCTTTCTCTTTGAGGAAGATTTTCAATCATCTGTAAAAGCACTTTTTTCTCATCATCTTCTTCAATCTCCCTGCTGATTTCATCTACATCGCTACCCAACACATCCGCCAACATCAGTTCATTCCCATCCCAATCCGTATTAAGTGGTTCATCAAGTGAAATCTCAATTTTTTGCGATGAAATTTTACGAAGATGCATCAGAATTTCATTTTCAATACATCGTGAAGCATAAGTTGCTAATTTTATGTTTTTTTCGGGAGAAAAGGTATTGACTGCTTTAATCAATCCTATTGTACCTATTGAAATAAGGTCTTCAATGTTAACTCCTGAATTCTCAAACTTTTTGGCTATATAAACCACAAGTCGCAAGTTATGAACAATGAGTTTCTCCCTTGCATTTTCATCCCCATTTACAAGCTTTTCACTTAAATCCTGTTCCTCTTTAATTGATAATGGCTCTGGCAACGCTACAGGTCCGTTTATGTAGTGAATTTCTCTTTTGAAAAGTTTCAAATACAGTTTTTGCAGAAAAAGTTTAAGATTATTCATTGTTCATTTCCCCTTCAAGATTTATATTTAATATTATTTTATATTCGCCCAGTGCAACTGCACTTTCACCTATGTACACTTTATCCGTTATAAAATTTTCTATTGTTATCTTTTGTGGCTTGAATGCTTTTATTATTGACTCTCCATTGACAGTAGATATAGGAATAATTCTTAATGTTTCGTCAGTATATAACTGATTAAAAATTGATTTATCAGCCATTATTACAGGGTAATCAGAAAAAGGTTCACGCAAGTTGTTTCCGGTATCCATAAGACCTATGCAACTCACAGTTTTTCCGCTATTTTCAATAGTGACATAGTATTCCTTATTCTTTGATGACTTTTTGTCCGTGTATTTTGTTATAAGCGTTATTACAAAGTATGAAATCACCGAACAAATCACCAAAAATGTCATATCAACATCAAAATAGATGATACCATTGGAGTAAATCAGAATATCTTTGTCAAAGAATATGTATATAGCATATGTCACTCCACCAAATAGAAATGTAATTGCAAACAAAAAGAAAAGTCTTTTAATGAATTGTTTAATGGGTTTAATTCCAAAGGTTACAGCTATCATCAATAACCCTGAAGAGATTTTTAATACTGTCATTATGATATTTAGATGCTCTAAAAATAACAGTAACGATGATACTCCTCCAACAAATGCACCAAGGGCAATTCGCCATCTTTTTGTGTATGAATGTGTAATCTTTCTTATTGCTAAAAGAATAAAATAGTTAACTAAAGTATTAAGAATTACAAGGATATCAACATATACAATCAAAGAAAATCACCACACAAAAAAACGCTTGACACCATTGTACACGGTATCAAGCGTTTAATTTGTCATTGTGTGTCTACACTTTTAAAGAATTCATATAATCTTCAAGAATAAGCACTGCAGAAACTGCGTCCACCACAGCCTTTCTTTTTTTGCCACGGACATCCATAGTATTGAGAATGTTATGAGCAGAAACAGTTGTCAGTCTTTCATTCTGAAAATCCACCTGAATTCCTGTTTTTTCATTTAGCAAAGCACCGAATTCCTTACAAGCATCACTGCGGAAGCCATAGCTACCATCCATATTCTGTGGCACACCTACACAAATTCTTTCAACTTTGCGTTCAATTGCCAAATCCTTTATTTTATCGGCAAGTTTTTCTCTGTCTTTTTCAGTTATTACGCACACAGGAGATGCCAAAATCTGCATTTTATCGCAAACTGCAATTCCTGTTCTTACATCACCGAAGTCCACAGACATAATAATCATATATCTGTTACCTCCAACTCTTCCATAACATTGTTATTTGCAAGAGATTTTGAGAATGTGTATGCACTCTGAACTGATGTAAACACAGGAGTTTTTCTCATAAGCGCAGCACGACGAATAATCGCCTCTTCATCGCTATTTCTACTATTATGAAGAGTTGAAATAACATATGAGAATTTATTTGCATTTATCATTTCTACTGCTTGTTCACCACTTGCAGTATTTGTTGCAATATGGTTTGAGTTAAGAAGTTTTGCGGTATCGCTTGTAGCATAAATTCTAAAACCTTGTGACAAGAATTCTTCTGCCATTTTAACAGTATCGGCCTTATCGCTTTCACTAACAGAAACAAGGACGGAGCCTGTTCTCTTAACTCTCATACCCGATGCAATCATACCCTTTAAGAGAGCATTATCAAAGGTATCTCCAACACCCATTACGTCACCGGTAGACTTTGTCTTTTCGTCAAGAACCATATCAGCACCCTTAAGCTTTTCAAAGCTGAACACAGGCACACGAACGTAGTAATTGCCATTTGTTTTGCCAATTCCTGTTTGTGTAAGTTTTTCCCCTACCATTGAGCGTACTGCCATATCAACAACATCCACTCTGGATGCTTTTGTAACAAATGGGACAAGAGTTGTGTTTGTCACTGATGCCTTCGTTACGTAAAGGTCATTGTCAAAAACAACAAACTGGATATCGAGAGCACCCCTGAATGAAAGTTCATTAACAATTGCACCAATGTATTCATTTACTGTTTCAAGCATTGTTTCGCTTACACTTACAGTAGGTGTTACTGAAATTGAGTCCCCAGAATTTATATGCGCTTTTTCAACATGTTCACAAAGTGCAGGAACAAAATAGTTTTCACCGTCAGAAATTACTTGAGCCTCAATGCAAGTACCAACATAGAGTTTTTTACTGCTTGTATGCTTTACATTTGCATAGTCAAGAATATCGAAAAACTCAATTTTATTGGTTATCTTGCGATAGAAATCATAATCAGGTCCAAGAATTTCAACACCATTTTCTTTGAACATTTCAGACGCTTTTATAGCATCCTCTCCACCAAAGAGAACAAGTGCATATTGTGGTTTTTCTGTTTTTACAACATTAAGAATATCTTCACTAGTTAATGGGTCAATATAAACACGGTCTGCAACATTGTAATCAGTTGTAACTGAAGCAGGATTATTATTGAGTACAACAACCTCAAATCCCTGATTTTTAAGAGAATTTATTGCATGAACCGTGCAATAATCATTGTCACCACTTCTGCCTGTAACAGATGGACCGCTACCTACTACAAGAACTTTCTTCTTATCAGTTTTATTAGCATCAATAAAGATTTCCGCCTCATTATCAGCACCAAATACTGAATAGAAATATGGTTTTTGAGCATCAAATTCTGCTGAACAAGTATCAATACTGTTAAACACAGCAGTATGTGAAAATTCAGGTTTTTCTCCTGTTATCTGTTCAATTGCGAAATCTGTAAAGCCCATATTTTTTGCATATTCATAGGCTGATTTACTGTTATCAGTCTTAATAAGTTTTTCTGTGTCAGCAATATTCTTTAATTTGTTAAGGAACCATTTATCAATCTTTGTGATTTCGTTCAATTCATCAATTGAAAAATCTCTGTAAATTGCTTCATAAACTGCAAAAATGCGAGTATCGTCGGAATTACTGATAGCAACCTTCAATTCATCGTCAGTAATGTTTTCAAACTGTTCAAGACGAGGAAGATGATTTTTGTTAGCACTTCTTATGCCTTTCATAAAAGCAAGTTCAAATCCGGTACCAATTGTAAGGCTTTCACCTGTTGCTTTCATCATTGTACCAAGAGTACGATTTGCATGACGGAAGCTTTCAAATGACCATTTTGGGAACTTAACTGCACAGTAATCCATAGCAGGCTCATTACAAGCTGTTGTACATCCTGTTACGTCATTTTCGATTTCAAAAAGTGCTTTACCAAGGGCAATTTTTGCAGAAACGTAAGCAATTCTGTATCCTGTTGCCTTTGAAACAAGTGCAGATGTACGGCTCACACGCGGGTCAACACCTGTTACAAAATATTCCTTACCATCGGGACTTAAGGCAAACTGAACATTACAGCTACCTTCAATGCCCAGATTTGAAACAATTTTTCTTGAGGCACGGCGAAGACGTGTAAATTCGGAGTCAGTAAGTGTCTGTGCAGGAATAACTGCGATACTGTCACCTGTATGAATACCAACAGGGTCAACACTTTCAACACTTGCGACACTTATACAATTATCCTCACTATCACGGATAACTTCAAACTCTATTTCTTTCCAACCTGCAATACTCTTTTCGATAAGAATCTGACTAACAATAGATGTTTCAAGACTCTTTTCTGCATTTTTTGCAAGAATTTCACGGTCGTTGCAGTATTCTGCACTTTCTCTGTCAGGAGTATATGCAGGACGAACAATAACGGGATATCCGACTTTATCTGCAAAGTCACAAGCCTCTTCCACACCATTTACAACAAGTGCAGGAACAGTAGGCTCATTCATTTCGCTCAAGGCATCAACAAAAGAATGTCTGTTTTTTACATTTCTAATAACATCCTGATTGATACCGATAAGGACTGTGTTTGTTTCTTCAAGATAACCATTCTGTGCAAGTTCAAGGCTTAATTCAAGGCTATCATCACCACCTGCTGTTGAGAGTAACGCATCTGGCTTTTCCTTTTCAAGAATTCTCTTAACACTTTCAATGTTAAGTGGTTCGATATAAACTTTATCTGCATAAGCCTTATCTGTAGCAAGTGCAGATGGAGTTGAATTGGCAAAGATTACTGTTACGCCCTCTTCTTTTAAAGCACGGCAAACCTGTAATGCTGAATAGTCAAACTCAAGTGACTGACCGATTTTTACAGGTCCTGCACCGAGAACAAGAATCTTATTATAATTACTCATTATCTTCACCATCCATCATCTTAAAGAAATCTCTGATAATAAATCCTGTACTACTGTCCACATCACCTTTTGGTGTGAATTGAACAGAGAGTCCATTGAAGGCTTTGAATTTCAATCCTTCAACAGTATTATCATTTACGTTTGTCATAATAATATCAGCAACATTAGCATCAACAGATGAATTATCAACTGTATAACCATGATTTTGAGTTGTAATCATAACTTTTCTTGAATTAGCCATAATAACAGGCTGATTTGAGCCTCTATGGCCTTTTTCCATTTTTACAATCTTAAAGCCTGAAGCCAAAGCCAACATCTGATGACCTAATCCAATAGCTAAAATCGGTACATTAAGTTTTGTGAATTCCTTAATATTTTCAATAAGTTTTGGTTCATCGTCAGGGTCAGCGGGACCATCACAAAGGACAATACCATCAGGAGAATAGTTCATAATTTCTTCTGCAGTTGTAAATGCAGGAACAATAGTTACATTACACCCATTAAGCAAAAATGCGTTGAGTTGTTTTCTTGGTGAGCCGTAATCAACAGCCACAACGTTGTATTTTGCATTTTCACCCTGCATTTCTATCGGTTCTTTAATAGTTATTTCACTAACAGCACCTGAAACTGTGTAATTTTCTATTTTAATAAGAAGTTCATCAAGATTGTCAAGTGAATCAGTAATTGCACCATTAATGTAACCTTTGTCACGTAAATATCTTGTGAGTCTTCGGGTATCAATTCCACAAATACCAACTATTCGCCTACTTTTTAAGTAGTCGTCAAGATTCATTTCGTTTCCGTCAGAATACACGTCGCACCATTCACGAACTATATATCCATTTGACATAATCTGGCTACCGTCAGTTTCAGGATTAACACCACGATTTGCAGCAAGAGGATAAGTCTGTGCTACAATCTGACCATAATATGTAGGGTCCGACAAAATATCAGTATAGGACGAAGTGCAAGTATTAAATACTACCTCACCTATTGCTATTCCACTTTTCCCCATAGAATAGCCCTCAAATATTGTTTTGTCCTGAAGAACAAGATATGCTTTTTTTCTTTCCATCATAAAAATCACCTATTTTTTATCAGGGTATATTAAACCACAAAAGCCCATCAGAAGATGGGCATATTATGGAAATAGTTATTCATCTTCACGTGCAGGAACTACCGCCTCGGAATTCGGAGTTGTAGGAACCTCAGGTGTATCCGGTGTGCTTGGTGTTGTTGGAGTCCCCGGAGTTGTTGAATTTTCCGGTGTTGTCGGATTTTCCGGAGTTGTTGGAGTCCCCGGAGTACTTGGAGTTGTTGGATTTTCCGGTGTTTCATTTACACCCGGTAAGCCACCTGAACAATCGATACATACTGCCGGTAAGTTAGAAAGTTTATACCAACCTGATGCCTTACTTGTGCACTTTTCTCCTGCCAAAAGACCTGAGCCTCTGCAATATGTCTTCTGCACAACTTTATCTGTATATTTTTCAAAAGATTTTGGTTCTAAATCCTTATGAACTGCATTCATAACACTTCTGAGCACCAATGCAGCTGGATTAAGACCTCTTGTTACAACCTGTTTATTGTAGTCATAACCAAACCAAACAGCAGCAACATAGTGTGGTGTACCAGCTGCACACCAACGGTCATAGTTGTTTGATGTTGAACCTGTTTTACCAAATGTTCTAAAATTCTTGATGCCAAGACCTGATGCAGTACCGCCTGAACCATAGAAAACAGATTGCATCATTTGATTCATAATAAATGATGTTTCAGGAGAGATAACCTGTTCGCCCTTTGGCTCATTCTTTAAAATAATTTCACCCTTGTTATCTTTAACTTCATAATAACAATATGGCTCATAGTATTTACCACCATTACCAAAAGTTGCAAAAGCGGCTGCCATCTGTAATGTTGTAACACCACCATTTGAACCACCTGTTGCAAGAGCTGAAGGAGAAACACTATCAAGCGAATCATTATAACTTGTAATATGGAACTTGTTTTTAAGGTAATTATAACTTCTTTCAAAGCCTAATCCTGATTTCACAAGAATCTGTGCAGGAACTGTATTATATGAAACCTCAAGTGCATACTGTACGGATACTTTGCTGTCAGGTGAGCCAGGGTCACCACCATAGTTTTCCGGCCAGATATCACCCTTCCATTGAATACCATAGTTTGTAATCATAGTTGACCAAGTTACAACATCTTCTTCAATGGCAGGAGCATAAATTGCAAGTGGTTTTATTGATGAACCAGGCTGACGCACGGCTGATACCGCACGGTTATTAGAACGGTTTTGTGTCTTTTCACCTGCACCACCAACCAATGCAACAATTCGTCCTTCATAATCCATAATAGAAATAGCAGACTGAGCAAGTTCGCTTGCTGAGTTTACTTTTTCTGTCGGGAATCCTGTACGATGAGCAAATATGTCTTCTGCAGTCTTCTGTGCCTCAACATCAAGGGCAGCATAAATATGAAGACCACCCGAATAAATCATATTTGTTGCCTCGTAATGAGAATAGCCCAAGCCCTTTAAATCTGCAATAACGGTATCAATAACATAGTCAACATAATAACTCTGAATGTTGTTATCAGTTACTGTTTCAATGCTGATTTCTTTATCATCATTATTGGCAACATATTTTTCACTGTTAGTGAAAATAAGCTCATATGCTATAGCTTCGTCATATTGTTCCTGAGTGATTACTTCTTGTTCAAGCATCATACCAAGACAAACTTCCTGACGTTTTTTATTTTCTTCAGGTTTCCACAACGGGTCGTATTTACCGGGATACTGTGTAATACCTGCAAGAGAAGCACACTCTGCAAGGTTAAGTTCGGAAACATCTTTACCAAAATATGTCTGTGATGCAGTCTGTACCCCATAGCAGTTATGACTAAGATAAATTGTATTAAGATATGCTTCAAGGATTTCGTCCTTTTCGTAATATCTTTCCATATTCATAGCAGAAAGCATTTCATTATACTTTCTGTTAAGATTACGTCCTGCTTCACCTGTAAGGTTTTTGATAAGCTGTTGCGTAATTGTTGAGCCACCACGAACCTTACCTGTTGTAAGAGCAGAGTTCACAATACCCAAAGTTGAACTGTACCAGTCAACACCCTTATGCTCATTAAAACGTTTATCTTCAAGGGACACGAATGCCTTTGGAAGCCATTCGGACATATTTTCCATATCAACCCAAACACGGTTTTTCTCACCATGAAGCTTTGTTAATTCTTCAAATTCACCTGAGTCATTTTTTGCATAAATGATTGTTGTCTGGTCCTGATTCTGCTTATAATACTCAAGGTCAATGATTCTGTCACCATTGACTGTTTTTATCATATCCACAACAACATATCCGCCAACAATAATACATGTCAGGCAGAAAGTGAAAAGAACTGCAAAAATTATATTAAATATTTTCTTTGTTTTCGGGGACATCTTTTTCTTTGATGTCTGAGGTTTTTTTCTCATATTCTTCCTCCGAAATAAAGTTATAGTTTTATACAAAATAAGTATAACACATATTTCCAAAAATGTTTAGTATTTTTTTGAAAAATAATAATTTGTAATTATTTTGTTAAAAATATAATTAAAACCTAAACAGCCTTAAAGGACGTGT
Source organism: Clostridia bacterium (assembly GCA_017624735.1). Classification (GTDB taxonomy): domain Bacteria; phylum Bacillota; class Clostridia; order Oscillospirales; family Acutalibacteraceae; genus Fimenecus. Next base: position 52,514 of record JAGAMK010000047.1, read on the forward strand.
TTATATGAAATATAAAACCAAGAAAATCATAACATTCTTTGCAATGTGTTTCCTTGTTCTTTCAGTACTTTTTGTAAGAATAAATAATGATATTGAAAGAAAAGAAGTTGAAACAACATCTCCGCCTCAGAATACTCAATACACAGTGAAAGATTACTATGGGAAAATTGCTGTCTTTGAAAATGATAGCACTTATCCCAAAAATGTTTATGATTCATACACTTCAGTTTTACCTGAAACTGACCAGAAGCGATTAAGAGAAGGTATCATAGTGTCCAATACAGCAGATTTGCAAAGAATTATTGAAGATTATACCAGTTAGTTTATCTTGATTTCCGCTGATTTAATGTCGCCCTGAATTGTGATTTCTACTATACCCTTGTCGCGGATATAGAAATCTGCATTTTTGCCGTTAACTGTTACATTAAAGTTATCTTTTCTATCACTCATAACAACGATAAGAGAGTATTTTTTATTATTTCCATAGTATTTAAGATTACAGTTGAAATCAGTTGCGTCTTCATTGAAATTACTTTCCATGACCATTGTATCGAGACCCGTTGAAAGAGTTTTTGGTTTGTAATAGGCATTTGTCCATATATTAATTGGTGTTGAAAGTCCACCAAAATTATGGAACCAACCACCTCTGCCCGAGGTGATGTTGAACATTTCAAAGGTGTAATAAGAATATTCAACCTCACGTTTCCAAGCTTTTAAAGCAGTTTCAGCAATACGGAATGCGAAATCGGTTTCACCCAAATCAAGCATAGTTTTCCATACGAACCATTGATGAGAAAGCCACACATTACCATTCCAATAACCATTTGTGATGTAGTATGATGCAGACTTATCAACAGCAGAAATACCAACTGGGCTGAACATTTCGTCGTCACTCTTTAAATGAGCAAGAATTCTGTCTCGTTGACTTTCTGTTACTGCACCTGCGATAATCGGATAAATACCGTCCATTGTCTTGTTAAGGTTTTCGCCCTGTGCATTTCTGTATTTCTCTTTATAGTTGCCGTTTTCGTCATGAATAACATAGGAAAAATAGCCACAGTCTTCGTCCCAAGAGTATTTTTGGAGTGCATTTGACACTCGTTCAATATCCTTGAGATAAGTTGCTTTATCGTCTTCTTTACCTAAAAGGTCAGCACAGATATAAAGAATTTTTGCACAACGGATTACCTGTGATGATGAAATTACAGGTGTCATCCACTTTTGCTTATTCTCGGCATACATAGCCTTTTGTGGTGGCAAGTCATCCATACCGCTACAATTATAGAAATAGTCAAAAGTAGTAGTTAAACCGCTGTTGAATTTCGTTGTTGTTGAGTCTTTAATCTTACCTGCAAGGAAATCGTAGAACATCTTGACACGGTCATAGTATTTCAAGAGTTCTGTTTTATCATTTGCTCGTTTGAGCATTTCAAGATACTGATAAATATGAACAGGCACAGGAGAACCATGGAGCAAGAATGCCCATTGGTCGTTATCTGTTAAATATGTTTCAAGGATATAGTCGGCAATATGGGGTGCAAATTCAAGCATGTCAAGACCTATAAAGCCTGAATCCCAGGTGTAGAATGAATCCCAACGTTTGCCTGGAGTGTGATGCACAACATATTCACCATTACGATAGAGTGGGTAAACAGTATTCTGAAAAACAGTTGCACGAAGAATTCTGTTTGAGAATTCGTAGGTCTTACCTGCCTCGTTCAAGTCAAAATTCTCAAGAGAATTGTAAGCATCCTCATAGATTTTTTCATATTCTTCTGTTGTTTTATACTCTGTCTCACCAAATGAGAGCACTGCATATTCAATGTGTTCAGTATGTGGCTGAACATAAAGAGTATAAACAACTGTATTGTGATAAAAGCCTTCGTCACTATGCTTTTCAGAAAATGAACCTGAAAATGTTTCGAGCATATTCTGAAAACTCTCGTCAGGTTGTGAAATTCGTGCAGTTGGACTGTCTTCAAGGCAACCTGTGTTAAAATCGCGAAAACGAGTGACATCGTTGAATGTTCTTACATAAAATTTGCCGTCAACTCCGTCATATTTGTAACTTGCAAGTTTACCAATGTCACAAGTTTTTGTTTCTATTTCAGGGTAGAAATTATGTGTTTTTGATACAACTGAAACACTCTCACCTTTTTCAGTAATGCAAAGGAAATCGAATTCAATTCCACCCGTGCCACAGGACACAAGCTCAACACTTGCCTTGTTAAATGGAACGGACAAAATATTGAAATCTGTTGCAGATGGGAATGTGATTTCTTCACCGTTCAATGTCCATATGCTGTCTTTGTCATCTGTTGTGCGATAACGGATGTTTAGTATAGGCTGTGAAAAGTCAGAAGTGCCATTGATTTCGTAAGTTACTCTGTCCCCTGCTTCTTCACCAAGTTTTGAATACTTAGGGAGAATGTAACGGTTATTATCACGGTCACCAAGTCCGCGGTGATATGTAAAACCATCGTCAAAGAATTCGCCCTTTTTCATAGCATCAATTACCTGCTTGTCCCAAGGACGAGAGGTATTGTAATCGTATGATTTATAATCAAGCGCTTTTATAAAGATATTATTTTCAGGTAAAACGGGAGTTGTTGCATAGACATTTGGGTATTCAATAGCAGAAAAAAGATTTAAAAGGCAGATTTGAGTGATGTCCGTGTTATTCACAAACTTTGTACGAACAAGAACACTATCACTATCGAGTTTTGTAAAAGACACGTCGGCATAGACCTTGTCTTTCCATTCAAGGTCATAACGGTATGAATAGAAAGAATAATCTGACTTTGCTTCCCAAGGATGAACACCAACGGGGACGGTCACGTTTGGAACTCGTGAGTCAGCATTTTCAACTGCAGGACTTACAACGCAGTCAAAACGCACGCCACCCTCTGTTTTGTGGTCAACAATTCGGGAAATACCGCTGTATTTTTTAGAATACGGACCCCAAAAACCTAAGTGTTTATACATTTTTTCTGTTACTTTGCTCATAGTGAATACCTCGTGTAAAAATATGAAGATATTATACCAAATATTGTGGGGTATTTCAATATGAATGTAATAAAATGGGGACGTCGAATTGACGTCCCATACTTTTTATTCTACTTCAAAGAGTTCTCGCAATTCCTCTATTGCTTTCGTTTCGATTCGGGAGACGTAGGAACGAGAGATGCCGAGTTTTTGCGCGATTTCTCGTTGAGTTAACGGTTCGGTATCGTAAAGACCGTATCGCATAATCAAAATCTGCTTTTCACGTTGGTCTTTGATGTCGGCAATATAGGAATATAGCTTTTCCGTTTGCATTTTAAGTTCAACATCGTCAAAAACGGACTCTGTACTAAAAATTATGTCCGTAAAAGTCAGTGGATTGCCCTCGCTATCTGTGTCAATGGGTTCGTCCATCGAAATCTCCTGTGCATTCTTTTTTCGGACGCGAAAATGCATAAATATCTCGTTTTCAATACACCTTGAAGCATATGTTGCAAGACGTGTGCCTTTTGTGTAGTCAAAAGTGTTGATTGCTTTTATCAGCCCTATCGTACCGATTGAAATTATATCTTCCTGGTCGGAATAATTTGAGTAATATTTTTTGATTATATGTGCCACAAGTCGCATATTGTGATTGACAAGCTTGTTTCTTGCATTTATATCCCCGTCGCGATGGAATTTTATTAGTTCCGCCTCCTCTTCCTTTGCACTCAAAGGCTTTGGAAAGGAGTTGATTGAGGACAAATGCAGCATAAAATACAGAATATTTGTGGAAAGACTTTGCAGTAATGACAGTAACATAAAAACACCTCGTGAGAATATATGCGATATGTGTTTTAAAGTTTGCAAGTCCTTCAAAAATTTATGAAAAAAGTTCTTGACAATGTGGTTCTTTTATGATATTATAATCAAGCCCAATACGGAGAGATACCGAAGTGGTTATAACGGAACGGTCTTGAAAACCGTCGTACGGCAACGTACCGTGGGTTCGAATCCCACTCTCTCCGCCAGATGCGGGTTGTAATTTTTTACAGCCCGCTTTTTAATTAAATAACGCTAAACACGTTACACTTGCAGAAGTACTCAAGTTGGTGACGAGGCGCCCCTGCTAAGGGCGTAGGCCGGGAAACCGGTGCGAGAGTTCGAGTCTCTCCTTCTGCGCCAAATAATCCTATACACCTTATGGTGTGTGGGATTATTTTTTTGTATAAAATTTTGGAGAGACGAGAACTCATTGTCCATGTGCGACGGTTTGCCGAAGGCAGAGGAGCACGGACATATAATAGGATTTTGCGAAGCAAAGACAAGGCAAAGCCTTGTCGAGTCTCTCCTTCTGCGCCAATAAAACCCATACATCTTTTTGATGTGTGGGTTTTATTCGTATTATTAAGTTTCTTCTGGAGAGACGAGAACTCATTGTCCATGTGCGACGGTTGCATTAGCGGACATATAAACTGGAGTTTGTCGAATTGTTTAATTGAGTTATTCTCGGCTCCCCTGAAAGGGGAGCTGTCAACGAAGTTGACTGAGGGGTAGTTAGTTTATCTGTTCACTATCTCTCCCTCCGTCATTTTCTTGCGAAAATGCCACCTAAGTCTCGCCTGCTGGCTCGGTCGGTGCTTCTGCTTCGCAGAGGTGTCCACCGGACACCCGCACCCGTGCCTGCCCGTAGTTTTATATAGAATTTGCGGTCGGGCACAGAGACCCGACCCTACATTACAATCGGTTTAGTGTGTTGGTAATCGTCCTGACAAATTCAAATTTGATAAAAGGTTAAGGTTATGTTTCACCTTGATTATATGATTTATGTTTGCTATAATAATGAAAAGAGGTGTTATTATGGATAAAAAGGTTTACGCAAGAGGTTTAGCAGGTCAGTACTGGTACAACTTTACTGAGGCTCTTGCTATGGTTGCTACTTATCGTCCTGTACCTAAAAATGTTACGTACTCAAAAATGGTTTACGGAAACAAAAAGTTGAATTACATTAACACATTTTGTCGTGATGATTTAATTGATAAAAAGAAACCATTATTTCTTTATATTCACGGTGGTGGTTGGATTTCCGGTATTACCAATATGAGAAATCCCTACATCACAAACTGGGCTGAATTGGGATTTTACTGTGCATCAATCAGTTATTCTTATGCACCACAGGAAGTTTTTCCTACTCAGATTAAAGAAATCTTTACTGCTATTGATTATATAATTGACCACGCAGAGGGACTCAGTATTGACACAGAAAATGTTGTAATTGCAGGTGAAAGTGCCGGTGGATACTATATTTCATTTGTTTCATATTGTCTTTCACACCCTGAAGTCCTTGAAAAATTAGGAATCACTTTCCAAAATGCTGACAAATTCAAGATTAAAGTTCTTGTTTCACATTGTGGATGTTTCAATCCACAAAGACTTGTTGACGAGAAAAAAGAGCAGTCAAAATTCCCTGACATAAGAATGATGACAAGTACCTTTATAGGAAAAAACCTTGAAGAAACAAGAAGGTTTTTAAACTCTGATGAAGGTAAATTATCCATTCCACAGATTGATAGCAGTTTCCCACCAAGTTTTCTTATTTGGGCAACAAAGGACTATTTAAGATATGAAACCTTTGATTTAAGTGAAGAATTGACATCATTTGGAGTGACTCACAAGACATACAAAGCAGACGGAAAAATTGCTGCTCACGCATGGTCGATTGCCACCATATTCAAGGAGTCAAAAGAGTGTCTTAAAGAAACTATTGATTTTGTTCTCCCCTACTTACCTGATTACTTTACAAAATAATATTAACAAAGGACGGTTTTACACCGTCCTTTTTTTTAGTCTTCCATAGCAAAAACTGCTTCGTCAAGACACATTCTTAATGATTTTGATTTTATACCTCTTGTTATGGATTTAAAGTCATTTTTATCCTTGCAGTTTACAATTCGCTTACTTGTAAGCACTTTCTTCATATTGTTTCCGTTAAGGTGAATAAGACAATCAAGTGCTCTGTCATTAACAGGCTTATTCTTCTTTGCAACAATGCCTGTGAGTGTAATCACGATTTCGTCTGCAACACTTACATTACTGAGTGTAAATGTATTTTTAGCCACATTTACAGGGGTAAATAAGCCATTTACCATAACGCTGATTTCATCAAATGATGCCACATCTTTAAATTCAAATGTGTATTTTCTCTGTGCAGGAATACAATCAATAGCAGTACCACCATTGATTGTGAATTTAAGTGTATCGTTTTCTTCACTTACAGACATCTTTGTGATTGAATACTCACCATTCTTATATTTACCGCTTTCACCATCATCTTCATAGAAATCAACGGAGTTGATACCACGGTAAATATCAATTTTAAGGTATTCAGGACATCCCCAACCATTACCCTCGTCAAGTGAGGTCTGCAAAATTGCACCCTCTTTTGCAAGTACAGGAATTGTGTTAATCGGACTGTTGATAACAACCTTTTGTCCACCTTTATAGATTTTGCCATCAAAAATATTTGTCCATCTGCCTTCCGGCAACCACATTTTTGTTGCTGCAGTCTTTGTCTTTGCATCAAGTTTTGTAGTAACAGGTCCAACAAGGAGTTCTGAGCCGAAGAAATATTCGTTTCCGTATTCAAAACTCTCCTTGTTTTCAGGATATGTATAATACAACGGTTCACAAAGTGCTCTGCCGTCTTTGAATGTACGATAATTCATTGAATAGATGTATGGAATCATTCTGTGACGGAGTTGCAAATACTCTGTACCGAGAGTTTCTGCTTCCCAAGAGAAATTCCAAGGCTCTTTACCAAGAACATCAAGACTTGTTGAGTGAAGTCTTAAAATCGGAAGGAAAACAGCAAGCTGTAACCAACGGATATAGAGTTCGTCGTCGTGCTCACCCATCATATGACCACCGATATCATGGCTCCACCATGTATAACCACAGTTTGCAGCATTTGCTGTGAAATATGGTTGGAAATCAAGAACCTTCCAGTTAATTGCAGTATCGCCTGAGAAACCAAGTGGATAACGATGTGAACCGATTCCTGCATAACGTGAAAGAATCATAGGTCTTCTGTTTTCACGGTCTGTATCAAGATAATGGTAGTGATTAAGAAGCCACAATGGGTCAAGACCTTCTTTTTTACTCTTTGTACCCTGTTGCCAGTCAATCCACCAAAAATCAACACCAAGATTCTCATAAGGATGGTGAAGAATGTCAAAATATGCGTTAATAAATTTCTTATCTGTCAAGTCAAACTGAACAGTTTCTTCCTTTGATTTATCAACACCCATAGCATCTGCCATTTCTTCATACATATCTTCAAATGCACGGACACCGTCGGCAGGATGAAGGTTAAGAGTTACCTTAAGGCCCATATCGTGAAGCTTTTTAAGGAAAGCCTTATAATCAGGAAAAAGCTCTGTATTCCAGCTGTATCCCGTCCAACCACTACTTAAAATGTTGCTTGATTTATACTTTTTATTGAACTGCTTTTTAAGGTCAACCCAATGCCAGTCCATATCGACAGTTGCAATAGTGAGTGGAATATTACGGTCAGCAAATTCGACCATTAAGTCTTCATATTCCTTTTGTGTATATGCTCTGTAACGGCTCCACCAGTTACCTAAAGCATATCTTGGAACAAGAGGTGGCATACCTGTAACCTTATAAAAATTATTGATACCCATTACATAGTTTTTGCCGTAAGCGAAAATATAGTAGTCCTTTGTACCTTTTTCGCGGGATGAAAGCATACCATCCTCGTTCAAAAGCAGAGTTTTGCTGTCATAGTAAACACTCACACCATCAGTTGAGATAATACCATCATCAAGTTCCTTTGGTCCAAAAGTCTGGTCAAGGGTTCTTGTTGTACCTTTAAGGTTGTTTTCACGTGTATAACTACATTTCTTACCATCAATAACAACGTAATTAAAGCTACCTGAATGGCTATTTATATAGAATTCAGCATAACTTGTTTTTACACAAAGATTATCAATTTTTATTTCATAGGTAAACTCAACTTTGCCAAAATTTCTGTACCAAATACTCTGTGAAGGCAAATCAGTAAACTTGCCATCGGTGGAATACTCTACACGCAATGTTTCGGGTGTTAAAACCGTAACTCTTACATTCTGACTAACGATGACATTGTCTTCACAGGCCTTACCCTCTGTTTTGGCTAAAAGAACTTTGTTTAAATCCATAAACTCACCCTCATTTTATATTTCTTTAAAGGATAATGCCTTTGAAATAACTGTTAAATCGCTCACTTTATCAGATAACTGAATTTCGGAGTCTTCAAGTTCATTGCACAATGTTTCATTATACGCAGAACTGCTAAGTTCACCATTTACATAGAGTTTTGCAAGACCATTAGGTTCACATACAACTGTAATTAAATCGCCTTTTTGAAGTTCTATGTCTCCACGACTCTTTCTATCGCCAAAACTGATTACACCAAGTTTATCGTTTATAGATACACTTAAATTCTGTGCAGATAACAGCTCTCCATCTTCAGTATCTTCAATGTTAAATTGGATAGAGAAATCACGCACAGATGGGATTTTTTTCTCCTCACAGATGAAATTCTCATAGTATTTTCCGTTAAATTCGACGCCGTTCATATCGCCGAAAGCATTCTTAACTGTAAGAGATACAAATGCCTTTTCTACAGGGTTTTCAAATGTAATTTTAAGTGTACTGTAATCCTCTAAAATCTCAACACCTTTAATTTTTTCATCGGATGAAATAAGTGAGATATCTGTATAAATTCTTTCATCAAAGAACAATAAAAGTTCATTATTACTCTCAAATCTGCCATAAAGTAATTGTGGAACAATCTCTTTTTGTGAAGAGAATTTCATAATTACAACTTCCAATGGTGCTAATTCAATTACAAGTTGGTCACCATAAGAATAAGTTTTTTCATCATTTTCAGCAACAAAAGGATAAATTGAAACCTTTTTCATATCCTTTGCAACTGGGAATGTGCCAGTTAATTTATCCAAAGTCAAAGTGAACTTTTTAGTTTCATTTGATGGGTTACGGAGTGACACGATACCTGCTTCTTCTGTCCACGCAGAATATCCGTAAACCTCACCTTTTGTAGGTGCTCCACCAATAAAACGAGATGTTTTAATGACATTGTAATTGTTACGAATGAAACGGAGTGCATCTGCATTGATACGCCATTTAGCTTTATTAAACATATTGTATGAATAATAAAGTTCCCAGAATGCAGTACCACGTGTTGCCATCATAAACATATATTTACGGAATTCTTCATCAGTCATTGAAATCTTTGCAGTATTGCCGTAAATAGGGTCATGGTTATATATAAATTCATGTGGGAATTGATAATTTCTTACCACACTGAAATCGTGATATCTTCCGTCACGGTATGTAAGCACTCTATCAACGTCACGGTCACTGAGTTTTTCACCATCATCAGTTTTGTCAACAAAACCTATATCCCCACTATTCTGAATCCAAAGACTATCTGCCCACTGTAAAAACCAAGGACTTGCATTACAATAACTTGTCTGATTTATCCACAAATCTTTACCGATTGTTTCCCTTGCAAAACGAAGTTTTTTGAATATATCAATCCAATTTTCCCACATTTCGGTATATTGATATGTGTCATTATAGCCACCTGTAATGTGACCATGCTTCTTTGAAGGACAGGCACGGAGAAGAAATCCGTCAAGTTTCCAATAGTTGATATCAAATTTTTTCTGATTATCAAGATAATATTCGGTGATATTCTTGATATATTCGTGGGATGATACACAAACGTCCTTTGCGGCTTTATTATAGCCACCCTTACCTGCTTTTTGCATATGTTTGCCAAAGATAGGTGTTTTATTGTTATAGCCGCCTCTTGGTCCATTCCAAAGCCCGAATTCTGATGAGAATTTCTTTGCAATAGTTGAAGATGGATATAATTCGTTAGGGAATTTTTTGTTGAATGCCCAGAAATCAGCATCCCAATCAACAAATCCATCATCCACAACGTAGGAATCAAGTGGTGGTACCATTGTTTTTGAAAGATTATCTTCAATTTCCTTGAAAGATTCCATGATATTCTCATTTGTAATATCGTGCATATGGTCATACCATGAATTATACTGGAAACGTGGCTTGATTTTTCTTGAAATGTCCCTAATATATGTAAGAAAATCTTCACGGATTACTTGCAAATCAAGACTTCTTGCAGAACCAACAACTGTTTTCCACGTCCTAAATGTATGACCACAATTAAGGTTTAACTTATCAAATGTTTTACCACTGAAATATCTGCAATAAACAGTACTATCAGAAATATTATTCTCTGACAATGGGAATTCCGAGCCTAAAAACAATCCATTGACATATACAGGCTGACCGAGTGCAGAATGATAACTTGTAAGATAAGCCGGTTCGATATCACCAATAGTCCATTGTTGTTCAGGAGTATCAATATGAATATGTTCACAGTCAATATAATCAATTGTCACAAGATGCTGGTGTTCAGGAGCAACAACCATTTCAATATACTTGTGCATATAGTGACAATCTTCCTCTATTTCAACAGTTTCCACAAAAGAAACTTTTGCACCATTATAAGCGCATGGTTTAAAAATAAATTCCACACGATGTTTAAAGACATTTACATTTTCAATTTCAAGATTATTTGATGAAAGAAAAGCAGTACTATACCCAAAGAATTTCTTATTTTTAAAGGCAACAACAAATTCAGCAGAACTTGGCTTGAATTTGATTGACTTTTCTGTATCTGTACGTTTATTGATAATTTCCGTTGTAATCAAACGATTATTTTCTGTTGAAAAACGTCTTTCAATATAGTCGTTACCAATAACGACTGAATTTTCTTCAAAATATGCGTATACTCCTGCCATTTACTTATTCTCCTCTACAAAAAGTATTTTTTCTGTTGCCAAAGCTGCATCTTCAACAATTTTTACACAAGGTCTTTTTTGATAATACTCGGGAGTTCTCGCCTCCGGAACACTTGATTTTTCTGCTTCTGCAAGTCCCAAAAGTTCTTTACAAACTATTGAACGATTGGTTTTCTTGAACTCCTCCATTATGAGTCTGACCAATTTATAAACTTCTGTTTTGTCAAGTTCAGGATATTTAAGTCCAACAACCATAGCACTACCACTGACAGCACCACAAACCTCACGCATTCTTCCTACTCCACCGCCGAGACCAATAGAAATTGCTAATGCCATTTCTTCTGAAAGTCCTAAATCAGGTGCGAATGCAGCAAAAACAGCCTGTGAACAGTTTTTACCATCCATAAAAAGTTCAATTGCTCTGTCCGAATATTTTGACATAGTCAAATTTCCCCTTATATTACCATATTTATTTTATATTACCATAATGTTTATACAATTTCAATAAATACACAACAAAAAAATCCCCATTCCTATTGGAATGAGGATTAATTCAGTTGTCTTAAACTTATTTAAGAGTAACTTTTGCGCCAACTTCTTCAAGCTTAGCTTTGATGCTTTCTGCATCTTCCTTAGAAGCAGCTTCTTTAAGTACTTTAGGAGCACCGTCAACAACAGCTTTTGCTTCTGCAAGGCCAAGACCTGTAACTTCACGAACAGCCTTGATAACCTTAATCTTTTCTGCGCCAACTTCTGTAAGTTCAACGTCAAATTCTGTCTTTTCTTCAGCTGCTGCTGCGCCAGCTACTGGAGCTGCTACTGCTACTGCAGCTGCTGCAGATACGCCAAATTCCTCTTCTACTGCTTTAACGAGCTCTGAAAGCTCAAGAACTGTAAGAACTTTAAGTTCTTCAACGATAGCCATAACTTTTTCTGATGCCATGGTATTTTACCTCCAAAATTTAAACTAATATTTTTTAAGATTATTCTTTAATTATTCAGCAACTGGTGCTGCTTCACCATCTTTGTCAACAATAGCCTGTACTGCACGAGCAAAAGATGCGATAGGTGCGTTGAACGCACTGAGAACTGTAGCAAGCAATACTTCTCTTGAAGGAAGTTTTGCAAGAGCTTCAAGCTTTTCAAGACTGATAACTTCACCATCAAGGTAACCTGTCTTAAGTTTGAAATCTGAACCCTTTTCAGCAAATTTTCCAAGAATTCTTGCTGCTGCAACATAGTCATCCTTACTTGTAGCGATAGCTGTTGTACCCTCAAGGGCGCTACCCATATCAGCAAGGCTTGTTCCGTCGATGGCACGACCGAGAATTGTGTTCTTTACAACTGTGTATTCAACACCTGCTTCACGGAGCTCTTTACGAAGTTTTGTATCATCTTCAACGCTGATACCTTTGTAGTCAACTACAACACCTGCGATTGAAGCATCAAGTCTTTCTTTAAGAGCAGCCACCTGCTGTTTCTTTAATTCTAAAACCTTCTCGCTTGGCAAACGATTCACCTCCTATAAAATTTTTAAATGCGCTTGCAAGGAGAAAAAAATATGCCTCTTCTGCAAAGACAGAAAAGGCATAGAAACATTTTAATTAAATGCTAATATCCTCGGTAGGCAGTCAAAACTTTTACGCAAAATGCACCTACTGTCTTTGGCAAGCTCTATTATACTAACACAACCCAATGGGTTTGTCAAGTATTTTATTGTTTTAATTATTCAGCAACTGGAGCAGCTGTGAATTTGTTTGGATTAATCTTAACGCCAGGACCCATTGTTGATGCAACTGCAACAGACTTAATGTACTGACCTTTTGCAGCAGCTGGCTTAGCTTTAACGATTGCTTCCATAAGTGTTTCAAGGTTTTCCTGGAGCTTTTCTGCACCGAATGAAACCTTACCGATTGGGCAGTGGATGATGTTTGTCTTATCAAGACGGTATTCAATCTTACCTGCCTTAGCTTCTGTAACAGCCTTAGCAACGTCAGGTGTAACTGTACCAGCTTTTGGGCTTGGCATAAGACCACGAGGACCGAGAATCTTACCAAGACGACCAACAATACCCATCATGTCAGGGCTTGCAATACATACGTCGAAATCCATAAAACCGCCCTGGATTTTTTCCATGAGGTCTTCTGCACCAACGTACTCAGCACCTGCTGCAAGAGCTGCGTCAATCTTGTCACCTTTAGCAAAAACTGCTACTCTAACTTTTTTACCTGTACCGTTAGGAAGAACTACAGCGCCTCTAACCTGCTGGTCAGCGTGACGTGAGTCAACACCAAGGCGAACGTGAAGTTCAACTGTTTCATCAAATTTTGCAGTAGCACCCTTAACTGTAGCTTCAAGTGCTTCTACAGTATCATAAAGTTTTGTTCTGTCGATAAGCTTTGCGCTTTCAACATATTTCTTACCATGTTTCATAATTCAAAATTCCTCCAAAATAGTGGTTAATCGGATTCTGATTTTTCCTCCCACAAGGAGAATCAGTCTACTACAGTAACGCCCATGCTACGTGCTGTACCAGCAATCATGCTCATTGCAGTTTCTACTGTTGCAGCATTAAGGTCAGGCATTTTCTGTTCTGCGATTTTTCTAATCTGTTCTTTAGTGATTTTTGCTACCTTTGTTCTGTTAGGCACACCTGAACCACTCTCGATACCGCAAGCTTTCTTAATAAGAACAGCTGCAGGAGGAGTTTTTGTTACGAATGTAAATGTACGGTCTGCGTAAACTGTGATAACAACTGGGATAATAAGACCCATGTCGTTCTTTGTACGTTCATTGAATTCTTTTGTGAACGCCATAATGTTAACACCATGCTGACCAAGTGCAGGTCCAACAGGTGGTGCTGGTGTTGCTTTACCAGCAGGAATTTGAAGCTTAATAAAGCCTACTACTTTCTGAGCCATTTTTAGCACCTCCAAAATTCGTGGTATGGCGGAACGGACAGCTCTTCCATTCCTCCCACGACGCCTTTGACATGAAAAGCGTCATAAAAAGCGTATTTTACGCTAATTACCAAATTAAATAAAAATTAGTCTTCGACCTTTTCTACCTGGTCGAGTTCAAGGTCAACAGGTGTTTCACGTCCAAGCATTGAAATAACAACACAAACTGTGTTATTGTCAACATCAAGCTCACGAACTGTACCGATAATGCCTTCAAACGCACCGTCGATAATTGAAACCATATCGCCAACCTCATAGTCGATTTTAACGACTTTCTTTTCAACACCCATAGCATAAACTTCTGCCTCTGTAAGAGGAATTGGTTTGCTTTCTGGGCCAACGAAACCTGTTACGCCACGTGTGTTGCGGATAACATACCAAGTATCGTCTGTCATTTCAAGGTCGCCTGTTTCTTCATCTTCAAAAACTGCAACCTTAACCATTACGTAACCTGGGAAGATTTTTCTCTCTACCTCTTTTTTCACGATTACTCTTTCGCCTGTTTCTTTATCTTCTGATTCCTTGTTTTCAACAACGATTTCAGTAGGAACTTTAACTTCAAGAATTAAATCGTGCATTTTACGGTTTTCAACAATCTTTTCAATGTTTGTTGCTACTTTGTTTTCATAACCTGAATAGGTATGCACTACATACCATTTGGAGATTTCTGACATAACCTAATCTCCTTCCGATTATTTGCTTGCAAGCCCTACAAGAGCGTCAATAATTGCAGAAAGTCCTGTGTCTACACCGAGAACAGCAACACCTACAATTGCAACGATTACGATAACAACAATTGAGTGATTGAGAACTGTCTTTCCTGAAGGCCATGTAACCTTTTTCCACTCACCTTTGAAATCCTTGAAGAACTTCTTAATTTTTGCTCCAGCTTTCTTTAAAGGATTTTCCTTTTTCTTTGCAGGAACTTCTTTCTTGTCCTTCTTAGTTACCTCAGCAGTGGTCTTTTCTTTTTTGTCAGACATTTCACTTACCTCCGGATTACTTTGTTTCCCTGTGAAGAGTGTGTTTCTTGCAGAATCTGCAGTACTTGTTCATCTCGATTCTGTCAGGAGTGTTCTTCTTGTTTTTCTTTGTGTTGTAGTTGCGCTGTTTGCACTCTGTACAAGCTAATGTGATTTTTACTCTCATTTTTCGGCACCTCCGTTAATACATCACCTGAAAAATCAGCAGGTGAATTAAAGCCTTCCTCATAAAAAAAGGCACAAAAAATAAGCCTCTTTCCCGAGGTACTTGGTATTGTAACACAGGAGTCAAGGCTTGTCAAGTAAAAAATGTAAAATTTTATTCCAATGAAAAACATCAAGGTGGAGTTGCCCCCACCCTGTTGCTTAACCAATCATAGATGTAATATCAATTCCCTTTGGCTTTTTGATTTTTGATGTATCTGTTTTAGATGACATAGAACTGATTTCAGCAATTACGTAATCATTTTTCGAGAAAATTTCTTCTATTCTGACAAGATTATTATTTGAGTCATAAACATATTTGTATGTATCACCCTCAAATGTAAACTTATCACAAGTATATGATTTGCCATTGAGTGTTACAGTACTTGTTTCGACGAAAGTATATTTATCAGTAACCACATCACTGAAAGCACCTACACCCATTTCGTCACCGATATCTTTACCTGCATTATAATAAACCTTCAATGAAGGAATAACGCAGTAAGCAACACCGCCGACATAAACCATATTCGCCTTGATTACCTTTCCCTCTTCAAAAGGTATCGCTGCTTCAATAAAGAAATCTTCACCGTTTCTTATATAAACAATAGGATATGGTGTATCTTCTCCACCCTGCTTGATTGTACCTTTAATTGTAAATTTCTTTGTCTTGAGAAGTTCTTGATATGATTTGATTCTGTTGAGAGCTGATTCTTTTGCTTTTTGAGTATTATCAGTATTAGCATCCTCTGTAATCAGGTCATCAGATATCTGGAGTTTATCGTTTTCCGCTTTTTCTGTAGCATCTTCCAAACCACCATCAATGATATTCTGGATACCTTCCTGAGCAATTTTATCTTCATTTTCTTTTATTTGATTGAGATATTTTTCATCCTCAATATAAGTTGTTACGCCTTCGCTATCAGTAATATAATATTTTCCGTCGCCATCTTTGTCAACGTAATGTGTATGACCCTCTTCATCTACATAATATGTTCTGTTATCACCCGCTGGCGTTTTTACAATGGATTTACATGATGTTACAGTTAATAACATGGCACAGATAAGCAAAATCGCAACTATTCGTTTCATCATTCTATTATTCCTCCGAAGATACATAATTTTGATATAAAGTCATTATAACTTATTTTTGCAACTTAAACAAGAGTATATTATGGAAAAATATTTTCGGCAAAATAACAATTTATTCCTGCTTGTCATTTTAAATTATTATAAATATATACAAACATACATTTTTTCATCAAACTCTGTTGACGAAAAACGCGTTTTATGTTAAAATTTCAAAAGTAAATTTTGGGAGTTGAAAACAATGTATCAGCAAAATAAAATGTTCACAAACAAAACATTTAAAACTGATGGTATTATTGTTTCTTCAATTTCTATCGGTTGTTTACAGCATTTGTATTTTGTTTTTTAAGCGACGGTTTTCCCGTCGTTATTTTTTTGCAATTTTTTGTGGTTTTTTATTGAACTGCTTAGAAAAATATAGTATAATAATTTATTGACAATAAATGAAAGGCTGGTGTGAATTTTGAAAGCGTATTTAATGCTTGAGGACGGTTCTGTTTACGCAGGTACTGCCGCTGGAAAATTCAAAGAAACTGTTTTTGAAACTGTATTCAACACATCAATGACCGGATATGTTGAACTCCTTTCCGACCCATCGAATAAGGGTTTGGGTGTTATTATGACATACCCTCTTATCGGTAACTATGGTGTTTGCCTTGAGGATATGGAGTCAGACAAGCTCTATCCATCTGCACTTTTGGTTCACGAACTCTGTGATACACCATCAAACTTCAGATGTGAAATGACTCTTGAAGATTATCTTAACAAATATGACATTCCTTGTGTTACAGACCTTGACACACGTGAAATTGTTATGAACATCCGTGATAACGGTACAATGAGAGCAATAATCACAGACGATATTTCTGATAAAGATGCTCTTATGGCAAAAATCAAGGCATTTGATTCACAAGCACTTACAGTTGAAAGGGCAAATGAAGAAGTTGTATCTACAGAAGGTATTTCTGTTGCATTTATTGACCTTGGTGCAAGAAAGAGTTCTGCAAAGAGCTTTGCAGACAAGGGCTTTGCTGTTACAAAGTATTCAGCCGATGTAACCGCTGAAGAAATTCTCAATTCAGGTGCTAAAGGCGTTGTTATTTCAAACGGCCCTGAAATCTTTACTGCATTCCAAAGTGTTGTTGCAGAAATCAAAAAGATTATGGATGCAGGCATGCCTGTTTTCGCAATCGGTTTAGGTCATCAACTTGTAGCACTTGCAAATGGTGGTAAAGTTGAAAAAATGCTCTACGGTCACAGAGGAGCAAATCTTCCAGTTAAATTCACAGCCGCTGATGAAACATATATTACAACTCACAACCATGGATACACAGTTACAGAAAATGGTATCCCACAGAATGCCGAAACTTTATGCGTAAACGTAAACGACGGCACAGTTGAAGGCCTTAAATATGAAAAGGCAATTACTGTTCAGTTTATTCCTGACACAGCAAGAGGTCATAATACCTCCTTCTTATATAATGATTTCGCAAAAATGATTAAGGAGGGCAAATAAGATGTTAGATAAAAGCATTAAAAAGGTAATGGTTATCGGTTCAGGTCCTATTATTATCGGACAGGCTGCCGAATTTGACTATGCAGGCACTCAGGCTTGTCGCTCCCTTAAAGAAGAAGGCGTTGAGGTTGTTCTTGTTAACTCCAACCCTGCTACAATTATGACTGATGGCGATATTGCTGATAAAGTTTATATTGAGCCTCTTACAATCCCTACACTTACAAAGATTATTGAAAAAGAAAAACCAGACTCACTCCTCCCCTCTCTTGGTGGTCAAACAGGTCTTAACCTTGCCATGGAACTTAATGAGTTAGGTATTCTCAAAGAAAATAATGTTCGTCTTATCGGTATCAATGCTGATTCAATCAGAAAAGCTGAGGACCGTCAGGAATTCAAAGACACAATGGAAGCAATCGGTGAGCCTTGTATTGAGTCCCTTGTTGTTGAAACAGTTGAAGATGCCCTCGATTTCTCTGCTAAAATCGGTTATCCCGTAATTGTTCGTCCTGCTTACACACTTGGTGGTACAGGTGGTGGTATCGCTTACGACGAAAAACAACTTCACGAAATCGCTTCAAATGGTATCCGTCTTTCACGTGTTAATCAGGTTCTTATTGAAAAATGTATTTCAGGCTGGAAAGAAATTGAATTTGAAACAATGCGTGACTCAAAGGGTAACTGCATTACAATCTGTTCAATGGAAAATATGGACCCTGTTGGTATCCATACAGGCGACTCAATAGTTGTTGCCCCTGCACAGACACTTATGGAAAAAGAATATTCAATGCTCCGTAATGCTGCTCTCAACATTATTTCAGCACTTGATATTCAGGGTGGTTGTAACGTTCAGTTCGCACTTCACCCAACATCATTCAAATATGCAGTTATTGAAGTTAACCCTCGTGTTTCCCGTTCATCTGCTCTTGCTTCAAAGGCAACAGGTTTCCCTATTGCACGAGTTGCATCAAAAATTGCACTTGGACTTGGTCTTGATGAAATTCCAAACGCTGTTACAGGTAAAACATACGCATCTTTTGAGCCTACAATTGACTACATTGTATGTAAGTTCCCAAAATGGCCATTTGACAAATTTGTTACTGCTAAAAAGACACTTGGTACACAGATGAAGGCTACCGGTGAGGTTATGTCAATTGCTCGTACATTCGAAGCAGCACTTCACAAATCACTTCACTCTCTTGAAGAAAACAAAGAGTCCCTCCTTCTCGACTCATTTATGGAAATGACAACTGAAGAAGTTCATAAGGCTCTTTACAATGTTGATAACCTTCGTGTTTATGCTATTGCAGTTGCAATTTACAAGGGAATCGCTCTCGAAGAAATCCACGACATCACAAAGATTGATATGTGGTTCTTAAATAAAATCAAAAACATTGTAGAAATGGAAAAGACACTTAAATCAGGTCTTTGCGACAAAGAAACTCTTTTCCAGGCTAAGAAAATGGGCTTTACTGACAATGTTATTGCTAAAAATGTTGGTACAACAAAAGGTGCTATCAAGCATCTTCGTAAACTTTGGAACATTATTCCATCATTCTCAATCGTTGATACTTGTGCTGCTGAATTCCCTGCACAGACACCATACTACTATTCTGATTATGGTATTGCAAACGAAGTTAATCCAAAAACAGATAAAAAGAAGATTATGGTTCTCGGTTCCGGTCCTATCCGTATCGGTCAGGGTGTTGAATTTGACTATTGTTCAGTTCATTCAGTTTGGGCTCTTAAAAAAGCAGGTTGTGAAGCAATCATCGTAAACAACAACCCTGAAACCGTTTCAACTGACTTTGACGTTTCAGATAAGCTCTATTTTGAGCCACTTACACCTGAATATGTTACAAGCATCGTTGAACTTGAAAATCCAGATGGTGCTATTGTTCAGTTCGGTGGACAGACTGCTATTAAGCTTACAAAAACACTTAACGATTTAGGTGTTAAGATTCTCGGTACTGATGCCGACCACGTTGACGCGGCAGAAGACAGAGAGCGTTTTGACGAAATTCTTGAATTCTGTGATATTGCTCGTCCAAAGGGACAGACAGTATTTACAGCCCAAGAAGCTATTGCTGCTGCTCATTCACTTGGCTACCCCGTACTTGTTCGTCCAAGTTACGTTCTCGGTGGTCAGGGTATGCAAATTGCCGCAAGTGACGAGGATATTCTTGAATTTATGGACATCATCACAAGAACAATTCCTGACCTTTCAGAACATCCTGTTCTTGTTGACAAATACCTTATGGGACAGGAAGTTGAAGTTGATGCTATCTGCGATGGTAAAGACATTCTCATTCCCGGTATTATGGAACATATTGACCGTGCAGGTATTCACTCAGGTGACTCAATTTCAGTTTACCCTGCAGTTACACTCTCACAGAAAGTACAAAAGACAATTGTTGATTATACAAAACGACTTGCATCTGCTTTGCATGTTATCGGTATGATGAACATACAATTTATTGTACTTCGTGAAACAGTTTATATTATCGAAGTTAACCCACGTTCTTCAAGAACAGTTCCTTACATCAGTAAGGTTACAGGTATTCCTGCAATAAGTCTTGCAACAAGAGCAATGCTCGGCGAAAGAATTGCTGACATGGGTTACGGCACAGGTCTTTACAAGAACAGCGGTTACTATGCAATCAAGCTCCCTGTTTTCTCATTTGAAAAGATTATCGGTGCTGACACATCTCTCGGTCCTGAAATGAAGTCAACCGGTGAAGTTCTCGGTATCTCAACCGACTATAACGAAGCACTTCTCAAAGCATTCGAGGGTGGCGGTGTTTCAATGCCTAAGGATGCAAAAATCGTTGTTACAGTTCGTGACAAGGATAAGAAAGAGGTTGGCGAAATGCTCAAAGAGTTCAAGGATTCAGAATTTGAATTCTATGCAACTCCCGGCACTTGCAAGGTTATCCGTGAAGCAGGAATTGAGTGTAAAGAGGTTAATCCTCTTACAGGTGCATCACCTAACATTATGGATATGCTTCAGAATGGTGAGGTTTCACTTATCATCAACACACCAACACACGGTCGTCTTGCAAATCGTGACGGTTTCAAACTCCGTCGTCTTGCAGTTGAGTCAGGTACATCATGTCTTACATCTCTTGATGCGGCACTCAGCGTTATGAGAAGTACATTTGTAGTGCCTGAAGACCAGATGAGCCTTACTGATATTGCATCTCTCAAATTATAATTAACTGTGTCGGAATTGGGAATTTCAACTCAATTCCGACTATACTTTTAAGGAGTGAATTCTTATGGCAGGTATAGTTGAGTATTCTTTGATAAATTCACCTAAAGATTTCGAAAAAATGCCTTTCAACAAAGTCGATGGTCTTATTTTTGCACAACTTGCCTATCTTGACTTTGATACTTTTGTGCCTGACAGACAGTTATTTGCAAGAGGAGTCACTTTCTCTAAAATCTGTGAACAGGAAAATTTTGAAGAGCTTTTCCCTCTTGAAAGAACCGCAAGAAAAAATCTTCTGCTTTTCAATGCCATGGCATACAGCAAAAGATACGGCAGAGTAAGAATAAATTATCACGAAAACATTTTTGACAGTCAAGAACGAATTCAGTTTTCAGCCACAACATTCATAATGCCTAATGGTGATGCCTGTGTTTCATTCAGAGGCACAGATTCAACTATCACAGGCTGGCGTGAAAACTTTAATATGCTTTATAATGATACAGTCCCTGCACAAATTTCTGCCGTTAAATACCTTAACAATGTAGCAAGAAAAATAAGGGGTAACATAACTGTTGTCGGACATTCTAAAGGTGGTAATCTTGCTATTTATGCAAGTGT
Source organism: Clostridia bacterium (assembly GCA_017624735.1). Lineage (GTDB taxonomy): Bacteria > Bacillota > Clostridia > Oscillospirales > Acutalibacteraceae > Fimenecus. The sequence goes on from JAGAMK010000047.1 coordinate 73,990, forward strand.
TATGTGCTCCGAGAAAACAAAGGAAAAAATTGTTGAGGTGCAAAGCTTTGACAGTCCCGGATTTACAGAAGAATTTGTTGAGTCAAAAAACTACCTTGAAACTGAAAGCAAAATTCTCAAATTTGTCCCTGAAGATTCAATGATTGGTATGCTTTTAAATGATACTGCATCATACAGAATTGTAAAAAGTGATGGTGAAGGAATTCATCAGCACGACCCATTTTTATGGATTATTGAAAATAACGACTTTGTTACAGGCGAAAAAATACATACAAAGGCACAATTTGTTAACAGTACTTTCAAAGAATGGGTAAATAATTTTACACCTGAACAACGTGAACTTTTTGTTGATGCTATGTTTGACATTGTTGAAGCAACAAATGTGCAAAAGGCAGAAAGTTTTGTTGACTGGAGCGAAAACTTAAAGGGAAATACATCTTTGATTCTTGATACAATTAAAGATTTAGACCCCGAAACAAGAAGCTTTATGCTTAAAGTATTGAGAAATATCTTCCCATCTGTAACGGATAGTGTGCTTACAAAACCAAAAAGTATAATTAAAAACACTTGGGGTAAAATCAAATCAAGAAAAACTGAAACAGACGACAGTAATCTTGATATATAAAAAATGTCAGTTCGAAACCATCCTGACATGAGTGGGTTTACCTACTCTAAATCAAAACTACGGAGTGATAAAAATGAATAAAAAAAAGACTATGTTTATAGTCGAATCGGCAGTTATTGCAGCCCTTTACGCGGGACTTACCTATGCAGCAAGTATGCTAAACCTTGCTTATGGCAGTATTCAGTTCAGATTTTCGGAGGCCTTGACAATTCTTGCTACGCTTACACCTGCTGCAATTCCCGGCCTTACAATCGGTTGCTTTTTAGGTAATATTACAAGTCCTTACGGATTGATTGATATTATCTGTGGCACGATTGCAACCTCACTTGCAGCGGTTTTATCCTATGCTACAAGAAAAATCACAATAAAAAAACTGCCCTTGCTTTCTCCTCTTTTTCCCGTGCTTACAAATGCAGTAATCGTGGGAATTGAAATTACATTGTTTATGCCCGAAGGATTTAAAATGCAAGCATTCTTAATCAATGCGATGCAGATTGCAATAGGACAGCTTGTAATGTGCTACGGACTTGGAATGCCATTATATAATGTAATTAAAAAGACAAAACTTTATAAGAAGATATAAAAACAGCGTGATAGCCAAAATGGTTATCACGCTGTTAAAAATATCAAATATTTTAATCGGCAGGGTCAAGACCTCGCCCTACCGATTTCATACAAAAACATACAAATACAAGTTTATAAAATGTATTGTTGCGCCTATTATTACGAAGATGTGGAATATTGTGTGGAAATACTTTTTCTTTGCACCAATTGCGAAGAGGATTAGTCCAACTATATACGCACCATTACCTGCAAGGACATATTTTACTCCAACAGGGTCAACCTTATCCCCTATTACAAAAAGGGATGAAAACGCACAAAAGCCGATTACGATATAAAGCACCATTCTTATTGCTTTTGTTTTGCTGAATGATGTTAATGTCAATATAATTGAAACCACTGTGGCTATAAGGCAAATTAAAAACAATGCCCAACCAAGAGTATAATTGATTGTAGCCACGGACAGTAGCATATATGGGGTAATCGTACCAATAAGCATAAAGTAAATTGCAGTATAATCCACCACTCGCATCATTTTCTTTGCATTAGAAAGTGGTAAGCCGTGATAAACAGATGAACAGACAAAAACTATTAACATCGAAAGGCAATAGACAAGTCCTATGGCGAGATAATCCCATCTATGAAGCGATATTGAGCGTTCAACACATAAAAACGATGCTATAAGTGCAAGAATTGCACCAAAAATGTGAGTTACAGAATTTAAGATTTCTTCTGTTTTTGTATATTTAACAAATTCAATTGAATCAAGATTTTTCATACTGTCACCACCTCACTTATACATATTATATTACAAAAAATAAGGACAAATCAACTGATTTGCCCTTATTTTTTCATTTCTTTTTCTTACCGAAGAAGCTCTTTTTGCCATCGCCGAGTCCTTCGTCAACATTGAATTCCATAGCAAGTTGCTTAATTAACTCACTTTGCTTATCAGTAAGTTTCTTTGGAATATCAACGATAATGCGAACAAGCTGGTCGCCCTTACCCATTCTTCCTTGAATACCGCGTCCGCGAAGTTTAAACACATCACCCGGTTGTGTACCGGCAGGAACATTGTATTCAACCTTACCGTCAAGAGTTGGCACCTGAATTGTGCAACCCAACGCAACCTGCATAAATGAAAGATGCACATCACACCACACATTATATCCGTCACGTTCAAAAATCGGATGAGGACGAACATTTACAACGATATTAAGGTCACCTGCAGGGCCACCGTTTACACCTTTGTTTCCCTGACCGCGGACAGTTAAAATCTGGCGGTCATCAACACCTGCCGGGATATTGATGTCAAGCTTTGCATTCTTGCGAACACGACCTGCACCATTACATTTCTTACAAGGATTGTCAATAATTGTGCCCTTACCGTTACAACGAGTACAAGGTTTAGATGACTGAATAACACCAAAAGGTGTTCTCTGTTGTACAGTTACCTGACCGCGACCGTTACATTCAGGACAAGTTTTTGGTGAATGACCACTCTGACAACCATTTCCGTGACATTCTTCACAGGTTTCAATTCGCATAGTGTCAATTGAACGAGCACAACCCTTTGCTGCCTCTTCAAATGAAATGGTAATACTTGCTTGTGTATCGCTACCACGTTGAGGTGCATTCGGATTTGCTCTGCCACCACCAAAACCACCACCGAAGCCGTTTCCGAATATTGAGCCGAAAATGTCGCCAAGGTCGAAATCCATTCCACCAAAGCCACCACCGTAGCCACCTTGACCGGCACCATAGTTAGGGTCAACACCTGCGTGGCCGAACTGGTCGTATCTTGCCTTTTTCTCGCTATCGGAAAGAATTTCATAGGCTTCATTTGCCTCTTTGAATTTTTCTTCAGCCTCTTTATTATTGGGGTTCAAGTCGGGATGATATTTTTTTGCAGCCTTACGATAAGCCTTTTTAATTTCATCATCGGACGCTGATTTATCAACACCCAACACCTCATAATAATCTCTTTTTTCTGCCATAAGTATCTCCAAATAATACGGATTCACGGACAGACTTTTTACAGTCTGTCCGTTATTTTTTAATTATTCAACATCTTTGAAGTCTGCATCATAGTAGCCGTCGCTATTTGGTGCAGCACCTGCATTAGGGTCATAACCTGCACCCGGGTTTGCACCACCCTGAGCAGCCTGAGCCTGCTTGTAGAGTTCTTCAGAAATCTTGTAGAAAGCCTGAGTAAGTTCTTCCTGCTTTGACTTGATGAGTTCTGTATCTTCACCCTTGAGTGCTTCTTTAAGAGCATCAAGTTTTGTCTGGATATCTGCTTTATCATTTTCAGGAATCTTATCGCCTTCATCAGCGAGGATTTTTTCTACCTGATATACCATCTGGTCAGCAGCATTTCTTGTGTCAACTGCTTCCTTGCGTTTCTTATCTTCTTCTGCGAATTTTTCTGCATCCTGAACTGCTTTTTCAATATCTTCTTTTGACATATTTGTTGAAGATGTAATTGAAATTGACTGTTCCTTGTTTGTGCCAAGGTCTTTTGCTGAAACATTAACGATACCGTTAGCGTCAATGTCGAATGTTACTTCAATCTGTGGCACACCGCGACGTGCAGGAAGAATTCCGTCAAGGTGGAAAATACCGAGAGTTTTGTTATCTCTTGCAAATTCTCTTTCACCCTGGAGAACGTGAACTTCAACAGATGTCTGATTATCAGCAGCAGTTGAGAAAATCTGGCTCTTCTTTGTTGGGATTGTTGTGTTTCTTTCGATAATCTTTGTGCTTACGCCACCCATTGTTTCGATACCGAGTGAAAGTGGAGTAACGTCAAGGAGAAGAAGTCCTTCAACCTCACCACCAAGAACACCACCCTGAATTGCAGCACCAACTGCAACACATTCGTCAGGATTAATTCCCTTGAATGGTTCTTTACCTGTGTATTTCTTAACTGCTTCCTGAACTGCAGGGATTCTTGAAGAACCGCCAACCATAAGGATTTTGTTAAGCTGTGATGGCTGAAGTCCTGAGTCTGAAAGTGCCTGACGAACTGGTCCCATTGTTGCTTCAACAAGGTCTGCTGTCATTTCGTTGAACTTTGCTCTTGTAAGAGTTGTTTCAAGGTGTTTAGGGCCTGTTGCATCTGCTGTGATGAATGGAAGGCTGATTTGTGATGTTGTTACACCTGAAAGTTCAATCTTTGCTTTTTCTGCTGCTTCCTTAAGTCTCTGCATAGCCATTTTATCAGAACGAAGGTCAATACCCTGTTCTTTCTTGAACTCATCAGCAAGCCAATCGATAATCTTCTGGTCAAAATCGTCACCACCAAGGCGGTTGTTACCTGCTGTTGCAAGAACTTCCTGAACACCGTCGCCCATTTCGATAATTGAAACGTCGAATGTACCACCACCAAGGTCATAAACCATAACCTTCTGGTCTTCTTCCTTGTCAATACCGTAAGCCAAAGCTGCTGCTGTTGGCTCGTTGATAATTCTCTTTACTTCAAGACCTGCAATTTTACCTGCATCCTTTGTTGCCTGACGTTGTGCGTCTGTGAAATATGCAGGAACTGTAATAACTGCCTCTGTTACAGGAGCACCAAGATAAGCTTCAGCATCAGCTTTAAGCTTCTGAAGTGTCATTGCTGAAATTTCCTGTGGAGTATAGTCCTTACCGTCAATATTTACTTTATAGTTTGAACCCATGTGTCTTTTGATTGATGCGATTGTTCTGTCAGGGTTTGTGATAGCCTGACGCTTTGCAACCTGACCAACCATTCTTTCGCCTGTTTTTGAGAATGCAACAACTGATGGAGTTGTTCGAGCACCTTCTGCGTTAGCGATAACAACAGGTTCGCCACCTTCAATTACTGCTACGCATGAGTTTGTTGTACCTAAGTCGATACCAATTACCTTTGCCATAAATTTATTCCTCCTAAATGGATATATACTATATTATTTACTGATTTCTCAGTTTACTACCTTAACTATTGCAGGACGGATTACTCTGTCGCCCATTTTGTATCCTGTTGAGAATACATCTGAAATGCTGTTTTCGGGAAGATTCTCATCCTCACCGTGCATTACTGCATTGTGGATATTCGGGTCAAAGGTTTCACCCTTTTCACCGAATGACTCAACACCAAGTTTCTTGAATGTTTCACCGTACTGATTAAAAATCATTTCAATGCCTTTTTTGAAAGACTCAAGGTCAGAGACTTCAGCACTCATTGCTCTCATAAAGTTATCATATACAGGTAAAAATTCACCAATTGTTGATGCCTTTGTATCTCCGTAAGCCATTTCTTTTTCTTTCTGTGAACGTTTACGGAAATTATCATATTCTGCCATAACTCTTAAAAGTCTGTCTTTTGTTTCATTAAGTTCAGCAGTTAATTTTTCTTCTGCAGTAGGTTCTGCCAGTTGGGCTGTTTCTTCAACAACTTCCTCAACTGTTTCCTTTTTCTTATCTTTTGCCATTTTAATCCTCCAATGTATCGGACATAATCTTGCCCACGATTTCCGTTAAATATTTAAGACTTGGAATAAGTCTTGCATAGTCAATTCTTGTTGGACCGATAAGACCCAATGCACCGCTGTCTTTTCCACCAACTGAATAGTGAGAATAAATAAGACTTGAATCCTGCAACTCACGGTAGAAATTCTCTTTACCGATAAGCACATTCGTGTTATTCTCTGCCTTATGCCCTGCAAAGAGATTTGTAAGAGGTTCTCCCCTTCTTAAAAACTCCATAATTTCATAGGCATTAGGGTAGTCGTTGTGATGAAGAAGATTTGACTGACCTTGCAATAACAACTGTGTCTGCTCAGTTAGTTGTGCCAAATCCGAAAGTGTTACGAGTAACGGTGAAATTGCAAGGGACTTACTACCCAATGAAAGTGCAAGAGTCTGGATAAGTGCTATACTTACCTCACTTGCTGATTTACCGATAAAATGTTTTGAAACTATATTATAAAATGTTTCAATGAGTTCAAGGGTTAATTCACTATCGGTACGACAAACTCGACTTTTTAAAATTCCCGATGATGAAAGCATAACCATCATTGCAGTATGAGTGCCAAGCGGAACTAACTCAACTCTACGGATAACTGCGTTTTCGTCAGTCGGTGTTGTTGAAACAACTGCACAGTTTGTAAGCTCAGCAAGAACCTGACCTGCCTGTTCGAGAATTTGTTGTGGTTCACCACCTGCATCGGAAAGGCGAGCCTCAATAAGTCTTTTTTCGTTGATTGGCAGTTCGTATCTGTTCATCAACTTATCAACATAATATCTGTAACCCATCTGTGATGGTATGCGGCCTGCCGATGTGTGGGGCTGTTCAATAAAGCCAAGGCGGGAAAGTTCTGCCATTTCGTTACGAACAGTAGCGCTTGACACGGGGATGCGAGAAAACTCAAGCAGAGTTTTTGAACCAACAGGCTCGCCCGTTGCAATATACCATTCTATAATGGCAGCAAGGATTTTTTCTTTTCTCTCGCTGAGTTGCATCTTGTCACCCCTTTTGTGATGTTTAGCACTCTCATCATTAGAGTGCTAACTCTATTAAATAATATACATTGTTTCTCATAATTTGTCAAGGAAATAATTGTAAATAAATTGTTAAGATGGTTTTTTCTATTCATTTTGTTCTACAAATTGGGAGTTTGTCGGGTTGTTTAATTGAGTTATTCTCGGCTCCCCTGAAAGGGGAGCTGGATTGCCGAAGGCAAGACTGAGGGGTTTATTTGCACATTATTATAACCCCTCTGTCACTTCGTGACATCTCCCCTTTCAGGGGAGACAAGAAATTAGATGAGCCCGAAAAATTCTAATTTGTTTATTGACAACAAACAAATACTATGATATCATATGCATAGATAACATAGGTATTATATTCTTAAGGAGGAATATTTATGGCAAAGAATGATTTAATGCACGGCAACACCTCTCTTTTGGTTTTATCTCTTATTGAAACACAGGATATGTATGGTTATCAGATTATTAAAGAGTTAAAACGCAAGAGTGAAAATGTTTTTGAACTTAAAGAAGGTTCACTCTACCCTGTTTTACACGCCCTTGAAAACGAAAAACTTATTACATCTTATATTGAAGAAACTGACTCTGCCCGCAAACGCAGATATTACAGCATAACCGACAAAGGCAGAAAGGAATTAGCTGACAAAAAGGAAGAATTTTTCACATTCACCAATGCAGCAAGAAAAGTACTTACATTTGCGTGAGGGGGAATTCTTATGAAAGGCTACGAAATCTTCACAAAAGAAAAAATCGTATATCTTTATAAGGCAACTAAACCCATTAAATACAGAAAATTACAAGATAGAATATACTTTGAACTATCTAATCATATTGACGATATGTTTTGTGATTTTATTGATGATGGTATGAGTGAAGGAGATGCAACCCAAAAGTTCCTTGATGAAATGGGCTCACCCGAAGAATTGGGCGAAGAGTTGAAAGAGGCCCATTCAAAAACACTTTGCTTGGTAAAAATTTTGAAAAGAGTAACTGTTTTAGCGGTTTTGGCTTTGATTATATCTGCATTTGGAGTCCTTGAATCCAATAGCAATCTAAAAGCCGCAAAAGCCTATGAGTTGCCCGAAGAAACAGTTGAGCTTAAAAAAAGTTTGCTGACATACACCGAGTTAGAAGAATATTCCATATTAAATGATATTTGTTGGTACACAAATATCGATTGGTATAGATTGAATACCGACGGACCACGACCACTATACAAAGTTAAAGAATATAATTTATTCAATGATTACTATGTTCTTGATGAAAGCCAATCTGTAGTCATAGACTTGGATTATGCAATGCATGGCGCAGGCAAAATCTATATTGACGATATAAACAAATTACCTCAATTCTATCATTCAGATAAACTGTCAAAAATTGTTCTTTTCAATTATAGAAACGCATTAACCATAACTCCTAATTTGACACCCGACGAAATTCTTGAATTAGAAAAACTGGCAATATTAAATAATAATGACACTGACGAAGAATTAACAACCGAAAAACTTGTTTTATCAAAAAATAACAAATGTTGTTTCTGGAGCTTTCAATTTCACATAAAGGGATTAGAAGGGCTATATTACACATCGGATTATAATATGTATAAATCAACAGATGGAAAGTACTATGTAGGAACATATAAAGTATTCAGCAACGGAGATGCTTGTCTTTATAAGAAAATACCTGAACATATCGGAACAAAAATCGAAATAGCATTTGATGAGGCTGAAATAAAGTTTGAAGATAGTGAGATAATTGTTCAGTATTAGTAATGTAGGCAAGAAGTCTACCACTACGAGGTTGAGACAAAATAGTTATTGACATTACATTAAAATAAGTATAAAATATATACGATATTTTTTAAAGCGTTGAGAAAGAACGACGGATAATGTGGAATTTCAGAGAGATTTCGGTTGGTGCGAGAAATCATTTCAGTATCCTGAGACCACTTTCGAGCATTGGTGAAAACGGTTTTTCTGATTAAGCCAATCGTATTAACTGCGTTAAAGTTATTTGAGTGGCAAGGCATTTTTGTTTTGCAATACGGGTGGAACCGTGGAATGTTGTTTTTTATAGCATTTCATCCTGTTTTTTCAGGGTGAAGTGCTTTTATTTTTATGTATATAATGTAAAGGAGATATAAATTATGATTAAGGTAACACTTAAAGGCGACGTTATTAAAGAATACGAAGCTGGTACTACTGTTGCAGAGATTGCTAAATCTATTGGTATGGGTTTATACAAATCTGCTTGTGATGGTAAAATTGACGGAGTTTATTGTGATTTGAGAACACCTGTTAATTCAGACTGTGCTCTTGAAATCGTTACATTTGATGAAATTGAGGGTAAAAAGACCTTCTGGCATACTGCTTCACACATTATGGCTCAGGCTGTTAAAAGACTTTATCCAAACACAAAACTTGCTATTGGTCCATCAGTTGACAATGGTTTCTACTACGATTTCGATTCAGAGGTTTCTTTCACACCTGAAATTCTCGAAAAAATCGAAGCAGAAATGAAGAAAATCGTCAAAGAAGATTTAGCACTCGAAAAATTCGAACTCTCCCCTGCTGATGCTCTCCAGATGATGGAAGAAAAAGGTGAAATCTACAAGGTTGAGCTTATCAAGGAACACTCTGACAAGGGCGAAGCAATTTCATTCTACAAACAAGGTGAATTCACAGAGCTTTGTGCAGGTCCTCACCTTATGTCAACAGGTGCAGTTAAAGCATTCAAGCTTACAGCTTGCACAGGTGCTTATTGGAGAGGTAATGAAAAGAACAAGATGCTCCAGAGAATTTATGCAACTGCATTTCCAAAGCAGTCAGCACTTGACGAGCATTTAGCACAACTTGAAGAAGCAAGAAAACGCGACCACAACAAATTAGGTCGTGAACTTGAACTTTTCACAACAAGTGAACTTATCGGTCAAGGTCTTCCAATCATGCTCCCTAAAGGTGCAAGAATTATCCAGTTGCTCCAAAGATTTGTTGAAGACGAAGAACAAAAGCGTGGTTGGCTGCTTACAAAGACACCATTTATGGCAAAGAGCGACCTTTACAAGGTTTCAGGTCACTGGGACCACTATCTTGACGGTATGTTTGTACTTGGCGACCCCGCTAAAGAGGAAGAGGGCGAAGAAGTATTTGCACTTCGTCCAATGACTTGTCCATTCCAGTATCAAGCATATCTTAACCGTCCTCGTTCATATCGTGATTTACCACTTCGTTATAACGAAACATCAACTCTTTTCCGTAACGAGGCATCAGGCGAAATGCACGGTCTTATCCGTGTTCGTCAGTTCACAATTTCAGAAGGTCACTTAATGTGTACTCCTGAACAGCTTGAAGACGAATTCAGAGGTTGTCTTGAACTCGCTATCTATATGCTTAAAACTCTTGGTCTTTACGAAGATGTTTCATATCGTTTCTCACAGTGGGACCCAGCAGATACAGACAAATACATCGGTACTCCTGAACAGTGGGATGAAGCACAGGGAATTATGGGCAAAATCCTTGATAACCTTGGCATTAAATATGCTATCGGTGTTGGCGAAGCTGCTTTCTATGGTCCTAAGCTTGACATTCAGATTAAAAACGTATTTGGTAAGGAAGACACACTCATTACAATTCAGGTTGACCAGTTACTTGCTGAAAAATTCGGCATGGAATACACGGATAAAGACGGTACAAAGAAAAACCCATACATCATTCACAGAACATCAATTGGTTGTTACGAGCGTACACTTGCTCTCCTTATTGAAAAGTATGCAGGTGCATTCCCACTCTGGCTTGCTCCTGAGCAGGTAAGAATTCTTCCTATTGCTGACCGTCATCACGACAAGGCATTTGAAATCAAGAAAGAACTCGAAAAGATGGGCATGCGTGTTACTGTTGACGACAGAAGCGAAAAGACAGGTTACAAAATCCGTGAGTCAAGACTTCAAAAGCTTCCTTACTGGGTTATCGTTGGTGACAAGGAAGTTGAGGACGGCACAGTATCAGTAAGCAAACGCGGTCAAGGTGACATTGGCTCATTTGCATTTGACGATTTTGCAAATATGCTTAAGAAAGAAATTGAGGATAAAGTAAGATAAGGGGTAAATTATGAGAAATCCACTTACCGTAACGGTTATTACCGACACACATTATTATTCAAAAAAGCTTGGCACATCAGGTGAGGCTTATGAAATTGCTAACAACAAAAGTGGCGTTTTATTAGCACAAGCAGCCGAAATGCTTGAAGCGGCATTTTCACAGATTGCAAAAGACGACAGAACTGATATTGTTCTTCTTTCAGGCGACACAACAAGCAATGGCGACTTTGATTCACACTACGAGTTTATTGAAATGCTCCGCGGACTTAAAGAAAAAGGCAAAAGAGTTTATGTTCTTACTGCCACTCACGATTATCAGTGGGAAGGTGTTCATCACAAATACGTAGGAAATGAAAGAGTACCTACCCCTGCCGCTAAGCGTGAAGACCTTTTTGATATGTACAAGGAATTTGGTCCTGACGAAGCTATTGCTGTTCACAGAGAAAGTATGTCATATATCATTCAATTGCAGGACGGATACAGACTTTTTGCGCTTAATGATGACACAAACTTAAACGGCAAAAGCGGTTTCTCCGATGAACTTTTTGAATGGATTAAAGAGCAGATTGCCGATGCAAAAGCAAATAATCAATTCATCGTTGCAATGACTCACCATCCACTAATTGCCCCATCACCAATGTATGAAATCATTGGTCGTGGCGATATGATGGGTGACTACGATATCCGTCGTGAGCAGCTTGCTGACTTAGGTGTTCAGTTTATGCTCACAGGTCACACCCACGTTCATGATATCGATAAGCATGTCAGCCCAAAAGGAAACTATTTCTATGATATTTCAACAGCTTCAACAGTTGGTTATCCGGGAACTATCAGAACAGTTGTTTTTGATGCTGATAACAATGTTGTAACCACAACAACCGACCTTATTACAGAGCCTGTTAAATTTGATACCCACGGAAAAGATTTACAGACTTTCCTTGCCGACCATATTGTTGGTATGATTAGAGATGTTATTAAGGCTGCCGGTGAAGATATTGACAAGTTTGCTGATATGGCTACTGCAATCAGTATCAGAAAAAATGTTAGTTACAAAATTGGCTGGATTTTAAAACCAATCTTCAAATTCCTTAACAAGCTTAAAATCGGTACTGTTGGTAACTGGACACGTGCTGAAACAGGACTAAAAAAGGAAGATTATGCTGATATTAAAGATAAGGGTGTAGTTGATTTCATCGTTGACCTTGTTCTTAATCTCTATGGTGGTAAAAACCTTTACACTCCTGACGACAATGAATACAAGATTGCTATCGGACTTATTAACATTATTGATTCAATCATCAAGGTATTACATATTCCACTTAAAAAACTTGTAAAAGTTTCAGACACAGTTCGTGGAATCATTGAACCATTACTTTATAATGCAGGAATCCCATCTTATGACGCAATTATGCCGATTATGCCTGTATATGAAGGTGACGAAGTAGGTCCTCAACCTGAACCACCAGTTAAGCCAGCAACAGTTAAGGACAGTAAAAAAGGACTTCCAATTGTTATTATTGCAATTCTCCTTATCCTTATTTTCTGGTTCCCTCTTCTTATACTCCTTCTTATCGGGTTTATTGCAAATCAGATAAAGTATGGAAAATATCTTAAATAATCACAAAGAGACAGCATTATGCTGTCTCTTTTTTAGTTCGATGATACCTGCAAATTTTGAATTGTCGGGTTCTTTAAAGTTTGAGTCACCCTGAGCGCAGTGAAGGGTCTCCTAATTTAATAGAGAGATTCTTCGCTTCGCTCAGAATGACAATTAACCTATTTGCTGTAATGCAAATCATCCCGACAAACTCCCAATTTATCGAATTCTTTTACATTGATTATTGACTTTTCCTGCATAAATCCTAACAATTCATTTGTGCATACAAACGAATTTCATTATACTTTTTCTACCATTTACACAAAAATAAGGTTGTTTTAGTAATTTTTAAACATTTTTTCGATATCTTCTTGATTTTTCCACAATTTAGTTATATAATTGTGTTATATATTGAGGTAATTATACGCTTTTTTAGTCACATTTCGAGAATTACTTTTGGAGGGTTTTAGTTTGAGCGGAGATTTACATTGTCACACAAGGTTATCGGATGGAACATTAGGTATTGAAGATATTATTGCACTTGCAAAGAAAAAAGGCATTGAAACTATTGCAATTACAGACCACGACTGTCTTGCGGGAACTGTACGTGGAAAAATAATTGGTGCACGTCAAGGAATTCAGGTTATTCCTGGTGTTGAGTTATCAGCAACAGATGAAAAGAATGAAAAGAACGTGCATATTCTTTGCTATTCGCCAGATTCTCCCGATATGCTTGAAGGTCTTTGTAAAAGAAATTCATTAGCACGCAAAAAAGCAGGTCATTTTATGATGCTTCAAACTGCTAAGCGCTTTCCTATTGCAACAGAATTCATTATGAAATGTGCAACAGGCTCTACAAATCTTTACAAAAAACACATTATGCAGGCTTTGATGGAATGTGGCTACGCTGATTCATTTAATGGCGATTTGTATAAATCTCTTTTCACAAAAGAAAGTGAAAACAATATTCTCGTTGTACCTAAATACGAAAATGTAAAAGATGTTATTGACGCTATTCATACTGCAGGTGGTATTGCAATTCTTGCTCATCCTGTAAAGAGTGGTTGCCTTGACATATTGGATGATTACATTGAATACGGTATTGATGGTATTGAAGTTTTCCATCCAAGCGCAAGTGAAGAAGAGCAGGCTACACTCAAAAAATATGCTACAAAGAAGAAAATCCTTGCAACAGGTGGCAGTGATTTCCACGGACTTTACAACGAATACACCGTTTCAATCGGTGATTATGTAGCTCCTGATGATTGCTTACATGCACTACTTACTTATAAATCAAAGCAAAAGAGATTACAAAAAAAATTAGCCACTCAACAACCTGCAGAATAATATATTCATAGAAACAAATATTAGACTAAGGAGGGTTAACATGCTCTTTGACGATAGTGATATAAAAATTTTTACTGATAGTGATACCCCTGCAGAGGTTTCCCATGAGGTTGCTGTTATTGCTGAAATGACAAAACACAGAAGTAACGGTAACATTTTAAGAGCAAAACAACTCGGTAAACACCTTGCTGAAATCTTTGTTGACGAGCCAAGTCTACTCTCCCAGCTTGAAGCAGAAGTCGGCGAAATCAAGCGTGATGAAGACGATATGTATCACATCAAAGTTCTTCTTGTATTTACCGCAGAATATTGCATCAATCGTCTCCTTCCTGCTACCCTTCTGTCAAATACTGCTGTTAATGCTTTATATGACACAGTAATTAAAAAGGCTGCTGAATTTTATGACAGACTTGACGATGCTGCCGAATACAGTTTCTACTATCTTGCTGTAAGAAAAGCTGTTGAAATCCCTAAAAACATCGGTGTTTCTTTTGCCATGCTTTGTGGCGAAGGCAAAAACGAATACTACACCAATTTAGGTAAACGACTTTTCGAGGTTGCCGAACATGAAATTGAGAAAATTATAGATAGTTATAGTTTTGAAAAATGATACAACAAACCCCTATGTTTTAAGGAAACATAGGGGTTATTCTTTATTAATTATGCAAAACAGCAGATGCGTAACACACAAATTTCATCGTTTTATTATCAATATCCTCTTGTTTTACACCTTTATATATGCGTATATCATCGAGAATACCGCGAATAATTCTATCATCTTTTTCAGTATGTTTAATATTTGTCATTGATGCACTGCCACTGATTTCGTCATTTGTGTTATCAGCAATTATATTAAACTCAACCTTACTATCACCTTTTAAAGAATAATTCATTTTATACATTTCAATATCCAGATTAAGTTTTTCAAACGGATAGTTTCTCGCTTCTTCAAACACTTTTTCGTTGTGCTCGTGGATTTCAAGAATTGTTTCCCGACTTGCGTTTTGCGGATAACTTTTTTGCGTTGTTGATAAAAGTTCGGGATGTTTTCCCAAAATATAATTTGCCTTATAATTTTCAAGTTCTTTGCCTGAAGCATCTACCTGCTGAAACCCATATTTCTCTTTAATGTAATTGATTACCTCCCGATTTGCTTTATAGCAAGGAAATGTTATTTTACTCAGTTCATCAACTTTTTTATCAAAATCACTCTTCTTTTTACTATCGGTGCAAATTATTCCGATTGCTCCGTCTTTGGTCTTTATTGAGCGATATTTCACACGATAATATAATTCTTTAAGTTTCATTTGTGACTCCATAAATCTATCATTAGTATCTTACTTTTTTATAATATACCATATAATCGAAAATAATAAAAGCGGTAAGTTATTAAACTCACCGCTAATTATTTATAAATTCAACACTGATGATGCGATTGCAAAGTAAATCAAGAGAGTTACAGCATCCACGATTGTTGAAATAAACGGGCTTGACATTACAGCAGGGTCAAAGCCTATTTTTTTTGCAATTACAGGCAATACTGAGCCAACAACCTTTGCAAAAACAACTGCACAAATCATTGTAACACTTATAACCATTGCCATTTGCCATGTGATTGAATCATCAAAAATCATAAGCTTCGCGAAATTGACAACAGCAAGGGCAATACCACAAGCCAACGCAATTAAAAACTCTTTAAAAACAACCTTCAAAGTATCTCTGAATTCAA
This sequence comes from Clostridia bacterium, assembly GCA_017624735.1. Taxonomy (GTDB): domain Bacteria; phylum Bacillota; class Clostridia; order Oscillospirales; family Acutalibacteraceae; genus Fimenecus. Next base: position 89,459 of record JAGAMK010000047.1, read on the forward strand.
TTTCTCCCAGAGATAACCCACGGATGATTGTTGATGATGACTGGTTTCCGCAGTTACCACAAGTACCTGTAAGCATTGGAATAAATGCAGTCAAGGCAACACAAGCTGTCAAAGCACCTTCAAAGTGAGTAATAATCTTTTCAGTAAATGTAGCAGAAACCATCAAAAGCATAAGCCACGGAATACGTTTTTTAAAGTTTTCAAAAACGCCCATTTTAAGATATGGCTTATCCGTTGGTGTAATAGCAGCCATCAATTCCATATCTTCTGTGATTTCTTCCTGCAAAACGTCGATAGCGTCATCGACTGTGATAATACCAACAAGGCGATTTTCTCCGTCAACAACCGGTAAAACAACCAAGTCGTATTTTTGGAAAATATCGGCAACGACTTCTTTATCTTCATATGTGGTTACAGAGATTACATTATCCTCCATAACCTCACGAATTTCAGCATTTTCATCGGCAAGAAGCAAATCTTTAACTGTTACGTAACCTTTTAACTTTCTTTTACTATCAGTTACATAACAGGTATAAATTGTTTCCTTATCAACACCTGTTCTGCGTATTCTTGTAAACGCATCAGCAACCGTCATTCCCCTTTTAAGGTCAACATACTCGATAGTCATAATACTACCGGCTGAATCTTCGGGATATTTAAGAATTTCGTTGATGCTCTTACGGGTATCAGGGTCAGTATGCTTTAAAATACGTTTTACAAGTGTTGCCGGCATTTCTTCAATAAGGTCAACGGCGTCGTCCACGTAAAGTTCATCAAGCACTTCACGAAGTTCTGTATCGCTGAATGCACGAATAAGCTGTTCCTGATATTCAGGTTCCATATTAACAAAAACTTCTGCTGCCAACTCTTTATTAAGCAGACGATAAACAAGTGTAAGGTCACGTTCTTCCAATTCCATGAAAAGTTCAGCAATATCCTGCTCATTCATTTCATCAAGGATTTCTTTTAACTCTTTCCACTTTTTGTTATGCAAAAGTTCGGTTAAAATTTCATAAGTTTCCATTCATTTCACTCCTTAATATGATTTAAGTTCGTGAAACTCGGCGAGTATCTTTAATATATGCAGACACAGTCCGCAATAATACTCGGGGGTTTCGCTGTTGTACTTCGGTACGTGTCCACAAATTTCACTCCTTTTACTTAGTTATAAAACAAAAACTGCATTTCGCTCAAACGCAAAAATGCAGTCAATTATCCCTTGCACTTCGTTCAAGCTTTAGCTTCGCAGGGCGATGAAATTACATTAAATCATACCTTGTTTTTCGATATGACCTGCTGACCTGCTAACAGTGTCTCCACCGTTTCGCGGCAGTAATCCGTATCCCTGTGGTAGCCTTACCTACCGAATAAATTATTACCTATTTATTATCAACCCTACAACGCAATTTGTCAATAGAAAATTTTATAAAAATGCTATCTTTTTCACATTTATTTGGTTAAGCAACTTGCACAATAGTAATCATTTGTTTTTATGCACATTTAACGAAAATAGTTTTTACTGTTCATTTTTTGTTAAAATTTGTTTTTATTCGTTGAATAGAAAACAAAAATATGCTAAAATATCTAAGTTATATATACTATAATATAAGGAGTGCAAAAAATGAATTTAGCTCAAACAGTTAAATCAGGTGTTGACATGGTTAAAACCCATTGGAAAACACCACCTAAAGGCAGATATATGCCTTACCGTGAAATCGCTGCTTATTCAGGCGGTGGTATCGGTGCTTACATGGTTATCACATTAGGTAACGCATGTCTTTTATCTATGGGTAATACACTTATCTCCTCAACACTTGGTGTTGGTGCGACAGATATGTATTTGCTCTATGTTATCGCTATTCTTATCAACATCCCATTCACAGGACTTCGTGCGACAATTATCGATAACACAAGAAACAAAGCGGGTAAATACCGTCCATACATAGTAACAATGGCTATCCCATCTGCCATTATTTGTAACATCTTCGTATGGTTCCCTTATGATAAGTTACATCTTATCGTTGGTGAAGGTATGATATTCGGCAGAGAAAAGGATTATGTTGCTAAATGTGCCTTGATTCTTATTCTGAATATCGCACTTAACTTTATCTATTATTTCTTCTATGATGGATATGAAAACCTTATTCACGTTCTTTCTCCTAATACACAGGAAAGAGCTGACGTAGCTTCAATTAAGAGTGTTGTTTATTCCTTCGCTCCTACAATTGTAAACCTTTTCACCCCAATTATTGCTCGTAACCTTTTCCACACAAACACAACAGATATTCGTGTTTACAGATTCCTCTATCCTATTCTTGCTGTAGCCGGTGTTCTTCTCTGTATCATTGTTTATAAATACACAGAAGAAAAGATTGTTCAGGCTAGAACTCACGTTGTTCAGATTAAGTTCACTGATGCTCTTCGTGCAGTTGCAAAGAATAAGTATTTCTGGATTATCTCACTTGCAGGTTGGATTGGATTCCTTGAATCAGCATACGCAAACATTCTCAACTGGCTTTACAACTATGGTGGCGCTTGTAACGGTAATGTTTACGGTCTTGTTGTTACTCTTTATGGTAACGCTTCTCTCTGGGGTATGATTGCTGCTCCATTCTGCATTAGAAAATGGGGTAAAAAAGCCGTTCTTGTTGTTACCAACCTTATGAACGTTGTATTCATCCTTATGATGCTTCCATTCACACAGGAAATTAACAACCTTACAATCTGGCTTGTTATGGGTTGTCTTTACCTTAATGCTTTGATGGGTTCATTTGCGCATATCCTTAACCCAACTATTCAGGCTGACATCCGTGACTATCAGCAGTATCAGACAGGCGAAAGAATCGACGGTATGTTCTCTGCTGTTGCTACAATAGGTACAATTATTACTCTTGGTACATCTGCTGTTCTTCCTGTCATCTATGAAAGAGGCGGTATTACAGCTGAAATTGCAAAAAAAGTAACATCAGACCCTGCAGTTCTTAATCGTGTACTTGGTGACGGCAAAACTGTTGGTCAGATTCTCGCAGAACAAATGGCAGAGGGTCAAAACAACTATGTTAACCCATATTCAGCATTGTATGATTTAGATATTTTCCTTCCTCTTGTTCATGCTCTTATTATCATCGCTGCTGTTGGTGCATTCATGAACGTTATTCCTTTCTTCTGGTATGACTTTAATGAAAGAAAACAGAAATCAGTTATTCGTGTTCTTAAAGTTCGTGCACTTTTTGAAGACTATGGAAACGGCATTGTAGATGATGGCAAACTTGTTGAAGGTATTGATATTATCAGAAATGCAAGAGATATGGCATCAAAACAGCCAAAGGCTCTTGATAAAAAATCTTATAAGTCTCTCAAAGATAAAGCAGCTAAAAAAGCAGCTAAAAAAGCTTATAAAGATGATATCAACTTTAATGAAGAAATTGAAATTTCAAAGTTCGTTTGCGAAGAACTCGACAAGTTCTCAACAGATGTATTCAAATATCAGTACAATGTTCAGAAGGGCATTTATGATGCAGGTCTTCAGAGTCTTAAACTTATGACTATTGATGAAATAAACAGCGAACTTGCTGCTGCTAAATCAATGCCTAAGACTACAAAAGAGGAAAAAGAAATCCGTAAATTTGCTCTTGAGGTTGCAAGAAACAAGAAAGCTGCATACAAAGCTCTTACTAAATACTTCGCAAAAGAAGAACTTGTTCAACCTGAATTTGCAGAACTTGAAAAAATCTTTGATGTTGAAGATGCTTGTGATGAAAAACTCAAAGCTCTCTATCTTGAATTAAGAGATGCAAAGAAAGCAAGAGACAAGGCAAAAGCTAAATCAATCAAGGCTGACATTAAAGCTTATGAAGCTAAGAAAGCAGAAGCTAAGAAGGCTTCAAAGGCAGAAATGGATAGACACGCTTACTTTGCTCGTGCTGCAAAACCATATCTTGATGCTGAAAAGCTTGTTAAGCAAGAAGAAAACTATAAGCACTATGACGAACTTGATGCTATGTACGAAGAAGCTAAGGCTCGTTATGAAGCTAAGTTAGCAGAAGAAGAAACAAGAGCTCTTAAGGAAAAAGCAGAGGCTGAAGCTTATGCAGCAGAATTGAAGGCTAACAAGGCATCAAAGGTTGCAAAGAATGACAAACAAAAAGTTAAAGACATCAGAACACTCATCTTCATGCGTGATAGCGGACAAATCACAGAAGAAGAATACAAAGAAAGAGTTTCTAAACTTTTTAAATAAAAGATAAAAAATTCCCCGTACCAATTGGTACGGGGAATTTTTTTGCCTAAATATTAATCAAGGAAGTCACGAAGTTTTTTACTTCTACTTGGGTGACGAAGCTTTCTAAGAGCCTTTGCCTCAATCTGACGGATACGTTCACGAGTAACATTAAACTCCTTACCTACTTCTTCAAGTGTTCTTGGGTGTCCGTCTTCAAGACCAAAACGGAGGGAGAGAACTTTTTCTTCACGAGGAGTGAGTGTTTTAAGAACCTCTGCAAGCTGTTCTTTAAGAAGTGAAATAGATGCTGCATCTGCAGGTGAAAGTGCATCGTCATCAGGAATAAAGTCACCTAAATGGCTATCTTCCTCTTCACCGATTGGTGTTTCAAGAGAAACAGGTTCCTGTGCAAGACGAAGAATCTCACGAACCTTATCAGGAGCCATATCAAGTTCTTGTGCAATTTCTTCTGCTGATGGGTCATGGCCATTCTTATGAAGAAGCTGACTGCTTGTCTTTTTAACTTTGTTAATTGTTTCAACCATATGAACAGGAATACGAATTGTTCTTGCCTGGTCAGCAATAGCACGTGTAATAGCCTGTCTAATCCACCATGTAGCATAAGTCGAGAACTTAAAGCCCTTTGTATAGTCAAATTTGTCAACAGCCTTAATAAGACCTAAGTTACCTTCCTGAATAAGGTCAAGGAACTGCATTCCACGTCCAACATATCTCTTTGCTATACTTACAACAAGACGAAGGTTTGCTTCAGCAAGTCTCTGCTTTGCTTTCTTGTCGTCTTCTACAATACGAATAGCAAGTTCAATTTCTTCTTCTGACGTAAGAAGTGGCACACGACCAATTTCTTTAAGATAAACTCTTACAGGGTCGTCCATAACGATAGTTTTTGCATCGCCTTCACCACCGTCATCACTCTTTGCCATATCAGTTTCATCAGTGATTGCATCATGAGCCATATCACCAAGGTCGTCGATAAGTTCGATATTGTTTGACTCAATAAGTTCATAGAGCTTATCAAGTTCTTCCATTTCAATATCAAGTTCAAGAATTGCGTTATCGATTTCTTGTGTAGTAAGTTTACCTACTGCTTTACCCTTTTCAACCAAAGATTTTAAGGCTGATTTCTTATCAATAGTTTCCATTGTTTTCTCCTTCACTTCTAAAAAGTTATTTAAAAAATTTTAAGAAGTCCTCATCACTGATGTTTTCCACATCTACATCTTTAAGGCTTTTCTTATTTTTTTCATTTAAAATTACATTTATACAATCACTGCACTCTGCCAAAGTATTTTTGAGTGTATGTGATATTGTCTGAATCTTTGCTACTGCACTGATTTCATCCTCTGTCAGTTCACCATACAAGAATGATATCTCGGCTGACTTGCCCTGACGAAGTCTATCCGTAACTGCCTTATATATTCTCTTATTAAAGTCTGTTACGAAATCTTCATAAGATATTTTCTCATCAACATTTTTAAGGAATTCTGGATTCGCCATAATGAGCGCTATAAGCATTTCCTCGGCTTTTGATGCTCGATAGAATGTTTTTCGCTGACCGTTCAGCTTGTCCAGAATATCTTCCTGACGTTGAATTTCAGTAAATTCTTTCTTCTGTTGAACTACGTTATTTTTCTTTGCCTGACGCTTTGCCTCGGAAATGATAACGTCTTTTGCAACGGACAATTCGTTAGCAATTCGAGAAGCATAAATTTCAAGTTCAATAGCGCCAACCGTTGAAAGAACTTTAATTGCCGCCTGGAGATACTGACGTTTGCCGTCATCACTTGCTAAATCATATTTACTATGTTCTCGCAAAAGTGCAAACTCAACCTCATTGGCTGCCCCTGTAATTATGGCTTTCATTTTTTCAACACCATAATTCTTAATTATCTCATCAGGGTCCTTGCCACCGCTCAAGCGAAGAATTTTAATCTTTGCTGTGGTGTTTTTGAAAATCGTGAGTGCCCTTGCCGCTGCTTTTTGCCCTGCTTCGTCTGCATCGTAGGAAATAAGAATTTCTGACGCATAACGTGAAAGCAGATGGGCTTGTTCACTTGTAAGAGCTGTGCCAAGTCCTGCAACAGCATTTGTAAATCCTGCCTGATGAAGTGCTATAACATCCATATAGCCCTCGCAGAGAATTAAACTGTCCTTACCACTTTTCTTCGCAAGATTAAGTGCAAACACACCCATACTCTTTTTATAAACCAAAGTATCCGATGTATTAAGATATTTTGGTTTTGAGTCATCCATAACTCGTCCACCAAACGCAATTACATTCCCCTTAACATCAATTATAGGGAACATTACACGGTTTCTGAAATTATCGTAAATGTTATTGGGATTCTTCTGTGAACGTCTTGCAAGGTTTGCATAAACGAGTTCGTCTTTGGTATATCCCAACTTCATAAGATAATTTGTAAGGGCATTAAAGGAATCGGGTGCAAAGCCTAATCCGAATTTACGGATTGTATCGTCCGTAAGTCCTCTGTCCTTAAAATATCTGTAACCAATTGTGCCATCCTGTGTTTTAAGGCAATTATGGAAAAATCTTGCTGCCTCACGATTAGCCTCCAACATACGGAGTCGTCGTTTATTCATTGTACTGTCGTAATTATTCTCGTCGGGCATATCAAGTCCCACACGGTCTGCCAAAAACCGAACAGCATCAATATAGTCAAGATTTTCAATATTCTTTATAAATGTGATTACATCTCCACCATTACCACAACCAAAGCAATAATAGGACTGCGTATCTGGGTAAACTGTAAATGATGCAGTTTTTTCACCGTGGAATGGACAAAGACCTTTGCTTATTCGCCCTGCCCTTTTTAAGTTCACATAGGAAGAAATAGTACTTTCAATGTCGGCACGGTTACGGAGTTCTTGTAAAAAATCATCAGATAATGCCAATACTACCCCTCCTCAAGTCCAACATCAACCCAGGAATCGGGGATGAATATTTTTTTGTAAACTGCAAGAAGGTAACGGTCGCTCATACCTGCGATATAGTCGCAGACTGCTCTTTCTACACCTTCATCGTCAATTATGTAATGATATGCCTTTGGAATTTTGTCGGGATTTTTTAAGAAATAATCATAAAGGCGAATGATTATTTCAATAGCCTTTGTTTCCTCACCTTTACAAACAGGGTTTGTATAGACCTTATCAAACATAAATGAGTGTAATTCAAGGAAAGGCTCATTAATATCCGGTGAGAATACAATATCATCCACACTATTCTCTACAACATTTAATACCATTGTATTGATTCTTGCAGATTTTTTAAAGCCAAGTGCTTTACGGATTTCTAAAGGAATATCCTCCTCGCACATAACTCCTGCACGGACTGCATCATCAATATCATGATTTATATATGCAATTTTATCGGCAAGCTTAACAATTCTGCCTTCAAGAGTATCCGCTTCTTTACCACGAGTGTGGCAAACAATACCATCACGCACTTCATAGGTAAGATTAAGTCCCTTGCCGTTTTTTTCAAGTTTTTCAACCACTCTCAAGCTCTGGTCGTAGTGACGGAATCCACCGGGGAAAACTGAATTGAGTGCTCTCTCCCCTGCATGCCCGAATGGGGTATGTCCCAAATCGTGGCCAAGAGCAACAGCTTCAGTCAAATCGCCATTAAGTGAAAGTCCGTTTGCAATTGTTCTTGCAATCTGTGAAACCTCAAGAGTGTGAGTAAGTCGTGTTCTGTAATGGTCACCCTCGGGCGACAAGAACACCTGAGTTTTATGCTTTAATCTACGGAAAGAGTTTGAGTGTATAATTCTATCTCTGTCACGTTGAAAATCAGTTCTCAAGGAGCATTTTTCTTCTTCTGTTACCCTGCCTTTGGAGTCAACACTAAGACAAGCTTTATCTGACAACAATAATTTCTCATTATTCTCAATTTTTTCTCTTACTGTCATAAAAATGCCTCCTTTTTAGGTTCAAAAACTACCCTTCTAATTATATATACGCAGAAAAAAACAAAAACCCTTTATTTTTTTCAAAAAATTTTTAAAATTCGCAGAAATTTTCAGAAATAACAGTCGAAAAGACCTTTCCATAACTTAAATCGGTAAGTTTTGCATTAATGTTATCTTTATTTTCACTTTTTACTCTGAAAGTCACTTTAACATTGTCAGTATATTCTGTATCAAGAATTACCGTTTCTTCTCGTGAAAGAAAATCAGTTAATTTACCATAAAACGTATAATCGCATTCAACTGACATGTCAAGACAATGAGCCATTGTAATAATCTTTGCACTATCAATGCCAATTTTTGCGCTGTGAGAATATGCACGGACAAGTCCGCCACCACCAAGCAAAATTCCGCCAAAATATCGAGTAACCACAACACACACATCAACAAGATTTTCTTTTTCAAGCACGTCAAGACAAGGTACACCTGCCGTACCCTGTGGCTCACCATCGTCAGAATATCGCTTTATTCCGCCTTCACGAAGAATATATGCATAAACATTATGAGTGGCATCCCAATGCTTTGCCTTTATTTCAGCAATAAAAGCATTTGCCTGTTCAACGGACACAACGGGTTTAGCGTAACCGATAAATCGAGAACGCTTTACGATATACTCATCACTATTGAATTCTTTGACTGTTCTGTATTCTGTTTGCACTTCAATGCCCCCTGTTGTGACGGAAAATGTCCGTTGAGAATTATAATCATACAAACATCGTAATCGCTGAATAAATCGTGTTGCAATTATCAGCGAGATAATTTTTTCGTCAGAGCCGACAAAAACGGAGGCAATACTTTGTGTATTGGCGAGTATTTTGGTCGAGCTATGGCGGAAAAATAGCCGATGAGAATTGTAACAAAGAATTATGAGGTGATTACAACAAAAAACAAAAGGTGGCACAAATATTTGTACCACCGTAATGTCGTCTAAAATTATTTAGAGAGATTGTAACGTTTGTTAAATCTGTCAACACGTCCGCCTGTATCAACAAGCTTCTGCTTACCTGTGAAGAATGGGTGGCAATTTGAGCAGATATCAACCTTTAAATCATCTTTAGTTGAACGAGTTTCAAATGTTGCACCGCAAGCGCATTTAACTGTTACAGTTTTGTACTCAGGATGGATTCCCTGTTTCATGACAATTGTCACCTCTTTCAAGTACTTATTTCATAGCCTAATAAGTTTATCACAACACACTTTAAAAATCAAGAGTTTTTTTAAAGTTTTATAGAAATTTCTTTTGAAAGATGGAAGGAATAAAGAGTTACAGTCACATTTTGCAATTCGAAGCACTCTTCGGCAGCCTTTTTGTAAATAGTCATCTGTCCTTTGTATCTTTCACAAAGTTCTTCCATTGTTTCTACACGGTCAGTTTTGTAGTCAACAATTTCACCATTCCGACCATTGATAATAAGTCCATCAATAATACCCTGAACAATAACTTTTTCATCACTTACATTTTCGGATAATGAATTATTAACCATTGAAACGGGAATTGACATTGAGAATTCTTGCTCACGAATATATTTTTCTGCAGTTAAAATTCTGTTATAGAGGTCACTTGACAAAAACTTTTGGATTGCAGAAATATTCATAGCATCTGCTTCTTTTTGTGTGAAAATATTACTTTCAACTGTTTTTGCTATTTCCCCTGCCAAATCGGTTTTGAGTCTGTTCAAGTCACAGATTTCCATAAATCTGTGAGTTAAAGTTCCTCGTTGTGCAGGAGTTAACTCACCCGAGCCTGAAAATGCAGGGTTTTCAGTTGCAAGATATTTAAGATTTTCTTCCCTATCCATTGATGATGCAGCATATTTTATAGGTACGGATGAAATTTCTGCAAATGGATATTCAAAAGAAAGTCTTTCGCTAATCTCATTTAGCATTTCCTTATCTGGATTATACTCTACTGTTTCTTGCTCTGTAATTTCAACTTCATCTGGTTTCTCAACAATCTGAAAATCAATTTGTGGGCTTTCAGGGTTCTTGCAGCAGTTAAGCATCATGCCACTTTTCATTGACGGATGATACATCATAGCAAGTAAAATCCATTGCATAAAGCTACTGCACATTGAAAGTGGAATTGCAGGGTCTGTGAAATTAACATAACATTTCCTATAAAGTTCAGTTATTTTCTTTTCGCAATTATTCATTGAGCCTACAAGATAGAGTTTTTCTTCGGCACGAGTCATGGCAACATACAACACTCTGATTAACTCTGCTGATTCTTCCATTGAGTCAAAAAGTTTGATTGAATTGAATGGTAATGTTGTAAAGTCTTTATACAATTCAGGGATATATCTTGATGTTCCTATACCTAAATTTCTGTTGATTTTAACCTTATTGAAATCATTTACACTCATTGAAGATGAACAGTTGGCAACAAAAACAACAGGGAACTCAAGCCCCTTACTCTTATGAATTGACATAATTCTGACTACATCATCGTTTTCGGAAATCTCATTTGCGCCCTCTAAATCCTTATTATTTTTACGAATTTTGTCAAGAAAACGGATAAAGCCTGAAAGTCCCGAACCACTTGATGACTCATACCCTTCGGCGTAGTTTATCAAGAGTTCGATATTAAGAACTCGTTTTTCACCACTATCCATAGCACCCACAATACTGTCGTAGGATGTTATTTCGAGAATTCTACGGATAAGGCTACCAATATCCATTGTAGCGGATAAAGTGCGAAGAACTGACAACAAATCAAAGAAATCCTTTACTTTACTGTCCTTATCATATTGTTCTTTCAACGCAGTGTAAAAACTACCTTTTCTCTGGTCGCAACGATATCTTGCCAAATCGTCTTCCGTAAATGGAAACAACGGAGAAAGCATAACTGAAACCAACGGCACATCCTGAACTGGATTATCAATTACTTTGAGCATTGAAATGAGTGTTACAATTTCTCGGCTTTCAAAAAATCCGCCTTGCTTTTGAAAATATGCAGGAATTCCCATTTCCGTTAACTCGCGAGAAATTATAGGTGCTTTATCCTTAACTGCTCTCAAAAGCACACAGATATCACTATATTTTATTGGTCTTTCCTTACCTTTTTTGCCTACAACAGTGCCTGATGACACAAGTCTTTTTATTTCGTTTCCTATATGACGTGCTTCTGCAACTAAATCCGAGCCCCTTGTTTTGTCGGTTTCAATAACATGGACAAACACATCTGCACTAGTCCCTGGCTCATAATCTGCGCCAAAGTGAAGACTTTCGCCATTCTTATAGTCAATACCACAGGTACTTTTTGTCATAAGGAAATCAAAGAAAAAATTGATGCCCTCAACAATACCCTTTCGGCTTCTGAAATTTCGGTCAAGATTTATAGTTGCAGGATAGTTGCCGCCTTTGTATACTGCAAATCCGTCTTTATAACCCATAAAAATTTCGGGCATAGCCTGACGGAAACGATAGATACTTTGTTTAACATCACCAACCATAAATTTGTTTTCGTTATTATTTGAGATAACTGAAAACAAGGTGTCTTGCGCCTCATTGGTATCTTGAAACTCATCGATTAAGATTTCTGCAAAGTTATCGGACATTTCCTTTGCCAATGCTGTTTTTTCGTATGTACCATCATTGTTGAACTCAACAAGAATCTTCAATGCAAAGTGGAGAATATCCGAAAAGTAATAGGAATTGCTTTCCCGTTTTTTGTTATTTAAAAGTTCAATAAATTTGATTACTGAACCTTTGAGAACGTTCATAATGGGACGAAGATAATCTATATCCTCTTTATATTCTTTTTCGTTACAAATAAGAATGGAATCTGCAAGAGCAAAGTATTTCTTTATTGAGTCACGGCGACCTTTTAATTCTTCGTAGTAACAATCCTTTTCGTCCTTTGACACTCTCGGGAATGTATTGAATTTTAAAAGAGATGTCATTGACTTGATTTCGTCCCATTTTTCGGGATGATTATAAATTGTTTCAAGAATGTAATCTATTGACACAATAATCGGCGTTAAATCGTTTGTAACAGCACCTAAAAGATTGCTATTTTCAGGAGCATCATCTATTATGTCATTTGCCTTGATTTTGATAAATTCAAGCACCTCTGCTAAACGGTTTAAACTGAATTTACCCCATTTTGTTTCGTGTATAGACAAATCCCCAAAATAGTCGGAAAAAGCATTTTCAACCCATTGTAAAGGATTCTGTGATGCCATAGCAAAGTCATAAAGGGCAAAGATTGAATTTATAAGGTTTTCGTCGTTTCTGCCATTAGTAAAAAGGTCAAGAAACTCTTTTGTTTCACTTTCGGGCAAGTTATAAATTTCCTCTAAAACTTCACTTACGGTTTCTCGTTTTAATATATCGTGTTCAATATCCGACATCATTGTAAAGTCAGGTGAAATGTCTGCTTTTTCAAAGTTTTCCTTAACAATTCTTCCACAAAAACTGTCCATTGTGGAAATCTGTGCATTGGGGAGATACATTTTCTGTCGTTTAAGATATGAATTTGTTGGCTCTTCTGCTATCATTTCAGAAAGTCGAACTGAAATTCTTTCTTTCATTTCGGCAGCAGCAGCCTTTGTATATGTTACAACAAGCAATTTTTCAATATCAACCGGATTTTGAGCATCTGTAATTCTGCCGATTACTCTTTCAACCAAGACGGCAGTTTTACCCGAACCTGCAGCCGCAGAAACAAGGACAGTACCGTTTCTTGATTCAATTGCCTGTTTTTGCGAATCAGTCCAGATTCTTGCCATCTTCGTCACTCCTTAATATAGAAATTGCATCGTCAAACGATGGAACACAGAGTTCTTTTATTGGGTCGGATTCCTCACGTTTGCACACATCTTTATAGTTACACCAAGTACAACCACCATCAACAGGAAATGCAGAAATATAGCCGCTCTGCAAATCTCTTGCCATATTTCTGATAGAATCATTGACTCTGTTTTTCAATGCACTTAATGAATCCAAGGAAATCACATTTCCCTTTAATGCACCGTTTTTATCAAGGGAAACAGGAATGAAAAGCCCTTCACAACTGTTTTCCATAGCAGTTACAACATCAATGTTATTAAGCACCATACCATGCATTCTAAGTTCCTGCATTGATGCAGTTTTTGAATCATACTCGTCGGAGTCCCTTGTGATTTTGTCAGATTTTACTCTTGGGTTTTTAGCCTGAAAATAAAGAATACCTGCCGGAGTTACATTTTTGTAGTATTCTCCCCCATTTTGCCAAATTGCAAAAAGGTAAATGAGCATCTGCATATTGAGTCCCGAGAAAACCTCGCCCAACTTAAACTCCTTGCCACCTGTTTTATAGTCAATAACTCTAACAAAGGTGTTATCTTCTGTTTCGTAAGTGTCCACACGGTCAATACTACCCACAATTTTTACTACTCCACCATTTTGAAGGTCTATTTCATAAGGTGGAATTTGACCGTCAACATTGATTTTAAGTTCAAAATCTGCAGGTGTGAATTTGCATTGTGAAAACTCTGCAATAAGCTGTTTCACAACCTTATATGAGGTTTCTTTAAGAAGTGTTACTGTTCGCATAAATGATTGTGCTTTATTTTCATAGCCACCCATATTTTCTGCGATATATTCGTCTATGATTCTATTGATTTTTATTTTTATGTCATTTTCTTTTAATATGTTTAACTCACTCTTTGGATTCTGTGACAAGAAAATTTCCAAAACATGGTGAATGAGTGTACCTGAAAGTGCCGCATCAACTTCTGCTTCTTTTCGTGGTATTGCTTTAAGGCCGTATTCACAGAAATAACTGAACGGACATTTATAAAACTTTTCAACTCGGGATGCAGAAATGTACATATTCTTTCCAAAGAAATCTGTTGCAAGATTACTATCTGCAATATAAAAGTCCTTTTTATCTGCTTTTTGGAGTTTTGAAAGCTCGTTTTCACCATTATTTTCATTAAAATACTGTTTTAAAGTTTCACCTAAAACAGAGCCTTTGACATTCTCCCCTGCCATAACTGAAAATGCAGAATTTCGACTTTCCACTCTGTCAAATTTAGAATTTTCAGTTCTCAAGTTGCATTTGGGGAACAAATTAATAACATCACTCACCATTTCTGATGGTGTGAGTGAAGATGAGTCACTACCTAGTGCAGGATATGTAAAATAAAGTTTGTCCGTTGCAAGAGTTGCTGCATGGTAAGCAATAAAATTCTCGCTGACGGAGTTATATTCAAGGTTACTGATTATTGGCAAACCATTCTTAATAAGCTCGCATCTTTCAATATCGTTAAAAAGCACACCCGATGAACTTTCTCCAGGGAAAACGCCTGTATTTACGCCCATTAAGAATACAACTTTTGGTGCAGACGCACGTATTCTGTCGGCAGAACCTACAATCACTTCATCAATACCATTAGGAATTATGCCCATATCCTTTGATGCAACGAGAATTGTAAACAACTCAGAATAACGTTCAATAGATATGCTTGACTTTCCAAGAGCAAAGTAAAGTCCATCAAAAATTTCAGTAAGCATTTTCCAAATTCTGCCCTGTTCAAGTGCTAAATCAATCTCACCATTTTCATTGAGAAATTCTGTGAAAGTTTTAAGATTTTCATCAATTCTGGTATTTCTCAAAAAGGCGAAAAGTTCTCTTGATACTGTTTCACCATCTGCATTTTTAATTTTATTCTTCAAGGAAAGAATTGGTCCTACAACTCTTTCGCGAAGACTATTTATTTCATCAAGGTTTTTGTGTGAAAACTCATCAAAGTCCTCACCAAAGCCTTTTGGATTTTCTGTCCATATATTTTTCCAAGTTGACGGACGAATTTTCCACATAAGGCAATAATCTTCCAACAAAGCGATTTCTTCAACTGTAAAGCCATAGAGCTGAGTCTTTAAAAATCTCAATACTGTTTCTGTTTCAAAGCCTTTTACAAGAATATCTAAAAGGCATTTAACAAACACAACAAGGGGTTGAGAGTCAATGGGCTGACGGTTATCGTGGAAACAGTCAATGTCATATTTTCTGAATGCAGATGCCAAGTCTTTTCTGTAATTTTCTTCATTTCTTACAATTACAGCGATATCACGATAACGAAGTTTGTCTTTTCTTATGAGTTTTTTAATCTCTGACGCAACAACCTGGCATTCTTCCGTTTTTGTTCTGCAAGGAATTATTGTAATGGCACGTGCATCTTCTTCGTATGTATTGCTATTTGATGAAAAAATGTTCTCTTCAAGGAAATTAAGTTCAGCCTTTTTGAACTCTTTTTTAGAATGTAAAACCTTTTCAGGTGCGATTTTAACACCTATTTTGTTTGCTATACTTTTAAGTTTCTTTATCTCAACATTTGCATTGTAGAAAAGTTCATATCTGCCGTTGTTTTTTGAGGTATCGCAACAGAATGTTACATAGACGTTATCTGCCTGACGCAAAATCTGTTCAAGAATTTTATATTCCTGACCTGAAAAACCTGAAAAGGCATCCAAAAATACTGTTTTGTCCTTGAAATAGTCAACATCCCAAAGTAAATCGTAAAGCAAGTCAAGATAAGTATTGCTATCTGTAAAACTCTGTGACAAAAGAGCATCATAGCAAGTGAAAATCAATGAAAGTTCGGAAAGTTTTGATGCAAAAGATGTCTTTTTAACCTTACTTGAAAACTCACCAAGATTTTCATTTGTAACTCCACATTTTTTAACTTCCTTATGAAAACTTAAAATCTCTTGGAGAAGTTGCGGAAAACGTTTGTATCTGCTGAACACAGTTAACTGGTCTTCAAGAGTTTCAATAGCACGACTCATAAGCACTGCACGCACACCGTCATCAGCAATCTTTTTATCGATTTTTCCGTGTTGTGACAAGAGCCTTTCAGCAATTCGTGAAAAGCTTAAAACTTCAACATTATTTATTTTTTCATTACCTAAAAGGTGTAACATTCCTTTTTCAGTTTCAAATGAAAACTGTTCAGGAACAATAATTATGGCTTTTCCTGCCTGAACTTGTGCTATTTCTGAAGCCATTGAACGGATAAGTCGGGTTTTACCGCTACCTGTTCGTCCTGTAATAATGTTGAGCATATTTTTTGCCCCTTTTTATTTCAATTTATAAAGTTTTGCACCGTGAGAGTTTACTGTGCAAGCAATTTTGTCTTTAATCTCGCAAACATCTTCTTTAGCCCACAAATCACGGAGAGTGCATTCCCCCGCTAAGTCATATTTTGATAAATCAACTGTAATTTCCTTTTCATTTTCGGACACATTGAAAATTGCAACCAATGGTTTGTTATCAGAGGAAATTGATGACCAAATTATTGTATCTTCATCACGATAAATCTGCTTACCGTCATGAGTATGTTGATTTACGTCAAGGACTTCTTCATTTGTCATGAGAGAAAGTGTCCACTCGTCGTTATTTCGCATTTCGCCACCAAACATAAGTGGTGAACGGAAAATTGACCAAAGAGTCATAAGTGTAATCTGCTCGTCCTTTGTAAACTGTGTGTATCTGTCCTGTGGACCGTGACAAGAGCCGTTTTTAGAAATATTACCAAGTGGCAACATATCGCAGTCTGGCCAACAGCCCTCACTGACATAAGGAGCCCATTTCTCGCACTTTTCAAACATTTCATAAAGTTTGCCCCACCAGTCCCAGAAATCACCTGTAAGTCGCCACATATTAGCATACTCGCAAAGGTGGTCTGCAACGGATAACTCGGCAGGTCCGGGAGAAAGACTTAAAACAATATCTCTGCCTGTCTTATCAATGGCTTTTCTAATCATTTCAACTTCTTCACGGGCAGAATATGGGTTGTCCCATTTACGGAATTCTGTAACACAGATATCATCAACTTTAACAAAGTCAACACCCCATTCTGCATACATCTGGAAAATACTATCATAATAAGCCTGTGCACCCTCGCAAGTGTACATACCATACATATCCGTATTCCAAGGGCAAACAGAGAAATGGTGAACAACCTGACGAGCAGTTTTGTCCGTACCTAAAATAGGAGTATTCTGATGAACTGCCTGACGAGGAATACCACGCATAATATGTATGCCGAATTTAAGTCCCATAGCGTGAATTTTGTCTGCAATAGCCTTAAATCCAACACCATTTGCTGAGGATGGGAATCGATTAACGGCAGGAATAAGGCGGGAATACTCGTCCATACAAAGTTCAGTAAAGTTGTTATAGTCATTGTTTTTTGCCTTTGGCTCATACCATTGAATATCGCAGACAACATACTGCCATCCGTAGTCTTTAAGATATTTCGCCATATATTCTGCGTTCCCCATAAGCTGTTCTTCGTTTACGGCTGCACCATAGCAATCCCAACTGTTCCAACCCATAGGAGGAGTTTTTGCATACTTATTTTTATCCATAATAATCACCTTAATCTGTAATAATGCTCTTTTTCTTTCCGTTTTTATTGCGAGGATATTCACGGATTCTTGTAATATATTCGCAATTTACAAGGTCACATTGTCCGTTTTGGTTTTCAACTTCAAGCCAACCTTCATTACAGGATTTTATGATGCCAGTAATCTGTGAAGAAGATGTACAAGTATAAATCAAACACTCTTTGCCAATGTATTTTTCGATAAGAGCTGTCATATTTTTCTTTCCCCTTTTTTTACGAAGATGTTTACGAATTACAACGAGAATTTCTTCATGCTTTTGCCATAATAAGATAATGAAAATAACAAAAAATATTATCCACGCAGAATCCATAAAATCACCTCCATACATATTAAACATATTTTATCATTTTATGTGTGTTTTGTAAATAATAGAGTGGGTAAAATAACGGACTGGGAATGAGTATTTTCAGCTTGACTTGTGTGAAGAAATATTTAAAATAAAGCAAAAAAGTTCTTGACAAAGAGTACCGGTTGTGCTAAAATAGTCAAGCATTTGAAATGCGGGTGTAGTTCAATGGTAGAATCCCAGCCTTCCAAGCTGGTCGTGTGGGTTCGATTCCCATCACCCGCTCCAGCGCTGATAGCTCAGTTGGATAGAGCATCTGCCTTCTAAGCAGAGGGTCGGGGGTTCGAATCCCTTTCAGCGTGCCACAGCGCATGAAGTTTCATAAATAATTAGCCTTTGTGCGCTGATTTATATGGTGGGTATAGCTTAGTTGGTTAAAGCGCCAGTTTGTGGCACTGGAGACCATCGGTTCGAATCCGATTATCCACCCCACTAATTCAGAACTCCGCCAAAGTGAAGGCGGAGTTTTGATTATCAAACACAATTTAATATTGGGGTGTCGTCAAGCGGTAAGACACAGCACTTTGACTGCTGCATTCGTAGGTTCGAATCCTGCCACCCCAGCCAAAAAGAGAAAAGTCGCACAATTGTGTGACTTTTTTCTTTTTGTATTATTCACTATTCATTATTCACTCTTCACTATTCATTTAATTTTGCAACTTTTCTCAATGAAAAATGAATAATGAAATCACTTCGTTGATGAACAATGTAGAATGATTATATACACTAACAACAATTTGCAAATTCACATTAACTATGATATAATTAGTTAATTAATTAACAATTTGGTGGTAACTATGGTAGCAAAAACTATTAAGACAGAGCGTTTAATTTTAAGAGACATTAAAAAGAATGATGTAAAAAACTTAAAATACTTATTAAAGCCTGAAATTGAGATTTATAGTGGACCTTATATGCCCCATAATAAAAAACAACTTTTACAACACTTTGACAGAATCAAAGGAAACACCACGTGGGGAATTACTCTTGATGATGGTACATTTATTGGAAATATAGGTGTTTATTCGGTTATTGAAAATAAAATAGGTGAAATTGCTTGGTATATAGACCCTATATATTGGCATAAAGGTTATGCCTTTGAAGCAGGAAATGCAGTTTTAAACTACTGTTTTAAGACGCTTGGACTCGTTAGAATAAGTGCCCAAATATCTTCCGACAATCAAAGTTCACGATGTCTTGCAGAAAAATTGGGATTTGAATTTCACACAATATTGCCACAAGCAAATCTTGGTGGAAAAGTTACTGATATTGCCTATTATTCTATATCTGCAAATGATTATATAAGTGTATAAGCTGACAGGTGAACAGACAAACTGCAAATGGGACGATGTGGGCATCGTCCCCTACTTTTTTCTGTTAATTCGAAGACGGACAGGCACGGAGACCTATCCCTACAAGTCCAGATTCTCTATTTTAGTTACTTATTGAAAAACTTTTACTTGACCTTATTATTTTCACCCCAACATAACATCCAGTAGCATCATAACTGCGAAGCCGAGGATAATGCCCATTGTTGAGAAATATGGTTGCGCATCTTTGTTCTTCTGACACTCGGGGATTAGCTCATGTACAACTACTAATATCATAGCTCCTGCTGCAAAAGAGAGAGCATAGGGCAGAATTGTTTCCACGTGTACCACCAATAATGCGCCTATTATTCCTGCAATTGGCTCTACCATTCCTGATGCCTGACCCAAGAAGAAACTCTTTCTTCTCGAATAGCCTTCTCGTCTTAATGGAATGGAAACAGCAGCACCTTCGGGAAAATTCTGCAATCCTATACCCACTGCAACAGAAATTGCTCCCATTAAGCTTTCAGTTGTATATCCTTCTTGTAACGCGCCAAATGCGACACCTACTGCCAAACCCTCGGGTATATTGTGAAGAGTAATCGAGAGAATTAACATTATGATACGGTTGAAACTTTCACTATCCTTTTCTTTTGTATTATTCACTTTTTTCCTTGCGAATGAAACAACCTTATCAGATACCCAAATAAATACTGCACCTGACAAAAAACCAACGGTTGCTACAAGATATGCAGGCATTTTGGACATTTCTTCTGCACGTTCTATTGCCGGTTGAAGTAGTGACCAGAAGCTTGCAGCAATCATTACCCCCGATGCAAAGCCCAACATAAAATTAAGCGCTTTTTGATTAAGCGATGTAAAAAAAACAACATTAGCAGCACCCAAGGCTGTTACAAACCATGTACCAAGCGTCGCTATCAGCGCCATTATGACAAATGTATCCATACAGCACCTCCTGTATTCATTATATTCGTTTAGAATAAAGGGGTGCTAACTGTATTTTGATAATTATGTAATTTTAACCTTAACTCTACGGTTCGTAGGTGTTAATTATTATTTTATATGATAAAATGTTATTGAATGGAGGTAATATAATGAACCAAACAAAAATTGGAAAATTTATATCAACCATAAGAAAAGAAAAAGGGTTGACACAAAAAGATATAGCAGATAAATTAGATATTAGTGATAAAACCGTCAGCAAATGGGAAACAGGTAAAGGCTTACCAGAGGTTTCAATGATGTTGCCACTATGTGACATTTTAGGTATCACAGTAAATGAGCTTTTGTGTGGTGAACGTCTCAGTGATACGGAATACAAACAAGAAGCAGAGAAAAAAATGATAGATTTAATGACAGAAAAGAAAAATAGTAAAAAAAGAATTTTTATAGAAATTGTAGTAATTATTATCTCTCTGCTTTCCTCATTAACAATAATAGAAATCTCTGCATTTTTGGAAATGCCGGATTGGTTAAGAGTAATTCTTCTTATCATCGGTATTATCGTTATATCGGGTGGAATAGTAGTTGCAATAGCACTTGAATTGGATACAGGAACATATGAGTGTAGTCATTGTCACACTCGATTTGCACCTACAGCAACAGAATTTATTTCCGGTCCTCACACTTTAACGACAAGATATCTCAAATGTCCTGAATGTGGAAAGAAAGGTTTCTGTAAACAAAGATTAACACACTAAAAAAGACAGTAGTCAGTTTGACTACTGTCTTTTTTCTCCCTCCGTCAATGCTACGCGTTGCCACCTCCCTCGTCAGAGGGAGGCAAGAGTTAAATTGTTTATTCAAAAGTTACTTGGATATTGTTATCTGTTGATGTCACAAGAATTTTATTAATTACTGTGCCGAGATTATCAATCATAAGCGTTGAAACCTTGTCTTCAATATTACGACGGATAACATTTCTCAAATCACGAGCACCACGAACATTGCCATCCATTTTTGAAACGATTGCAGATGGTGTGTTTTCGTCATAAATGAATTCAATTCCCTTATCCTTGAGAACTGTTTTCATTTCGTTAATCATAAGAACTGCTATTCTTTTATAATCTTCCTCGTCAAGCGGATTGAATACAACAATTTCATCAACACGACCGATAAATTCAGGACGCAAGAACTCATTAAGTGCTTTAAGGACTTTTTCTTTTGAAATATCCTTTGCACTCTTACCAAATCCCAATGACGTTTCTGATTTCTGGCTACCTGCATTTGATGTCATAATGATTACTGTGTTTGCAAAACTAACTGTTCTGCCATGAGCATCATTTGTTTTACCTTCATCAAGAATCTGAAGAAGAATATTCATAACATCGGGATGTGCTTTTTCAATTTCGTCAAAGAGAATAATTGAATATGGCTTTCTTCTCACCTTTTCTGTAAGCTGTCCTGCTTCGTCATATCCCACATATCCCGGAGGTGAACCGATAAGACGAGAAACTGAATGTTTCTCCATAAATTCACTCATATCAAGACGGATAAGTGTTTCGGGAGTGTCAAAAAGTTCCATTGAAAGTTGTTTTACAAGTTCAGTTTTACCAACACCTGTTGGACCTACAAAAATGAATGATGCAGGACGCTTTTGAAGTGTTAACTGAATTCTGCTACGCTTAATTGCATTTGCAACGAGAGTTACGGCCTCATCCTGACCAATAACCTTTTCCATAAGTCTGTTTTCAAGACCTTTAAGACGGTTTACATCCCCTTCTACAACCTTTGTTGCAGGGATTCCTGTCCAAAGATTGATAACCTTTGCAAGGTCATCTTCTGTAACATTGTTATCCTTTGCTTTTTCCTGCAATTCAGTTGCTTTACCCTCACAGACTGCAAGTTCACCCTTTGTTTTATAAAGTTCTTCATAAATAGGGTTTAAGTCTTCGTCATTTTCAGGGTTTGCAATTTTTTCTTCCAACTGTTCAAGTTCTTTCTTGAGCGTTTCTATTTTCTTTTCGTTAATCTCGTTTTCACTTATTGCCTTGTTACGAAGATTTGCACAAGTACAAGCTTCATCAAGAAGGTCAATAGCCTTATCAGGTAAAAATCTGTCCGTAATATATCTTTCAGAAAGAGTTACTGCTTTATATACAAGATTATCGCTGATTTGTACACGATGGAAAAGTTCATAGTAGCCTTTAATGCCTACAAGCATTTTAAATGTGTCATCAATAGATGGCTCATCAACCTTTACAGGCTGGAAACGACGCTCAAGAGCAGCATCTTTTTCGATATGCTTACGGTATTCATTGAATGTTGTTGCACCGATAACCTGAATTTCGCCACGAGAAAGCGCAGGTTTTAAGATGTTTGCGGCATTCATTGAACCTTCTGCATCACCAGTACCCACAAGGTTATGAACTTCGTCAATAAAGAGAATAATATTGCCCTCACTCTTAACTTCTTCAACAAGTCCCTTAATTCTGCTTTCAAACTGACCTCTGAACTGTGTACCTGCAACAAGTGCAGTAAGGTCAAGAAGATGAATTTCCTTATCCATAAGTTTAGCAGGAACATTGCCCTCTGCAATTCTCTGTGCAAGTCCTTCTGCAATAGCAGTTTTACCAACACCCGGTTCACCGATTAAGCAAGGATTGTTCTTTGTTCTTCTGCATAAAATCTGTACTGCACGAGCAATTTCAGTATCTCTGCCGATAATTCTGTCAAGTTTGCCATCCCTTGCTCTGCCTGTTAAATCAGTACAGTAGAGAGAAAGCATTTTTCTTTTATCGTTCTTTGTACCCTGCTTTTTCTTGCCCTTTTTATCGGTCTTTTTACCGTCACCGTTAAGGTCCTTGATATTTTCTTCAGGAACATCCATTGGCATCATACCCATATTCTGCATAAATGGGAATGTGGAAGCACCACCCAACTCAAAGTCGTCGCCCATGCTTTCCATCATCTGTTCCATCTGCTCGGTCATATCGTCAAGTTGTTCTTCTGTTATGCCCATATTATCCATCATCTGCTTAATGGGACCGATATTCAATTCCATCGCACATTTGATGCAATAGCCCTCATTTGTTGTTTTTTCGCCTTCCATTTTTGTAACAAAAATAACGGCAGGTCTTTGTTTGCATTTACAGCAAATCATGTTTTTGTTCATTTCTTTTTATCCTTTATGTGATTATTTTTTCTTTGAATTCTCTTTAATTTGCTTGATTGCACTTGGCAAGTAACTAAAGAATGCAACAAATGTAAGAATTACAGCCACTACAACAAGTATAAACATTACAGTTTCAGGAATTGTGTACTGTGGATAATAGATGCTGATTGCGCCGATTTCAGGGCCAAATCCGATAATTACAACCATAACTGCATAGAATGCGAATGTTGCCAATTTGCCCCAGATTTCTGCTGCAACAGGACGTGTGCCCAATGCAATAAGTACAATACTACCTAAAATCATAATGATATCTTTTGCGATAAAGAGAAGGAATACCCAAGCAAATGCCTGCATTGATTCGCTCTGTGCTTCTTTGAACTTTAAGAAAAGAACGATAGCAAGTGCAAAGATTGTGAATTTATCTGCAACTGGGTCAAGCAATTTACCAAGATTTGAAACTTGATTGAACTTTCTTGCAATTTTACCGTCAACTGCATCTGAAAGACCTGAAATGAAGATTACAAATACCGTCCACCAGATATAGCCTTTATAATAAAGTACTGCGATTACAGGAATTAATAAAATTCTGATAACAGAAATAAGGTTTGGGATTGTAAGGCATCCGTCAAATATTTCTTTTAAATTTTCTTTTAGTGTCTTTTTTTCTTCACTCATATTACTTGCTCCTTATATAAAATTATCTTTTAATGACTTAATAAATGGGTTAATATTATCAACCAAATCAACCACAAAAGAGTTATTTACAGCATCAGCTAACTCGTTATCTCCCGATGCAAAGAATATTGTAAGTATTGTGCAAATAAAGATTACTACTGCCAGACCTTTACAAGCCCCCAGCACTCCTCCCAAGGTTTTATTGAGTGTTTTTAAAATCGGAAGTTTGAAAATCTTGGCGATAAGCTTTGCAAGGAATTTTAATGCAATCAGCAACACTATGGCTAAAATTATAAAACTCAATGCCGTTAATGCCCCTAAAATAATAGGTTGTGCTACTTTTTCAACAAGCTCAGTTGCAATGTTTTCACTTGTAAACTCTGAATTTGCAACACTCTCTTTAATATCGTCAACACTCACACCAACAAATTCTGCAAATGACACCATATAGTCAGGAATTGATTCTATGAGTACCTGTGTTTGTGTTGCCGTTTCTGTTAATGAAACATTTTCGTCTATCTGTGTTTCTATTGCCTGAATAGTTGTTTCTTTAACAAAACCATCATATGCAAACTCTGCAACCTTCGGACTGAAGCTGTAAGCCAACACAAAGGCAAGAATTACTGCAACAAATTCAAGAAGAGAAAGCACAAATCCTTTTTTGACTGCAGCGAAAACAAATGCTGCAAATATTACGACTAAAATAATGTCTAAAGCTAATGACATATTGCACCCCCATTATTTTTCTTTGTTTTCCCCTACCGAGGAAAACTTTTCTATTTTATCTGCAGAATATACATATGTATTTCTGCCTGATACAATAACCTTTTCTGCATCAGTATTGACATTTGCCGAGCCGACAAGTTCACCCTTCATATTGTAAATCTGCACATTGTTGTCAGTTAAAACACCAACGTATTTACCGTCGGTTGAAACAGATTTAACAAGACCATCAATTTCGTTTGAAAAAAGTTCACGTCCTGATTTATCGTAAACATTTACTAGTTTTTGAGTGGTACTTGAATATTTCGAAAGAACTAAAACTGCTGTGTTATTATCCGAAATATGTATCATATAAGGAGTGTTAACGGAAACGTTAATCTTTTCCTCTTTTCCGTCATTGATTACTGAACACATATTGTTTCCTAAAACAAAAAGTGTTTCATTAGAAAGAAATCTTATTGACGAAACAGCACTATCTTGATATGTAAAAGATGATTTTGGTGTATCTTTCTTCTTATCAAAGATATAAACCTTCGAATAAACCGAACCATTTTCAACACCTAAAACAGAAACTGCAATAAGTTTTCCGTTGTCAGACACGTCACAGGAAATTATATTTTCCTTTGCACATTTCCATACAAAGATTTCTTTTTCCTTACTGTTATAAACTGTCAACATACTTTGAGCATCTTCTGCTCTTGTAGCAATTGCAACGGAGCCATCCTTCCCCAACGAACCTGTAAGAATCATATATTTCATTTCTTTTTCATAAAGAGTACGGGTTTTGGACTGGACCTTGAACTTATTACCACCTTCATCATAGAGAAGTACTCGTCCGCTATTGCTTTGCATTACGGGATGGTCATATTTATGCGAGATACTTGAAAGTTCCTTTGCAGTTGTATCAAGCACTTTCACAGAGTCATCATAAAGCAGAACCAAATCAGAATTCGTTACAGAAGCATCGCCGATTACCATACCACTTATTTGATAAGGGTATCCGTCGCCCGAGCCGAGTCCCGCAAAAAACGTGCGAACAGAATCAGTAATGGTAGAGAAAGTAACACCACCAAACTGAGCCGCAGCGAGCATTATAAGCAAAAGAACAACCACGATAATGGCAACCAATTTTAATTTTTTTGTATTTTTAATATCTATTGTAATCTTTCTTTTTGGCTTTCTTTTTTGAACTTTTCTCTTTTCAGCCACCAAAATCACCACACATCAATAAAAAACTTTATTAAGATACAAACCATGTGCCGGAGCAGTTACTCCTGCCTTTTCACGGTCACAACTTTCAATTATATCCGGAATACTACCCTTTTCGATTTTACCTTTTTGGATATCGAGAAGTGTTCCAACAATAATTCGTACCATATTGTAAAGGAAACCATTACCACTTACACGAATTTCCACAACATCGTCGTTTCGGCTAACTTTACAATCATATATTTCTCTTGTTTTATCCTCAACGGATGTTCCGACACTACAAAATGCTGAAAAATCGTGAATACCAATAAAATCCTTTGCCTCGTTATTGAGCATTTCGACATCAATTTCATAAGGATAAAACATAGCTTTATTTTCATAAAAAGGATTACGGTGTTTGCCATTATAAATTAGGTAAACATACTCTTTTCCCTTGCAGTCATATCTTGCGTGGAAATCATAATCCACATCTTCACACCCATAAACAGAAATATCAGGTGGAAGATAGAAATTGAGTGCATCGGGAATTTTCTCACTTGGTACATTACATTCTGTTCTCACATTACAACAGAACATATTGGCATGTACACCTGCATCAGTACGGCTACAACCTATTATGTTTTCTTCTTTTCCACTTATTTTTTTTAAAGCATCAGAAAGTTCCTGCTGAACGGTATTACCATTGGGTTGAATCTGCCAACCATGAAAGGGGGTACCATTATACCGCAAGGTTAAAAGTAAATTCCGCATTATATTCACCACAGAAAATATTAAGGACTATAATTCCACCGATTAAGAATGCCATTACAAGAATTGACATATAATCACGCAATGAGAATTTAAGTGCATTCATTGTTGTTTTGCCTTTTCCTCCATTATAACAACGGCAAGTCATGGCATTTGCCAACTCATAAGCACGTCTTATAGAGTTGAAAAGTAATGGAATAAACAAAGGGATGAGTGCCTTTGCTCTTTTCATAAGATTGCCTTGGTCAAAAGAAGCACCTCGGCTCTTTTGTGCACTCATAATTTTATCAACTTCTTCAATAAGAGTTGGGATAAATCGGAGTGCAATTGTCATAATCATTGTAACTGTGTGGAAATCAATTCCCAGTTTTTTTAGTGGAGCAAACATACGGTCAAGACCATTTGTAAGGGAAGTGGGAGATGTTGTGTAAGTGAGCATTGTGCTCATTACAATAAGCAGGGATATACGAAGTGTCATAAATACTGCTGTTAAAATTCCACCACTTGTAATTTTGATTTTCCACTCGTCAACCAATACAATACCTGAATCAACATAGGCGATTTGAAGAATTGATGTGATTACAATAATCAAAAGAATTGGTTTTAACCCTTTCATAACAGTTTTTACCGGAATTTTTGAGAGTCCGATTACAGCCGCTGAAAGAAGCATACAGAAAAAGAGGGAAACAAAATTATTTGCTAAAAATACTGTTACAATAAAAACAATAGTAAACAACAATTTTGTTCGGGGGTCAAGTCGGTGAATTACCGAGTTAAAGGGAAAATACTGACCGATTGTAATATCTTTAATCAAGAAATTCCCCTCCCCTCAAAAAGTTTTTTGAGTTCAAGGTAACCTTGCTCAACTGTGTATATTTTTTCGCTTACGGGATAACCCTTTTCACGAAGTTTTATAAAAATTTCAGTTATTTGTGGTACGGAAAGTCCGATTTCACGAAGACGGGATGCTTTTTCAAAAACCTCATCAACTGTACCTGACATTTCAACCTTTGAACTGTTCATCACAATAACTTTTGTCGCAAATCGAGCAACATCATCCATACTGTGAGATACGATTATAACTGTTTTGCCTGTTTGTTCACGATAGTTTTTGATAAGAGCGAGAATGTGCTCCCTACCCATCGGGTCAAGTCCGCTTGTTGGCTCGTCAAGAATGAGAATTTCGGGCTCCATTGAGATTACACCTGCAATAGCAACTCGTCTTTTCTCGCCACCTGACAAGTCAAACGGAGATTTCTCTAGCATATCGTTAGGAATACCAACATATTTTGCTGCGTTTCTTACTCTCTCGTCGATTTCTGCCTTTGAAAGTCCCATATTAGTAGGACCAAAAGCAATATCCTTATAAACAGTTTCTTCAAAAAGCTGATATTCAGGATATTGGAAGCAAAGTCCAACACGGAAACGGGTGTCAAAAATCTTTGACTTTGACTGCCAGATGTTTTCACCATCAAGAAAAATCTTTCCGTCAGTTGGCTTTAAAAGTCCGTTAAGATGTTGAACAAGAGTGCTTTTTCCCGAGCCGGTATGACCGATAATTGCCACAAATTCGCCCTTGGGGATATCTATATTCACATTGTCGAGTGCGGTGATTTTAAATGGAGTGCCCTCACCGTAGACGTATGTTAAATTTTGGGTTTCAAGGTGGGACATATCTTACTGACCTTTCAATAAATCATCTATATTTTCAACTAATTCGTCAATACTCAACAAATCATTTTTCAAGTTAATTCCGTCATTTTTAAGCATCTTTGCCAAAATGCAAGTTTGTGGTACATCAAGACCGATACTACGAAATTTATCAGTATCGGCAAAAACTTCCTTTGGTGTGCCGTCAAGCAAAAGACGGCTGTCATCCATAACAACAATTCTATCAGCTTCACAAGCTTCTTCCATATAGTGAGTGATGAAAACAACTGTTATTCCCAACTCACGATTAAGTCGTTTAATTGCTTTCATTACATCACGTCTGCCCTCAGGGTCAAGCATGGCAGTTGGCTCGTCAAGGATAATGCAACGAGGCTCCATAGCGATAATACCTGCAATTGCAACACGCTGTTTCTGACCACCTGATAGTTTGTGTGGCTCGTGGTTTTTGTATTTATACATACCAACGATTTTTAAAGATTCGTCAACTCTGCGACGTATTTCAGCAGGTTCAATTCCAAGATTTTCAGGACCAAATGCAACATCCTCTTCAACGATGGTTGCGACAATCTGATTATCGGGATTTTGAAAAACCACACCAACAGTCTGTTTAATTTTTATATCGTCATCTTCATTTTTTGTATCCATTCCGTCAACAAGGACTGTACCACTTTCGGGAAGCAAAAGTCCGTTAGCAAGTTTTGCCAAGGTACTTTTACCAGAGCCATTATGACCGAGAATAGCCATAAATTCACCCTCATTGATTGAAAGTGAGAAATCCTTAACAGCAGGTGCTAAAACAACACCCTCCTCGTCACTGTCATATCGGAATGTTACATTTTTAAATTCAATAATTGACATTACTCTTTACTCCAAATTGCAGATGCACCACAGGGAAGTACAAGTCCATTTTCAGTAGCACGGAGTCCGATTTCGCTACCTGTCACCTTACCACCAAAGCGTTTCTTCACAACTGCACCTAAAATATATTCCATAACTGATGGGCTTAATCCCGTTGTATAAGAATTTATAAGCACCATAAGTGGGTCATCGGAAAGCACCTGACTGCAAAGTTCAACAAAACCGTAAACCTCATTTTCAAGTTTCCAAACCTCACCACCAGGGCCTCTGCCATAGGATGGTGGGTCCATAATGATAATGTCATATTTATTACCACGACGGATTTCACGCTGAACAAATTTGATACAATCGTCAACAATCCATCTTACATTTTTATCTGCAACACCTGAACTCACAGCATTTTCCTTTGCCCAGAGTGTCATACCCTTTGACGCGTCAACATGGCACACAGAAGCACCTGCTTTAAGTGCAGAAACCGTTGCACCACCTGTATAGGCAAACAAATTGAGAACTTTTACTTCTCTACCTGCACTTTTGATGATTTCTGCTACTTTGTCCCAATTTGTTGCTTGTTCAGGGAAAAGACCCGTGTGCTTAAATCCCATTGTTTTAATATTAAAGGTCAAATCGCGGTAGCCGATAGTCCAGAAATCGGGAATTTTGTTTCTGATTTCCCATTGACCGCCACCAGTCTGTGAACGGTGATAAATGGCATCCGCTTTTTTCCAAAGTGGATTTTTCTTTTCTGTTTTCCATATAACCTGAGGGTCGGGACGGATTAAAGTAATATTCCCCCAACGTTCAAGTCGTTCACCGCAGGAACAGTCAATAAGTTCATAATCTTTCCAATTATCGGCAACTCGCATTTTATACTAACCTTTCTCTTACAACCTGAGCGACACTCTCGCCCAATTCCTTAATTTTATTGTAATCCTTGCCTTCAAGCATTACACGAACAAGTGGTTCTGTACCTGAAAGTCGAACAAGAATTCTGCCTTCATTACCAAGTTCGTTTTCAACCTGCTTAATTGCATTCTGTACCTCTTTATCTTTTGCGAACTGTGCTTTACCAAAGTTAGAAACTCTCACATTGATAAGCACCTGAGGATAAACCTCCATCTCGTCTGCAAGTTCTTTAAGAGTTTTGCCTGTATCTTTAACAACAGAAAGTAACTGAATTGCAGAGAGCTGTCCGTCACCTGTTGTTGCATACTGCAAGAAAATAATGTGACCTGACTGCTCACCACCGATGCTATATCCGTTAGCAGTCATATTTTCAAGGACATAACGGTCACCGACTTTTGTCTTTTCGCATTTAATTCCGTTTTCTTCACAAAATTTGAAGAATCCCATATTACTCATAACGGTAACAACTGCTGTGTCCTTTTTGAGTTTGCCCAACTGCTTCATATGCTTTGCACAAACTGCGATGCACTTGTCACCGTCAACTACTGCACCTGTATGGTCAACAGCTAACATTCTGTCAGCGTCACCGTCAAAGGCAAAACCTAAATGGCAACCCTTTTCAACAACGACTTTCTGTAAGTTTTCAAGATGTGTTGAACCACAGTTTTTATTGATGTTAACTCCGTCAGGCTCTGCACTGATTACGATAACTTCCGCACCAAGACGAGTGAAAACCTCTTCTGCAGAAACACTTGATGAGCCGTTTGCACAGTCAAGGGCAATTTTATAACCCTTAAAGCTCATATTTGTTGCTGTGAGAAGATGCTCAATATAGTCATTGATTGCATCTGATTTTCTCTCAACACGACCAACTTCACCACCAATTGGTGATGGAATTTCCATAACATTGTCAAGGATGATTTCTTCGATTTCATTTTCAAGTGCATCAGGAAGTTTGTAACCTGTTGACTGGAAAATCTTAATTCCGTTATATTCGCAAGGATTGTGTGATGCTGAAATCATAACGCCTGCATCACATTCATATTCACGAACTAAAAATGCAACAGCGGGAGTTGGCACAACACCTAACTGCAAAACGTCTGCACCTACTGAACAAAGTCCTGCTGTAATTGCACTTTCAAGCATTTCAGAAGATGCACGAGTATCCATACCGATAAGCACTTTAGGTTTTTTACCATTTAAGTTTTTACTGAGCACCATAGCAGCTGCCCTGCCTATTTGCATTGATAATTCACAAGTTAGTTCTGTATTTGCAACGCCTCTTGCACCGTCTGTTCCAAAAAGTCTACCCATAATTTTTACTCCTTAAAAAAGTGATGTTTGGGAATTTGCCTTATTGTTTGTATTTGAAAATTCTATGCCCAAATGTTTATATGCCAAAGGTGTTACGACTCTGCCACGAGGAGTTTTTGCCAAGAAACCAATCTGCATTAAATATGGCTCATAAACATCCTCAATAGTTACAGCTTCTTCACCAATTGTCGCCGCTATTGTTTCAAGTCCCACAGGACCGCCGTTGAAATTGCGAATCATAGTAGTAAGCATCAGTCTGTCAATATTATCAAGACCAATATTATCAATTTCCATTCTGCCAAGAGCAATTTTTGCGTTATCTTCTGTGATTACGCCGTTACTCATAACCTGTGCAAAGTCTCTTGCTCTTTTTAAGAGTCTGTTCGCAATTCTTGGTGTACCACGTGAGCGAGATGCGATTTCCAATGCACCCTCGTCGTCTGCATAGATATCAAGAATTCCTGCACTACGTTTTACAATCTGTGCCAATTCTTCAGGTGTATAAAGTTCAAGTCTTAAAATAACACCAAAGCGGTCACGGAGTGGTGCTGTTAACTGACCTGCGCGAGTTGTTGCACCAACAAGTGTGAAACGAGGTAAATCAAGACGAATTGAACGAGCAGACGGACCTTTACCGATGATAATATCAAGGGCATTATCTTCCATAGCAGGATAAAGAACTTCTTCAACGGCACGTGAAAGACGATGAATTTCATCAATGAAAAGCACGTCGCCATCATTTAAGTTTGTAAGGAGTGCTGCAAGGTCACCGGGCTTTTCAATTGCAGGACCTGATGTTACACGAATCTGCACACCCATTTCATTTGCGATGATTCCTGCAAGGGTTGTTTTACCAAGTCCGGGCGGGCCATAGAGTAACACGTGGTCAAGAGTGTCCCCACGATTTTTTGCAGCCTCAATATATATTTTTAAGTTTTCTTTTACTTTTTCCTGACCGATATATTCTGTCAACGCTTTTGGTCGCAAGGAAATTTCAATATCGTGGTCAGTTTCTGTAAAACCGGGAGTCATTATTCTGTTTTCGTTTTCGAAATCCATTGTTTAGTCCCCCTTAACCTAATGAAAGCATTTTTAATGCTTGTTTGATAATCTGTTCAACTGAAAGAGATGAGTCAATTTTGCTTACTGCCACACTTGCGTCACTCTGTGAATAGCCGAGCATTTCAAGAGCAGCAACTGCCTCGGCAGTATTGGAATTTGTAAGAGTTGAACTGACTGCTGTTAAATCAACAGAGGTTTCAACTCCTGCAAAGGCTTTGCCAACCTTATCTTTTAATTCCATACAAATTCGCTGTGCAAGTTTAGGACCGACACCATTTGCCTTTGTAAGTGCTTTGTGGTCACCTGCTGCGATGCTCAATGCAACCTTATCAGGTGTTAATTCAGAGAGAATTGCAAGTCCCATTTTAGGACCGACACCATTAACTGTTATAAGCATTTTAAAACAGTCCATTTCGGTTTTATCATAAAAGCCGAAAAGCTCCATTGCATCTTCACGGACATTAAGATATGTGTAAAGTGTGACTTTCATTCCCATTGATGCACATTTTTGAGATGTTGTAAGAGTAGTCATACAACGGAATGCAACACCATTCACATCAACACAGACAGTATTAGCATCAAAGTCAACTACATTTCCTGTTACTGAATAAATCATAATAATTTTCCTTATTTAATATTTCTTAATCTACCCATTAATGAGCCACTTGCGTGTGCGTGGCAGATAGCCATAGCAAGAGCATCGGCAGTATCGTCAGGCTTTGGGATTTTTTCCAAATTTAAAATAACTCTTGTCATTTCCTGCACCTGCTTTTTCTCGGCACGACCATAACCCACAACACTCTGTTTCACCTGCAAAGGTGTGTACTCGAAAATATCGAGATTATTTTTCTGTGCCGCAAGGTTAATAACTCCCCTTGCTTGGGCTACGTCAATAACCGTTTTTGCATTGGTGTTATAGAAAAGTTTTTCAATTGCCAGAGCATCGGGCTTATATTTATTTATAATGTCACAAATACCGTCGTAAACCGTTTCAAGTCGCTCGTTAAATGGTGTTTTTGCCTCGGTTGTAACTGCACCGTAAGCGATTACCTGAAAACGATTTGCGGTATAGTCAATTACTCCCCAACCCACTATTGCGTAGCCCGGGTCGATGCCTAAAATCACCATGACATACTACCTCACTATATAATCAATTGATTATAACATATTACAGTATAAATGGCAAGAAAAAAGGGACTTAAAAAGTCCCTTTTCACACATAATTTTCAGTTTGTTAATAAATAGTTTTTGTATGGATATTTTTCAGGCTCCCCTTGTAAGTGGAGCTGTTAACGAAGTTTACTGAAGGGTAGTCAGTTTTATCTCTCCCTCCGTCAAAACTTCGTTTTGCCACCTCCCTCGTCAGAGGGAGGCGTAGAAAAAGGGCGATTTTGAATCGCCCTTACAATTTCGAATTACGAATTATTTTTTATTATTCTTATCTCTTTCACGGACTACAAATCTTGTTGGTGTACCTTCAAGTCCGAAAACTTCACGGATTTGGTTATCAATATATCTTTGATAACTGTAATGGAACAAGTCCTTATTGTTTACAAAGCAAACGAATGTTGGTGGTCTTGTTGAAGCCTGAGTCATATAGTAGATTTTAAGGCGTTTACCCTTATCCGACGGTGGCTGAACACGTGCAGTTGCATCTGCAAGAACATCATTAAGCTTACCTGTTGAAATTCGCATAGCATTTTGTGTATCAACGAATTTGATAAGTTCAAAAAGTCTGTCAAGTCTTTGACCTGTTTTAGCAGAGATAAAGATAATTGGTGCATAGCTCATAAACGAGAAGTCGTTCATAAGCTTTTTACGGTATTTATCCATTGTCTGACCGTCTTTTTCAACCAAATCCCATTTATTGACTGCGATAATACAAGCCTTACCAAGTTCGTGTGCAATACCTGCAACCTTTGAGTCCTGCTCTGTAAAGCCCTCAACGGCATCAATCATAATAACGCACACATCGGCTCTTTCAACTGCCATCTGTGCACGGATTACGGAATACTTTTCAATCTGGTCCTCAACCTTACTCTTACGGCGAAGTCCTGCAGTATCAATGAACATAAATGAGCCGTGTTCATTGTCAATATATGTGTCTGTAGCATCACGAGTTGTACCTGCAATATTTGAAACGATAACTCTTTCTTCGCCTGCAATTTTGTTAATAAGTGAAGATTTGCCTGCATTTGGTTTACCGATAACCGCAACTTTTACTGTATCGCTTTCGTCTTCGTTTTCAAAATCGTCAGGAAGATATTCAAGCACCTTATCAAGCAAGTCACCAGTACCGTGACCATGTGCAGCAGAAACCTGAATCGGGTCACCAAGACCCAAATTGTAAAATTCATAGAATTCTGCAGGTGGCTCACCCAATGAATCAGCCTTATTAACGCACAAAATAATGGGCTTGTTGCTCTTAATAAGCATTGTTGCAACTTCTTCGTCCGTTGCCACAACACCTGTTCTGACATCAGTTACAAAAATAATAACATCGGCACTGTCAATAGCAAGCTGTGCCTGACGACGCATCTGTGAAAGAATAATATCGTCTGAATAAGGCTCAATACCGCCTGTATCAACAAGCAACATCTCGTGGCCAAGCCATTCACAGTCGCCGTAAATTCTGTCACGGGTCACACCCGGTGTATCGTCAACTATTGAAAGTCTTTTACCAATCAGCTTATTAAAAAGTGTACTTTTACCAACATTTGGACGACCTACAATCGCCACTACGGGTTTTGCCATTATTCCACCCCCAAAATATCTTTTAAAACCTGACCTCCGTCACCTTTGGTCAGAATAATTTTCGTATTTAATCTTTCGCTAAGTTCCTCAACAGTCATATCATCAAGGAATTTGTTTTTGTTTTCAGTATGATTTGTATAATCACTAATCATTGAACTTGGTAATATTAAGTATTCACCCAAATCATAGTCCTTCAACTGCTCAAAAAGGTCAATTCCTGTTACAAGTCCTGAAACAGTTATAGTTTCACCGAAAAAGTGATTGATAATTTTCTTAACCTGAATTTTGATATTGTATTTTTCTTCTGCTTTTTTACAAAGGTCGCAAAGATAAGGATAAAAGTCAACACCTGTTGCCAAAGTGACTTTTTTATTTATCGACTTTTCATTACAGTATTCAAGTTCATCAAGAAAATCGTCAGTAAATGAACGCACCATTCCCACGCCGTTATCAAACTGCGGAAATCCGTCATAATACTCGGCAGATGGTATTTCTCTTTCTGCCTTAATAAAAAATTCGTCGGCAGGATAGCAAAGCCCAATGCCAAACTCTTTACGGAATTTGTTTGAATACTCTTCAATTATGTCAATTACTTCCCCTGCTGTTTCTTTGTTATACGGTTCAAGTTTATCTAAACCGTCACGGAATTTTGTAATGCCAACGGGAACTGCAGCAATACTCTGAACTGACGGATAAAGTGCAGACAATTCTTCAATGCTTCTTCGAAGTTCGTCTCCATCATTTATACCTGGACAAAGGACAAGTTGGGTATTCATTTTAATACCTGCGTCGGCTAGTCTTTTAATAATTTTAAGACTTTCACCTGCATTTTTGTTCTTCATCATTTTAACACGAAGTTCGGGATTCATTGTGTGAACAGAAACATTCACGGGACTGATGTGCATATCGATAATACGCTGAACCTCATGCTCGGAAATATTGGTAAGGGTAATATAATTACCGAAAAGGAAGGAAAGACGACTGTCATCATCCTTGAAATACAAGCTTGGTCTTAATCCTTTTGGCAACTGGTCAATGAAACAGAAAATACACTTGTTCTTACAATGCTGTTGTTTGTCCATAAGATAAGTATCAAATTCAAGTCCACAATCAGTACTTTTGGTTTTAACAACCTTATACTTTCCGTTGCCACATTTAAAGGTCAGTGTGATATTCTGCTCTGCCATATAAAAGTCAAAGTCAAGAACATCCATTATTTCATTACCGTTTATTTTAAGCAACTCATCCCCTGCTTTAATGCCTTTTGCATCGCAGAGAGAGTTTTTCTTAACACCACTTATTTTTACTGACAAAACATATCACCTACCTTTATTTTTTAAATATCAGAGCAAGACTAAAAGGCGGAGAGAAATCGTTCTTTCCGCCTTCTTAAATCAAAAGATAATTCTAAAGGAATTAAGCCTCTTCTTTAAGAGCAACAACCTGTCTTCCCTTATACTGTCCGCATTCACCGCAAACTCTGTGTGGTCTCTTATACTGACCGCAGTTTGGGCACTTTACAAGCTCAGGAGCTGTCATCTTCCAAACGTTTGAACGTCTCTTATCTCTTCTTGTTTTTGAAACTCTTCTCTTAGGTACTGCCATTTGGGGCACCTCCTTATAATATTATAAATAAAATAATTAACTAATCTTCAAGCAACTGTAATAAAGCTGCCATTCGTGGGTCAACATCTTTTTTGCAGTCACAAGGACCGAAATTCAGATTTTTACCACATTTGGAACAAAGTCCCTTACACTCTTCATCACACAAGAATCTCAATGGTAATGAAAAGATGATATCTTCACACACAAGTGAAGACAAATCGAGCACCGAATTCTCAACAACAATATAATCGTCGTTATCTTCGTTCATGAGGTTGTTTGCAAGTAAATGCTCAAAATCCACCTGAAAGTCCTTCTTAAAGCCCTCGGCACATCGACTGCAAACCACGGTTGCTGAAAACTTTGCACTTCCCGACAACGACACAATTCCCGTTTTATTCTCGATTTTACCACTAACCGCAATTCCCGGTGTGTCAAGTGAAATATCGTCAGAAAGAGAGTATTCTGGTTCAAAGCAGAAATCGAATTCCTTTTTTGAGCCTTCAAGATTAAAAATCTGTTCAAGTTGAATATTCATAAAACATTCCTCATTACATGCGTTAAATATTATATATTTATATTTCGTTTTTGTCAACAAAAATTTACAAATATTTTTATACAAATTTACATAAAAGTGGCGGGGTAAAGACCCCGCCATATGGTTCATTACTAACGATTAGTTGATTTTTTCGCAATACTCAAACATTTCTGCAGGAAGGTCAGCAAGGTCTGATGAAATTGTGAATGTGAACTTTGTATCAGAAATCTTTGAAAGTGCATCAACTTTCTTAAGGAAAGCAGCAAGTGCTTCACCTGTTCTGTCTGTGTCTTCAGCGATTCTGTATGTAGCATCAACAAAAATATCAGTAATATCGTGGTCACCTGCACAAATACCGCTTAAGAAGCCGTAGAATGCATCATAACCTGCAATTGAGAACACGTCTGTTGCAACGAGTCTTGCACGATAGTTTACGTCGTATGTGAGCTTTGTTTCTTTTTCAACACATACAACATTACCGCTTGACACGTGAACTGCATCATTTACATGCTCAACGAGAATTTTTGTTTTTCCTGTTCCTTTTTTACCGATAATAAGAGAAATCATATTATCTCCTCCTATATATTTATTATCCATCCCCTAAAAGATGGTCATTTACTTATTTTAATCTTGCTAAAAGCTCTGCTTGTTGTGCTTCATAACCGGGTTTACCAAGTAAAGCAAACATATTCTTTTTGTAGCTTTCAACGCCTGGCTGATTGAATGGATTAACACCTAAAACATAACCTGAAACTGCACAAGCCTTTTCAAAGAAATAAACGAGATAACCGAATTCATATTCGTTCATTTCAGGTACTTCAATGCAGATGTTTGGTACGCCACCATCAACGTGAGCCAACAATGTACCCTGATATGCCTTGCGGTTAACAAAGTCCATTGTTTTTCCGGCAAGGAAGTTAAGACCGTCAGCATTAACATCATCTTCTTCGATAACAACTTCTCTCTTTGGTTTTGTGAACATAACAGATGTTTCGAAAAGCATTCTCACGCCATCCTGAATGTACTGACCCATTGAGTGAAGGTCTGTTGAACAAACAACACTTGCAGGGAAAATACCCTTGCCGTCTTTACCTTCGCTTTCGCCGAAGAGCTGTTTGAACCACTCGTTCATCATTGTGAAATCAGGCTCATAAGCAACCATAAGTTCAACTGCTTTACCTTTGCCGAGAAGGATGTTACGGATTGCAGCATATTTGTAGCAATCGTTTTTCTGAATGTCGCAAATACTATAAGCTTCACGAGCATCAGCTGCACCCTGCATCATCTTATCAATATCAATTCCCGCAACTGCGATTGGAAGAAGACCAACTGCAGTAAGAACTGAATATCTGCCGCCAACATCATCAGGCACTACGAATGTTTCGTAACCTGCTTTGTCGGAGAACTCTTTAAGTGTTCCCTTTGCTTTATCAGTTGTAACGTAAATTCTCTTTGCTGCTTCCTCTTCACCATACTTCTTAATAAGAAGTTCACGGAAAATACGGAATGCAATAGCAGGCTCAGTAGTTGTACCTGACTTTGAAATAACATTGATTGAGAAATCAACATCCTTTACAAGGTCAACAAGTTCTGAAAGTGAATTACCGCTGATTGAGTTACCGCTGAAATAGATATTTGGAGTGTCTTTTGACACAAGGTTGTAATTTTGTGAAGCACAGAATTCAATAGCAGCACGTGCACCTAAATATGAACCACCGATACCGATAACAACAAGTGCCTTTGAATCGTTCTTGATTTTCTGGGCTGCTTTCTTGATTCTGTCAAATTCTTCTTTATCATAGTTTACAGGAAGGTCAACCCAACCTAAAAAGTCAGAGCCTTCACCACTTTTATCTTCTATTTTCTGATGAGCATCTTCCACAGCAGAAGCCATAGCACTGAGTTCGTCATCAGTAATAAAGTTCTTAACATACTTATCGTTAAGTTTTAACGCCATTTTTGATTAGTCCTCGCTTTTGATATAGTGTTTTTAATATTTTAACCTAAATATATAATTTTTTCAATAGAATTTTATCATTTTTTTGCAAAACTGGACCATAAAAGTGAAAATACAAACCATACATCACGACGTTCATAATTCTTATCAGTTAAAATACTACATTCATCCAGGATTTTACCGTCAATCTCAAAATAAACCTTGCCCAATGTTTGATTTTTCTCCACAGGTGCTTCCACATCCACACACATATCCACTCGTTGTGTTATTTTATCCCCCTCGCCCTTTTTCACAAGTATTTTTTGTGGTGTTTCCACAATGGGCTTCAACACACTTTCTTTTCCGTAAAGTACTGTTACATCAGTTATAAGTGACATATCAATCTGGGGTTGGTGAATTTCATAATTAGCAAATCCCCAGTTGAGCATTTTCTTTGCATCCTCAAATCTTTCTGTACTGTTATCACTGCCCAGGACTACTGCTACAAGCTCCATACCACCACGTTCTGCAGTTGCAGTCACACAATATCCTGCTTTTGACGTTGTACCTGTTTTAAGTCCCGTTGCACCATCATAGTAACGAATAAGCCTATTTGTGTTTACAAGTTGAGTTTGCCCATCACGAAGGCTATCCATCCAGATTGTTGTATATTCCTTGACCTTTTCATGCTTTATAAGTTCACAACTCATTATTGCAACATCCCTTGCTGTTGAATAATGATTTGTAACGGTATCATCAAGTCCTGAACAGTTTTCAAAGCAGGTATTAGTCATTCCAAGCTCCTTTGCTCTTTTGTTCATCAATGCCACAAAGGACGTTTCGTCACCTGAAATATATTCGCCAAGGGCAGTACAAGCATCATTTGCACTTGCAATAACTGTGGCCTTTAAAAGCTCGTGAACAGTCATCACTTCCCCCTCTTTAAGCCAAATTTGTGAGCCACCTTTTGACGACGCGTTACGACTTGCAGTTACCCTGTCTTCAAGCTTTATCTGACCTGATTCAAGCGCTTCAAAGGTTAAAAGAATGGTCATTACCTTTGTTATTGATGCCGGGGAAAGTTTTTCATCGGGGTTCGACTCCATAAGCACCTTACCCGTTGATATTTCCATTAAAACGGCAGATTTCGCCGATAGTGTTCCTGCTACTGTTTCTTCCTTTGCACTTGCCACCATACACATTGGTAGCATCAAAATCACACATAACACAATAGATATTATCTTTCTCATGCTCATCCCTCCAAAAAAGTATATGAATAGGACAAATTGGTATATGAAAAAATAAAATATTATG
Source organism: Clostridia bacterium (assembly GCA_017624735.1). Lineage (GTDB taxonomy): Bacteria > Bacillota > Clostridia > Oscillospirales > Acutalibacteraceae > Fimenecus. The sequence goes on from JAGAMK010000047.1 coordinate 130,184, forward strand.
TTATAATCTTGGGTGGTGATAATATGAAAGTATTTTTTCACACTCTTGGGTGTAAAGTTAATCAATATGAAACCCAAGAAATGCGTGAACAATTAACTAAAAACGGATATGAAATAACAGAGGATGAAAATGTTGCTGATATTTTCGTCATAAACTCCTGTACCGTTACAAGTGAAAGTGACAGGAAAACTCGCCAATGTGTCCGTCATTATAAAAAGAAATATCCACAAAGTATTGTTGTTCTTACAGGTTGTATGCCACAGTCATTCCCCGAGATGGCAGAAAAGCTTATTGAGGCAGATATTGTTCTTGGAAATAAAAACAATAAGTTCCTTATTTCTTCATTGAATGAGTATTTTTCAAGTTATTGTAGGATATTGAATATGGAACAACATCAGAGTGGTGAAGCCCTTGTTTCATCAGGAATAAGCCGTTTTGAAGAAAGAACACGTGCAATTCTTAAAATTGAAGATGGTTGCGACAGATTCTGTTCATATTGCATTATTCCAAAAGCTCGTGGCAGAGTACGCTGGAAATCTATTGAAGATATCAAAGCCGAGGTTAAGGCTCTTACGGATAACGGTTATCGTGAAATTGTGCTTGTGGGAATTAATCTTTCTGCATATGGCAAAGGCACAGAATTAGACCTTGCAGATGCAGTTTTTGCCGTCAATGAAAATGAAAAAGTAAATAGAATTCGTTTAGGCTCCCTTGAACCCGACCATATCACAGACGAGCTTATTGAAAAACTTGCAAAATGCGAAAAGTTATGTCCACAATTCCATATTTCATTACAAAGCGGATGTGATAAAATTCTCAAAAAGATGAATCGACACTACACAAGCGACGAATACTACTCACTTTGTCAGAAACTGAGAAAAGAGTTCAAAGACTGTACTCTCACAACGGATATTATGGTCGGATTCCCTCACGAAACAGACGAGGATTTCGAAATTACCAAGGCATTTGCGCAGAAAGTCGGTTTTGAAAAAATACATATCTTCCCATATTCGAGAAGAAGCGGCACTGTCGCAGACAGAATGGACGGACAGATTGAAAAAAGCGTAAAAGCACAAAGAGTATCTGCGCTGTCCCTTGTTGCAGAAGAAATCAGAAACGATTTTCTCAAAGCACAAATCGGCAAGAAATTATCGGTTTTAATTGAAGAAAAGCAAAAAAATGATGTGTATTTTGGCTACACACCAAACTACACACCGGTTAAAGTTTCTCAAGGAGTTGTAGGAGAAATTCAGAAAATCAAAATCATCGGAGTTCAGGATGATTTCTGTATGGGTAACTAAAAAAATAAGGCTGTAAGAATTATTCTTACAGCCCTTTTAATTATTTAATTTCAAATGCTACAGAGTTTACAAGGTTATTTGAGTCATATGTAACTCTCATTTCGACCTTTTCCTTTTTACTGTTTGTACCCTGATACTTGCTGAAGCCTTTCTTTTCTGCAGTTTCGTCTGCACCAAGAACTTCTTCAACGTCAGTCTTACCTGCATTTACAGTTAATGTATTTGCAAATTTAACTTTAGCATTCCCCTCTTTTGTACGGTTGATGGTATAACCGATTACTGTTGCTTCGCCAAGTTTGATTGCTTCCTTAGCAGAGTTTTCACATTTAAGTGTGATAGATGTTTCCGAATTAACAAGATTCAATGATTTTTTCATGCCTGATTCAAGAGTTGCATCTTTCAAAGAACTATCAAGAGCCGGAATTGTAAGCTCAGAAGCCTCAATAATTTCCACGATGGAACAAGGCAAAGTAACTGACTTGCCATTGGCAAATGTTAAAACACCTTCCTGCCAGCCCTGTTTAAGTACTTCCTTATCAATAGGAGCGGCTGTTGGAGTTTCATCTTCCTTATCTTTATTACATGCAGCAAACGAAAATACCATTACTGCAACCAATAAAAGTGCTATAACTTTTTTCATAATATCGACCTTTCTAAAATCAAGTATAGATTTATTATATTGGTTTTTCCTTATTCCGTCAAGATTTAGTTCATAGTATAGTAGAACCAGTTTGCAAGATTTTCGGGCTCAACAAAGAATTTTCCTCTAAAAAGTGCTGTTTTGAGTTTTGAGCCTTTAACAGGAATATCTGCAAGAGATTTTACAGTTACGTCATGCATTTTATCTGCCTTAACAGTTACAATTTTTTCTTCGTTTGGAAGCAAGTCAAAATAGTTATCGGAGAATGGCTCACGGAAATCTTCTATATCCACCATTACGCTACGGCAGAATACAGGAGATTTCATTTTAACGACGATTTCACCATTTTCGTAAGAAACTGATTTTTCAATTGTATTTGGTTTAAGTTTTAAATCACGGTCAGGCACGAAAATCTTTGTTCTTTCTGAAATAAGCTTTCCGTTTTCAAACAGTTTTACGGACATGAACATATCCTTTTTATTTCCACCGATATTACCTGTTTCAAATAATACTCTTGAATTTGCAACAACATTTTTTACAAGGTCATTTGTGTTCCTATTTTCATAAAGTACCCTGCCATCAAGAGTTGCAATTTTAACACTTACAGTTAATTTCTTATCTTCTCTTGTGTCGTTGAGAATGTAAACTTTATAATCCTTGTCTGTTTCTTCAATTGAAACACAAACTGGTTCAAAGAAATGACGAGCAGCATATTGGAGTGCCTTCCACTTGCCTGTGTAGTCCACACTTGACCAAGATGGAGCCTGCCAACAGTCGTTATACTGCCAGAAAAGAGAGCCGTTACAACGTTCACGATGACGACGCCAATGCTCGGTTGCGTCCTGAATACATTCTTTCTGAATAAGATTTGTCATATAGATTAAATCCTCGAACTTTTCAGGCTCATAGAACTTTTCAAGGAGATAATAGAGCATTTTTCTGTTACCATTTTTGCATTTTTGGTGTGAATTGAAGATGTCGCTTGTGATATAATAGTCACTTTTTTCTGCAAACTGACGAACAGCATCCATTGACGGTAAGGATTCAAGTCCGAATTCACTACAAAAACGAGTTGGTCTGCTTCTGTAATAATTAAGTGGTTTCTGCCCGTGCCAAACTGTCCACATATGAGTGTCTCCGTGGTCGTCACCAGTAACACCCTTACGGAAGCCGTCACCGATTGGAGATGTTTCGATATACGGAGTGTCAGGGTCAAGTTCAGTTACCAAATCTTTAAGAATTTCGTAAAAGAATTTTTTGTACCACACTACAATCTTCATTGTTTCAGGCATATATGAGAACATTGTTTCAACCTCATTATTACCACACCAAAGGCAAAGAGAAGGATGGGTTTTCATACGCATAATCTGGTATTTGATTTCCTTTAACACATTCTGGAGGAAATCTTCTTCATAAAATGGATACATAAGACATGCAAACATAAAGTCCTGCCAGATAAGAAGACCTTTTTCGTCGCACTGTTCAAGGAAATAGTCAGGAAGATAGTAAGCACCACCCCAGATACGAAGCATATTGAAATTTGCTTTGAGTGCTGAGTCTATGTAGTAGTCGTAAGTTTCATTTGTAACTCTGCCCATAAGCGAATCGGGAAGAATCCAGTCAGCACCCTTACCAAAAATCGGCACACCATTAAGATAGAAGCAGAAATTGTGACCATATTTATCTTTTGAACGGTCAAGGCGGATTGTACGAAGACCGGTTTTCTTTGTGATTTCTGTATCCCCAAGTGTTGCAACTACTGTGTAAAGTGGCTGTTTTTCAACAGGGTTTAATTCCTTTGTCCACCAAAGTTCAGGGTTTTCGATTACGATTTCGTTGTTTTCAATTGCAGTTTCTGTGCCATCAGGATAGATAATCTTTGCAGATACATCACCCTCACCATCAACAACAGGATTGATTTTAACTGTTACCTTGCCGTTTTCGTGAATCTGCTTGATTTCAATATCTGCAAGACGATTATCAAAGCACTCAACCCAGATATCGTCTGTGATACCTGAAAGTGGGAGATGTGGACCCCAGTCCCAACCGAAATGACAATGTGGTTTACGCATATATGCAGCACCGTCAGTACCGTTGCAATTCTTTGGAATTGGCTTTTCTTTTTGCCTGTTTTCGGCATAGGTTGTTGGTGCAAAGAATGTGATTTTGAGAGTATTTTCCCCTGCTTTTGCAACATCTTTAATGTCAAATTCATACTTAAGATGTGCGTTTTCACCCTTACCAACAAGCATTTCATTTACATAAACATCGCAAAGAGTGTCAAGTGCTTTACATACAAGTAAAACCTTATGATTGTTGATATCTTCTTCTGTAAGTGTGAATGTTCTTTCATATGTCCAGTCTTCACGACCAACCCATTCAACTAACTTTTCATTATCCTTGTAATATGGGTCAGGAATAACACCTAATTCCAGTAATTGAGTGTAGTTGTCAGATGGGACATTTACATCGTATTTAACCCCTGTTGCTACACGTGTCATATTCCACTGTCCGTTGAGATTATAGGTTTTCATAACAATTTTTCCTTTAAGGTTTTATTTTATAATATTGTAGCAGAATATAAGTTATATTTCAATATATAAAAAAGGGACGAGTTGGGGTCTCTCAATTAGGGATTTAACAGCCTTAAATCAATGATTTTGGCACAAAACTTCGTTAAAATGCTTGAAATCCGTCAGGATTCCTTCGCATTTATGCCTTGTTTTGCACTCAAACTTATAAGATTTAAGGTGC
>JAGAMK010000048.1 GCA_017624735.1 Clostridia bacterium
ATGCAAAGTGCAAAACGCAAAGTGAAAAGTGTCGGAACTGCGTTGCAATTGTAATGCCTCCCTCTGACGAGGTGCGGGTGTCCGGTGGACACCTCTGCGAAGCAGAAGCACCGACCGAGCCGGCAGGCGAGACTTAGGTGGATTTGCCGCAAGGCAAAGACGGAGGGAGAGATAGTGAACAGATAAACTAACTACCCCTCAGTCAACTTCGTTGACAGCTCCCCTGACAAGGGGAGCCGAGTATCGCCCCTACGGAGTACATCCCGACAAATCCCAATTTATCTATTTACTTTCTATTCTCAACTCGTTATTTTCCATCGAGCAAACATAGGAGTTACCCTTTTCAATTGTTTTTTCAAGGATTTTTTCGGAGAGGACATCCTCAATTTTGGTTTGGATTGCACGTTTTAATGGTCTTGCACCATAGATTTTATCGTACCCTGCTTTTGAGATAAAATCCATAACACTATCATCAAAGGTTATGCCGATTTCAAGGCTTTCCATTCTGCGTTCTAACCCCTTTAAAAGACGTTTTGCAATCTCCTTGATGTCATTTTCATTAAGCCTTGAAAAGACGATTATATCGTCAATTCTGTTTAAAAATTCGGGACGGAAGGTGTTTTTAAGCTCACCCATTACGGCCTCTTTGATTTTCTCTTCAGAGTGGCTGTTTTCGTTTGCAGTAAAGCCGAATGTGGCTTTTTCTTCGTTGATAAGCCTTGCACCAACGTTAGATGTCATAATGATTACTGCATTTTTAAAGTCCACTTTTCTGCCTTGGGAGTCGGTTAAAATACCATCATCAAGGATTTGGAGCAGTGTGTTAAAAACGTCGGGATGAGCTTTTTCAATCTCGTCAAAAAGCACCACGGAATAAGGTTTTCTACGAATTTTTTCCGTCAACTGACCACCCTCGTCAAAGCCCACATAACCGGGAGGCGAACCGATGAGTTTTGAAACAGTATGTTTCTCCATAAACTCACTCATATCAAGCCTAATCATAGCATTTTCGTCACCAAACATACTCTCGGCAAGTGCTTTTGTAAGTTCAGTTTTACCAACACCGGTAGGACCACAGAAAATGAACGAGCCGATTGGTCGTTTTGGGTCTTTAAGCCCTGCTCTACCCCTGCGGATTGCCTTTGCGATAGCTGTAACTGCTGTGTCCTGCCCCACAATTCGCTTGTGGAGTTCATCTTCCATACGTAAAAGTCGTTGACTCTCTTCTTCCGTCATTTGACTTACGGGCACACCTGTCCAACCTGACACAATTTCGGCAATTTCTGTCTCCGTCACTTGCCTTTCACGTGCTTTATCTTCCGATTGCCATTTTGCCTTTTCGGAGTTAAATTTCTGTGTGAGCTCTTTTTCTTCATCACGAAGTTTGGCTGCACGTTCAAAATCCTGCTGATTTACTGCCATCTCTTTTTCTGCACAAAGAGTGGCAATTTTCTTTTCCATTTCCTTGATATCGTCAGGCGGAGTTGATGACATGAGCCTTACCTTTGAACATGCCTCGTCAATCAAATCAATGGCTTTATCGGGCAAAAAGCGGTCACCGATATATCTGTGGGAGAGAATTACAGCAGATTTTACTGCTTCATCTGTGATTTTCACCTTGTGATGTGCCTCGTACTTGTCACGAATACCCTTTAAAATTTCAATTGCATCTTCGGGAGTTGGCTCACCCACGGTAATTGGCTGAAATCTTCTCTCAAGTGCAGCATCCTTTTCAATATTCTTACGATATTCGTCAATGGTTGTTGCACCGATTAACTGTAATTCTCCTCGTGCAAGGGACGGTTTTAAAATATTGGCTGCATCAACTGCACCCTCGGCACTACCTGCACCCATAATGGTGTGGACTTCGTCAATAAAAAGGATGATATCCGTTGAATTTTTAACCTCGTCAATGATGCCCTTAATTCGTTCTTCAAAGTCACCACGGTATTTTGTGCCTGCCACCATACCTGTCAAATCAAGGGATAAAAGTCGCTTATCCTTTAAAAGTTCGGGAACAGTACCGTTGGCAATTTTGAGTGCCAAGCCCTCGGCTATGGCGGTTTTACCAACACCGGGCTCACCAATTAGGCAAGGATTATTCTTACTGCGACGGCTTAAAATCTGAATAACACGCTCAATTTCTTTTTCTCTGCCGATTACAGGGTCGATTTTATTCTCCTTTGCAAGGGCAGTTAAATCACGAGAGTATTTTTCAAGCTGGGAATTTGAATTCTTATTCTGCTGACCGAATGACTTTGACTGTTGAGCCTTTGGGTTTGCTGCCAATTCTCTTATGAGATTTTGTGTATTCACACCTAATCGTGTAAGCAACTGACAACCATAACCATTTCCCTCACGACAAATGGAAATTAGAAGATGTTCAGTCCCTGCAAGAGCCTGATTTGTTGATACTGCAAGATAGAGAGCAGTTTCGATTATATGCTTGCTTCGTGGTGTAAAATCTGATGGGGTGAGTTCCGTTGGAATTCCTGCACCAACGGTTTCACGGATTATGTCATAGACTTTTTTGCCCGTTACACCCTTACTGAGCAAGAGTTTACCTGCAACGGAATCGGCAGACTCCAAAAGTCCCAAAAGAAGATGCTCACTGCCGATATATGTGTGTCCTAAATCCTCGGCACATTCCACCGCCTTGTTAAGAGCGTTGTTCGCCTTTTCACTAAAACCTGTAAAGTTGTACATTGTATTCACCTCAAATTAGCAACGCCTTGCGTTGCAATGAAATAAATCCTTTCGGATTTATGAAGTATCCTAACGGATATGAAGTAGCGATGCTATGAAGTATGCCTTCGGCATAAGAAATGATTTATTTCACTTCATATTTACGATAGTAAATACTTCATAATCGTAAGATTACTTCATATTGCGTAGCAATACTTCATTTATTCTTAATCATATTTTAACCAATTTAATAAATATTTAAATTCGCAACGCAGTTCCTTAATTTTGCACTTTGCATTTTCCACTAAAAAACGGTAGCTTTTTCAAGCCACCGTTCTAAATTTAACTCAATCTGTTTCGTACCTTTGTTGCTCTTATGGTATCACGTTCTTTTTCGTCTAATTTTTGTGCCGCCATAACGTTGATACTTGCAGGTTGCATTGAAATCATCAGTTCATTAAGTGTTTCAATTGGTACGCTGATTTTACCTGCCACAGAGCCTAAACGCACGAGGGAAAGATTATCCATTAGTTCCTTTGTTGAGAGAAGTCTTGCCCATTTAAGAGTACCGTAAGCACGGAAAATGGCGTCTTCCGTGTCAATGGATTTTAAGAGTTCTTCCCTTGCTGCACGTTCATTTGCACAGAGTTGTAATGTGATGGCTTTTAAGTTTCTAATTGCAAATTCCTCGGAAATACCGAGAGTAATCTGGTTTGAAAGTTGGTACATATCACCCGTAGCCTTTGAGCCTTCGCCAAAAGCACCACGGAATGTAAGACCTAATTTTGAAATTGTGTTAATAAGTTTGTGAATTTGTCCGTTCATTGTAAGCGCCGGAAGATGGAGCATTACGGACGCTCGCATACCTGTTCCCAAATTAGTTGGACATTGAGTTAAGTAGCCGATTCGCTCGTCAAAGGCGTACTCTAGTTTATTACCTAATAAATTATCGATTTCATCGGCAACAGAGTAAGCCTCGTCAAGGGCGAAACCTGATTTCATTATCTGTATTCTAATATGGTCTTCTTCGTTGAGCATTATACAAATGTCTTCATCCTTTGAAATCATCAATGCACGACCATCGGCATCGGACGCGAATTCGGGACTGATAATGTGTCTTTCTGCCATGGACGCAGCCTCAAAACGAGCAAGAGACTTCATCTCCACAAAACGAAGGTCAAACTTATTATCCGATTCAACTGCATCCTTAATTATATTATTAAGCGCAGTTCGGCTTTTAGTATTCAATTTGTTTGGGAATGGATATTCGTTCAAATTTCTCGCAAGGCGAATACGAGTGCTTACAACAATGTCACTCTGCTCACCAACGCCTAAATACCATCTGTTACTCATTTCTGACCCTCCTTTAACTCGTTTATTTTGTCACGTAATTGTGCTGCTTTTTCGAAATTCTGCTGGTCGATTGCAATTCTTAATTGCTCTTCCAAATCCTCAATTGGATTAGTAGCATTTGTCACTTCCGCCTTGATAATTGTTGGATTTTTGCCCTCGTGACGGGTTTTTCCGTGAATTCTTTGTAAGGACGGAAGAAGTTTGTCGTAAAATGTTGTATAGCAATCGGCACAACCGATTTTGCCACTATTTACAATATCGTTAAATGTGTTTCCGCATTTTTCACAACGGATTGTACGGGAGCTTATTGCACTCACCTGTGGCTCACCGAAGAATGAGCCTAACATTTCACTAAAAGTGTTACCGAAACCACCAAAAACATCGTTATAACCGAGAGCCTTTGCACAGTCCGAGCAGAGATGCGCCTCTGCACTCTCACCATTTACAATTCTTTTAACATGAGTTGTTGCCTCATATTTTCCACAATTCTGACATAACATAAAAATTCCTCCTTACATTATATTAAGTATCATTTGTTTAAATATCGATGCACGAAGAATGTCACCATATTCTCTTGGAATATCACGGTAGGCATTTCCAGTTAAGGCTGACAAGAATATTTTTACCGTTTTTTCGTCGATAATATTCCTATCGTACATATTTTTTAGGTGGGCACGACAAGTGTTTTCACTCAAAACCTGACCAATGGAGTTAATCAGGTGCATTTTAAGGGAATCTCTGTCGTAACTTGCCCTTGTAATCTTGATGTATCCACCACCACCTCGACGGCTCTCCACAATGTAGCCGTGTTCGGGTGTGAATCGGGATGAAATAACATAATTTATCTGGCTTGGTACACATCCGATTTTCTGTGCAAGTTCATTTCGCTGAATTTCCGTGTAGCCGTCATCTTCAAGCATTTCAGAAATCATAGATGCGATGATGTTGCTGATATTCATAGTTAACCTCCGTTTCAAAGTTGAAAAAGAAAAACAAATTGGAGTTTGTCGGATTGTTTAATTGAGGTATTCTCGGCTCCCCTGAAAGGGGAGCTGGATTGCCGAAGGCAAGACTGAGGGGTTTATTTGCACATTATTATAACCCCTCTGTCACTTCGTGACATCTCCCCTTTCAGGGGAGACAAGAAATCAGATGAGCCCGACAAAT
>JAGAMK010000049.1 GCA_017624735.1 Clostridia bacterium
TCATCTGATTTCTTGTCTCCCCTGAAAGGGGAGATGTCACGAAGTGACAGAGGGGTTATAATAATGTGCAAATAAACCCCTCAGTCTTGCCTTCGGCAATCCAGCTCCCCTTTCAGGGGAGCCGAGAATAACTCAATTAAACAATCCGACAAACCCCAAATTTGTATAACAAAAAACCACGGTTTGACACCGTGGTTTTCTTATGTCTAAAATCTTATTTAGCCAAGTCGCCAACTTCAAGCATAAATCCACCGAGCTGTGCACCAAATTCAGGACCACCATCCATAATAAGACGTCCTGCTTTTGTTGCTTCAAGCATATCGTCGATGCTTAAAAGGATGCCGAGTGCTGAATCAAGGTTGTTGAAGCGAAGTGTGAAGAAAGGCATTGCTCTCTTGTATTCGCCACGTCCTGCTCTTGATTTACCTGCTTTAATACGGATGAAAGCAGCAACTTCCGGATGACCGTCAACCGCGAATGCATAAACACGGTCAGGGCTCTTTGAAGTCCAGTCTTTAATTTCTGCATGACCCATTTTGTTAAGCTGGCTGATACCGCTTGAAAGGAGATAGAAGAAGCACTTAACCATAAGAGTTTTTGTTTCTTCATCCTTTGGTGGCTGTGTAGCACCTGTAAGGTCAGAAAGCTTAAGAAGTGTCATAAGCATTGCTGTAAATGCAGGGAAATTCTTAACAACACCCTTCATTTTTGGAAGGGTTTTAGGACCGATTTTGCCCTTGAAGAATGCGTTCATTGCCTCAATAGTTTTGAATTCAAGTTCAACATCAGGAGCTTCGTGAGCAGCGTTGAGTTTTGTTTCCCATTCACCCTCTGTGATGATGAAATGTGTTGCATACTTGCCACCTTCAGCTTCAGGGTCAAGCGCACTAACCTGTAAAACAGTTGTGAGCTTGTCAAATTTAGCCTTGAGAGATGGAACATCAGTAGCAATAACTTTCAAAAGTGGCAATGCAGCATTGAAAAATATTTTAGATGCATAAAGTTCTTTTTGTTCGTGCATAATATCAACTCTCTTTCTGAACAACAAAGTGGATTAAACTTCGTCGTCCCAGTTGTCGTCTTCTTCAAAGTCTGCATTCATTGTTTCACGAACTGCAGCGATGATGCCGTTAGCGTCAATACCTGCATCAGACATAATGTCTTCGTGAAGACCAATCATTGCAAAGCTCTTATGACCGAGCATCTTGAATGCACAACCCTTACCGTACTGAGCCATAACCTCAGCAACTGCTGAACCAAGACCGCCTGTAACAAGATGGTCTTCAACTGTGATGATTCTTCTTGTTTCAGAAATAGCCTTCTGGATAGCTTCAACGTCGATTGGGCTAATTGTGTGCATATTAAGAACGCGAACACTGAGTCCGTCAGCATTCTTAAGGAATTTAGCAGCTTCACGAGCCTGGAATACGCAAGAACCACAAGCGATAACTGTGATATCTGTACCTTCGTGAACTTCAACTGCTTTACCAACCTCAAAGCCATAATCCATATTCTCATAAAGAACACGGTCAAAACCACGGTTGATACGGATATAGTAAGGACCAAAGTTATCATAAGCAGCATTAACTGCGTTTGCTGTTTCAAAGCCGTCAGCAGGAACGATAACTGTAAGGTTTGGCATTGCTCTTGTAATTGCAAGGTCAGTAATAGCGTGGTGAGTAGAACCAGCCTGACCGAAAGATGTTCCTGAGTGAGTAGCAATAATCTTTGCGTTTACGTTCTGATAGCAGATGTCTGTGTGAAGCTGGTCACAAGCACGCATTGATGTGAATGCAGAGAAACCTGAAAGGAAAGGAATCATACCTGCTCTTGCCATACCTGCTGCAACACCGAACATATCCTGCTCTGCGATACCAACGTTGATAACTCTTTCAGGACAAACCTTTAAAACGTCACCAAGCTTTGTTGATTTTGCAAGGTCAGCTGTAATAGCAACAACCTTTGGGTCTTTCATAATAATGTCGGCAAGTGCCTTACCGTAAATTTCAGCTGTAGAAAGTGCAGTCTGGTCAACTGCTGTATAAACAAATCCGCCTGCCATAATTATTTACCCTCCTTCTCTGCTCTTGCAACACGAGCTGCATAGTCTGCATCAAGTTCATTATTGAACTTTTCAAACATTGCATCGTCGATTGCACCATAGTGCCATGTGTAGTCGCCTTCAATTGACTTGATACCTGCGCCCTTCTTTGTATCCATAAGAATACATGTAGGAGCCTGTGGTTCTTTTGCTCTTTCGATTGCAACGTCAATAGCATCACAGAGTTCACCAATATTGTTACCATCAACAACGATTGTGTTGAAACCGAATGCTGTCATTTTGTCAGCAAGTGGTTCAAGTTTCTTAATGTCTTCTGTGTTACCGTCAATCATGTTGTGGTTTCTGTCGATGAATACGATACAGTTAGAAAGGTTATAGTGATTCATTGTCATAAATCCTTCCCAGCATGAACCTTCACCAAGTTCACCGTCACCGGTAACTACGTATGTAAGGAAATCTTTGTTCTGAAGTCTTGCTGCAAGTGCTGTACCTGCTGCGATTGATGGACCGTGACCAAGAGAACCTGTTGAAGCATCAACGCCTACAACTTTGTTTGAGTCAAGGTGCATACCCATTTTTGAACCTGAAAGGTTGAATGATTTAAGCATTTCAACCGGGTTGAAACCTTTGTCGCAAAGAACAGGAGCATAAGCAATTGCTGCATGACCTTTTGAAAGAATAAATCTGTCACGGTCGTCCCATTTTGGGTCGTCAACCTTAATGTTGAGATATTTGTGATAAAGAACTGTGAGAAGGTCCATAACACTCATACCGCCACCGAAATGTCCGCTACCTGCCCAAACTGTTGTCTGAACGCAGAGTTTACGGAGTTCAAGGGCTTTCTTTTCGAGTTGGAGCCATTCTGCTTTTGATAAATTAGCCATAATTTTCCCTCCAAGAAAATATTTTATTAGAAGCGAAGTCCCCACTTCGCTATGATTTGTTTAATTAGCCTTTAAGCTCTGGGTGATTCTTAGCAACTGCTGCGAATGCATCTTCAGCAATATCAATAGATAACTTAATGTCATCTTCTGTAAGAGAAGCGTTGATGAAATGGTTGTGGTGAGATGTAATGAACAAACCACGGTTAACACATTCTGCAACCCATTCCTGATGAAGCATGAGGTTATCATCGTTAGCGATTCTTAAATAGAAGAGAGCAGGTTCGCCTGAAACTTTAAGGTCAAAGCCGTGCTCCGCACCTGCTTTTTTGAAGCCTTCTGTAACCATTGTACCAAGACGGCGGAACATTGTTGGTGTGTCAAGTGCTTTCATCTTGTTGATACAAGCAACGCAAGCTGCGAAAGGAACACCACTCAACCAGTATGAACCTGTGTATGTGATACCTGAAACTGTAGCCTTCATATGTTCGCCACCGCAAAGAGCTGACATGTTGTAGCCGTTTGCAAGAGCCTTACAGAAACAGATAAGGTCTGCTTTGAAACCATAGTAATGGTCAGAACCTGCAAGGTCAAGACGGAAACCTGCACGAACGTCGTCAATGATGAGAACTACGCCGTGGTCGTCACACCATTTACGAACTGACTGCCAGTATTCTTTAGAAGCAACTTCGTTATCTTTAAAGTTACCGTGGTCATAAGGCTGTGCAATAAGACCTGCGATATCACCGTTGTTGTCGTCATATGCCTTCTGAAGAGCATCAAGATCAAACCAAGGACAGATGATGTTGTTAGCAACGTCTTCAGGAGTAATACCTGGGTAGTCAATTTTCTGTGCCCATGGGAAGTCTCCATGATAGTAGTATTTCAAGAAGATAATCTTCTTTTTATGTGTATGAGCCCTTGCTGCCATTGTTGCAAGAGTTGTTGTGTCCGAACCATTCTTGCAGAAGAATGCCCAGTCAGCAGAAGCAACTGTGTCAACAAGTGTTTCAGCACATTCAACCATAACCTTTGCAGGAGCAGTTGTACAGTTACCGAGTTTTAATTGTTTGAGTGCAGCAGCGTCAACGTCAGGGTCATTATAACCAAGAACGTTAGGTCCATAAGCACACATGTAGTCAATATATCTGTTGCCGTCAACGTCCCAGAAGTATGAGCCCTGTGCTTTTTCTGAGAAAGAAGGCCATCTGTTTACAGGAATCCACTGACCTTCAGCAGGACCTAAGTGGCCGTAAATACCTGATGGAATAACCTTTGTTGCACGGTCGAACATTTCACGGCTTTTTGTTGTGTTATATAATGGAAATTTACTCATTTTAGTGTCCTCCTTATGCCAAGTAGAGTGCAACTCTGTCAAGGATACGGTTTACATTGTCAACCATTGAAATAAGACCACGGATTGTGATGTTACCGTTACCTACATGGTCGATTGAGTTTACTGTACCAGCGAAAAGAGCGTTTGCAAGTGGGATGTCACAGAATTCCATAATTGCACGAGGCTTTGGGGATGCCTGTTTAATTGTGATAAGGCGATTGTTCTTAACACGGATTGTAGCATAAACAGTATCCTTAATACCAATCTGGATATCACCGTCAACGATATTTGAAGCACTGAATTTGCCGATAGCATCCTGATTACCAATCTGAGAGATTGCAACAGAAACTGTGTAGAATGTGCAAAGAGTGTTAAGACGGAAGAAGTCAGGGTCTTTTAATGCTTCTGCAGATGGACGCATAACTTCTGTGAGTCTGTCTGTGAGAGCAGTGAAAGTCTTTAAAAGGAAATTAATCTTTGTAAGACCCTTTGTTGGGATAGGTGTAACCACACCGTCGATAATTTTGTTGAATTTGTCGCAAGATGATACCGGAATTTTAATATCGCACTTGCTGTTGACGCCATCTTCCATACGGCATCCGTTTTTAGAGAATGTGAGTGTTGCACTTGGACCATCTTTAACGTCAAATGCCAAAGAAACAGGATTTTCAAGAGTTGAAATAATCTCTTTTGCTTTGTCATCAAGTTCGCAAAGGTTTTCCAATGTGCCGAGAACTGCATACATATTTATGTAAGCTAAAGTTCTTGCGTCAGTCATTTTGAACGCCTCCTTAATCATTTTTCAGTATAACTAAATTAAGAAATTTATATACATATTAAGAATATCAAAAATTGTCGTGTAAATCAAGGAAAATACCTAAAATTTTCACAAAAAGTTAATGATTTTTTTTAAGTTATATGTTATAATGTTACCAAATTGATAATGGGTTAGTTTAAGCAATTACAAAAAGGCTTAATTTTCCCTGTAAAACGTCAGAAACCTGAAAGGATAGATATAAAAATGGGATTATTTAAAAAGTTGTTCGGTGATTACTCTTCACGAGAAATCAAGAGAATTATTCCGATTCAAAAACAGGTTTTAGCACTGGAAGAAGAGTATAAAGCACTTACAGATGCCCAGCTTCAGGCTAAAACTCCGGAATTTAAAGAAAGACTTAAAAATGGCGAAACTCTTGACGATATTTTGCCGGAAGCATTTGCTGCTTGTCGTGAGGCATCTGCCCGTGTGCTTAATATGCGTCATTTCCCTGTGCAGATTATCGGTGGTATTGTTCTTCATCAGGGACGAATTGCCGAAATGAGAACAGGTGAAGGTAAAACTCTTGTTGCAACACTTCCTGCATACCTTAATGCACTTTCAGGCAAGGGTGTTCACGTTGTTACCGTCAATGACTATCTTGCTCGTCGTGACTCTGAATGGATGGGTAAGCTTTATCGTTTCATGGGACTTTCAGTAGGTCTTATCGTTCACGACCTTGATGGTGAAGAAAGACGCGAGGCTTATGCTTGTGATATAACTTATGGTACAAACAACGAAATGGGCTTTGACTATCTTCGTGATAATATGGTTATCTATGCTGAGCAGAGAGTTCAGCGTGGACATAATTTTGCAATCGTTGACGAGGTTGACTCAATTCTTATCGACGAGGCCAGAACACCACTTATCATTTCCGGTATGGGTGATAAATCCAACGAACTTTACAAAGTTGCAAACGACTTTGCAAAGCGTCTTAAAATGTATGTTGTAAAAGAAATCGACTCAAAGCAGGGTATTGAAAATACTGTTCCTGAAGAGTATGATTTTGTAGTTGATGAAAAAGGTAAAACAGCATCGCTTACACAGAGCGGTATTAAAAAGGCTGAAAAAGCGTTTGGTGTTGAAAACCTTGCAGATGTTGAAAACCTTACTCTTCAACATCACCTTGACCTTGCAATTAAAGCAATAGGTGTTATGAAACGTGACGTTGACTATGTTGTAAAAGATGGTCAAGTGCTTATTGTTGACGAGTTCACAGGCCGTATCATGATGGGTCGTCGATATTCTGACGGTCTTCATCAGGCTATTGAAGCAAAAGAAAATGTTAAGGTTGAAAGAGAGTCAAAAACTCTTGCTACAATTACTTTCCAGAACTATTTCCGTCAGTACGCTAAACTTTCGGGTATGACTGGTACTGCTATGACAGAAAGCACAGAATTTCAGGAAATTTACAACCTTGATGTTATTGAAATTCCAACTAACAAGCCAATGATTCGTAAGGATGAAGAAGATGTTCTTTACAAAACAGAGGCTATGAAATTCAAAGCAATTATTGAGCAGATTCTTGAATGTAACAAGAGCGGACAACCGGTTCTTGTTGGTACAACAAATATCGAAAAGAGCGAACTTTTAAGTAAGGCACTCAAAAAATTCGGTATCAAGCACAATGTACTCAATGCTAAATATCACGAAAAAGAAGCAGAAATTATTGCTCAGGCGGGTTCTCTTGGTGCAGTTACAATTGCAACAAATATGGCAGGTCGTGGTACTGACATTATTCTTGGTGGTAACCCTGAATATATGGCAAAAGCCGAGATGAGAAGACTTGAATTCTCCGAAGAGCTTATTGCTGAGGCAACAGGTTTTGCAGAAACAGATAATGCAGATATCATTGATGCAAGAAACACGTATCGTGAGCTTGAAAAGAAATATAAAGACCAGTTAAAGGATGAAGCAGATAAAGTCCGCGAAGCAGGTGGCTTGTTCATTATCGGTACTGAACGTCACGAATCACGTCGAATTGACAATCAGCTCCGTGGTCGTGCAGGTCGTCAGGGCGACCCCGGTCGCAGTAAGTTCTATTTGTCCGCAGAAGACGAGTTGCTCCATCTTTTCGCAGGTGACCGTTTCTACAATATCATTGATGCCTTCCCAAGTGCTGCTGACCTTCCTATCGAGGCAAAGATTTTCTCAAGCACCATTGAAAATGCACAGAAAAAGGTTGAAGGCAACCACTTTGCGGCTCGTCGTAATGTCCTTAAATTCGACGACGTTATGAATGAACAGAGAAAGAAGATTTACGAGCAGAGAAATCAGGTTCTTGATGGCTATGACATCCATGGAGCAATCCTTAAAATGTTTGACGGATATTTTGAAGAAATGGTTGATTTCTACTGTCCTGAATCACAATCACCTGATGAGTGGAACAGAGCAGGTCTTGTTAAAAAACTTCAATATCTTGCAGAAGATGGTCTTGAAGAGAAATTTGATACAAATAAAGAATATAAAGATTATTTCTATAACAAGGCTATGGATATCTACAAGGCTAAGTCCGAGGAATATGGTGAAAACATTATGGCAGAGCTTGAAAGAAAAGTTCTCTTGCGTAATGTTGACCAACGCTGGATGGACCACCTTGATGCTATGGAAGAATTAAAACGAGGAATTTACCTCCGTTCTTATGCTCAGCAGGACCCTGTTGTAGCATTCCGTATGGAAAGCTATGATATGTTTGACGAAATGAATTCACTTATCCGTGAGGGCACAGTTACAACTCTTACATTATTCCGTTTGAGAAGTGAAGAAGACGTTAAGCGTGAGCAGACAGCAAAAATTACAGCAACAAATGGTGCTTCAGATGGTAGTGAAAAGAAACAGCCGGTGAAAAAAGGGCAAAAAGTTGGTAGAAATGACCCATGTCCTTGCGGTAGTGGTAAAAAATACAAGAAGTGCTGCGGTGCTAACGAGAACTAATGATTATAAATAATCCAAAGGAGGAATAACCTTGGACGAAAATAAAGAAAAATTAAGTGGTGGTCATGAACCAGACGTTGAAGCAGATGACCTTCAACAAGAGATGGAAGACCTTGCACGAATCTTTAAGGAAGAATTGGATAAAACAAAAAGAGAAGCAGAAGAAAGCCTGTCCATTGAAGAAATGAAAGTTGAAGGATACAACCCACAAACTGTTTCCAAAGAAGACACAAAGAAAAAGTCAGATGAAGAGCTTTGTGAGTATTGTGGTGAAAGAGCAAGAGGAACTGAAAAAAATCCCAAAAGTCCTTACTGTCAGGAATGTGAGAAACTTTTAGAAAAATGTCCTTATGATTATAAAGGCATAATCGCTGTTCTTGTAATTGCTTGTATTACAGTTGGTGCTATGTTCTGTTTCGCGGTAAATATGCCAATTTTCTCAATCATGAAAAAGGCTGACAAGGCTGCAGCGGAAAACAGAACTTTTACCGCTTTGATTGAGTATGAAAAGGCGTTGGAATTTGTTGAAAATAAGGAAACAAAGAACACGTTCTATAATCTCCATGAAAAAAGAATTGGTTTATATTATGACCTTGGTAACATTGATTCCGTAAACTACGAAATTGACACATATCTTAATGAGAACGACCTTAAACTTCCACTTTTCAAGGACACAAGAAAAATTGTAGCTGATATTGAAGCTATGGAAGCAACAAGTGTTATTATCGGTCAACATGCCGATTTGAATTTCATCAGTGAGAAGAATTATGAGGAAACATTAAAAGAGCTTGATAGTCTTATCGGTAAAAAAATCTATGTAAAGGGTAATGTTTACAAAGATAGTACCGACGAAAGTTTTACTCCTGATGGAACAGAGAAAGTATATGATGTTGATGCCGGTTGGGTTTATATTGCTAAGTATCAGGCATCTATTCTTCTTGAAAAAGAAGCAAAGGATTACGTGGCTGACATGGAAAAAGCAGTTGAATCTTCACAGTTTATGAAGAGCCTTGCAGGATATATGTTGGCAGATGCTTATGTTAAAGTTGGAGAATATGCAAAGGCAGAAGCCTTGGCAAAGGACCTTAAAGAAATCAACCGTGAAGCAACTGACTATTATCTCATAATGTCATTGGTTTCTCGTTACCGTGATAGAGATTACAACAAAGCTATTGAATATGCAGACCAAGGTATAAAGGCATTGGAAGAAAGTTCGGGAGAAGATGCATTCGTTATGCGTTACAGTCCTGTTCTTACAATGCAAAAAGGTCTTAACCTTATTATGTTGGATAAGCATGACGAAGCAGTTGACTCTATAAACGATTGTTGTTATGCCTTGGCAGAAACATATCTTGATTCATATACAACTATGATTGTTCAGTATCCACAGGCTTGGGAAATCGCTGCACTTGCATCACTCCAGGCAGGGGATAACGACAACTATAAGGCTATGGAAGAAAATCTTACGCAAACTGTTGAAGATACTAAACAGTATAAAGCAGACTTGGAAGACTTCAAGTCAGGCAAGAAGACACTTAAAAATCTTGTGGAAAGTGGAAGGTATGATTTGGTATGAGAATAATTTATGTAATAATCAAAACATTGACACTTCCCGGTGCTATGCTTCATGCGTTTTTTGAACATTTATGTTGCCGAACATCAAAAATTATTATTGATGACGAAAGAGTAGTGCGTTTCGACGAAATGATGTCACACGTTGACCACGACCTTGTAAAGAGAAAAGGACAAAGTTTTGATATCTGTTTCATTCCTTTCTTTTTTAACCTTGTTATAGGTAGTATGATTTTGATGTATGGCTCTGTTTCAATTATCTACTTTGGAAGACTTGCAGATATCTTCGGTTGGATTTGTCTTTATTTGGGAATTGCAATACTCACAAACCTTTTCCCACAAATTGAAGATGTTATGATGCTCAAGGAAAACTATTACACAGAGAATGAAAAGAAAATCAGCAAGATTTTCGTAGCACCTTTCTATGGTATCTTCTGGCTTGGTGCAAGACTTGAAAAGTTTGGTCTTACACTCCTCACATCAATAGGCTTCGCATTCCTGATGCCATATATCTTAGGATTATTTGTACCTGCAATTTATAATGCATTAAAGTAAAACTAAATAAAAAACGAAACCCTTGGTCATCTGCCAAGGGTTATATTTTTGTCACTACACAGAAAAAAATTGGAATTTGTCGAACACATTGTTGTAGGGGTCGGCGTTCTCTCCTACCGGTTCGGTCGGTGCTTCTGCTACGCAGAGGTGTCCACCGGACACCTCTGCGTAGCAGACTGGGGGAGTTATCAATAATATCAACAAAACTCTCTCCGTCAAAATCTTCGATTTTGCCACCTCCCTCGATGAGGGAGGGAAATTAGCGAGTGTAGGGCAGGGGTTCAACTCCCGCCGAATAAAACACACAATATACTTGCGGCGGGAGCAAGCCCCCGCCCTACGATACACTAAATTGGTTAAAATATAAATTGCAACGCAGTTCCTTCATTTTGCGCTTTGAGTTTTGTACTCTGTTCGACAAACTCCTAATTTACACAAAACACCCGATGGATATATGTTCATCGGGTGTTGGTTTTATTTATTCATTTCTTGCTTGTCAGTTCGATTTAATAAATAATCTATGCTGACATCATAGAAATCTGCCAATTTAATAAGTATCGCAGTAGGCAAATCGTTTTCACCTGTTTCATATTTCGAATAACCTGTTTGTGACATACCGAGAATTTTAGCCACTTGTGTCTGATTTAGGTCTTTGTCTTCTCTCAAATCTCGAATTCTTCTATACATAGCTATCACCAAGGATAGTATATGTTAATCTGTTTTAGGTTATTGACTTTTAATCTGAAATAGGTTAAGATATAGAAAAATGAGAGGATAAAATGATTAACTCAAGTGAAATTAAACCAGTAAAAGCACAAGTTGTTCAAAAAAATATAAACATAAGAGATGTTTTAAACTTGCTTATTGATATTCTTGAACACGCAAAGATTCAACATCTTGACATTTCCAGCGATATTATTGATTTCGACGGTGCACAAGTTCCATGCATAGTTATAAAATGTGAAGAAACCGGAGCGGATGAAATTTTTAAATATTTTGCTATTACAGTAATGGATGACAAAAACGGAAAACTCATAGGACTTTCTTCCATAGGAGAATCTTCCTTGGCGTTTTTAAGGGCTTCTAATGGCGGAGATAATGAATATGTGAGAGACCAGGACTATATTGATATGTGGGAATTAGAGTGTTATTTTTATAATTTGGTTTATGAATTATTTGATGCTATTTGTAAAAATACTTAAGGAGTTATATTTATGGCAAGATGTATCAGAAAAGGCGATAAAAGTTATGGCGATATTGTTTACACAATAGACGGCAACAGAATAAGGCAGGGCAGTAGCTCCTGGGGAACAGTGGTTTATACTATTGATGGTAATAAAATCAGACAAGGTGACAGCGCTTGGGGAACTGTCGTTTACACGATTGATGGTGATAAAATCAGACAAGGTGATAGCTCTTGGGGAACTATTATTTACAGAATTGACGGTAGCAAAATCAGACAGGGAGATAGCTCATCGGGAACAATAGTATATAATATTGATTAAATTAAAACTGCTTGGTCAAATTGAAATGAACCAAGCAGTTTTTGTCATTCTTTATTTTCTTTTCCATATTTCTCATTTCGTTTTGCAACTCGTTTTTCACGGATTTTTTCAAATGCTATTTCGCTAACAATGAAAAGCACGATTACCAGTATTGCAAAGAAAATACGAATTGGAGTAACTGTTAAATCGTTTGAATACTTAACTGCTTTTTCAGCAAATGCCGTTACGGTAAAGGTGAGGCATAAAACTACTGAAAACAGTATGGTATTCAATTTCTTTATGCCTTTTTCCATAGGATTATTCCTCTATTTCTTTAATTGCAATTCCAAGTTCATCGAGCTGGAGTGTATCAACAGCTGATGGACATTCTGTCATTGGCTCGCTTGCATTCTGGAGTTTAGGGAATGCGATAACGTCACGGAGTGAGTCGGCACCAATCATCTGCATAACAAGTCTGTCAAGACCGATACCCATACCACCGTGTGGAGGAGGTCCAAAACGGAATGCATCTGTTAAGAAACCGAATTTCTCATAAGCTTCTTCGTCTGAAAGACCAAGGAGTGTGAACATTCTCTTTTGAAGAACAGGGTCAGTAATACGGATTGAACCGCTTGACAATTCAACGCCGTTGAGTACCAAGTCATATGCCTTTGCACGAACTTGTGCCTTATCTGTTTCAAGGTATTCAAGACATTCGTCCATAGGTGATGTGAATGGGTGATGCATAGCAACAAAGGTCTGTGCGTCCTCGTCCCACTCAAAGAATGGGAACTCTGTAATCCAAAGGAGATTATATTTGTCAGTTGGGATAATATCAAGTTTCTTTGCAACTTCCTGACGGAGAGCACCAAGAACTGAAAGAACGCTGTTTTTCTTTGTATCTGCAACAATAAGCACAACGTCACCTATTTCTGCTTCCGCTTTGTTAAGGAGTGCAGTCATTTCGTCCTCTGTGAGGAATTTCGCAAATGAAGATGCAAGTCCATCAGGCATAAGACGAGCAAAAGCAAGTCCCTTTGCACCGATACCGCGAACAAATTCTGTAAGCTTATCAATTTCTTTTCTTGTAAGAGTATTAACAGCATTTTTAGCTGTGATACAGTAAACTGCGCCACCTGCTTCAAGTGCAGACGTGAACACACCGAAACCACAACCCTTTACAACATCACCGAGGTCGCAAAGTTCCATTTCGTAACGAGTATCAGGCTTATCAGAACCATAACGCTCCATGGCCTCTTTATAGGTGAGTCTTGGGAGTGGCAACTGAATGTCAACACCCATAGCATCCTTGAAAACCCTTTGAATGTAGCCTTCACCGATACCCATAACATCATCAACATCAACGAATGACATTTCAAGGTCAATCTGTGTGAATTCAGGCTGACGGTCTGCACGTAAGTCTTCGTCACGGAAACAACGAGCAATCTGCATATATCTGTCAAAACCTGCTACCATTGAAAGCTGTTTGTAAAGCTGTGGTGACTGTGGAAGAGCATAAAAGCTACCGTTGTGAATTCTTGATGGAACAAGGAAGTCACGAGCACCTTCAGGAGTTGAACGAATAAGCATTGGTGTTTCAATTTCAATGAAGCCGTTTTCATCAAAGTAGTCACGTGTAATCTTTGTAATCTTGTGACGGAGAAGAATATTCTTCTGCAAGTCTGGACGACGAAGGTCAAGGTAACGATATTTAAGACGAGTCACCTCTGATGTCTGACAGTTTTCAACGATTTCAAAAGGTGGTGTTTCACTTACACCAACAATTCTCAAATCCTTAACTTCAATTTCAACATCACCTGTTGGAATGTCCTTGTTCTTTGAAGAACGTTCACGAACAATACCCTTTGCCATAAGAACATATTCACTTCTTACGGTAAAAGCTTTATCAAAAATTTCTCTGTCTGTGTTATCGTCAAAAGCCAACTGAACAACACCTGTTCTGTCACGAAGGTCAACGAAGATGAGTGCGCCAAGGTCACGACGACGCTGTACCCAACCTGCAACTACAACTTCTTTGCCTACGAAATCGGCGTTAAGAGTGCCACAGTAAGCAGTTCTTTTTAATCCATTCATTCTATCCATTAGAGTGTGCCTCCCATAAGACTTGCCAAGTCAACACCTTCCATACCAAGTGATTCAAAACCCGACATAGCATCTTTTATAACAACTGATTGGAAATTTTCAGCAAAATCAAAAAGTGTCATTTCTGTTTCGTTGCCTGTTTCCATATTTTTAAGTTTAATATTTCCTGTTTCAAGCTCGCTGTCACCCAAAACAAGGGTGTATAAAGCACCGATTTTGTTAGCATATTTCATCTGTGGCTTTAAGCCTCTGCCAACAGTATCAAATTGAACACACATTCCTTCACTGCGAAGGTCGGTAGCAATTTCAGCAGCCTTAATATTTGCTTTTTCGCCCATACTTACAATGTAAAGGTCACATTTTTTTGGCTCGGGGAAAGGTGTTTTTTGTGCATCCATTAAGAGCAGAAGTCTTTCAAGACCTAAACCGAAACCACAAGCAGGAAGTGGTTGTCCACCCATTTCTGCAATAAGGCCGTCGTAACGTCCGCCACCACAAACTGTACCCTGAGCACCGATTTCTTTTGAAACAAACTCGAAAACTGTTCTTGTGTAGTAATCAAGTCCGCGAACGATTTGTGGGTTAACTGTGTATTCAATATTCATAGCATCAAGGTATTCCTTAACACTTTCAAAGTGGTTTTTACAATCGTCACATAGAAATTCAATAACAGTAGGTGCTTTTTCTGCAATACCTGAGCAAACAGGACTCTTACAGTCAAGAATTCTCATTGGATTTCTGTCAAGACGACCTAAACAGGTTTCGCAAAGGTCATTTTTGTACTGTTCAAAATATTCTTTGAGAGCCTTGTGATAATGTTTTCTACATTCAGGGCAACCAATTGAATTGATTTCAAGAGCAAGGTTGTTGATTCCAAGATAGTTGAAAACTTCGTTTGCAAGTGAAATAACTTCTGCATCTGCACTTGGAGCGCCTGCACCAAAGCATTCAACACCAAACTGGTGGAATTCACGAAGACGACCTGCCTGAGGCTTTTCATATCTGTAACAAGATGTGAGATAGTAAATTTTCTGTGGCAAACCTTCGTTGAAAAGTCCGTGTTCAAGGAATGCTCTTACTGCACCTGCGGTACCTTCAGGACGGAGAGTGATTGAACGACCACCCTTGTCTTCAAATGTGTACATTTCCTTTTGAACAACGTCAGTAGTTTCACCAACACCGCGTTGGAAAAGTTCAGTATGTTCAAAAACGGGGGTACGCATTTCGTGGAAACCAAAGTTTTCAGCAGTTTCTCTTACTGCGGATTCAACATATTGAATTTTGTAACTTTCTTTAGGGAGTGTATCCTGTGTTCCCTTAATAGCATTTGTAATTAAAGCCATAAAAATCTTCCTTAAAAATATCCTTATATAGTAGGTGTGCCTCACCTGAAAAAGTGAGGCATTAAAAGTTTTTTAATTATTTTGGATTAACAATGTCTCTCCAGTCAAGGTCTCCACGCTCAAGAGCATGGATAAGAGCCTCTGCTGTTGCGATGTTTGTTGCAACAGGAACATTATGCACGTCGCAAAGACGGAGTAAAGTGTGGTCTTTAGGCTCGTGAGGTTTTGGATTAAGTGGGTCACGGAACATAAGGAGCAAGTCAATTTCGTTACAAGCAATTCTTGAACTGATTTGCTGGTCACCACCCTGAGAACCGCTTAAAAACTTCTGAATTTTAAGTCCTGTAGCTTCTGATACCATTTTGCCCGTTGTTCCAGTAGCACAAAGATTGTGATGTGAAAGTATTCCACAATAAGCAATACAAAACTGTGTCATAAGTTCTTTTTTTGAGTCGTGTGCCATAAGTGCTATGTTCATACTTAACCCCTTCTTTCATAATTTTTATCCGTGTATATGTGTTTAGCCCATAAATATAAGCTTATTCATATTTATAATAACAAAAAACAACGAGTTTTTCAACATTTTTTTACAAATTAAGTGGTATTTCTTTACCTAAAATTCGTCCTGCAACATTATTAAATGCAAACTTGGCATCATTTCGAGAAGACAACCTTTTTCTGGATACGGAAGAGTACATTAAATTAGGTTCTTCAGGGATAATTCCGAGAAGACGTATATATGTAATATCAATGATTTCATCGATGTTCAAAAAGTTTCCTTTTTTAATAGCTTTTTCATTAAATCTGTTGATAATGAGACGGAGGTTTTCTTCTTTTATACCTGATTTGACAAGAATATTTCCCGACACATATGCACTTCTGGCACTTACATTGTCAGGTGTTGCCACAATAATACATTGGTCGGAAACTAAAGCATACACTTGTTGTAATTCTCCAATTCCGGCAGGTGAGTCAATGAAAATAAAGTCATAGTCAGAAGCGAAGGAAACTACCAATTCCTTGAAAGAACTTACATCCAAAATATTAGGCACTTCTAACGGTGCAGGAAGAAGATGGATTTTATCATTATAACAAAGAATAGGTGCATACTTACCGCAACGATTACAGATGATATCGGACCAATCATAAACTAAGTTTTCTTCAAGATTTAGTAATAAATCAAGACTGCGAAGAGCAATATCTCCATCAATTAATAAAACTTTATTTCCCTTTTCAGCAAGGGATAAGGCAATGTTAACACAAAAAGTGGATTTTCCTACTCCGCCTTTACCTGATAAAACTGTAAAAATCTTTGCCATAATTTCGCCTCATTTCTTCAAGTTATTTTACCACATTATGCTTGATATTAAAAGAATTTTTTTAATATTTTTTATGGCGTTTCAAATTAAGACAAATATCTTTATTTATCATCACAAACTTACCGTTCACAACATGCTACTTTCATCAAAAATTTTATAGGGACAAGCCTATAATGTTTAATACAAATGAAGGTAGGTGAAAAAATGGAAAATCAAGAATTTGGTGTGTCAATGGATAATGGGAGAATACAACTTTCCCAGTTAGGAAAATCTGTATTGAGTCAGACAATTTGTTTTGTGTTGGCAGGACTTTCGGCAGCGGCTTCTTCCTACGAACATTTTTCCCCTTTAGGAATTGCATTTTGCTCTGGTATTGACAGAAGAAACACTCTTTTTTCATGCTTTGGTGCAATGACGGGGTACATTCTTTCAAATGATTATGTGTCTGCCTTTCGTTATGTAATGGCATTAATTTTGGTTTATATTTTAAAAGTCTATATAAATGCTTTTCCGAATTTAAGACAGAGCAATTTGACTATGTCGTTGATTTCTCTTTTTTCAACTCTTTCGACGGGCTTAGTAGTAATGATTACAGAAGATTTTTCCTTTCAACAAGTTGCTTTGAGAGTTGCAGAGTCTGTTACTGCATTTGCTGGAGCGTATTTTATCTCAACTGGAGTATCCACGTTAAACAGAATCAACAGAGATGACAGAATAACTGCAAAAGAGGTGACCAGCCTGGCTGTTGCCGTGTTGATGTTGATTTTAACTACATCACGATTGTCTTTGTTAGGTATTACACCATCAGGAGTAGCATGTTCCTATGTGACTTTGGTGGCAGCATATATTTTCAAGGAGGCAGGTGGCTCTATACTGGGCACGGGGGTTTCGTTAGGTTATACTGTAACAGGAAATAGTCTGCCAATAGTTTTTTGCTATGCAGGAGCAGGGCTGTTTTCAGGAATTTTTTCATATTCAGGCAGAGTACTTTGCGCTTGTGCATACATCTTCTCATATGGCGCAATGTTTGTTTTTTTCGGTGGCGAAGTGACTAATATAGAACCACTTATAGAAACAGCAATAGCATCTCTTTTCTTTGTTATAACTCCGCAATCAATGCTGATAAAAATAAAAACAAAGCTTTCCTTGGCTTTGCATAACGGCACGGACAGGGAATTCTTCAATATGGCTATTTCCAAAATCAAATCAAGCCGTTATGCAATAGGTGACATGTCCGATACATTGTCCAGAGTTTCTGAAATTCTAAAAGAAAGGTCAGTGCCTGACAGTATATCTGTATATCTTCGGGTTAGAGATAATGTTTGCAGTGATTGTGCAAGTTATGATAAATGCTGGAAGAATTATATTGCTTCAACCTTGGGAGAATTTGATTGCATAGTTGAATACTTGAGAAAGCAAGGAAACGTAACACCATCTGTAACGCCAATGTCACTACAAAGCAAGTGTATAAGAATAATGTCGCTTTGTGATAGTTTTAATAAGAATTACTCATCATATTCAGCACGATTGGGTGCGGAAGGGAGAATCAACGAGATGAGAAAAATTTCCGTTGACCAGTTTGATAATGTTGGACAGATGCTGGATGATTTGTTGGAAAGTTTTCAAGAGGGGATAAAACCAAAAGGGGAAATGTCCTTGAATATTAAGAATAGTCTTGAGGATTCAGGGGTTTATCCGACTGTGACTTGTTATGAAGATGCAAAGGAAACATTATTTGTAAATATTACAATTAATAAAGATTGCAAAATAGATGATGAAGAAATCCTGGACTCTATTGAAAAAGTAACAGAAAAAGATTTTTCATTACCTGTTACAGTAACTGACAAAAATGAAAAAATGCTTTTGTTCTGGGAAAAACCGGATTTTTCCGTTGAATATAATTTCTTTCAAATATCAAGCAAGGAAGGAGAGATTTGTGGAGACTATTTCGAGTCTTTTTATGATGGAAGAGGTAATTTTGTTGCGGTGTTGAGTGATGGAATGGGTAGCGGAAATCGTGCTGCAATAGATGGTACAATGGCAGCAACCGTTTTCTCCAAACTTATTATTTCGGGCTTTTCATTTCCTTGTGCATTACGTCTTGTTAATTCTGCTATGCTTGTTAAGAGTCACGAGGAATCACTCGCAACCTTAGATATACTGAAAGTGAATCTGTATAACGGACAGTCAGTAATATATAAGGCAGGAGCATCTGTATCCCTGTTATACCGAAATGGTAAGGTAGGGGAAATAAAAAAATCTGCTATGCCCATAGGAATTTTAAGACAAGCAGAATTTGCAACAGTTAAGGGTATGCTTAAAGATGAGGATGTTATTGTAATAATGTCCGACGGAGCAACGGAAAACAGTATTAAAGAAATCAAAGAGTATATTGCAAAAAACGGATATTCCGATGATTTATCAGAGAAACTTTGCACCGTGGCAAGAAGTAAAAATATGAACCACTGTGATGATATTACGGTTGCTGTAATAAAAATAAAAAATGGAGATTAAGGATAACTTAATCTCCAAAATTTTTATTTAATTTCAATCCACATAGCCGGACGGACAAAGGCTTTATCAACGGAAACCGGTGTTCCCATATTGAGAATAAATCCGTCAATTTTTACCGAAGCTGCACTATAAAGTGATGACCCTGGGGAGCGTAACCACCAACGACAGTTGTGAGTAAGACTGTCAAGCTCCGTGCCCTTGGATTCTGCATATTTTGTAGCCTGACACATTCTGTCAATGTTTTTAGGGAAATATCTCATTGTTTCTTCAATTGAAAGAAGAAAAACTTTGTCAGAGGTTTTGTTTCCACCACTCACATTAAAGTCAGAATTGCCTGTGTTTTCGTTTGTAACAGTTTTAACAGCAGATTTTTCTGACGATGAAAATGCGTTTGAACAAAAATCATCATTAAGCCAGCTACGAATATCACTGTTTTCCCATGTTATCTGTTTGACAGAAGAATGATAGGTGCGACAATCAAGAGCGTATTTGCTCACAACAAGCATTTTGCCACTTTCATCTTTTTCAAGAACCTTCCATTCAATTTCTTCCTTGCCATTTGAGAGATTATTATCCTGTTCATAGTTGCCAAAATAGATAACATCACCAACTTGTGCAACATTAGGATGCTCTTTTACAAGTGCAGATGCTTTTGCCTGACTATCCTTGAATTTATATAAGGATTTAAAGGTTATATATGCATCTTCGTATCTCTGTTCTTCCACAGCCTTTACAGCACTGTTGTATTTAACCGATGGAATAATGACTGTTACAGTAAGGGCAACCAGAGCAAAAAAAGCGGAGATTATGAGAAATGCAGTAAGAAGTTTCTTCCTTATTGCCTTTGAACGACGGGATTTTTCAATTCGTTTTTGTTCAGCAAGCCTTTCACGTTCAAGTTGATTAGCTTCGGCTTCCATACGAGCTTGTTGTGCTCTTGCTTTTGCTTCTTCAGATTTTCTCTTCTCATTTTCGATGCGAAGAGCATTTATTTGTGCGGAGTTGTTGTTTTGTGTGCGTGCATTTTGGTTGTCATCCATAGAAGATTCAGTTTGAACAGTAGCTACTCGTGAACCACAATATTCACAAACGGCATAAGCACCGTTATCTTCCAGAACGAGTGTTCCACCACACATTTCACATTTAAGAAGGGACATGGTATTACCTCAATTATTTAAGTGCTTTGCATTTGTTGTTACGGTTATCAATTAAGATGAGCAATTCTTTTGCTTGATTTTCCATGACAGCAGTGTCACCACTCTTGACGGCCATCTCAAAAGTTTTGAATTCGTAGCCAATTCTACCTTCAATTTCATTGAGATTATCGTTGCTCATAGGGTCAGAATAACGAATAGCATCATAAACCTTATTAACTGTTGTCTTTGCTTCGGGAGTGTTTGCTCTTGCGATAAGATTCTGTGCATCAACAGTAAGATTTTTAATAAAGAATGTCTGTTCCTTGATTTTTTTATCAATGGATTCAACTATATCTCCTGCTGATTTTGCCGTTATGGTTGCAATTATAACAAATGCAAGAATAACAATGCAGATAATTGCTGCAATCCAGCTTTCAATAGTTGGGATTGCCATAAAAATTGAGCCTGC
Organism: Clostridia bacterium; assembly: GCA_017624735.1. Taxonomy (GTDB): domain Bacteria; phylum Bacillota; class Clostridia; order Oscillospirales; family Acutalibacteraceae; genus Fimenecus. The sequence continues at coordinate 20,526 of JAGAMK010000049.1, forward strand.
AACTGCACTTACAACAAGTGAAATCACACTTATTCTTAAAAGAGGAATGTTATAAAAAACTTTTGTAAGTTTATCGTCTTTAAGTCCAAGGTACGAACAAGCAAGTTGGCCAACAAATCCAATCATGACGAAAGCGTAGCCAATCCAGAAAGTGTCTGTAAATTTACTCTCACCCTCGTATTCAGAAGGTGTTATGAAAACTATTGCATTAAAAAGTGCAACCAGAACAGCCCATACAACTGCGTATAATTTAAAATTTTTACTGATTTTCATTTTAGTTACCTCCCATTAAAGCTTTTCACCACATTGTGGACAGAATTTTCCGTTTTCGACCTCTGTGCCACACTTTGAACAAGTGTTTGCGAATTTGTATCCACACTCAAGGCAGAATTTGCCTTTTTGTACTGTTTTTCCGCAATCGGGACAAGCAATAAGGTTTGATTCAACTAATTTCTCGCCACATTCAAGGCAGAATTTTGCATTCTGTGGAAGCATAGCACCGCATTTAGCACATTTTGGGTTTGCTGTTGCGCTTACAACATCACCCATCATTCCGCCAACCATTCCACCTACAGCACCACCAACGCCTGCCATTGTGCCAAGTCCCACACCCATATTTGTGAACTCGCCCACAGCTTCATTTTCTGCAATTTTTTCAGCAACATCAAATCCGCGTTCCTGACTGTATGTGTAACCCTCTTGTGCACGCTTTGCAGCCTGTGCTTTTGAGTCAATAACAACTTTTTGAGCTTGTGTTTCAGCATCAATAATTTCTTTTTGCTGACGAATTTTTGCTTCTGCGATATCAGCATACTGACGGAAATGGAGCGATTTGAAATTCTCATACATTGGGTCGCCATCAGGTTTTACGACGTTTGTTACAAAGAATTTTTCAAGTGCAACACCATATTCTGCAAAGTCATTCACAAGAAGAGCCTTGATTGCATCAGAGAACATCGCAAGATTTTCATCAATTTCAAAAATGCTGATGCTGTTTGCCTTCATTGTCTGTGCAATATATGTCTTCACTCTTGTCATAAGGAATGAACGGAAGAAAACAGTGAGCTGTGCCTGTGTAAGGAAGTTTTCAGTACCAACAAGCTTTAAAAGAAGCTTTCTTGAATCTTCTGCACGAAGGCTCATTTCACCACTTGCACCAATTGAAAGCGGGAAATTATATGTAGGCTCCATATACTGAACCTTTGAGTCAGTACCCCATTTGATTGACATCTGCTCAGCCTTGTTTATGAAATAAACCTCACAATGGAAAGGTGTGTCATCACCGGTTGTGCGATTAAGAGCCTTGCCGATTTCAGGAGTATTCTGCGTTTCAAGAGTGTAACGACCGGGACCGAATAAATCAAGTGCCTGACCGTTCATAAAGAAGATTGCTTCCTGACTTTCGTGAACAATCAACTGTGTGAGAGAATTAAAATCCTCACAAGGGTGCTTCCAGATGAAAACATTATTATTGCCCTCATATCTGATAATATCTGCTATTTTTGCCATACTTGTTTCCCCCTTAATATTATAAGGTATTGCTCCAGTGTTTTTGTATAATTATAATACCACAAGAATTTTATGTCAACAAAAGAGTTATTTATGAAACATAAAATAATTATCCTATTGAAAAATTGCCTGAAAGGTGTTATTATTCTTTTATTGAGATGAGAAAGGGGAATAACCTTTATGGCAAAAAACAAAAAACAACCTAAAGAGGTTAATAACCATCCTAACCGAATAGGTATCAAGGATATTGCGGGTTATACTATTGCCGAGGCAGGTAATATGTTTAACCTTACATACATTACAAGTTATCTTAAGGTTTTCATGACTGACGTTTTGAAAATTGCACCCAAGCTTGTTGGTTATATGTTTATTATCACACGTCTTTGGGACGTTGTTAATGACCCGCTCTGGGGTGCAGTTGTATCAAAAAGGAAAGCGGGTAAAGACGGCAAATACCGTCAGTATTTAAGACTTGTTGCAGTGCCTTTGGGAATTTCAACAGTTGTATGTTTCATTCCTTTCGGTGACCCTAATTCAATTTTCTACAATCAGACATTGGCTGAAAAACCGATGCTTCTTTTCGTTCTTGCGATTATATTATATTTGATTTATTGTACAATGTATACTGCCATGAACATTCCTTTCGGTTCATTGGCATCCGTTATTACTGATGACCCTAAGGGGAGAACACTCCTTTCAACTGCTCGTTCAGTAGGTAGTGGTATTGGCGGTGCAGTAGTTCTTCTTATTGCTCCAATGGTTATCTATGTTGGCACAGGCGTTTTTGATGAACAGACAGGTAAGGAAATTGAAGTTGCTGACGGTAACAGAATGTTTATGTACGCACTTCTTATGGGTATTTTCTCAATAGTTAGCTATCTTATCGGTCACAGAATGGTTAAGGAAAGAGTTCCTGCTGTTGATGATGAAAATGTTGATTTGAAGGGCGTTTACAAAGGACTTTTCAAATCAAGACCATTCGTAATGCTTACTTTGTCAGGTGTGTTAATCAGCGGTCAGCTTCAATTTGGCTCGTTCAATGCTTATCTTTATAAAAACTATTTTACAAATACAGGTCTTAGCATTATCGGTACAATCTGCAACTATCTTCCAATGGTATTGCTGATTTTGTTTACACCAAAGCTTTCTGCAAAATTCGGTAAGAAAGAACTTTGCGGAAGAATGTCAATTATTTCTGCAATAACATCTGTATTTCTCTTTGTAACTGCAAACAACCAGGATTTCATTATGTGGATAAATCCAAGTCAGGGTATTTATCCTGCATGGCTTTATATGCTTTGCTTACTTCTTATCGGCTTCGGATATACATTTGTCAGCCTTACTTGTTGGGCAGTTGTTATGGACGTTATTGACTATCAGGAATACAAGACAGGCATCCGAAACGAAAGTGCAGTTTATTCTGCATACACATTCGGCCGTCAGTTCGGTCAGGCAATTGCCGATGCAGGCGGACTTTTCCTTCTTCAATGGGCAAAATATGATAGCCTTACTGCAGGAAATGGCTTTATTGCTGAAAATGATACAAGTAAAAAGATTATGTTTATCTGCACAATAATTCCTGCCATTGTTTATACAAGTGTATGGCTTATCTTCAGATTCGGATATCCGCTTACAAAAGAAAAGATGGAGCCTATTTATGAAGCCCTTCGTGAAAAGCACGAGGCAGAAGCAAAGGCAGAGTAATTATAAAATATACAACGAAAGCACCTCATTTGAGGTGCTTTTTTATGCTGTGGTACACACAAAAAAACGGAGGGATGAAACCCTCCGTACCGGTTTATATGCCAAAATAATTTTTCGAATTATTGAATGAGATATCTTCTACAACCTGTGAAAGGAACTCGGTGTCATTTGGGTACTTGCCTTCTTCTACTAAATCGCCGATGATTTCGCAGAGAATTCTTCTGAAATATTCGTGGCGTGGATAGGAAAGGAAACTGCGTGAGTCAGTAACCATACCAACAAACTTACCTAGCACACCAAGATTTGCGAGAGTTTTCATCTGTTCTCTCATACCGTCGTAGTTGTCGTTAAACCACCAAGCAGAGCCAAACTGAATTTTTGACTGTGCTTCGCTGCTCTGGAAATTACCGAGCATTGTGCCGAGAACATAATTATCTTTTGGATTGAGTGTAAAGAGAATTGTTTTTGGTAATTTGCCCTTAACATCAAGTGAATCAAGATATCGAGAAAGTCCATAGGCTAACTGATGGTCGTGAACGGAGTCAAAGCCTGTGTCAGCACCGATTGACTTGAACATTCTTGCATTGTTGTTTCTCATTGCACCGAAATGAAGTTCCATAGCCCAACCGAGTTCAGCATATTTTTCTCCAAAGAACTGTAAAAGTGCTGTTCTGTATTGGTCAAGTTCTTTCTTTGTGAACTCTCCGCCTGCAAGTGCTTTTGCGAAGATTTCTTCTAACTCTTCTGCTGTTGCAGGCTCAAATGGGCAATACTCAAGTGCGTGGTCACTAGCTCTGCAACCCATTTCGTCAAAGAATGCAATTCTCTTTTCGAGTGCTGTAAGTAAATCAGAAAATGCATTGATTTCCATTTCTGCTGATTTTTCCATAGCAACAATCCATTCTTTAAATGCAGGAGTGTCAATAAGGAATGATTTATCAGGACGGAATGCAGGAATAACCTTGCATTTAAAGCTCTTATCCTCTGCCAATAACTTGTGATATTCAAGGCTGTCTGCTGCATCGTCAGTTGTGCAAACACAAGCAACGTTTGACTTTTCAATGAGTGAGCGGGGAGTGAAACCACCTGATTTAATCTGTTCGTTACATTTATCCCAAATCATATCAGCAGTTTTTGGACTTAATGGCTCATAAATGCCAAAATATCTCTGTAATTCAAGATGTGTCCAATGATAAAGTGGATTGCCGATGCAATATGGCAAGCTCTCTGCCCATTTCATGAATTTTTCGTAGTCAGTTGCGTCACCTGTAATATATTTTTCATCTACACCGCAACCACGCATAGCACGCCATTTGTAGTGGTCTCCACCAAGCCAGATTTTTGTAATGTTTTCAAATGGCTTGTCCTCATAAATCTCTTTTGGAGAAAGATGACAATGCCAGTCGAAAATAGGTGTGTCCTTTGCACCCTTTTCAAAAATGACCTTTGCTGTTTCGGTTGAAAGTAAAAAGTCTTTATCCATAAATGCTTTCATAAAATCACCTTTAATTTTAAGATTGTATTTATTGTAGCACACCGGAATAAAAAATAACAGTATTTTTTATTGTTTTAATCGTCTTATTATGATAAAATTACTCTATCATTCTTTTACGAGGTAATGTTTTGAAAATTGGTAATGTTGAAATAAACGGAAAAGCGGTTTTAGCACCTATGGCAGGGGTTGCAGACCGTGCTTTTCGTGAATTATGTGTGAATTACGGTGCTGCATATGTTGTCAGCGAAATGATAAGTTCAAAAGGTGTTTCAATGGGTGACAGAAAATCCAAGGATTTAATGTTTTTATCCGATGAGGAGCGTCCTGCTGCTGTGCAGATTTTTGGTAGTGACCCCAAAATTATGGCAGATAGCATTGAATCCGTTATGCAGGTAAACCCACAGATTATTGATATTAATATGGGTTGTCCTGCACCAAAAATTGCAGGTAACGGTGGCGGTGCAAGTCTAGCGAAAAATCCACAACTTGCAGAGGATATTGTAAGAGAAGTCGTTAAGGCTTCACCCGTGCCTGTAACCGTGAAAATCCGTGCGGGGTGGGATGAAAACTCAATCAATGCTGTTGAAATGGCACAAAGAGCTGAAAATGCAGGGGCTGCTGCTGTTACTATTCACGGACGCACAAGAAAACAGATGTATTCTCCACCTGTTGACAGAAATATTATTGCAGAGGTTAAAAAGGCTGTTTCTATTCCTGTTATAGGTAACGGTGATATTATTGACGGAATTTCGGCTGCAAGTATGCTTGAAGAAACAAACTGCGATTTGATTATGGTTGGTCGTGGTGCTTTAGGTTGTCCTTGGGTATTCTCACAAATCAATGCTTATCTTGAGCACGAAAGAATAATCCCCCATCCACCCGTAAGCGAGAGAATGAGGGTTATGATTAAGCATATTGAGAAAATCTGCCAGTATAAAGGTGACTTTATCGGTATGCGTGAGGCACGAAAACATGCAGGCTGGTATACAAAAGGCCTTCACGGTGCTGCAAAGTATCGTCTGGAATTAGGTACTATTGAAACAATGGAACAATTACAAGAGATTGCATACAAAATATGTGTTGAAAACCAATAAAGGTAGGATTTTAAATCCTACCTTTTCTTTTTAATCCTTATACTTTTTCATACAGAGTTTAAGTACAAAACTTGCGTTTCTCTGCATTTCGTAAAGTGTGATACCGTCTTTTTTACCATAAGTCTTTAAGAGTGTGCCGTCAGGCTTGCCGTTTGTTACTCTGTCACCACCCGGCATAAGCACATTGACACCTGCTCTTACTCGGTAAGCTTGGTCACGCATTTTTGGGAATTCCTGACTCTTTGAAGGACGCATCCACCAGTCAGTCATAACAACTCCGTCAAATCCCCATTCTTCACGAAGAATTCTTTCACAGAGTTCATAGTTGTAATGTCCCCAAACACCGTTAATTTTGTTGTAAGATGTCATAATTGTGTTTGGATGTGCTGTTTTAACACAGATTTCGAAGCCCTTTAAGTAGATTTCACGTAAAGCTCTTTCTGAAAGACGAGAATCATTACCTGTACGATTAACTTCCTGATTGTTGCAAGCATAGTGCTTAGGACAAGCACTACCGCCACAGGTTTGAATACCTTTAACTGCAGCTGCACCCATCAAGCCTGTTACAACAGGGTCTTCTGAATAATACTCAAAGTTTCTGCCACAAAGATGGCTACGATGGATATTCATACCGGGTGCTAAGAGAATATCGCTTCCCTTTGCCTTTAATTCCTCACTGATTTTTGCATAAACCTTCTCAACAAGGTCGGTGTTGAATGTACTTGCAAGGGCTGTACCGTTCGGAATGAGTGAGCAGTAAGCGAGAAGTCGGATACCTGATGGTCCGTCTGTTGTAATCATTGGCGGAATACCTTTATCACGAAGGCTCTGGAGAATACCACCCATAGCACCTGCATTGCCCTTTGCTCCTAAAGGTGAGTCCATTTTATAGTCACCACGGGAAATTGCTTCTAACTCATCAAGGCTTAACTGTGCAACAAAGTCTTCCATTGAAACCTTGCCTTCTTCCACATCGCTGAGTTTATATCCTTTATCACCGGTAATTGCAACACCTTCGCCGATGTTTTCAAGTATAACCTTTTTAAGGTCATATTGGCGACACGCAACAGGCTCTTTCTTAAGTCCTTCTTCGCTGTTTACATAACGGTCAAAAGGAATTTGTGGTGCAGAACATTGTTTGAGACGGAGGGTTGCAACAGTTTCATTCTGGTAATAACTCCATTTCTTTTCTGCACTACGAACATCACTGCCTACATAGAGAGAGTATTCGCCTTTTTCCATTACATAGGAATGAGCATATCCACTTGCACCGTTGTCGTCATAAGAAGAAAATCTTTCAATTGGAACAACAATTTCAAGAGTTTGACTTGCTCCCGGCTCAAGAGTATCTGTTTTGCCGAATGCAGCCAATTCTCTTGCAGGATTACCAAGCTTGCCACAAGGTTTTGAAACATAAACCTGAACAACTTCTTTACCTGCATATTCACCGATGTTCTTAACAGTACAATTTACTTTGATATTTTCTTCTGTCTGCTCCGCACTATCAAAGTTAATCTGGAAATTTGTGTATGACAAGCCATAACCGAATGGATAAATAACAGCATCTTTGTTAAATGTTTCAAACCAACGATAGCCAACATAAATATCTTCTTCGTAAGTGTTTGCATCATGATTGCCAAAGTTTGCAGATGATGAATAATCTTCATATTTTCTTGCAATTGTATCAGTTAATTTACCACTTGGTGTAACCTTGCCACAAAGGAGGTCTGCAACAGCGTTACCACTTTCCATACCACCTTGCCAAACAATCATAACAGCGCCGATTTTGTTACCAAATTCACGGAGCCAACTCATATCCATAACGGAGCCGATATTGAGAAGAATTGTGACATTATCAAACTGCTCACAAACTCTGTGAAGTGCTGTTCTTTCTTCGTCAGTTACATAGAAACTACCTTTTTCAAGTACGTTTTCCCTGTCTTCACCGGATGAACGACCAATTACAAAAACTGCGTTGTCACTATTTGCTTTTGCATTTTTTACAAGGTCAACGGTAAGTGGCATTTCGGGATAGAATCTTGGCCAATGACCCCAAACACCGTGGTCGATTGGATTTTCCTTGCACCATTTTTCATAAGTATCTGAAAGTTTTGTGTTGAGAACTAAATCTTCACAATTTTTAAGTCCGTCAATAAGGTTTACACCATAAGGTTTCTTAACGTCGCCACCGGAACCGTAACCTGTGTAGAACCAGTCATTTTGTACTCTGCCGAAAACGGAAATTTTTGTGCCCTTTTTGAAAGGAAGAACTCCGTTGTTTTCTAAAAGAATTGCAGTTTCACCCGCAGCTTCACGTAATACTTCAGGCATTCCGTCGGTTATTGTTACTTCACCAAGTGCTTCAAGTGCCTCTTCCTGAGAAACGTCAGCACCGGCGATTTTCATGCCTAATTTCATTACACCAACAACAATTTTTTCTGTAAATTTTGACATGGTTCAAATCCCCTTTTCTTTAATGGTCTAATTCTATCACAGAATACAGTAGTTTTCAACACAAAAAACATCTGCCTCAATTATGAAGCAGATGTCAAACTATTTATTCTTTTTTCTTACGCTGTTGAAGTAGTAATATGTAGATTGTCAATGTTACAACTGTAACTACCGCCAACACAATAACAAGTACCATGGCTTTGTCGCTATTGCTGACTTCGTCACCGAAAAGACCCGATAAACCATTCTTGTCATCGCCATCGTCTTTATCGTTTGGTTTGATGTTATTGTTGTTATTCATTGTTGGATTTGTGTTTGGCTCAATTGGGGTTATCTGTTGAGCAGGGGGTGTGATTGGGTTAGTGATTGGCTCGTCAGGAGTTGTTGTGAGTCTATCAATTGTTTGAGTCTCAATGTACTGACAAGTATTACAAACTCTCCTCTGTTCACCACTCATCAATTGATTAGGTTCTCTTGTAACAACCCAGTTACCAAAGTTATGTCCCTTTGCAGGAATTGTTACCGGAGTAGTGCTTTCAAATCCACAAGCATTACATTTACCAACAGCAGTACCTGTTGCAGTACAGGTTGGTTGCTGTTTTATTGCTGAATCATCAAACTGATGACCTTTTGCGGGGATAGTTTCAGGCGTACCGTCGGCATTACATAATGTGCATTTTGCAACCTGAATGCCTGTTTCTGTACAAGTAGGTTGCTTTGTAACAACAGGAGTACCAAATTTGTGTTCGCCTAATGGTAAGGGCTCTTCCTTTGTGAATCCGCAAGGGCAAGTACCTTTTTTAGTTCCTTGTTCCTTACAAGTTGATGCTTTAACGGTTTCCCATGACATATTGGCATGAGCACAATCTTTAAAAGTAAGACTGCTTGAAACAACTGCCTCGGTACTATCGGATGAGAGTGAACCGATTGATATTGTTCCACCGCCTTGTTTTACCTTGAAACTCATTGATATAACAGTTCCACCGGCAACAACGGGTTCATAACTTGTTCCAAAGAAAGTAATGGCACCTAACGATGACCCGGGTTCTTCAATATCAAACAGTTTATTTGAACTGAGTGAACCCGAAATATATTCAAAATGAGTGGTCGGGTAATTTACAGTGAATTTAAGCATTGTAAGATTTGATTCTTTTGAGAGATTGACATAAACAGTAACTGTATCGCCAACACTTACACTGGTGTTATTTGCTCCAACTGAAACTGCTGGTGCCTCTGCAAAACAAGGAATCATACAGGCTGAAAAAATAAGTATTGCAATTAAGCAACTAAAAATCTTTTTCATAATCTATCACTCCTAAAAAGTAATACTATAACTAATTATACCAATAAAACTGATTTTGTCAATCAAATCTATGGGGGTGATAGGTCTTTTTACAATCATTTCCAGAATAATAATGGACGAGTTTTTTGCCAAGGATTCGAGTGTCTCTTTCCATTTCCTTCAGTGTTGTTATTTTACTGTTGAGTTCAAAAAGAGCAATGCCACAAAGGTTATTCCGTTGAGTGGAGAAAACGGAAATAACATTCTTTAAATCGTCTGCTTGTCTGAGATATTCCTCGCCTAACTGATATAAAGTCATTGTTGCCTCCTTTCTGTACAGAACATTTGTTCTGTACGAAGGTATCATATCACAAAAGATTGTGTGATAAAAGGATAAAAAGAAAAAACAGTCCGTTTTTGAGGACTGTTTTTGAAATTTGATGGTAACATAATGAAAATTAATGTTTTGCCAGTTAGTCAAATTTGAATTTGTCGAGCTTTTAATTTTTGGATGAATTTAAAAAGTTTTCTATCTTTTTCGCATCATTATATCCAAGCTCATACAGTTTGCTTAAACCGATTTTATTTCTTGTCGCCGTTTTAATTCCGAAGCAATCTTCAGGATAAAGTATCAGCACTTTGCCTTGTTCTTCGAGTTCAAGAATTTCATTTATCCTATTATGATATATTGCATGCGACATTGTTATAGCTTTTGCAATTTGCGGATAATTAAAAAGTAATGGATTGACTAGCCATTTGGGAAAAGCGGATTTTTTATAGTTAATAGGAAGTGTCAAACAGATAATCAGTTTATCGCAACCGTCATCAAATGCTTTTTTATACGGAATCGGGTCAGAGATGCCACCATCGAAAAATTTTCCGTTCTTAAACAAAACAGGTTGACGGGTTGCTATAGGTAATGCACAACTTGCCTTTAATAAAGTAAAATCATTATAGGCTAAATCACTTTTATAAAAATACTTTTGAGTAGAACTCTGTGCATCCGTTACTGCAGCAACAAACTTTTTGGGTGATTTTATTATAGCTTCAAAGTCTAATGGGTTTTTACCATAACTATTTGTTATGTCAGAATAAATATAATCAAGGTTGATATACATTCCCTTGCTGAAATAGTTGTGTATACTCATATATTGTTTTTCAAATGAATATTCCTCATAAAAACTTTTTAATCTTCCACGCTGACCTGCTATGTATGTTATGAGGTTTGCAGTTCCTGCGGAAATGCCCAGACAATATTCAATATCAATAGAGTTATCAAGAAGATAATCAATAATACCACTTACATAGTTTCCTCTTAATCCGCCACCAACATCCATAATTCCAACCATAATACACCTCGGTAAATTCAAATTTGATTTGCACATAAAAGATGGAATTCAGCTCCAACTTGCCATTAAATGTTGATTTATGTCTTTTTTATGACTTTTGCTCTGCATTTGGGACATGTAATTTCTATTTTACCTCTACCTTTTGGTACTCTTAAAACTGCTTTACAGTTTTTGCATTTGAAATACTTATGTGTCTCTCTTTCCTGTATCCGATTAATTAAAAGCTTAATTTCCGCTTTTGGCTTTGCTGACCATAAAAGGTACCAGTTAAGTTCTTTTCTTCGTGCATTATAATTTTTAGAAAGAGTACGGAAAAGACCAAAGATAATTAGTATTGCTCCGATATAATATAAAAATCCCAGATATTTAAAATTTGCTAAAAGGCCAAGGATAAGCCCTGCGAGAGATAAGAATAAAGTGAACTCATCATTACCGTAGCGACCAACCATAAATTGTTGTAGTTTTCGTGCCAATTGTCTCATAATCATTTCCCTCTAAATGTTAATATAACTATATTATACCATGAATTTACTCAAATTGATTACGTGAATGTTAATAATATGTAAATGTTGTTATGAAAAAAAGAAAAGTTGCCTTTGCAACTTTTCTGGAAATGGAGCTGGAAACGTGACTCGAACACGCGACCTGCTCATTACGAATGAGCTGCTCTACCAACTGAGCTATTCCAGCATATTAAATTTGCAATTGATATTATATGCTAATTAAAAAACTTTTTCAAGTATTTTAATGCAAAACTAAACAAAGTGTGTTACAATATAAAAAGCCGAAAGGGATGATAAAATGAAAAAAGTTGCATTGGTTACAGGTGGAGCAAAGGGAATCGGCTCTGCTGTTGTAAAAAGACTTATAAATGACGGATATAAGGTTGCACTTACATATAATAATTCCGAAGAAAAGGCATTAAAGCTTTGTGCTGATATGGGTGCAGGTTGTAGGGCGTATAAACTTGATATTACTGACAGCAATTCTGTGAATTCTGTTGTGAGTGATATTGAAAAAAACTTTGGTGAAATTGCAATTCTTGTAAACAATGCGGGGATTGCCGAACAAACTTTATTCACTGATATTACAGATGAAATGTGGCACAGAATGATTGAAACAAATCTTTCAGGCGCGTTTTATTGTAGTCGAGCCGTGCTTAAATATATGATTAACCGAAAATCGGGGAAAATTATAAACATCTCATCAATCTGGGGTGAGACCGGTGGCTCGTGCGAGGTGCATTATTCTGCATCAAAAGCAGGAATTATCGGTATGACAAAAGCACTTGCAAAAGAAGTTGGACTTTCAGGGATTACCGTTAATTCTGTTTCACCGGGAGTGATTTTAACGGATATGACAAGCCATTTTGACGAAGAAACAATGAATTCGCTTAAAGAAGAAGCACCACTTAACAAAATTGGCACACCTGAAGATGTTGCAGGTGCAGTTTCTTTTCTTGCGTCAAAAGATGCTGATTTTATTACAGGACAAAACATTTCCGTAAATGGTGGAATGAATATATAACAGAAAAAAGGGACATCAATCAATGTCCCTTAATTTTTTAGAATTTAATAGAGTTTTCACGATGTTCTTTTGGAGTTTTTCCGGTATGCTTTTTAAACATTTTGGTAAAATAATTAACATCGTAAATGCCACAATTCTGTGCGACTGTTTGAATTTGCAGGTTTGTTGTGGTGAGAAGAAAAGAAGCGTGTTCAATTCTCTTTTTGGTAACATATTCAGTAAGAGTTAACCCCATCTCTTTCTTGAAAAGAGTTGAAAGGTAACTTGCATTAACATTCAGCATTTCTGCTTGACTGCTAAGACTTAGGTCTGATGTTATGTCGTAATCAACAAGTGCAATTACCTTTTGTACAAGAGGAGAAAGTTTTTTCATAGAATGGGTTTTCACGAGATTACAATATCTGTCTATCATCTCGTGGTGCATTGAAATGCCTTCTTCAACGGACTTTATAAGTTCAATTCTTTTTGCAAAATCTGTCGAAACACCGTCAATATAGAGAGGATGAACACCACCTTGTTCAGCGGATTTGCGAAGGAGAGTATTTACAATGATGCTGTAATTTTTAATATTTCTTACAGGGTCACTAACTCTCATTTCAAGCATAAGCGACGAGGATTTTGATAGAATCTGTTCTGCTTGATGTGTCATTCCCTGACTTACAGCCTGAAGCATTTTGTTTTCACCCTCGTATCTGCGTTCAAGCATCTGCATTGTAAAGAGTGCGTCGTCAGTTTTGTGTTCAAGATTTTTAACAACTCGAGGGAAATCTTGATTATTATACGACATATTGATTGTTTTATAGATAAATTTATCCGTGCTTCCCCAAAGGAGTTCACCAAATGAATTGAAAAGAGACAGAATAACATCGTGGTCAGTATAAACAGGCACACTTGAATAGTATTTTTGTAGTTGCGAGAAAATATGTGCAGGAATATTGTTCTTTTCTGCAATTTCCATAAGGGAATTTTGATTAAGGTCTATATCAATAAAAGGTCCTGCTATAAAGGTTGATGGGACTTCAGTATCAGGTAATATTATAAAGTAGTAGTTGCAGAAGAAGATGTCAGTAATTTTACATATCATGTTTTCTGTAATACTTTCGTGCGGAGTGCAGAAAAGCTGGTCATAATCTTCTTCCATATCTAAAAAATCACGAATTCCACGGTCAATACCACGGTGGGATTTGTCTCCTTGTGTAATAAGATATGATTGAATTCTGTAATTTTTTAAAATTTTACGAAAAAATTCAAGTTCTTTTTCGTAAAGCATAAAAACACCTTCCCATGTAATTTTTTACAGTTTTTCTTATATTATGGTACAAATTTTGGTAAAAATCAAGAAATAAATAAAAATCATACCCAAAAAAGCAAAAAGTTTACTAACAAAAAAATTTTATATACTGTAAAATAGTTGTGTAACAAAATCGGGTATTTATGTACTTGAGTTTTATTATATGATTTTTAGGGGGAAAATAAATGGAAAAAACAAAAATTAGACCATTTGGTTGGCAGGACAAAATAGGTTATGCAATGGGTGATATGGGTTGCGGTTTTTCATTCCAACTTGTTTCGACCTTTATGCAGCTTTTTTATTTACAGTACATAGGTATCAAGGCAGCGGACTATGCTGTAATCATACTCATTTCAAAAGTATTTGATGCTGTTAATGATGTTGTTATCGGTAACCTGGTTGATACAAAAAGAATTGGCAAAAAGAGTAAATATATGCCTTGGATTATTGCAGGTGGCTTAATTCTCGTTGTGTTTAATGTAATGATTTTCGCACCTGTTACTTCGTTGCCTTATGCAGGTAAATATGCTTGGTGTCTTATATCATATTGTTTGTGGTCAATTGCTTATACTATGGTTAATGTGCCTTATGGTTCGCTTCACAGTGTTATTACAAGCGACCCACAAGAAAAGGTTTCTCTTTCCACTTTCCGTAGTGTAGGTGCTGCTTTGCCTGCAATTGTTATTATGATTATCCTCCCAGGTATTGTTTACAACAAGGTGAAAAATCCTACAACAGGCATTGAAGAAGAGGTTCTTAAAGGTGAAACACTTCTTCCTGTTGCACTTGTAATGTCAATTGTTGCTTTTGCAACTCTTTGGGGAACAACAAAGCTCGTTAAGGAAAGAGTACAGCGTGAGGACAGCACAGAAAACAAGAATGTTGTGACCGCTTTCTTCTCTGCATTCAAATCATTCTTCACAAACAGAGCTATGGTGGGTGCTACTATCGCTTCAGTTGCTTCCGTTGCACTTTTCAACTCAACAATGGCTCTCAATAATATGGTTTTCCAGTACTTCTTCCAGGATACAGGTAAAGTAGGTATTGCAATGATTGGTTCTTATGCACCAATGATTGTTTTTATGGCTATTCTTGGTAAAATTACTGCTAAGTATGGCAAGAAAAAAGTTGTCGTAACTTGTATGCTTATTGGTGCAATTTCAGGTGTGATTTCACTTTTTGTACCAATGACAGCTAATATGACAGGCATGCTTCTCTATATTGTCTGTCTTATGGGACTTAATGTTGGTAATGCAGTATTCCAAATTTCTGTTTGGGCTATCGTTGCAGACTGTATTGAAGTTAGCTACAGAAAAACCGGCAAGAGTGAAGAAGGTTCACTTTATGCACTTTATTCATTCTTCCGTAAACTTGCTCAGGGTATCGGTCAGGCGGTAGTTTCATGGGGACTTATTGCTATCGGCTTCGTTGAAGGAGAAAATGCTGTTCAGTCTGCAGACTTTGGCGAAAAAGTAAAGAATCTTTACTTTATAGTTCTTGCAGCAGGTTCTCTTATTGCGTTCTTATCAATGGCATTTATCTATAATATCGGTAAGAAAGAAGAACAAGAATTGGCAAAGACTATTGAAAAATAAGGATTGACTTATTAAGTCGTCGGCGAAAATTTCGTTGACGGCTTTTTTGTGTAAAATTTCATAAAATAATACACAAACCAATAAAAATTTTACTAATAAAATTCTGCTTATTTAAGTTAAAATATAAGTAACCGAAATAACTCAAAGGAGTGTATATATGAGAAAAATTATAAGTTTAAATCGTAAATGGTCTTTCCGTAAAGGCGTGTGCGAAGTTCCCGCAGTAGTTCCTGCTGATTGGGATTTTGTCAATGTTCCTCATTGCTGGAATGCTATTGACGGTCAGGACGGCGGTAACGACTATTTTCGCGGTACTTGCTGTTATGTAAAAGAAATTGATATGGAAGAAATTCCGACAGCCGATAAGTATTACCTTGAAATCAACGGTGCAAATTCATCTGCAACTGTTTATATGAACGGTAATAAATTGGCATCTCATGACGGCGGTTATTCAACTTGGAGAGTTGATATTACAGAAGAACTCGGCAAGGGAAATAAACTTGCAATTCTTGTTGACAACTCTGCAAATGAAACTGTTTATCCTCAAATGGCTGACTTCACATTCTACGGCGGTCTTTACAGAAACGTAAACATTATTGCTGTTAATGAAAGTCATTTTGACCTTGACTATTACGGAGGTCCCGGTATTCAGGTTACTCCTACCGTTAAGGGTGCGAATGCTGTTGTTGAAATCGAAACATATGTTACGAATAAAAAAGACGGACAGTCAGTAAATTTTGCAATTAAAGACAAGGGTGGTAATGTTGTTGCGGCAGGCAAATCAACAGACAACAAAATTGTTCTTGAAATCAAAGATGTTACACTTTGGAACGGCAGAAAGAATCCTTATCTTTACACAGCAGAGGTTGAACTTGTAAATGGCGATGAGGTTCTCGATAACATTTCTGCTAAATTCGGTTGCCGTACTTTCCAGATTGATGCTGAAAGAGGCTTCATTCTCAACGGTGAGGAGTACCCTCTCCGTGGTGTTTCACGTCATCAGGACAGATGGGGTATCGGTAACGCTCTTCTTCCCGAGCATCATAAGGAAGATATGGATTTCATCTATGAAATGGGTGCAAATACAATTCGTCTTGCACACTATCAGCATGACCAGTATTTCTACGACCTCTGTGACGAGTACGGTATGGTAATTTGGGCAGAAATTCCTTATATTTCGAAGCATATGCCAACAGGTCGTGAAAACACAATTTCACAGATGAAAGAACTTATTGTTCAGAATTATAACCATCCGTCAATCGTTGTTTGGGGACTTTCAAACGAAATTTCAATGAACGGTTCAGACGATGACCTTATTGAAAATCATAAAATCCTTAACGAACTTTGTCACGAAATGGATAAAACAAGACTTACTACTATTGCAGTTGTTTCAATGTGCAGTCTTGATGACCCATACATTCAGATTCCTGATGTTGTTTCTCACAACCACTATTTTGGTTGGTACGGCGGCGACACAAGTATGAATGGTCCTTGGTTTGATAATTTCCACGCTAAATTCCCGAACATTCCTGTTGGTATGAGTGAATACGGCTGTGAGGCTCTTAACTGGCATACATCAAACCCACAGCAGGGCGATTACACAGAAGAGTATCAGGCATATTATCACGAAGAATTGATTAAGCAGTTATTCTCAAGAAAATATATCTGGGCAACTCACGTTTGGAATATGTTTGACTTCGGTGCTGATGCTCGTGCAGAGGGTGGCGAAAACGGACAGAATCATAAGGGTCTTATGACATTTGACCGTAAATACAAGAAGGACTCTTTCTATGCATACAAGGCATGGCTTACTGATGACCCATTTGTTCATATCTGCGGAAAACGATATGTTGACAGAGTTGAAGATGTAACAAGGGTTACTGTTTATTCAAATCAGCCTGAAGTTGAACTTTATGTAAATGGTGAATTGCTTGAAAGGCAAACAAGTGAAAATCATTTCTTCTATTTCGATGTGCCGAATAATGGTATAACAAGAATTCAGGCAATCTCAGGTGAATTAGGTGACGAAAGCGTAATTCGCAAGGTTGAAACATTCAACGAAGATTACAGACTCAAAGAAAAAGGTGCAATTCTTAACTGGTTCGACATTACAGAGGTTGACGGTTACTTGTCACTTAATGATAAAATGAGCGAGCTTCTTAAAGTTCCTGAAGGTCAGGCTCTCTTCGGTCAGATTATGGGACCAATCGCAGCGGCTGCAAAGCAGAGTGCAGGCGAAGGCGGTTTTGAGATGAACGAAGGTATAATGCAGATGATGGGCGGATTTACAGTTCTTCGTCTTATCGGTATGCTCGGTATGACAGGTCTTAAAATGAATAAAGAAGAACTCCTCGAGCTTAATGCTAAACTCAACAAAATCAAAAAGGCATAATCATATAGTATATAACGAGAAATATCAGTGAAATAGAATCCCGCAATTCTTTATGTATTGCGGGATTTTTATTGCTCTTTTGCTTTTGATATGCTATACTTTACCACAGAAAACAACTTGGAGGATTTTATTATGCTTTATTTTTATCCCGAAGATTTTGGTGCCATTGGTAATGGTGTGAATAACGACTTTCAAGCTATTCAGTCTGCTATCGACAAGGCAGAAGAAAACGGTGGCGGTACAGTTGTGCTCACAAGTGGCAAAACATATTATTCCGACTCAATCCGTATGAAGAAAAATG
This sequence comes from Clostridia bacterium, assembly GCA_017624735.1. Classification (GTDB taxonomy): domain Bacteria; phylum Bacillota; class Clostridia; order Oscillospirales; family Acutalibacteraceae; genus Fimenecus. The sequence continues at coordinate 38,516 of JAGAMK010000049.1, forward strand.
TTGAGTTGCACCTTCAAAAAGGCTCTCGTCTTAAAGCAACTGACAATATCGAAGGTTACATACGTCCTTGCAATATGATTGACGACCCTAAAACCGCACTTATCGGCAATCCTGTAACAGGCAAGCCATCATTCGTATTCATTTATGGCTATGAGGCTGACGGTTGCACAATTTCAGGTGAGGGTACTATTGACGCAAACGGTCATGCTTTCGTTGAGAGAAAAGACCAATATTATGTAACAGGCAATTTCTATCCACGTCCAACAGTTATCTATGTTGAAAAGAGCAATAACATCACTTTCAAAGACGTTACAATCGTTGACGCACCATTCTGGACTTTGCATCCTGCTGGATGTGATGATGTTCTTATCTCACAAATCAGAATTCTTAATGATTTGGATGTTGCAAATTCCGACGGTATTGACCCTGACCATTGTACAAATGTTAGAATTTTAGGTTGTCACGTGGAATGTGCTGACGACTGTATCTGCCTTAAAACCTCAAAGGGTAATGCAGAATATGGTCCTTGTGAGAACATTATTATCGCAAACTGTACTCTAATTTCAACTTCTGCTGCTATTAAAATTGGTACAGAGGGTGTTGGAGATTTCCGCAACGTGATTGTTGATAATTGTATCATTTCACGCAGTAACCGTGGACTTTCAATTCAGATTCGTGACGGCGGTAACGTTGAAAATGTTACATATTCAAACTGCATTATTGAAACTCGTCGTTTCTGCCCTGATTGGTGGGGTACAGCCGAGCCTATTGTTATTACAACCTTTAACCGTGATGAGAATACAAAATCGGGCAAAATCAGGAATATTCGTTTCCGTAATATTACCTGTAAGGGTGAAAACGGTGTGCTTATTCACGGCACAGGAGAAAATATGATTGAAGATGTAACCTTTGAGAATGTAAGTGTTACAATATCAAAAACATCAAAATGGGATTGCGGTCTTTATGACCTTCGTCCTTGCTTACAGTATGGTGTTGAAAAGTACAAAAACAGTGGTTTCTTTATCAGAAATGCTAAAAATGTACTTATTGAAAAATCATCAGTACAGTGGGGTACTATCTGTGACGACTATAACAAGGCAATCGACGCAGAAAACGCACCAAACCTTGAACTCATAAGGTTTAGTGGCACAGATGCACAGTAGTTTTTATATAACAGTTCGGCGGGGTCTTGACCCCGCCATTGTTTTGCCATATAAATATGAATTTGCCGAGGTCTTTTAGTTTCTTGTCTCCCCTGAAAGGGGAGATGTCACGGAGTGACAGAGGGGTTACGAAAAAAGCCTCAGTTAGTAAGGTGTAAAACGAACAAACCCCTCAGTCAAATGCTACGCATTTGCCAGCTCCCCTTTCAGGGGAGCCGA